>CASEHV010000001.1 GCA_949287835.1 uncultured Helicobacter sp.
ATCTAATCGCTTAGGATTGCTAAAAGTGTAAGCCCAAAGCTTTAAAATATCACCATTATTTTTGTCTTGAAGCTTGCTTTTTTCTCGCACTAAATATACACAAACGATCTTTTTAAACGGCAAATTAGAATTATGATAATACAAAAATGGGTGATAAATTTGATAAATATTAAAATCTTTCTGTGTGCCATTTTTTGCCTTGCAGATTCTATAAATTTCCTCTAGCACAAGGGATTTTTTACTGGTTTTTGTTATTATTTTACTCATAATTTCCCCTTATCAAAAGTTCTATTATTTTACCTCTTTTATCACCTTTGCAATTTATAGCCCGTCTTGCTTTTAGCTCTATTATTTCAAAATCCTTATATAACTCTTTTATAAAAGAAGTATTGGAATTGCTCTGCAAAACTTTCACACCCTTAGAATCTAAACTTTTAAAGACTTCGCACAATCGCTCTTGCTCTTTTTGCAAAAAGACATCGGTGTAGCTTACAAAGCTTGAGGTTTTATTAAGCGGAAAATATGGTGGGTCAAAATAGACAAAATCCCCCCTCTGTGCCTTTTGTGTTATTTCTGTAAAATCCCCACAAAAAAGTTCTATATTTTGTAAGCTTTTTGAGGCTTTAAGCAGCAACTCACTATCACAAATCTTAGGATTCTTATAGCTTCCCATTGGGGTATTAAACTCTCCTTTAGCATTGTATCGACAAAGCCCATTGAAGCAGGTTTTATTAAGATACAAAAATCTTGCGGCTTTGAAAACACCAAAGGCTTTATTAGAATTTAAGGATTGCAACTGTGTAAAGCAATCTTTAAAATATGAGGTATAAGCTTTTAAATATTCTATAATTTCCTCAAAAATATTCATAGATTCCTGTGTAGAATCTAAAAAAATATAAGATTGTACATTTTCTTTAAAATATCTTTCTCTATCAAGGTTTCGCATAAGATAGAAAAAATCTTTACAATGCAAAGATTGCATGATTTGCAGTATTAATACAAGTTCTTTTGGATTTTCCTGCACCACTACATAGGCATTCATAAGTTCAGTATTTTTATCATTGATAAATACTTGTTTGGATTCTAAAATGCCTCTATTTTGCAAGGCAAAAAATATCGCTCCACCGCCAACAAAAGGTTCAAAATAATTCTTAAAATCTTTTGGGATAAAGGATACAATAGAATCTAGCAAAGCCCTTTTTCCACCAGCCCATTTTATGAATGGTTTAGATTCTGTTTGTAGGCATTTCGTATTGGCACTCATGCTTAACATTCTCTTTCTGCATTATTTTGAAACTCCAAATTTTGCTTATATGATAATAAAGTTTTATTAGAATCTAATTTTACAAATGAGGAGAGGCGATGAATTGTAGTAATAAATTCTCAAGATTATTTGGAAAGATTGTTAGGATTAGATTCCCGCGATGTATCCAGAGTTTTATAAATAATAGCTATGTGAGAATCTTTGACATAGACATGAGTGATTTTGCAGCGCCGCAGAGCTATGAGAGCTTAAATGCCCTTTTTACACGAGAGCTAAAAGTAAAACGCAAGATACAAAGCAAGGAATTTAACCTAGTAAGCCCCACAGATTCTCTAATCATCAGCACAGGCAGGGTTAGCGATAATACTGCCTTGCAAATCAAGGGCAGAGAGTATAATGTGAGGGAAATGCTAGGGGAGGATTCTAATTTTGATGATTATAGCTTTGTGAATCTCTATCTTTCGCCGCGGGACTATCACCACTATCATGCTCCATGTGATTTAGAGGTGCTTGAGGCTAGGTATTTTTCTGGATTGCTTCTGCCTGTCAATAAGCCATCATTACTAAAAAATCGCGGATTATACAAAATCAATGAGCGGGTGGTGCTAAAGGTAAGATTAAAATATAACTCACAGATTGCATACTATGTGGCTATCGGGGCGTTAAATGTGGGGAAGATGCGGTTTTGCTTTGATTCTACCATACAGAGTAATGCAAAGCTAGGTAGTCGCACGATAGTCTATGAGAATCCTATTTCCCTAAAAGCTGGTGAGGAGATAGGCTGCTTTGAGATGGGTTCTACTGTAGTGCTACTTGCAAAAGCAAACTTTACTATAAAAGATGGCGATGTTGTAAAAATGGGGGAGGAGATAGGGACTTTATCTCATGACTAGCACCCAAGCAACGATGGCATACAGAGAGTAAAGAATGGTATCTAGTATTTTAATACGCCATGAATAGATAGGAATAAGCATATATATGATAAAAAAAGCTAATCCCATGCAAACTAATAGCGGAATATTCGAAATATCGATTATCACATAGCCTAGGGCAAGAATCATTGTAAATATGACATTCACAAATAAATATTTCAATCTAAACATAACGATAAAAAAATGAAAAACTAAGGCATAAAAGATAGTTTTAATAACAATAAAATCATCATAATGCCTAAGCAAATCATGATATGAATCCAGAAAAATCGTAACAATAGATAGGATAAGACCGGGTAAAAGTGAAATCAAAAGGCTCACAAATAGCCATGAAGTCTGCCCCGCAGTCGCACTATCAATGCCCCTCCTCTCTAGCATTAATTTGAATGGGTAATATAAAGGAAGTCCATGGTGTATTTTTTTCTTTATCATTTTTTTCATACAAAAATCCAACTTCAAATAATGGTATATCTACCATGATTTGATAAACAATTAAAAACAAAGTAAATTTTCGAGGATAATCCCTAAAAATTAGGGAAATGAAGAAATAAGCTAGACATTAAAACGGTCTATCAAAGATAAAGAATATATGACTCCTATCATCTGTCCTATTAGCTCTTAATGCAGAAGTCCCCGGCAACGATGCACCTGGGTTATATCCAGCTTTTGTAGTATCGCTAAGCCACTCTGCCTTTAGTGTTAAAGATATTTTATTATTAAATGTATGAGTTAGCGTTAGAGCCACACTGTTCTCATCGCTTCTAGGAGACCTTGTGATTCTACCTAGCACATTCCAACTAAATGTGCCATATTTAGAGCCATAACTCCCCCCAAAACCTCCATACACACTTGCCGCATTCCTGTTAATAATATCACTAATAGCAGCACCTATATCATATACGCTACCTGTCCAATAGTCAATGCCCATAGGATTCCCATAAGTGCCAAAATGCGAGTTGGCGCTACCAAAGTTCTGATAGTATCCAATCATTAAATCATGGCTATGAATATTAGCCTTCAAGATGATATTTAAATTTGCTGAATGTTCATCTACAGAGCTATCATATCTTGTTCTTGTCCCGCCACCGCCTATGGTTGTAAATTCCTTATCTACATGTAGATAGAATCCTTGAATAGTAGCACTAAAGCCATATCCATTGCCAAACTGCTGCTCATAAGCAATCTTTAAGCCTGGTGATTCAAAAATACCGGGATAGAAATGGAAAAATGGTCTAACAAAAAAATTGCTACCCTTTTTATAAACACCAGAATCTGCAATAATGCCATATCCGAAATCTATGCCAACGCCATGATTCCCGTAGTTAAACTGACTGCCATCCTTGAGTGTGCTTTGCTTTACAGAGTAAAAATCAAGTAGCCATTGAGAATACGCAAATGCCCTACCCCATGAGCTAAACCACCATACTTTTAAATTCGCTTTGCTACCTATGTCTGTGTGATAGTCTAAATGGAATCCTTGCGTATAGCCAGAGTAATAATCAAAGGGAGATTCATATCTACCTGCCTTGAAGTCAAAATGCTTAGTGCTAAAATCCAAATAAGCATTATGAATGACAATATTTCTATTATGGATATAAGGATATGCACCAGGGAAATTATCAAACAAATATCCGCCATATCCACCAAAGTAGTTCGCATTCAAACCGCTACCACCGCTTAGACCACTACCTGCAAACGCCGCACCATCTCGCAGTGTAGAATCTATAAAGAGACCACCACCAGATGCACCAATACCTATTTCTAGCTTTTTTATAGAATCAGTTGGTATAAAAGCTAGTAGATTGTAATAGGTATTAAACTGTGCAAAGATACTAGAGAAACTCTCTGTTGGGTATCTACCACTTGCCACATCTACAGCGGCACGATTAAAACCTACCTTACTAAAGCTACCCACTGTGCCATCATGTGAAAAAAACTTGACTTTGCCCTCATCACTCTTGCTTTCACCATTTACATCAGCTTGATTTACCTCGGCTGGCGCCTCACCAACCTCTACACTAATATCATCAACGCTAACCTCATCTGGTATCTCGCTAGTATCAGCAAAGCAAAACAATGTGCCAAGCACAGCGCTAACAAAAAACATTCTATTCAACATCAACATATCCTTACATTGCCCATATTTAAATCTGTGCCAAAACAGACCTAAAAACTACCAACCACAACGAGATTATACATACTAAAATGGATTATGCGGCAGTCAAGATTCGGAGTTGCAAAATTTTTCACAATTAATCAGTATTTAGAGATGATTTTTTAGAGAATTTCAATCTATACATGAAAATACATTTATCGATACTAAATGTGTTTATTTTGCCTATTTTATGGACTTATGGGGTATGACTATCAAAGGATAAATATTAACAAATCCATTACAAATTATCATTCATTAAAATATGTATAATAAAGTAACATAATACTAGAAAAATCTTTATTTAAAGATAATATTTATCATTTGTTTAATTTCTACACACAAAAATACTAATATTTTCCCTTGTAAAACTCCCTCAAAAATACCTCCGCTATGTCCTCAGGTGCTATGCTATCTATCTCAAATTTGCCTTCTGCACTTGCAAGGTAGGCATTGCCAAGCAGCACTCGCTCTAATCTTGTATCCCTCATATTTTTACTCTTTGTAATGCCAGATTGATTGCCATATAGCGTAATGCAAAAGATATTCATAGCCCATGCAAGATGCGTAATGCCCGTGTCTCCGCCGATGACGCAGTGCATGTTGCTTATGCAGAATTTCACTTCATTAAAGTCCATTTTTGGTAACTTTTGACAGGCTAGATTCCTAGATTCTAACATGGCTATTAGAGAGTTAGCCAAGTCCTCATGCTCATTCCATATTACATAGAATCTTGTCCTCTCATTATGTATCAAAGAAGCTAGTTTGCAGAAATTCTCTATGCCATACATCTTTTGGGGAATGGAAGCCTCTAGGATAAAAAGAATATTTATATTATCGCTAAAAAGCTCTTTTAGGGAATCTGGAATTAATGAAGCATTAAATCCTAACGATGACGTCTTTGTGGAATCTGCTCTAAAATTCCGGCTAGATTCTAGATTCTGTTTTAAAGATGTTTCGCTCTCGCCTAACATTACGGTGCTTTCTGATTCTAAATTCTCATTTTTTTTAGATTCTAATAATTCTGCATTGTTTTGGGAATCTATGTCAGACACCCCTCCCCCTATCCCTCTCCCGCAAGGGGAGGAATGGGAGGTGGGAGTCTTGCTATGGAGACCCTCGGAATGTGAGGGGGCAATCGTGGTGGGAATATTACCGCAAGGATAGGAGGTAATATTGTTAGGAAGACTCTCGCAATGTGATGAGGGAAATGTGTCATTATAAGCGGTAAGAGAAGGTTTAGATTCTAGATTCTTTACCTTCGTCTCAGAATGACGAAAATTTGTAGAATCTAGATTCCATGTGTCATTCTTAGCCTTTGGTGAAGAATCTAGATTCCCTGTCATTCTGAATGAATATGAATGATTTAGATTCCATGTAGATGTTTCGCTTTGCTCAACATGACGTGCATTTTCATCATTCGCAAGACTAGGTGAAGAATCTAGAATCTTCGTCTTTGGTTTGCAATGAAGTGAGTTTTTTTCGCAATAACTTGAATTTTCTAAATTGCGTGAATTTATAGAATCTAAAATCTCAGAATCTAGATTCTCAGATTTTCTAGCAACATGGCTTAAATCCAGATTTAAAGAAAATCCCTGAAAGACATCATCAAAAAGTGCATAATTCCTAACTAAAATATTCTCATCATAAGCAATATCCACTTTATGCGTATAAAATAGTGAGGCAAGAGATTCTCGTGCTCCCCTGCTAGAGTATCCTATGAAATGTTTTGTATTTAAGCATTTTCCTACTATTGCAGATTTTAGCAATCCCTGCATGTCGATGACATAGTCATAAAACCCTAGATTCTTGCAATATCTATAAATTTTATAGATTCCAAAAGGGGATTTTAAAAGTTTCTTAAAAGGTAGGGAATGTAGTCTATCGATAAATGGGGAATCCTCTAGCACCTTGCAGAATCTCTCATCTACAAACCACTCTATGCTAGAGGCATATTTACGCAAAAAAGGTAGCACAGAGCTAGAGATAATCACATCTCCTAGTGCAGATAATCGTATGATAGCTACTCTCAAGAGTGCAGTCTCTTTTTAATTTCACTTACAATCGTGTGTGCATCATTCATAGATATGGCGATAGAGCCACCATTTTTAAACAAAATATCTCCTACCACAAAGAGATTCTCTACATTACTCTCTTTATTATCATCACAGAGTGCCACGCCATGAGAATCTACATTAACACCGCATTTTTTTAAAAAATCCACAGGCGCCACGCCCCCTATGGCATAGACTATTCTATCAAAATCCTCGCTACTCTCATCGCTAAAGGTTACACGCAGCCTAGAATCCACATCTGCCACAGAGGCTATGTCAATGCCAAATTTAGACTTTAGTCCAGATTCCAAGCTACTTTTTAGACCCCTTGCATTCTCATCATTTATTCTACTAAACTCACTCTTTCTATAATTTAGAGTAGTATCTGTAAGACTAGTTAGCGATATGGCATACTCTACCGCTGAGTTCCCACCGCCTACAACTAGAATCTTTTCGCCACTCTGGCAGTCGTTTATATTAAAATTAATCTTCTTTCGAAGGCTCATGGGTAGCGGATAGCTAGGCTTGTTTGGTTTGCCCATCTTGCCTATGGCGACTATGACATATTTAGCCTCATAAGTGCTATTATTACTACATCGCACAGAAAAGATTCCATTCTCTGATACAACGCTATCTACCTCACTATTTAGCTTTAGCTCGACATGATTTTCTGCCAAGAGATTCTCAAATAGCTCTAGCGTGCTTTCTCTATTCCCATCTCTAAAATCAATATGCCCCTTTAGCGTTACCACCTGCCCCTTGTAGTCCTTATCTACCCTCTTACCTGCCTTGTAATACTCGCGTATAGTGGAGGATATATTATCTGTCTTCTCTAACAATAGAATATTTTCTATCCCCATTTTCTTACACTCAATGGCACTTGCTATACCACCAGGTCCTGCCCCTGCTATTATCACATCATACCTCATCGCGATTCCTTTTTGCATTCAAATCCTCTACGCCATCAAATAGCACACCCCTCATCATCTTCTCCTTGTCATCAAACTGCCCATTCTTTAATCCCCACAAAAATGCGACTAAACCAATGGCACCTATCATCAATGACACACCAAGCATAAGCATAACTACCCAACTACTCATAGCATTCCTCAAATAAAAAGGATATTGTAGCAGGTAACATAACCCAATAATTAACAATCGCAATATAAAATCAAAATCAAAAATCATTATAGGATTAATAATGGATTTCAGAATAGTTTTAGCAGGGCAGCCAAATGTAGGCAAAAGCTCATTAATCAATGCCATAAGTGGTGCAAAGCTTAGGGTCGGGAATTTTAGCGGTGTAACGGTCGAGAAAGCCGAGGCAATCTTTGAGTATAAGAATCATAAAATAACCATGATAGACCTCCCAGGGACATATTCTCTTAATGGCTATACAATGGAGGAAAAGGTAACAAAAGATTTTTTGGAGAAAGAAAGCTATGATTTAATATTAAATGTAGTAGATTCTACAAACCTAGAACGTAATCTCATGCTAACCTTGCAGTTAAAAGAGCTAAAAAAAGATATGCTAATAGCACTAAATATGATAGATGAGGCAGATAAAGATGGCATAAAGATTGATACCAACTCTCTATCAGAATCACTTGGCTGCTCCGTGTGTGCGGTCTCATCTAGCAAGGCTATTAATCTTGAATCTTTGCTTGATTCTATCATCTCTGCTATGCAGAAAAAACCTAGCGAGGAAAAACATGATTCTAAAGTCATATTTAAGCCAACGTTCTCTAGCCCTAGTAAGGATTCTATAACACAATCTCCACTTAAAACAAGCAAGGCACTCATAGCGAAAAATATCGCAAATAAAGCGCAAAAACTCCCGCCTTTTATAGCAAAAGGCACGTCTAAGATAGATTCCATTCTCCTGCATAGATTCTGGAGTATTCCTATCTTTTTACTTGCTATGTTTGCGGTATTTGAGGTTAGCTTTGTGCTTGGTAAATATCTGCAGGATTTATTACAAGCGGGGGTAGATTCCATAGGCGACTATGTAGGAGAGATGATTGAAAACGAGCTTTTATCCTCACTTATTGGCGATGGAATCATCAAAGGTGTAGGCACGGTGATAAGCTTCCTGCCACTTATTGCCATGCTATTTTTAGGTCTTACACTGCTTGAGAGTAGTGGATATATGGCGAGAGTGGCTTTCATGCTAGATGGAATCTTCTTTCGCTTCGGGCTACATGGCAAAAGCTTCGTGCCACTTGTAATGGGTTTTGGCTGCTCGGTCCCCGCATACATTGCCACACGCGCATTGCAGAATCAAAGGGAGAAATTACTGACATTATTCATCATAGGCTTTATGAGTTGTAGTGCTAGACTGCCTATATATCTTTTGTTTGTGGGGGCATTTTTTAGCGCTAAATATGCGGGGCTTGTGCTATTTTGCATTTATCTTGGAGGATTTTTAATAGCCCTTATACTTGCTAAGATTCTAAGAATCTTTGTCTTTAGAGGACAGAGTGAGCCATTCGTCATGGAGATGCCACGATATAGGATTCCTAGTCTCAAAGTCGTGTGGTTTAGCGTCTGGTCAAAAAGCTATTTGTTTCTAAAAAAGGCTGGCACAGTAATCCTAGCTGGCGCCATCTTTGTGTGGGCATTGGCTAATTTCCCAAAAAGTGATGAGATTAATAATGAATATGAGAGTAAAATAGAATCTCTAGCCACCCTAAATCTCACAGATGAGGAGAGGGAGGAGAGAGCTAAAATGTATGAGAATGAAATGTTAGAGAATCAGCTTCAATATAGCTTTGCAGGGCGGGCAGGTAGCCTTATAGAGCCTATCTTTTCACCGCTAGGATTTGACTGGCGACTTTCGGTTTCTCTTATCACAGGATTTAGCGCAAAGGAGCTTGTGGTATCAACGCTTGGAGTATTATACGCACTAGGTGAGAGTGCCGATGAGGACGAGGATAAGAATCAGAGTTTACAGGAGATTTTGCAAGATAAGATTAGTCTGCCAACTGCCATAGCCTTTATTATGTTTATCATGCTTTATATACCCTGCTTTGCTGCGACCATATCCTTTGGGCATGAGAGTGGCAAGAAGATTTATATGCTATATCTATTTCTTTTCACAAGTGCGGTGGCATATCTGTTTGCATTCATAGGATATAGAATCTCATTGCTGTTGGTTGGAGCATGATGTGCGGCATTGATGAGGCTGGACGTGGGTGCGTTGCTGGAAGTTTATTTATATCTGGCATTGTGCTTGAGTCTAGATTCTATAAAGACTTTGAGAATCTAGGAGTAAGGGATAGCAAGAGTCTTAGTGAGAAAAGGCGAAATGAGTTAGAGATAGATATACAAAGATTCTTAAAAGTGCATAATGGAGATTTTAAAACACTTAGCTTTAGTGCTAAAGATATAGATTCTAAAGGTCTTTCATCTTGTCTAAGAGAGGGGCTAGAGGAGATTTATAGATTCGCAAAATATATGGGTGCAGATGAAATTATCTTTGATGGTAATACTAGCTTTGGCATAAGCGGCATTAAAACTCTAATAAAAGGAGATAGCAAAAATGCCATAATTGCAGGGGCTTCGATACTTGCCAAATGTAGCAAGGATAGGGAAATGCTAGAGCTGCATGAGAGATTCCCACAATTTGACTTCAAACACAACAAGGGCTATCTTAGCAAAACACACAGAGATATGATAAGGAAGTATGGATTATGCGACGTGCATAGAGTGAGTTATGATTTGGGTAAATATTTGGAAGGGGGGCTTTGGGATTAGAAAGGTTTTTCTGTGAGGATTCTATCGCCTCTTTCATTATAGACTTTTCGCCATTGATTTTGAAAATCGATATTTTCTTGACGGAAATAATCTATCCATGCTTCTTGACATTCTATTTTATCTACCAAAACAATATTTGGTCTTGGCATGGTAAAGCCATTTTTCATATTCCCCTTTACGCAATAAATCCTGCCCTCAAGCGGCGTAAAGACAATATAGGACATAGTCTCTGTTTTAGCCATTAATGCAATCTTATGATTTGCCCATACATCTGCATAAAATGTCCTGCCAACTGCCATATATCCTAGAGAATCTTGATAGTTATTATAATTTGGCACGCCTTTATTATTAAGCTTTGGCTCATACTCTATACGAAGTGTATATCCCATATATGAACCCACAACGCTATTATCCCTAAAAACATATATTCTAGCCATGCCAGGCGGGGGGTCTTGCAGGATATAGTTACCATTGCTAAAAAAGCCCTTTTCTTCACTCTCTTGTAGCCCTATGCTTTCTTGATTAATAGAGCAACTAATGAGTGTTATGCAAAATGGTATCACTGCAATTCTGCGAAACATAGATTCTCTCTTTTACGATTAATGTTTCTGCTATTATATAGTAATCAAAACTATGAGGGATTTATGTATAGAATCTTTATATGTCTGTTTGCACTGCTTTTAGCCTCATGTGCAAAAAATGAAAAAAGTAAAGAAAATCACTACCCAGACAACGCATATATATATGGAGAGGGGTATGGCAGTAGCTATGAGTTGGCAAAACAGGCGGCTATAAAAGATATAACCACAGCACTGCAGGTAAATGTAAGATATTCAGATATAAGTTCAATTACACAAGATAATAATTCTCTTAGCACTTTTGGTATGTCAAATGTATATTTAGATTCTAATATCAAGAACTTATCTAATGTAGAAGTGGTGGAAAGTCAAGAAAATAAAGATGGATTTAAGGTAAGGGCTAGAATCAATAAGATTATTATGCAATCTCAACTCATAGAATCTATCTATAAAGAAGAACATCAAATGGATAATATGATTAAAACATGTGGAATGCCATCGCTAAGAGATTTTAATAAAATGAAAACCATTTTTACAACATATCAAAATGATATTCTCCTATACAATGCACTTTCTAAATTACCATTAGAAAGTGAGAATGCCAAATATCAATCTATGCTAAATAATCCTCCTAGCTATGAATTGCGATTTTTCTTTAATACTAGAAGCAGTCATAATAAAGACATAGAATCTATTATCACACCAGAGATTGGCAGATTTGTTAGCATAAATCCAGATTCAAATATACATATTGATGTAAATGTGGAATACAGACAAAATATAGAAATTATCATTAAGGTATATGACTGCAATAATTCTATTATCTTGCAAATCCCCATTAACACATATATAAATACTGCAAATTATGATAATAATAGACAGAGGCTAGGTCCTATTGTGTATAAGAGAATCTTAGATGAATTAAATAAAGGATTGTGATGACTCTATCAAAATATTGTGCAAGTGGCAATGACTTTTTGATATTCCACACATTTTTAAAAAAGGATTATTCTGAGTTTGCGATTAAATATTGCAATAGATTCTATGGAATCGGTGCGGACGGTCTTGTGGTGCTTTTACCATTAAGTGATGATAATATTTATTATCGTTGGGATTTTTATAACTCCGATGGTAGTAAAGCAAATATGTGTGGTAATGCTAGTAGAGCCGTTAGCCTATATGCCTATAATAATCATATAGCGCCACTAAAACATAGCTTTGTAAGTGATAGTGGAATCATAAATACCTCAATCGAGGAGATTATAGATAATAAACAAGCAATAGTGCAGAGCAAACTAGGCAAATATGACATAAAAGGTACTTTTAGCGAAACGATAGATGGAATTAATTATACTTTTCATAACATATATATGACAATTCCTCATATCATCTGTAAAACATCATCAGAAGAGGAATTTAATAAATTATCTAGCAATATAGCACTCCTCTCTACACTAAGACATAAACATAATGCAAATGTAAATATTGCATTTATGGAAAACAATAATATTTACTACTGCACTTATGAGAGGGGTGTCGAGGGCATAACGCAGGCTTGCGGCACGGGGGCATGCGCGGTATATGTGGCATATCAAATGCTAGATAGAACAATAAATCTAATACCGCCAAGCAAAGAGATTCTACAAGTATCACATAAGAGTGATGAAATATATTTCGCCGGATTAGTAAGTAAAGTATGTGATTGCATACTATCATAGCTAAAAATAAGAGCTATAAGACAAGCATTAATCCACCGATTGCACCACATAGCGACAACACAGAAAATATAAGACCGTATTTTACATACTGCCATATCGGTATGTCATAATTTTTTTGCTTACATAGCGAAAACCACAAAAGAGTGGCAAGAGAGCCTATGGGGGTCATTTTCGCACCAATATTACACGCTAACAGATGTGCGTATACCATAATTTCAGAAGCATTTAAGCTATCTAATGATAGATTCCCAAATAATAGCATGGGCAGATTATTAAACATATTTGCCCCTATGCAGGATATTAATGCCACGCCAAAAATATCCATATACTCATAAAACATAGCATACACCTCTGCTAGAGTGCTACTAAATCCGTCCTTGTGCAACAATGATATAATGCAGTATAATCCAAAACTAAATAAAATTACTCCATAAGGTGCCTTGAATATTACTTCCCTGCATTCCTTTATAGAGCTATATTTAGCAGTAATTAGCAGAAAAATACATGTAAAAATTATAGATATAAATCCTAATGGAATCTTATCATCTAACATAAAGCATAAAATTACAAATAAGAGTATTAGAGCATTGCAGATTCTAAAAATACTTTTTGACATAACAGATTCATTACTTTTTTGAAACTCTAAATATCTTGGAATCTTTTTTCTAAAACAAATATAAAATAAAACAAAAATCACTAATGCAGAGCAAAGATTGGGGATAAACATAGTAGTAAAAAATTCCAAAAATGAGAGTTTAAAATAATTAGCTGTGATGATATTTGTAAGATTTGAAATCACAAGTGGATTAGAGAGAGCATCACTAGCTATACCTAGTATAATTAAAAATATCATCATTACTCTCTTAGAATCTTTAATGCAAGAAAAGATTGCAAAAATCATAGGGGTTAATATCAAAACACAGCCATCATTTGTAAAAATCGCACTAAGTATTCCACATAGAATCAGCAAAAATATAAAAAGCCAAATACTAGAAATCTTTTTCTTTTTCCCAAGCAAGAGCCACACGAGACTATGAAAAAATCCCATTCTATCAAGACAGCTACATATAATAATGAGAGATATTAATACAAGTGTGCTATCCCAGACTAATCCAAATATATAAAATAGATTCTCTACATCAACATGCCCAAATATCAATGCAATAGCTGCCCCGATACTTGTGTATATGTATGGCTTAAATCCAAACGGACGACAAAATATACATAGTATAGTTAGGATAAAAATTACTAGATTCATTGCATTCCTTAAGAATCTTAAAAGTTTGAAAGTGGCATATTTAAAATCTTAAACACCGCTTATAATATTAGAAAACATTAAATGAATGTATTTTTTTCAAAAAGTATTATTAAGTTTAGATATAATACTCATTATTATTTCAAGGAGTATCATTATGAAAAATATCTCTATCATCTTTTTTATTTGTGGAATCTTTTTTTCACATTTATCCGCTAAAAGTATGGTTGTATTAGACCCAGCAGTCATAGAAATCATGTATATGATAGACGCACAAGATGAGATTCTAGCAATACCAGATATGCAGAATATAAAGCCACTTGACAAAACAAGGGCATTAGAGAAAGTAGGGACTTTTACAAACCCAAATTTAGAAAAAATATTAAAACTAAAGCCTAAAATTGTCGTCATAACATCATATAGTCTAGGCTTAAAAGACCAGCTAAATAGACATAATATACAAACAATCATGCTACCTGTAAATAGTCTAAAAGACATTAGCAATAATATATTAGAGATAGGAAAACTTACAAACAAAGAAGAGAAAGCAAGAGAATTATCTAACTCTTTTAATAAAAAATTACAAGATATAGCTGCTGATAGCATAAATAAAACAGGAATCTTCATATATAGCAGCACACCATTAATGGCATTTGGAGGCGACACTCTACCTAGCGATGTGCTAGACACTATGGGAATCAAAAATATAGCGCAAAATGTATCGGGAAATAATCCAATCATTAGTCCTGAATACCTCATAAAAAGTAATCCAGATATTATTATTTATGGTCTTAGAGTAAAGAGTGAAAAAGAATTTTTAGATTCCAACCCAGCATTCAAAAAACTAAAGGCAGTAAAAAATAATAATATTTATTTCCTAGAATTGCACTCATTATTGCGAGGCTCTCCTAGTATCATAGATGAAATTTTACATATAAAACATATTCTTTCAAAGAAAGTTTAATATTAGATTCTATTATAATTCTTACCTTTAAATTACTACTAATATCAAAAATTGTGTAATTTATATGCAAATATTTTAAACTTAAGCTATATTTAAGCTAATAATGCTATAATCATGTGTTTTTGGACACAATATTGTAATTTAAAGGATATTAATATGACAAATCTTAGAAAAATTGTTGGCATAGCGTTATTTTGGTTCATTTATAGCAGTTAGTGGTGTGAATGCAAATATGATTCATGACGTAGATAATAGTAAGAATACGTTGGAGGTAGGAGCATTAAGTAAAAGTGATGCTAATTTGCTATTTGGTGAAGTTAATACTAGCAAAGTATCGGTATTAAGCAATAAAGAAATGAGTGAAACAAAAGGTGAATTCTGGGGAGAGTTTTGGGGGTTCATTAGCTGGTGTTTTACTTCTTAGTTTTCTGTAATCGCGTAATTATGTAATTTGCAATAAAGGTGTTGTTATGTTTTCTCGTATTATAAATATGGTGCTATAAGTCTTTGTGCCTCCGCATTATTTGCATCTAGCGTTTATGCAAATTGCAATTCTTCTTTCTGCACTGAGTGGGAAGTTGGTGCAGGTGGATTTTGGCAAAATTATGGCGGAGATGGGAATCTATCTAATTCTAACTATGGTGGCTATATAAATTTAGGCTTTGGTAAAACGCTTTTTTCTACAAGTCATGTAATTGGTAATTTTAGAGTTGGTTATGGAACACAGAGTCATAAAATAAGCGATGTTAAGCAAGATTCTGCTTTTTTCATTGATGGCTCTATAAAGTCTGGACATAACTTTGGAAATGCCGATTTCCCGATATTCTTTAACATTCTTGCAGATATAGATTCATATACTTCTGGATTTAGACGAACAGCAATTATATATGGTGCTAACATTGATACTAGAATACCGCTAGGAAATAGTACTGGTCTATTACTAGAGGCTGGATATGGTATTGGTGTTGCATGGTATGGCATAAATCAACAAAAATATGTAAGCAATGAAAAGCCATCTCACATGGCATTGGTTAGCGTAGGCTTTGATTATAAAATAAGTGAAAACACTTCTTTATATGTAAAAGCTATTGGTAAATACTATCATGTAGGCACTACAATGATAGATAGCTCTCTTACATATCCCATCGCAAACTCATTTTCGCTATGGTTGAAGTGGGCTTAACAGGTAATATGAACCATTAACAATATTGTAAAAACCATCTTTGCATTGCAATGTATTCTGTGTAATAATTGCAAACTGCACAGAATTACAATGACGTAATATTTAATTTGTTAATTATC
>CASEHV010000002.1 GCA_949287835.1 uncultured Helicobacter sp.
TATTTGTAACGACTTCTACTCTGCCTTTTGCATTTTCTACCTGTGTTGTGAAATCTAGTCTTGTGTAAGAATCAAAGACTCTATTTATTTCATTTGTATCACTACCTATCTTTTCTTGCAGAACGTCTAGCATTTTATTTAATGTGTCTTTTAGTCTTAAAAGCTCAGGATTGTTTGGGGAATGTTCTATTCTAGTATCTAGTCTCCCTTCCTCTACATCTCTTGCTACCTCTAGTGCGTTCTTGACCGATGCGGAATCTTTTTCTAAGCCTAGCTTTGTAATGTCTATATTCTCATTAATCGTCTTTGCCATTAGACCAAACTCATCTTTTGAGCTAACAGATATATGCGATACCTTTTGCGTTTTATGATTGATATACTCAAACACACTACTTAGCCCACGTTGAATAATGCCGATAGGACGTAGATAATACATGATGACAAAATATAAAAACAGCACATTCAAGGCTATCATCAAAATCACGGCTATCGCAGAAATATAAGTCATCTCAGTAATTGGTGCATTAAACTCATCTGGCACAGAGGTAGAGCAGATAGAGATTGTATTCTCACTAGAATCCATAGCACTACATATCGCAAGTCTCTCCTGCCCATCGACTTGGTGATAATCAAAGAGATTATTATTCCCCACTTGTTTTAGAATCTTATCAATGGTAGCGATATTCTCATTTTTTTTCATAATAATACTCGTATCATTTGAGGCAAAGACCATAAGCGTCTCATCATAGACTAGCACACTTCCAGCAAGATTGGAGAACTGCGCCTGTATGGTATCGACAGGGACATCGATAGATAAAATACCTATGAATTTCCCAGCTTTCTCCAACTTGACCGCATAGGTAAATGTAGGCTTTTTAGTTACAAAATCCTCATAAATGCTACTTACATATACATCATTGCGATTAAGTGCATTTTGATACCAGCCCCTCTGCGTTGCCATATATGAGGCATCACCGCCATATACTCGATATGGCTGGTCATCTTTGGTCTCTATATCATTGCTTATTACTCTGCCACTATCAAGACCGATATAAACAGCTAAAAAGCCTCCTCCTTTTTTAAAAAACGAAAGAAACGGTGCAACATTTTGCTCTAATCCTTCTTGTGTATCTATCTTTTCTATCGGCAGGGCTAAAACTAGATTCCTAAGGCTACTCAAAGCGTCTTTATTGTTTTGTTCAAATGATTTCACTAAAGAGGTAGCATTGTTTAGCACGGCATTTTGCCCACGCACAATCTCATTATACATTGCATTACTGCTTGACCTATATGAAATATAAAATAATATAAACAAACATAACACCGCACTCAAACTAGCAAAAAAAGCTAGTTTTAACTTCAAACTTTTCATTATCTCTCCCATACACACAATGAAATAAACAAACATAAAAATTTAAAAATAAGCACTAATTCTTCATTATATCAAAAAAAAAAAAAAAAAACAGGGGTAAATATATAGTTAATAAAGTCTTATACTGCGACGAAAATAGCATGAAAATACCCAAAAAGATTTGGAAACATTGAATGTAAATTTTACAATTTTTATGAAAATTATAAATAAAATCTTAAAGAAAATTATATTATGTATAATAATTATATATTTCCTAGTCTCTAATGCTCCTCTCCTAATATTACACACACAATACCTACAAAGCCAACTGCGATTCCTATATACTGCTGCAATGTAAGTGAAGGCTCAAAAAAGAGGAATGAAATAAGCAAAACTCCAATTAATCCCACAATCTCCCAAGTGGAATACGCCACCCCAAGCGCTATATTTCTAAGTGCTAAAGACATGCAGTAATATGATATGGTTATCATGAAAAGCATGTTTATCTTGGCTATAATAGAAAAGGAAATATCATATCCAATTATGCTTAAGTAATCTTTGTCAGTATACTTTCCCAAGATAGCGGGAATTCCCTCCAGCATTGATACGCCAAGCACCTCTAGCGTTATGGCAAACATGAGAAATATCCACGCATTGCGTCTAGCTGGTATCATATAATCTCCAAATATAAATTAGACTGAATTATACTCTCAAATCTTTAAAAACTAGATTTTCTATGTTTGTTGTTATTTTTGAAATTTTTATAAATCTTTTTAAAGTTTGTGCAATAAATTTGATTGTTTTTTGGAATTTACAAATTTAGGTTTTAAAATCTTGTATCACTATAAACAATATTAAGAATCAAAAGATATTTCAGGCATATATTTAACGTGATAGTATGTATTTGTTATTTTAAATCTCTGCTAAAGAATCTAGATTTCTATATGTTTTGGCTAACACCTCAATATGACTTAAATTCGTCATTCTGATGTGTTAGCCGAAGAATCTCTTTCTAAAAAAATCCAAAAATCAAAAAAGATTCTTCGTCTTCGTCTCAGAATGACATAGAGAATCTAGATTCTAAAGATATTGTTAAAATTGATATTCTAGCGACTCTTTAATGGCACCAGCACCAACGCACTCAGAATCAAAGCCACCCCGCAAAGCATGAAAAGCATGGAATAGCCCAGATAATCCAGCGTATAGACAAACAGCAGGGAGAAAATCGCCTGAAAGATTCCAAAATACATAGTGAGGCTACTTGAGGCATTGCTGAGTCTTTCTCTACCGACAATCTTTAGGGCTAGGGCATTTGTCAGCGTTACATTGCCTGTCGTGGTGAATCCCATGAGAAAAACCGAAACATTCAGCCAAAAAAATGAGTGAAAAAGCGCCAAAAAACAGGAGAGTGAATTGAAACTCAGAATCATGATGTGGGCGTTTTTCGCCCCGATTTTATCCCCTAGCATTCCACTAAGGAGACTGCCAAGTGCCGCCCCTATGCCAAAAAGCGCCCAAGAGCTGCCCGCCAAAGCTGTGCTAAAGCCCAAGTCCCGCACCAGATAATCCACCCAAAAAAGCGTGTGCGGCAGGTAGCCTATGCATTCAGCACATAGGAAGCGATGAGTAGCCACAAAAATAGCGAGGTTTTGGAATCTAGTCTACCGCTTTGCTCCTCTTTGTGCGTAGTTTTTGAGATGGGCTTGAATGCAAAAAGACTAAGGAGAAAGGCAGCAAGGCTAAGGCTACCTAGCAGATACCACACAGCAGTGATGTCATGCTCTGCCAAAGGCGGCAGGGCATACCCGCTAAACACCAGTCCGCCGACTTTGCCCCGCACCCGCTCTGCAATGTGGGGCAGACACAGCGGGGCAGCTAGAATCATCAAGGCACTGCTCCCCACCCCAGCCAAAAATCGCCATATTCACGCCCATTCAAAGGGCAGGGAATCCACGCTGCACACAAAAAAACTTAGCGTAATCATGCAAAAGCTAATCTGTGCGATGCGCTCTATACTTGTGTATCTGTTGAGAATCTTTACCCAAAATGCGCCGAAAATATAGCCTACCAAAATGGCAATGCCTAGCTGGAAGCTCTGCTCCTTTGTCAATCTGCCCGATAAAATGAGAATGGGAATGATGACGACATAGCCAAAACGTGCCAAGCCATTCGCCACAAAGGTCGCCAAAAAGCAGGTGAAAACGCGAGAAAACATCTCTAATCTCCAAGCAAAGATATAGCAGTTTCCACTGCATTATTGCAATCTTGTATAAACGTAGATAAACGTAGATTGTATATGTGGTCTTGGCAGTATAAAGGTATAAAATTTAATACCCTCTGTTGGTAATCCTAAAATGAAAAGTCCGCTTGTAATTTCTCCATTTGATTTTATAGAACGAAAAAGATTGTTAATGTGAAAACATTCATGTTCGATATTGTTTGAAATAAATTTACTTCCTAGATTATTGCTAAGTATAGATGAGAGAAACTCATCATTCTCTAAACGCAAACTATCTATTCTTGCATCTATAAGTCTTGTTGCTATATATTCTTTATTGAATCCATCTCTGATTCTAAAATTTCCATTGCTGATATTTTCTAATTTTGCATCATATAATATATCTACAATGCCAAGTTTCATTAATTCCAATAATTCTTTTATTCTCATAAGTGGAGGACCTACACACAATCTATTGTTTAACGGTATAAATGTTTTCATTAAAAAATTATACGAATCTTGTGTGATACCACCAAAATCTATACATAATCTTAAAATATCTCTGACATCTCTCAAAACATCACATGCTGCCTTGATTGGACTATTTAAGTTCCCCATACTAGCTTCTTTTATGTCGTTTTGTAAGTATTCAATAATCCTTTCCCTAAAGTCATCAGAATCTCTTGAGTTTTCTATGGGATACATAAGTTTATTTAAATTAAATTGTTTAGATTTAGGTATAAGAATCCACGACATCTTTGCTATTTTCTGCTAGAATGTAGGCATTTCTAAAAAGAAAAGATTGTTCTCTTGCAATGTATGTGTAGCTATATACGTACTCCATTTCTTTTACTATCAACGGTAGAATGATGTTCGATTGAGAAAATGCTAAAATTTTTGACTCATTAATCGAAATACGTAGTTCTTTATTAATCTTCCCGCCTAACTTTTTTGATATTAATCTCTCTAAAATACATAAACCTCTTGGTCCAAAACCAACAATAGATACTCTAAACATAACTTTCTTTTTTAACTTACGAATTTTATAAACATTACTAAAATGTTCTAAATTATACAATAAACGTTAATAATTAACAGATGCCTATCATTGTATGGTTATAATGTTTGGCATATCATTTTATCAAGGAGAAATATGCCTTTTGTCAATATTAGAGTTACCAAAGAAAACGGGGAGCCCACCACAGAGCAGAAGCAAGAAATCATAGCTGGTGTTACAGATTTACTCGCAAGAGTGCTGAATAAAAACAAGGCTACAACCGTTGTCATCATCGATGAGATCAGCACTGACGACTATGGCCTAGGGGGCAAGAGCATTACAGAAGTGAGAAAGGAGCAAAAGGCGGGGAAGTGAGGGAATCTTAAATTTTCTTTAATGCTGATTCCACGTTTTTAGGGTGCTTTGGAGAAATGTGCTTAGCCGTATTGTGTAATAAAAAAAATTATGCTTTAGTTTTATCAAAATTTAAGGTTTCAGTGAGATTTTAATATAAAATACACAAAAAGGATTCTCATGATACTTGATATTTTTCCAGATGGGCAGAGTGTGAATTATAAATTGGCGAGTAATTCCATTATCCCGCGTCCTATCGCTTGGGTTAGCACGGTTAGCAAAGAGGGGGTTAGCAATCTTGCACCATTTAGCTTTTTTGCACCACTTTGCACTGCGCCACTTATCTTTGGCATAAGTATTGTTAGCAAAACTAGCGGACTTTTAAAAGATACGCTTGTGAATGCAAAGGATACGGGGAGGCTAACCATTAGCACGGTGCAGCGGGGATTTTTGGATTCTATGCAGCAAAGCTCTGAGGAGTTGCCACATAATACTAGCGAGTTTGAGACATTTGGCATTGAGAGTTTTGTGGCAGATTCTCACTATCCGCCTATGGTAAAGGGTAGTTTGGTAGCATTTCTATGTGATTTTAGAGAGATTATTAGCTTTGGTGCGGGTAGCTCTACGCTTATCATCGAGGCAAAGAAGTCTTATGTCGATGATAGTATCTATAATGAAAAGCTGAAATTTAGCCTAGATAATGTGGGCAGGGCTAGTCGGTCGTTTGTGTAATGCGTTGTTTAAAACACTCTTTTATCTCAGGGCAACTAGGCTTTTTTGAATCTAAGGGTTCAAAATTCCTAGCCTATGTATATAATGTAAATCTTGAGGGGGATTTAGATGAGTTTAAAATTTTTAAAAATGCGGTGATAGAGGATTTGAGAGCAGAGCATAAAAAGGCAGTGCATTTTGTGGAGGCATTTAGAATCTTAGATTCTAATGACATGCTTTTTGAGGGTTGCAGTGATGATGGAGAGCCTAAAAATAGTTCTGCGCCTCCCATGCTAGAGGTGTTAAGAGGTGAGAATCTTGTCAATATCTTGTGTGTTTGTGTGCGATATTTTGGGGGTATAAAGCTGGGGGTAGGGGGGCTTGTGAGGGCATATAGCAATGCGGTGCTAGATTCTGTATCAAGTATGCAAAGGGAGGATTTGCTGCTGGATTATGAGAAAATGCACTCGCAAATCTTTAATATAAAAAGTGCAAGTTTTAATAGACTATGCTATCTTGCAGATAAATATAATCTTAGTATTGTTAGCAAGGAATTTTTGCAGGATAATATGATGGTTGCGTTGCGTGGTAGCAGAGGTGGATTAGAGAAATTTGCTTTGGAGATGTTTTAATTGGCTAGAATCTACTTTGATTTTAATATAATGGCAAGATATGGTTAGATTTATTATTCTTTTTCTTTCTTTGTTTATATTATCATGCGGTTATAGACCAATGGCATATTATGCTAATAAGGCATTAGGCGATAGTGTTTATGTAAAGCTAAAAGTCAATCTTGAGAATACAGAGGAATCTGTTGCCATAAAAGATTTAGTGAATGAGGCTATTGTTTCAAGATTCCATTCGCATTTAGATAATGAGGAGAATGCCTCATCTATTGTTACAGTTGATGTGAAAGATGTGAGAGATAGCATTGTTGCTACAAATTCTCAGGGATTTGCTACATTTTATCGCGTAATTGTCTCAATTGATTTTAGCTTTAAAAAAGAGGGTAAGAATCATGAATTTTCTAACTCTGGATATTTTGACTACGCCGCATCGCTAAATAATCCTTTAGCGACATATCAAAATAGACAGAATGCAATCCTTGAAGCAGCAAAACAGAGTTTGGATAGATTTATATCGCAGGTTGGTTATGCGGCGACATTTTAGTTGAAAATATGCACAGAAAATTATGGTAAAATAATATAAAAAAGGCGATATTATGGCTATGTCAAATGTAGATCAAGTTACAAGTTTGCATAAAAACAATGAATTGCAGTTGCTTTGCTTTCGCTTAGAAAAGGGCAAGGATTTGTATGCGGTGAATGTTTTTAAGATTCGCGAGGTAGTGAAGTATAGCGGTGCAATTACCATTGTGAGCCATGAGACTAATTCTTTAGTGGAGGGGTTAATTACCATTCGTGATTTGACTATACCATTGGTAGATATGCGAAAGTGGTTTTTCTATGACCCAAATGCCCCTACGAAAGATTTGCGTAAATATGCTGTGCCACGACAGCAAAACGATGATAATATCGTTATGATATGTGAGTTTTCAAAATGGACAATAGGCGTTAGAATCTACGAGGCAGATAGAATTTTAAATAAACGTTGGACAGAGATAGAGCAGAGCGGTGGCAGTGTGGGAAATAATGCTGGAAGTGGGAAATTAGTATCTAGGACGAGGTATTATGATGGCAGACTTGTGCAGGTGGTGGATATTGAAAAAATGCTTGTAGATGTATTCCCATGGATTGATGAGGAAAAAAATAAGGAAATGGAGAATATAAGGCAGGTTGAGACCACTAAAAAGATTCTATTAGCAGATGATAGCCCCATTGTCATTAAGACAATGCAGTCTATTTTAAATAAGCTTGGTGTGGTTCATATTAGCTTTAATAATGGTAAAAAATTATTAGATTATCTTTTTGGTGAAAATGAGGTTGATGATATAGGTATGATTATAACAGACCTAGAGATGCCAGAGGTAAGTGGCTTTGAGGTAATAAAGCAGGTAAAAGCAAATCCTAAGACTAAGCATATTCCTATCGTGGTAAATTCCTCTATGAGTGGCTCTAGCAATGAGGAGATGGCATTGTCGCTAAATGCTAATGAATTTATTTCTAAATCTAATCCTGTTGAGGTTGAGAAAGCGGTGCGAGAGCTTATATTGCGTTAGTTATTTTCTGTATTTTATATGCCTTATTATGTCTCGTGGCATGTAGAACAAGTCTTTGATGAGTTTTAGGAATATATTATTTCTAGCTTCATTCATTTTACGATTTTTTAATAATTCTTTGCTGTCAGTTTGTGCTTGTATTTCTAGTTTTTCTAATTCCATTTTTTCAATAATTGCTTTTCTTATGATGCTTTCCTCTGCTATTTTTCTATCCTCCTCTATTCTTAGCCTTTCTAATCTTGCCAACTCCTCTTGTTTTCTTTGCTCTTCTAATTTTTCTGCTTCCATTTTGTTTTTCAGTGCTTTTGGGATTATAAAATCAAGTATTGCATCTTTTGGTTTATCTAATATTGTTAAATCGCAGTGATTATCTAGGATTTTGGCAGTTGGAATATATTTAGTGATAATGCTATTTGGACTTACGGCATAGAGGTTTATATTGTAATTTTTTTGTAAAAATTCAATGCACTCTAGCTCCATTTTTGTATTATGGTAGCCGTTTTCCTCAAAAGAAATACTTCCTTTAGCATATTTTATTGTGTTGCCAGCGATTTCTTTGTCTTCTAGTTTTCCGAATACATAAGTATTTGTGCCATTGCTATATAGGTCATAGCCTGTTATATAGAAGTCTCTGTAACCATTGATGATTCCATTTACTATAATAAAAATTGTTATTGTTGCGAAAACATCATCAAAAATATAACGTTGCACTAGAAATTCATTAAAACCTCTTAATACATCTCTACTAAATTCTTCAATATCTGGAAAGGCTTTGGAAAATAATGCTTTGTTTACATCGCCATTAAAGCTATCTATATTAAGAAGTTTTTCTTCGAAAAATATATCTGCACGATGAAACTTAAAATTATCAAATAAATCATTGAAATCTAATATCATTTTCCTTATTTCGTATTCATTTTTATCTTTTAACTTCATTGCGGTGTAATAATTTTCTAAAAAATGTTTTCCTCTAAAAAACCATTTATCAACCCTCTTGCCTAAATAATATTTATCCTCCATATAGAATTGATTGCAACGAAAAATTGGCAGATTTTTTGGAATCCTCCTATAATCTATCTCTCTTAAAGATTCTCCATTACCAGCTATTACACAGGCACTTTTAGATAAATATGGGGGGGGGGGGGTAACATTACTCATTTTTACTCCTATTTAAATGGGTTTGTAAAGCCATCAAGTAGCCAATCCACTAACAAATCATTTGTAGCCACTAATAAATCTGTGGGGACTTCCTGCCCGACAGAAAAGTAGCTAATAGGCTTTTTAGTCTCATAGGCTAGGGAAAAAATATTGCCAAGACCTCTACTCTCATCTAGCTTACTAAATATCAGCGTGTCAATATCTAGTATATTAAAGGCATTATAAATATCCCGCAAGTCATCGAATTTCGTATTAGCACTCATGACAAGGGAGGTATTGATTTTATAATCGCTTTGCAAAAATTTCCTTATTTGAGAAATCCTCTCGCTATCATTCTGCGACCTACCTGCCGTATCCACAAGTATATAATCGCAATGCCTTAGAGAATCTAGTGCCTTTAGAAAATCCTCTGGTGCCATGACTAGCTGTATGCTTATCCTCATTCGCTCCGCATACCACTCTAACTGCTCTAATGCTCCTATACGATAGCTATCTAGCGTTATGATTCCCACTTTTAGTCGTTTCTCTAGTGAGAATCTAGCCGCCAATTTTGCCAAAGCAGTCGTCTTTCCTACGCCTGTGGGACCAACTAGCATCATGATTTTTTTGGAATTATCCTTACTCTCTGGGCGACAATATATCATTTTTCGTAAGACTTCTCTAAAATATCGCTTAATTGTTACAGAACTCTCCCTCATCTTTAGCGGCATAAGCTCTAGGCTAAGACTCATTATCGCATCAAGGTGCTGAGGCATCATGCCACTATTTTTAGCTATGCGATATATTTCTGCAAACTCATGAGGGATATTTATATCTTGCTTTGGTCCTCTATCCTCCCATACCATATTTTGTATTAGTCTTAGTTTGTCATTTAGCTTGTTTAGCTCCTGTTTTATCCCTCGCAGTTCATCTGCATTACCTTGCTTTTCCTGTATTTTGGAATCTATTCTCTTATTTAATGTCTCAATGGTGCTAGAAGTTTTGCTTATCATAGGTTTAGCATTATTTTGAGGTATGACTGCGGTGCTTGGCTTTTTTGGTTTTTGGCTAAAATCTACAATAACATCATCATTTTCGATTTGATTTGATAATTCTGAGATTTCTTTGACTGCACGGCTTAACTGTTTGCTTATATTTTCATCAAAGATAGCATTATTTTTTTGTGCTCTTTTTCTCTCTAGCTCCCTTTTTGCTATATCATCTAGTCTTTGCTGAATGCTATTTGTGCTTGTGTTGGAATCATTTGTCTGATTATTAGTGGGTAACTCCGCACTTTCATTAACCGCTATTACTGCCTCAAATAATCCCGCCTCACTAGCAGTTCTTTTACGTATTTCCCTGGTCTCCACCACTAAAGCTTCATCGCCGTGTGCATTTCTTGCCTTGCCTAATGCTTCCTGTGGCGTTTCTCCTGAATATGTATACAGCTTCATTTAAAAAAACCTAGTTGAAAAATAAGCGGTCTTAAAACGCTTTCCCTATTATGAAAATCATAATGTGGAATCCTCAAATGCTTCAATCTTACCTTTAAGTTATTAAATAAAATCATGTCAATATCCAATGTTCTAGGTGCGTCCTTAAAAGCTCTAACTCTAGGTCTGCCAAATTTACGTTCAAGATAGAATATTAATCTATACACGGCATTTAGTCCCAGATTTGTTTTTAGAATGAGTGTCGCATTATAAAAATATGGCTGATTTGTGTAGCCAAAAGGTGGATTTTTATAAACATGCGAGGTGGAGATAATATTGATATGCGAGTTTCTCTTTAGGCTTAGATATAGCTTTTGAAAAGTCTTTAAACAATCTCCAATATTAGCACCAATTCCTAATACCACTAGGTTTTTATAGGGAATGAAGTTTCCTTTATCTTGCATAAATGGAAAGTGCTTTATGAAAAGATTCACAAAAACTCCTAATTACTAAAAATGATTTGGAACATAATGGAATCTGTCTATAAAAACTATCTAATACTATACCAGATAAACCAATTCCACTTAAAAAAGAAAAGCAAACACGCAATCCCAGAAACATATTATCTTTTCGAGAATTGAGGACTTCTCCTAGCCTTGTGCTTACCATATTTCTTTCTCTCGACAATCCTAGCATCTCTTTTTAGAAGTCCTGCTGATTTCAAATCTTTGCGAAAAGATTCTCTATCAAAATTGTTTAATGCCTTTGCTATGCCACTCCTAAGTGCCTCTGCTTGTGCAGAATATCCACCGCCATGCGTGGTAGCTTTTATATCCACAAGACCCTCTTGCTTTGTTAGCACTAAAGGCTGCATGACTTTCATTTTTATAGAATCATGTCCACCTAGCCACTCATCAAGACCCATGTCATTTATAATAAGCTTACCACTGCCAGAGGTTAGCCATACCTTAGCAATAGCGGTTTTTCTTTTTCCTGTTGCATAAATCTTACTCATATAGCTCCCCTAATTATTTGGAATTTGCGACTTGTGCTGTGTGCGGATGTGAGTCGCCTGTATAAACTTTTAGCTTCTTAAGCATAGCTCTGCCTAATTTATTCTTCGGTAGCATACCTCTAACTGCTAGTTTATAAAGCTTTTCAGGTCTTTTTTCCAGCATGGTTTGTAGAGTTTTTGTTTTTGTGCTACCAAAATAGCCAGAGTGTGTGTGATACTTTCTGTCTGAAAGTTTATTTGCTCCATTAAAGACTACTTCCCTTGCGTTAATGATTATAACAAAATCACCGCAATCCATATTTGGCGTGAAAGTCGGCTTATTCTTGCCTCTTAGAATCACGGCTACTTTACTTATCAATCTACCAAAAATCTCACCTTTGGCATCAATGACAACCCATTTTCTATCTATATCAACGGGTGTTGGTGTCTTGGTAATTTCCATTATTAACCTCTCAATGATAAATGAAAAGCGTAATTATACGCTAGTTTAGATTAAATTTAGCTTAAACTAAGCTAAAAATTAGATTCCGCTATATTTTCCCAGAATCTACTCTGTTTAATTATTTCTCATTTTGCATTTAAATAAAAATTTCCCCTTGAGATAGGGAATATTTTAGTATTTATTATGCTATTGTTAAGAGAATAAGGAGTATATCATGTCTGACAAGGTTGCAGCTAAGAATAGGTTTTATAAATTTGTTTCTTTTAGAAATAGATTCTCTTTGGTATTGTCTTTGATTATTTTTGTCCTCTATTATGCCTTTGTAGCTGGGATTGGATTTTTTCCTGAGGTGCTGGGATATAGATTAGGTCCTAGTGCCATTACTCTTGGTATTATGTGTGGAATCTCGCTTATTGTGATATGTATTTTATCAACAGGGATATATACGCTTTTTGCAAATAAGTATTTTGATAAAGAGCAAGAAGAGATTATAGAGGAGCTAAAAAATAGTGGTGCTATTAAGGAGTTGCAGAGTTAGGTTTGTAGAGTTTGTGAATCTCTCATATTTATAGATTGGATATTTCTAATTTAAGAGTTGCTAGTTTTCTTGTTTAATAAATTTCCGCGAAGATATTTATCGTTTTGCAAACATATTTATTACAAGATACTCCTCTCCCCCCTGCTGTTTGGTGCAGATAGGAATCCTTCCTGCTCTAGTGTCTCTACAATCGATGCTGCTTTGTTGTAGCCTATGCCAAGTTTGCGTTGTATATAGCTAATTGAGGTTTTATTATCCCTTATCATGATTTCCTTTGCCTCATCGATTAGTCCGCCGTTTTCACCAAAGGCTTTTTCCGCATTAATTTTTGATTTATCATCACTATTTAGGAAGTTTTCATCATATTGCGGTCCCATTTGTCCCTTTATAAATGACACTACTTGCTCGATTTCTGCTTCGCTAACCCACGGGGCATGTATGCGTTTTAATCCTTGCGATGTGGTGAATAATCCATCTCCATTGCCTAGCAATCTCTCAGCACCAGAATCATCTAATATTACCTTAGAATCGATTCTATTCCCGACACGATAGCTAATGCGTGAGGGCAGATTTGCTTTTATTGTGCCTGTAACGATATTAGTGCTACTTCTTTGTGTGGCGATGATTAGGTGCATTCCAGCCGCTCTGCCCATTTGTGCGATGCGTGCTATTGGCACTTCGGCATCTTTACCTCCTGTCATAATAAGGTCGGCTAACTCATCTATGATGATGACAAAGTAGGGCATTTTCTCCTGTGCTTTTTGATTGTAAGATGAGATATTTTTCACCTTTGCATCAGAGATAATCTTATATCGTTTATCCATCTCCATAGTGGCAGCCACTAGCCCTTGTATCGCTTTGGCAGGGGAGTTTATGATAGGGGTAATCAAATGCGGCAAATCTTCATAGGGAGCAAACTCTACCTGCTTTGGGTCTATCATCATTAATCGCAATTCATCGGGAGTATTGCGATATAGCAGGGATAGAATCATGGCATTCACGCCCACAGATTTACCACTGCCTGTCGTGCCTGCTACGAGTAGATGAGGGAGGGTGGCTAGATTTGCACTAATTGGCTCTCCTACTATATCCTTGCCTAGCGCTATGGTGAGATTGTCGCTTGAGTTTGCAAAGTGGCTAGATTCTAGCACGTCTCGTAAATATATGGTAGAGACTTTATTGTTTGGAATCTCAATGCCCATGACATCTTTACCAGGAATTGGTGCTTGGATTCTAATGCTTTTTGCTTTTAGTGCCATTGCAAGGTCATCTTGCAGTCCTAAGACTTTATTTACTTTTACATCTGGCTCAGGGCAGAACTCAAAGGTCGTTACCACAGGCCCGCTTGACACTCGTTTAATATCTCCTTTTATTTTAAATACCCTTAGTTTTGATAGAAGATTATTAATCTTATTGTCAATCTCTTGGTCATCTATATTCGTCTCACTTATGGATTTTTGCAGCAATCCTAGCGGCGGAGTAGTGTAGGGGGGTGGGGTGGTTTCTGTGATTTTATTTTCTATTTCATCATGATTTTTCACAGATTCATTGTCATTTTTTGCAGAAATATTTTCAGTGGGAATCTCATCGTGTTGTTCTGTGCTAGATTCCATGTGATTTTGTTGTTGTATTTCCTCTGTCTTTTCCATATTATTATGAATCTCAGTATTTTCTTGCATTGTTATATCTGTGTTTAGCATGGTTGGCATATTTGTTTGCGGATATTTTGTATTTATGGAATCTAATGTTATATTTGTGGGGAAATATGGCGTTTCTAAAAAGCTAGTGCTCATTGGATTTGTGTTAATTTGTTGCGGTATTGTTTCTTCTTTGCATATTTCTTGATTCTGTGTCTCTTGTGTTATTTCTGTCTCTATATTTAATTCTATTTCTTTAGTTTCTGTTATTTGATTTATTTCTATCTCTTTGGCAGTGTGTAGCTCTTGAGTGTTTTTCGTGTTCTCTTGTATTTCTTCTATTTTTTTAGTGTCCTTATATGTTTCATTAAGATTCTCTAAATTCTCTATTGGTGCTATGTCATTGCTTTGATTTTCTTGACTAGATTCTGTAATTTCAAAAGTTTCTTTGATTTCTTGTATTTTAATCTCTATGTTTTCTTTGGATTCCTCAATATTAGATTCTCTATGATGTAGTATCTCGCTTGGCGCCTCTTTTATAGAGACATTAATAGGACATGTATCAGTGCTAGAGAATATATTGGTATCTATATTTTCTTTGTTTTCTGCTTTTGGTTTAATCCTTATGCCATATTCTTGCTTGGGTGCTGGCGGGGGGCTAAACTCTTTGATGTCTATTTCTTTGATTTCCTGCATTTTAGATTCTGTATTTTCTCTTGTTTTTAGCACGATTTGCCCATCTAAAGAGTTATTTGAATTATCCTTTGAGATATTATCTTTTGATACATTTATGGTTTTTGGCTCTATGCTTGGGAGGGAATTAATATTTGGTATAAATATTGACTTATTCTCTGTGCTTTGCGTGGAATCTATGCTAGATTCCATTGTTTTCTCATAAATTTCTATATTCTCTTTACTAGCTTCGCTTTGCGTTCGTGGTGCATGAGTGAAATCTATGTGTTTAAATCCTATATCAATGCGTTGATTTGGATTTGCATACCCCTCTTTTAGCCTTATTTGCGATTCCTCTTCGCTAGGGACACTTATATCCCTTAAGTGATGCTTTGTATTTTCATCAAAGGGTGTTTCTATTAGCTCAATCTCAAATGTCTCATTATTTGTCGTAATGGTATTTACCTCGCTGTATTCCAGATTTAACATTCGCTTGTTTGCCCTTTGTATATAGTCGAGATTAAAATCTGCATACAATGATTTGATTTTTTGTAAGAATCTTTTTAGTAGCGAAGCCATGCCATTGCCCGAGTTTCCAAACGCTATCTTAAAAGTTTTTGTCATATATATAAATATAAATGGCATTGTCTTGCTAGAGATAATGGCTATGGATGTGGTAAAAAATATTAATGCTATTAATAATACAAGTGAGATTCCAAGAGAGATTCCAGCATAATCAATTAGCGTATTTTTAATAATATTCCCTATGATTCCTATATCAAATATTACGGATTGCAGTAATAGCAAAGAGAAAAAAACAGAGATATAGGCAAATGTTAGACGAATCTTATTTGATGAATATCCCATATCATCATGTAGCTTATATAGCGGAAATAGCAATAGTGGCAAATACACATAAGCCAAATATCCAAAGAGAGATATGTTTAGATTTGCAAAGCTATTTCCAAAGCCTCCAATCTCAAAGAATCTATCCTCAATCTTTGCCCCTCTAATAGCTATGTCTGGGTCGCTATAACCAAATATCGTGGCAATCCATAGGTATAAAATAAAAATACTTATAAACACGAAAAAATAAATCTTTTTTATGGCTAAGTCCTTTTGTTGAAAAATAGTCATTTTTAGTATAGAATTATAGCTATTTTTTGAATCTTTATTTGCCAAAGTCTGTTTAAGGAGTTTTAATGCACGGAAAAATCACGCGATATACTGCTACTACGGGTTCTGGTGTTGTTATGAACGCCTCTAAGAAAATTTTTGAGCTAAAAAAAGAGAGTTGGCATGATGGTAGAAATCGTCCTGCTGTGGGAATGTATGTTGAGTTCAGAACAAATGATGGTGGCGTTCTTATAACCGATGCTAGAGCATCTAAATATCAGGATTTCCCTCCAGATTCCTTAATACGTGAGATTGATTTTTGGAAAAGTAATACGGATGAGGAGTTGCAAAATAAGGAGGCAGAGCTAAGAGCAAAAGAGATTCAAAAGGTCTTTGCAAAAACTAATTATATGAAATTAGAGACCATAGAGATAGATAGAAGTGTGCAAGACTGCATAAAGGAGTATTTTTCGCTAGAGCTAAAAAGCGTAGAGTTTCTTAAAGAGATTGATATACAGGCACTTCAGCCTTTGGTGGATTATGCTATATGCAAAAGATATTTATCAAAGGCACTAGACCATCTTATTTTTTCAGATAGGAAATTAAATGTAGATATGTTTGCAGAGTATCAATCAAGACTTGGGGCATTAGAGTATTCCTATAATTTCTTTTCAAAGAATGAGATAAAGGCAGAGAAAGTTTTCGAAGAAGTATTTTTAGAGTTTCAGTTTAACTATAAAGGTGCCCTTAGAGCGGCAAATGGTATTAAAGAACGCATTATGCAACTACAAAATAAGATTAGAATCTCAAGCCATGATTTAAAGGTTTTGCGAAATAGACTAGAGGCAAAAAGGGGCGATGAGGCAGAGCTAAAAGAGAAGATAAATAGAGTAAGGGCAAATACAGATAAGGCGCATGAGGAGATTACTACTCTAACAAAGGCACATGAAAATCTCGATAAGCTTTGCAAGGATTTCGCAAGTAAGAATCTCAAGATATTTGAGGCTGTATTTAGGAAAACTGTCTCTATGTTACAAAACAAAACGCAGGAAGCATTAAATGTAACCGCAACCCTGCTTGATAATCAAATATGGGAAATGGGTATGAAATCTGTTTCTATAAAAAATGTCTTTTTTAAGCACAATATAAACGAGCCATATTGCATGATGACATTTTTGGGTCAAACTGTGAGTAAATTAGATAAAAATAAAATAACCGCTGCTAATGAACGCAATATGCACAAATACTACACAAATCATCAGGCAAATCATGTAAAGAAATTTTTGATACTCACTAATAATCCAAAGGTCGAGGTAAATGTAAAAATTGAGATTATGAGTATGTCAAAATACAATAATGTAGTCATTGCGAAAAAAGATTCTCAATTCTTCGTAGCAGTAAATAAAGAGAAATTCGAGGGAATCTACATAGACGTTACAAGCATAGATAAGGTCGCATTAAAGAGAGTTATATCTGACAAGAATGAATCAAAGTTTAATCGAGATTCTGATGTTGTTTTGGTAACAAAAGAGCAAGTAGCGGGTATGAAAGATTAAAGATTGTGAAATATTAGTTGCTGTGTTGTGAATAAATACACAAAGTTATTTTTATAAAACAGAAATGTTTATCCGCTTACTTTTTTGGAAATATTAGAATCTAGTTTTGTTTGAAACATTGCGATTCAAAAGTGATATTTAAAGATTCTTAAGTACGTCATAGCTGGTATTTTTCAATCAAGATAAGTTGTATTTGAATTTCATTATTCTCAATACAAAACATTATTTTATAAAATTAAAAATCAAGATTTTCTTTAAAGACAACTATATAATCTAAATTATCTCACATGATTATCTTAGTGGTTTTTTAGTATGTTTAAACACTAGGCAATTTAATCTTATGAGTAATATCCTCAAAAATCATCACACCTCATTCATAGCACTTAAAAACTCATCATTATCTTTTGTTGTAACGATTTTGGAATATAAGAAATTAAGCGCCTCTACATCGTCCATTTGGCTAATAACATTGCGTAGCATCCATACTCTTTTTAACTTTTCCTCGCCTAATAATAGATTATCTTTTCTTGTACCAGATTTTAAAATATCAAAGGCGGGGTAGATTCTGCGGTCTGCAATGCTCCTAGCCAAAACAATCTCAGAGTTACCCGTGCCTTTAAACTCCTCAAAAATGACTTCGTCCATTCTGGAGCCTGTCTCTATTAATGCAGTAGCGATTATGGTGAGACTACCGCCATTTTCAATATTCCTTGCCGCACCAAAAAATCGCTTTGGTTTATGCAGGGCATTCGCATCTACGCCACCACTTAGTACCTTGCCACTAGAGGGCGTTGTTGCATTATATGCACGGGCAAGACGCGTTATAGAATCAAGTAAAATTACGACATCTTTGCCGACTTCTATACGTCTCTTTGCTCTCTCTAGCACTAGCTCGGCTACACGAATGTGATTGGTAGATGGTAGGTCAAATGTGCTTGAGAATACTTGCCCCTTCACACTTCGCTCCATGTCGGTAACTTCTTCTGGTCTCTCATCTACCAGCAGCACCATTAGCTCTACCTCGGGGTGATTATGACTTATACCATGTGCTAATTCCTTCATTAGTTCAGTTTTACCCGTCCTTGGAGGCGCCACAATCAAAGCTCTCTGTCCCTTGCCTATGGGACTAAATAAGTCTAGCATTCTACCTGTGATTTTCTGATGACTATACTCTAGTTTTAGCTGCTCTATTGGGAAAAGCGGGGTTAGATTCTCAAATAGCGGACGATTTTTAATCTCTTCTAGGCTTAGATAATTTACCGCCTCAATCTTTAGCAGTGCATAATATCTCTCCTGCTCTTTTGGCGGTCGCACCTGCCCTGTGATAATATCCCCATTTCTTAATGCAAATCTTTGAATCTGACTTTGGGAGACATAGGTATCATGCTGGGTATCTGAGAATTTCTCATCAATGGAGCGTAAAAATCCGTAGCCCTCGGCGGTGATTTCTAGGATTCCAGAAATCAAAATAAAGCCACCTTGACTAACCTGATTTTTTAAAATCTCAAAGATTAGCTCCTGTCTTAGAAACTCTTGTGGATTTAGGATTCCAAGCTTCCTTGCGATACTTGTTAGATTCTCAAGTGAAGCAACCCTCAAGTCCTCCATTTTATAACCAATCACAGGTGTGTGCGTCCGTCTAGCACTCTCCTTGCTATCAAACTCCACTCTCTCCTGTGTCCTCTGCGTCTCGGGCTTTGCCTTAGCATACCTGCCTGTCTCGACCTTTGTCCTCGGACTCTTTGTGTAAGTCCTCTTTGGTTTTGCCAACTCATTTTCGTCTCTAGCGTTATGCTCGTTTGACATTCAAATCTCCAAAATATTCATCGTTAAAGAATCTATGAGTAGAGGCTACCTCATGTAGCCAAATGTGGTAAATGTAGTTATTTGACCTTATTAACAATCTGCTCAAATGCCTTAGGATTGCTATATGCCATATCGGCTAGAATCTTCCTATCAATCTCTATATTCGCCTTTTTCAAAGCAGCTATGAAACGCGAATAACTCATGCCATGCAATCTACACGCAGCATTGATTCTAATAATCCAAAGTCTTCTAAAGTCTCTTTTCTTCTGCTTCCTATCGCGGAAAGCATAATACATACTTCGCTCTAACTGCTCTTTTGCCTTTCTAAAATGCTTTCGCCTACCGCTATAAAAACCTCTAGCAAGTTTTAGAATCTTTTTATGTCTTCTACGTCTTACTACACCTGTCTTAACTCTCATAATATATCTCCTACATTGCACTTTACCTTAAGCGTCAAACTCAAGGTGTAAAACTATGTTTAACTTTCCCTAAGCATTAGGGGCTAACAAAAACTCTCTAGCAAACTACATACAAAGCAGACTTTTTACCGAATTAATATTAGTATCATCTACATGCTGTGGTCCCGCTAACCTTGCCTTTCTATCTGGCGACTTTTTGGTTAGGATATGATTCCTAAAGGCTGCACGTCTTTTAATCATATTCTTTTTTACCCTAAAACGTTTTGCCGCACCTCGATTGGTTTTCATCTTTGGCATAACAACTCCTACTTACATAAGTATGACAATTCCCATAATGGCATTTTGTTTATAGTCTAATAGGCATGTCCCTATCCCAAACGACTTTTTAAAAACTAAGCATTCTAGCACAAAAATCTATGTTTTTATAGCAAAACAAGGAATTTCTGCTATAAAATCAAGTAGCCTTGCCCTTATTATTTGGAATCATAAGGATACTCGCATATTTCCCCTCTATTTTCGCCTCCTTATCGGCATGAGCGATGTCGCTAACCATAGCACAAACCCGCTTTAGCATCTCAAAGCCACCTGCTGGATTTTGCATTTCACGACCTCGTAGATAGACGCGAAACTTCACATGTTTGCCACTTTCAAAAAACTCTCTTGCATGCTTTACCTTGTAGTTTATGTCATTTTGTGCGATTTGCGTTGAGAGTTTGATTTCCTTTACCTCGACTTGTTTTTGCTTTTTTCGTGCCTCTTTTTGCTTTTTCTCAAGCTGGTAACGATATTTTCCATACTCCACAATCTTACACACAGGTGGCTTCGCATTGGGTGAAATACAGACCAAATCAAGTCCTTGTTCCCTTGCTAATAGCTGTGCGTCCCTAGCACTCATAATGCCTAGCTGCTCCCCACTATCAGATATACATCTAACCTCGTCAAATCGGATTTGACCATTTATTAATGTTTCGTCTTTAGCCAAAAAATACCTTCCCATTTAGAATTGAAACTTTCTCTAAAAAATCGCCCACTTTCATCTCATATTGAGTGCTATCGGCTTTAGATTCTAAAGATTTTTGCGTCCTATCGCGGATAGAGAGGCTATTTCCCTCTATTTCCTTATCACCGATGATAGCTATAAATGGGACTTTTTGTTTTTCTGCAAATCTTACTCGCTTATTTAATGTCTCATTTTTAGCGTTAATCTCGGCATAGATTCCAATATTTCGTAATTTTACCTGCACATCTTTGGCAAAATCTAGGTGTTTAGAATCTAGTGGCACAAGCACAACCTGCGTTGGTGCTACAAAGAAAGGAAACTCTCCGCCAAAATGCTCTGTCAAGATAGCAATGAATCTCTCAAAGCTCCCTAGAATCGCACGATGCAACATGACGGGCTGCACTTGAGAATTATTCTCATCTGTGTAGCTAAGATTGAATCTATCTGGCAAATTCATATCCACCTGCACTGTGCCACACTGCCATTTTCTTCCTATGGCATCTGTGATTTTTATATCAATCTTTGGACCATAAAATGCACCACCACCTTCGTCTATGCGGTAGTCTATATTATTTTTCTCTAAAGCATTCTTAAGCGATATAGTCGCACTCTCCCATACCTCATCACTGCCGATAGACTGCTCTGGGCGAGTAGATAGCTCCATTTGATAGGAAAAGCCAAAGGCACTCATGATTCTATGTGTAAAGGCTAGGATATTGCTTACCTCGCTTTCAATCTGCTCTTTTGTGCAGAAAATATGTGCGTCATCTTGGGTAAATTCTCTCACTCGTAATAATCCATGCAATACCCCGCTTTTCTCATGTCGATGCACAACTCCATATTCATAGAATCTAAGTGGCAAATCTCGATAGCTACGAAGGCTACTTTGATATACCTTGATATGCCCTACGCAGTTCATAGGCTTTAGCCCATACTCCATCTCATCAATTGTCGTAAAATACATATTTTCTTTATAGTTACTATAATGTCCGCTTATTTTCCACACATCACTTTTGAGAATCTCAGGTCCCCTTACAGGCTCGTATTCATTAATAATCAATGCTTTAGTTAGCAACTCCTCTATACGTCTCCTAAGTCTAGCACCCTTTGGTAGCCATATAGGAAGTCCCGCTCCCACATCATCATCAAAGCTAAATAATCCTAGCTCTACGCCTAGCTTTCTGTGGTCGCGCTTTTTTGCTTCCTCTAGTCTGTGTAGATATTCTTTTAGATTCTCTTTTTTGGCAAAAGCTATGCCATAGATTCTAATTAACACTTCGCTATTTTCATCACCACCTAGGTATGCACCTGCGATTTTTGTTAGCTTGAAGTGTTGAAGTAGCTTTAGAGATGGCAGATGTGGTCCTCTGCATAAATCCTCGAATCCACCCTGCTCATAAATGCTAAAATCATCGCCCTCTATGCGACTCATGACTGCCTGCTTTAGCTCATCACCGCTAAATCTCTGCTCTGCCTGCACTCTGTTTAGATGAATCTTAGTGAGTTTATTTCCCCTTTTTGCAATCTCTTTCATTTTATTTTCTATCGTGGGTAAATCTTCTACACTAATCTTTCTATCAACCTTAAAGTCATAATAGAATCCGTCCTCTACCACAGGTCCTACAAAGAATTTTGCCTCTGGGTATAGGGTTTTTATCGCTTCTGCCAAGAGATGTGCGCATGTATGACGCAGTATCTCATGAGAATCCTCCGTGTCCTCATAATAGATTGGCACAAGGCTAGAAGTATCAAGGCTCTGCTCCATAGCGGTCTGGGTGTCGATTATTAAATCATTTTGCTTGTAGCCTATAATGTCTTGCAAACGTTCCCTTTCATTATGATAAATTGCGTAATTATACAAAGCACAGCTTAAAGTTTGCTGAAAAAAACTTTGTGTGATATGAATTTTTACTAAAAAATTTTGTATAATTTATCATTTTTATCGATAAGGATATTTTCATGGCAGATAAAGGCATTTTTGAAAAGATAGTTGATAGAGAGATTCCAGCGGATATTGTACTTGAGAGTGATGAGTTTTTGGCATTTAAAGACATTGCACCGAAGGCGCCAATACATGTTTTGATTATTCCAAAAAAGTTGGTAAAAGATTTTAATGGAGTAAATTATGATTTAATGGGAAAAATGAGTGAGTTTATATTAAAAGTGGTAGATAAGCTAGGGGTTAGAGATAGCGGATATAGATTAATTACTAATGTAGGGGCAGATGGGGGGCAGGAAGTCCCACATTTACATTTTCATCTCCTTGCTAAAAGAAAGCTAGAAGCAAACTTTGGGTGAGAGTGTTTTTTTGTTTTACACAAAATTATTGCTTACTCTATGCTTTACATGTTTTTGCTACATAAAAATCGAATATAATTCGTATTTTTAGCATTGAGGTAGATATGCAAAATAGCGATATAAGCATAGCGATAAATGGGCTAGGGAGAATGGGTAGGGCTACTCTCCGTGCAGCAATTAGACGTGGATTTAGAGTTAAAGCATTAAATGACATTGCAGATTGGAATATCCTAAGCTATCTAATCGAATTTGATAGTGTGCATGGCAGTTTGCCTTATCCTGTTGTGCTAAAAGGTAATAAGCTATATATCAATAATCAAGAAATATTACTAAGCAATGCGGAGAGTAAAGATTCTCTAAATTTTGGAGAAGTAGATGTCGTTATTGAATCTAGTGGTAAATTCCTAGACACGCATAGCACAAGACATCATTTAGATAAAGGTGCAAAAAAGGTTATCATATCTGCGCCTCCAAAAGATGATACTAAGACTTTTGTGTTCGGCGTGAATCATAAATCTTACAATGGTGAGAATATCATCTCAAATGGCTCATGCACGACTAACTGCATTGCTCCGATATGCTTTATTATGCAAAAACACTATGGCATACAATCTGCTAGTATGACTACCATTCATAGCTACACAAATGACCAGAATCTAACAGATAATGCACACAGAAATGATTTAAGACGTTCAAGAGCAGCGGCGCAAAATATTATTCCCACAACGACAGGAGCGGCACTTGGATTAAAAAGAGTGATTCCAGAAATGGAGGGTAAAATACACGGGCAAAGCCTCAGAGTTCCAGTGATAGATGTATCCATGGCGGATTTGAATTTCTATCTGCAAAAAGATGTAGAAATAAAAGAAGTGCATGATGTTATGGAATCATATATGCGAGGGGATATGAAAGGCATTTTATGTTTTGATGAAAAATATAGAGTTAGTAGCGACTTTTTGGGAAGTGAATATAGTAGTATAGTTGCAAAGGATTTAAGTATAAAAGTGGGGAAAATGATAAAAATCATGGCATGGTATGATAATGAAATTGGCTTTGCAAATAGATTATTAGATATTTGTAGATATATTAAAAGCTTTATTTAGGAGAAAAATGTGATTTGTGTGTTTGATATAGAAAGTATTCCAGATGTTGATTTGCTAAGAGAAATATACGGATATGAGGGTGATGATTTTGAGGTATGCAAACAAGCATTTGCATATCAAAAGGAAATAAGTGGTAGTGAGTTTTTGCCACTGCCCTTTCATAAAATCATCTCTATAGCTTCTCTTGCTGCAGATGACTTTGGAAATTTCATAAAAGTGGGGCATTTTGCAAAAGATATTTTACTAGAGGAAAGAGAGGAAATTCTACTAAAGGAATTTAATGCGTTTATGAATAGGAAAAATCCGAAATTAGTAAGCTTTAATGGCAGAGGATTTGACGTTCCGTTAATAGGCTTAAAATCGCTTAAATACAACATAGATATGTCATGGTATTATGAAAATGAGAATCAAGACATAGGGAAAAACAAATGGGATAATTATATGAAACGATATAGCGATAGATTCCATATTGATTTGTTTGATGTGTTAGGAAATTACGGTGCCACTAGGTATTTAAATCTTGATGTGCTATGTAAAATGTCTGGTATTTTAGGGAAATATGATGTATCTGGGAATCAAGTCTATGAAATTATCTTTAAGGAAAATGATATTAAAAAAGTAGATTCTTATTGTGAAAGTGATGTGCTTAATACATATTGGCTCTATTTAAAATTTGAAATAACACGAGGATTTATTAATCTTGATGATTACAAGAGTAATTTAAAGAAAATGAAAGAAGCTATTGCTAGTAAGGATGCACATTATAAAGAGGCTTTTATGCAGAGTATAGAATCTGAGTTGGAAAGTATTTAAAGTATATTTTTGTTTTGTATTTTTTGAAATTATGGGTGATTATAGAGAATATCTACCAATAATTATTTTACAATGTAAGTATTTTATTCTAACAATGAATCATAAATTCAATCACCTTTTAACATATAAAAATGATTCGTAGGACCAAAGCCTTTGCCAAGATTTAGTGAATAAAAGATTGCTCCACTTACATATTCTTTTGCCTTTTTTACAGAATCTAGTTTGTTTAATCCTAATGCAAGATTACTAGCAATAGCAGATGAGAGTGTGCAGCCTGTGCCATGAGTATTCTTTGTCTCTATTCTATTACCCCTTAATATGTGAATGCTATCCCCATCGAAGAATACATCATCAGCACTATCGCTTCTATGCCCCCCTTTTAATAGCACACTCTTTGCTCCCAAAGAACATAAATCCTTTGCCGCCCTTATCATCATATCCTCATTTTCTATCTTATATCCACATAGAAACTCGGCTTCAGGAATGTTTGGCGTAAGGACATCGGCAAATGAAAGCATACTATTTTTAAATAATTCACAAAGCTCCAGTGGCATGAGTGCAAAGCCGTTTTTAGCAAACATCACAGGGTCTATCACGATATTTTTTGGTTTAAAAGCGGCAAGATTCTTTGCTACACATAATATCAACTCTGAGCTGCCTAGCATACCTATTTTAGTAGCCTCTGGCGGTATATCCTCAAATACGGCTAAAATCTGCTCATCTACAATATTACTTGGCACATTATGTACGCTTATCACGCGTTGTGTATTCTCAGCAACCACACTTACAATCACACTCATACCAAAAAGATGATGAGCGCTAAAGGTCTTTAAATCTGCTTGTATCCCAGCACCCCCGCTACAATCACTACCTGCTATGGTTAGGATTGGAATCATATCGCTACCTTGTGCTTTCCCTTGCATTTTCATAGAAATCCTTGCTTTAAATTTTTTAGATTCTACCATTTTTATAGTTTTTAGTTATAATCATGCCTTAGCTTTATTTAAGGAATTTTTATGAAAGTTTTGGTTATACAAGGACCTAATCTAAACATGCTAGGTCATAGGGACCCTAGACTTTATGGCACGATGACCTTAGAACAGATTCATAGCAATATGAAAGCATTTGCCACACAGCAGAAAGCACCAAATGGCGAGGACTTGGAGCTTGAGTTTTTCCAAAGTAATTTTGAGGGCGAGATTATAGATAAATTGCAGGAATGCGTTGGTGGTGATTATGATGGTGTAATCATGAATCCGGGTGGATTATCTCATTCCTCCATATCTATAGCTGATGCCATTGTAGCCTCTGGTGTGCCTACCATAGAGGTACATTTGAGTAATATTCATGCACGAGAGCCAGAACGTAGAGTAAGTATGACTGCTGCAGTTAGTGTGGGAATCATTTCTGGATTCGGACCACTTGGCTATCATCTAGCACTTATGGCTATTTTGAATGTCATAGTGGAACTCAAAATGTTAAAGCAACAACAAGCCGCACAACAACCAGCAAATAATGCGTAGTTTCTACGTTTTTTGCGAGTTAATCTGTTATGAAAAATGTTAGGGAAAGATTTGATTCTCTAAAGCTAGATATTTCATGGTCTTTTTTAGATAAGTTACAGATTGACACAAATTATATTACACATGGCTACTATACCTATCCTGCTAAGTTTATACCACAACTTGCTAGGAGACTTATTTTAGAGTATAGTAAAGATGGTGATGTTGTGCTTGACCCATTTATGGGGAGTGGCACTGCTATGGTAGAGAGTCTTGTGAATACCAGGAAGTGTGTTTGCATTGATATTAATGAAATAGCCTATCTTAGCACTAAAGTAAAAATTACTCCATTAGATATTGATTCTTTAGAAAAAGAATATTTTATATTACAAGAGAGTATATATTATTTTGATAGCATGTTAGAATCTGAAAATCATATTGAGGCAGATGATATTCATGAAAGAATAGATTAATAGATTATTGGTTTAGACCTCAATCAAAAATTACTCTATTGAAAATTTTAAGATGTATTAATAGTATAAAAAATCAAGATATAAAAAATTTTTTTCTACTTGCTTTTGCACAGATTCTGAAAACTTCGTCTATTTGGCTACAAAAAAGTATTAAGCCAACTAGAGATTATAATAAAAAAGAAGCAGATGTAAAAAAAAATATTTTTAAGACAATCAAGGAAAATGATAGATAGACACAGAGAATTTTTATCACTTCTTTCGCAAGATATTATAGAAAACATAGATTCTTATGCAATTATACAATGCGGAGATTGTAGGCACTTAATGTTAGATGATAATAGTGTTTCTCTTGTTGTAACAAGTCCGCCGTATGTAACAAGCTATGAATATGCAGATTTACATCAGTTACCCGCTATTTGGTTTGGCTATTTAGAGAATCTTATGGACTTTAGAAAGAAGTTTATAGGTAGTAGTTTTCATTATATAGTGAAAGCAATATTGATTTGAAAAGCAATATTGCAGAAGAGATAATACGGAGTCTAGGGGATTGCAAAAAAGCTAAGGAGGTAAGAAAATATTATTCAGACATGCTTGAGTCTTTTATGGAAATGAAAAGAGTATTAAAGAGTGGTGGCAAGTCTTGTATAGTTATAGGAAATACGCAGTTGAAAGGTGTTAATATTGCAAACGCAGAGGTATTTGTAGAGCAAATGCTAAATATAGGCTTTGTTGTGCATGATATTATTCATAGAGAGATTCCATCTAAGATGTTGCCATCTACACGAGATTCTAGCACAGGAAGATTTGCAAAAAAAGATGGCACAGATAAACTTGCTTACCCCACAGAGTATATATTAATAATGGAAAAACAATGACTATAAAAGATATTATAGAAATTTATGAATTAAAAAAGAAACTTTATGGCATAGAAACTTATAAATATATAAGTGAAATTTTTGCTGAAATAAAGGGATTGCATGAATCGTATGTAAAATCAAAAGGCATTAAAGATAGCGAACAATCCTGGAGGGCATTTAAAGGTAAAAATTTAGAAAAACTTATAATACATATAATATCAAATGAAGTAAGGGATATTGGACTTGAAATCGCGAATGGGAATACATTGGATAAAAAGAGGAATATTTCACATGATTTAGATCTTATTAAAAGAAGTTTGAGTATTAATTATGGTGAGTTTGGATTGCATTTACCAGATATTGACATTGTAATTTAACCCTAAAACACTTAAGGTCATTGCAGTTTTATCTAGCAAGGTTACACTAAGAGAACGTATTGCCCAAACGGGATATTGGAAATTAAAGCTATTAGAATCTGAGGCTACAAGACATATTAAGGTTTTCTTTATTACATTAGATGAAGACGGTACATTGTGCAGTAAATCTCCAGCTAAAAAGGGACGTGGCATAAGCGAAATTGATGCAGATGGATGCTATGTTTTAACAAGTCAAAACATTGAAACAAGCAGCGGTGTAAAATTATTCTCATGTTTTATAAAAGATTTAAAGGCTCTTAAACGAGATTAATATCTCACTAACACCCCCACACTCCACTTCTCTTTTCTCTAACCCATCTCGCTTTATTAGCTCCACCATGCCCTCATCTAGCCTTTTACCAACAATTAAGGCATACTTAAATCCTATTAACTCGAAATCTTTAATCTTCACGCCAAATCGCTCGTTTCTATCATCTAAGATTACTTCTATACCCATATCTAAGCATTGTTTGTAGAGATTTGTAGCAAACTCTACTTGCTTTTCATCTTTCATATTTGAAATAATAATATCCAGCTTAAATGGCGATACACTCCCCCATATACAGCCTCTCTCATCACTTTTCTGCTCTAGTATTGCACTAAGAAGGCGCGTTACCCCAATGCCATAGCAGCCCATGATAAAAGGCATCTCACGACCATTAGAATCCAAAAATGTAGCCTCCATAGGCTTAGAGTATTTATCTCCTAGCTTAAAGATATGTCCTATCTCGATACCCTTTTTATATTGCAATTCCCCTCCGCATTTCACACAGCAATCCCCCTCTTGGACTTCTAGCAAATCCTCATATATCACATCATCAAACTCAACTAGATTCACACCTACATAATGATACCCACTCTCATTTGCACCACATATCAAATCCTCAGCATTTTCTAGCTCTAAATCAAATATAATAAAGCGCGAATTTGTCAAAGCACGTAAATGAATGGGACCAATAGAGCCTTGCGGCAATCCATACTTCTCCAAAAAGTCGCCATCAGCACTCTCAATCTCAAGCACATCAAAATCTATCTTACGCACCGCATTAAGCGCCTTTGTAGATTCCAGCTTATCATTGCCACGCAGGAAAAATATCGCAATCTCATTTCTATCCTTAAAGATGACACGATATACGACTGCCTTAATCAAGAAAAACTCATTTACCTTAAAGAACGCACTTAAATCATCGATACTCCTAACTCCTGGTGTCTCAAACTTATAATACGCCCTACTAGCCTGTGGCGGCACATCATCACATTCGCGTTTTTTTCGCCTTGCTGCCTCGATATTTGAGGCATATTCGCATTCCTTGCACACCACAAGCACATCTTCACCGCACTCCGCCAATGCCATAAACTCGCGACTTCCGCTACCGCCGATAGCCCCAGAATCTGCCTCTACGATTCTAAAATCAAGATTCAAAGCTTTAAATATATTACTATAAGTTTCTTTCATATTTAAAAACTCTTTATCTAAGCATTCATAGCTTTCATGAAAGCTATATGCATCTTTCATGATAAACTCTTTGGTGCGTAGAAGTCCAAATCTAGGTCTCATCTCATCGCGAAACTTTAGATGCATCTGGTAGAGGTTTATGGGTAGCTGCTTGTAGCTTGAAATATAGCTACTGGCAATCTGCGTTACGCATTCCTCATGTGTGGGACCTAGCACATATTCGGCATTTTTCCTATCCTTAAATATCGCAAGCTCTCCATACTGCTCATATCGTCCGCTTTTCTGCCAAAGTGGTGCGGGTGTGAGGAAGCCCATTGTGATTTCAAGCGCCCCGCTTTTATTCATCTCATTTCTAATAATACGTCTTATTTTTTCTAAAACAATATTCCCAAGCGGTAGGAAATTATAGATTCCACTGCCGATTTGATGTATGAAGCCACCCCGCACGAGATAGGCATGACTTTTTAGCACCGCATCTTTTGGCGCCTCCTTTAAGGTTGGCATAAAAAACGAACTCATTTTCATTACTTGCCCTTTGTGTAGAGATTGTTTGGGATTATTATAATATATTTTTGTTTTGTGTAAATTTTTAAGTTTTGTTTAACTTGTAATTTTGTATAATTCTTCGAATCACAAATATTTAGGCTTTTTAATGAGATTAGTTATTTTTAGTGTTGTTATATCCTGTTTTGTTATTGCAAAACCTGTAAATATAGATGAGATTCTAACAAAAGACAAGCAGTTTAGAATCCTCCCTTCATTTTCATATATTAATGTGAATATAAAAAATCCTCTTTTAACTCAAGTTAGCGTTCAGAGTAATGGCATGATGGTGAATGTCCCGTTTGCCTCAAGTAGAAGTGTCAATCAGGATAATCTATATTTTTCCATAGGTGCTAGATACGGCTTGAATCAAAGAGTAGAGATTTTTAGCTCTTTAGGTGCATTTTGGCAGCACAATCGTATTACAGATGATTTATCAAGAAATATGAGTGCTAATAGTAATTTTGCTTTTAACACTTGGAATCTAGGTGCTTTAGTAATGGTAAAAAATGAGACTAAAACACCTTCATTATTCATAGGATCTAGTGTGGATATATTGCAAAATTCCTCTCTTAACAATAAAGACTCTCTGCAGTATTTTAAAAGATTCTCTATTTTAGCCACAAGTTTTTATAGCGTTGATCCCATTGTGTTTTTACTGCAAGCTGGATTCCAATTAAATTTGGCGAACAAAGTAGATTCTACATGGATTGATAGCGGCGAGATTTTTACTCTAAATCCCATGATTTATTTTGCGGTAAATCCTTACATATCACTTAATTTTGGCTTACGATATAGCTATAAAACTAGAGACTATGTAAATGGCAGGGCGGTTGTTGCTTCTACTTCGTCAATATCATATCTGTTTGGTTTAGCCTATGAGGTAAAACCAAAGCTAATATTTTTCGCCGATGTAGAACGTCTAAATAGTATCGATTATGATAGCAATACTATTAATTTCTCACTCTTGTATAGAATATAGCCATGATTAGAATTATTTTTTTACTCTCACTTATGCCTTTTATGTTTGCAGCGGTTATTAAAAATGGAGATGTCATTGTAGAGAAAAAGTTTTTATCATGGAGTGAGTTAAGAGATGTGGGTGTCGTAAAGCAGGAATATGATTATAGCTGTGGGAGTGCATCCTTATCTACGATATTAAAATACTATTATGGACTTCATATAGGGGAAAAAGAAGTGCTAGATGATATATTGTCATCTAAGGGTGTAGATTTGAGTAAAAAGTCGCAGATAGAGCAGGATTTGGCATTAAAGAAGCAGATTGATATATCTTTTTTGGATTTATCGGATTATGTTAGCAAAAAGGGGTTTAGAAGTCTAGGTCTAGCGCTGGATTTAGAGACTTTATCTAAGCTAAAAATACCTGTTATTGTATATGTAAAGGTAAGAGATAATGAGCATTTCACCGTTTATAAAGGCATGGATTCCCATTATGTTTATTTAGCTGACCCAAGCTTTGGAAATATAAAAGTAAGTATCTCTAAGTTTCAAGAGATGTTTTATCAAAGAGATAATCTCAATCACCCTGGCAAGATTCTAGCAATTCTTCCAGACAGTACATATACTAATATACAACAAGATTTTATGAATGTAAAGTTTAATGCGAGATTCTTTGATGATATTATCAAGGAAAAAAGCATTAAATAGCTTATTTTAGTAAAAGTTTTTATCATATATATATATATATATATGATAAAAATGCTTAATATACGCTAATTTTACTTGACAAACATTATTGTTTTGTATATAATACATGTGTTTTTTTACAGGAGAGTTTTATGAATTCGTTTAAAATGTTGGGTTCTGTAGTTGTTTGTTCCGCTCTATGTTTTGCTACTCTAAATGCAAACACCATAAGCAAGAGCGATGCAGATTTGTTGTTTAGCAATGTTGATGCAAAGAAAGTAGCAGTTATTGACAATGCTGAGATGAAAAATACAAAAGGCGAGTCTTTTCTAGGTCTTGCTATTGTGGCTGGTGTTACTTGGCTTGGCACTTGTTTTTTTGGCGAATGTAGTGTTGATGTTGATTTGGATATTAGATTGTCTTGGTAGTAGTTTTGTGAATATTTAGATTTTATGATTTTAATTTTTGAGAGGTGTTTTTATGAAAAAAGTTAGTGTATTAAAGGCATTTTTTATTAGCTCATTTGTTGCTGGTGCGTTGGCTTCTAGTGCGAGTGCTGCTTGTGTTGCTGATTTATGTAAGGTTGAGGGTGTTGGTATAGGTGGTGCGTGGATTGGTTACGACAAAAATGTCAATAATGAATCTGTAAGCTCTTGGGTCGGCTACATATCTACTACTGAGAAGCTTGTATATTGGAATAGAATGCAGTCTTCTTTTGATCTTAGACTGGGTCTTGGTCAGCAAAGCATCGCTAGTAAAACTCATACTAATTGGTTGTTACAGGGGACAGCTAGAGTTGGTGGAAATGTAGCTACTCCTACTATCCCTTTATTTATTAATATTTTTGGGGATGTTGATTCTAGTCTTGCAGGTATAAGCAGAACAAATATTTCTTTTGGTTTAGAGTTAGAGACAGAGGTTTCATTGGGTGCTGCTTCAATATTCCTTAGTGCTGGGTATGGTTTGACTAGACCTATATATGTAGGTGATTATGGCGATGGTCGTGAAGCTGTTGCTTCAAAAGCATTTGGCTCTGTTATAATAGCTAGTGCTGGTGTGGCATTTAATGTATTTTCCAACTATGAGCTTTTTGTAAAAGCTAGTGGTAGATATTATAATCTAAAGGGTGCTGGATATGACAATACATTCTACTATCCTAAGGCAAGTAATTTCACTGTCATGGCAGAGATTGGTCTTAGAGGCGTGAGTGGATATACTAGGTCAAACTAAGAATCTTTATATACTAGACTTTCTATCTAATGTCTAGTATTTTTTGCTTATATTAAAAGTGTTTAGATATAAATCACTTATGATTGAGCATATATTAATTAGAGATTCCATTGCTTTCTCTAGCCTAGAGCTTGAGTTTTGCAGTGGATTTAATGTTATTAGCGGCGTTAGCGGTGCTGGGAAATCTGTATTGCTAGATTCTATCCTAGCGTTATTTGGGTTTAAAGAGGTATCAGCGAATTTACTTGAGGGCAGACTTAGCCTAGATTTTGCCATATTTGACATAACACTAGAGGATTTTGGAATCCTCTATGAAAAAGACCTCCTAAATGAATGCGTCATTTCATCTATCAGACGTCAGAGTGTGCGTTATTTTATAAACAATCAGTCTATATCAAAAAGAAAGCTATCCCAGATTACAACCCGTTTTGTAAAATTTGTTAGCATAAAAGAGGGCAATGAGCTAGATAGCGAATATATGTTAGACATATTAGATTCCATTTGTAGCGCTAAAAATAATACCGAGAATTTTAATGCTCTCTTACAATCTTATAGAGAAACTTTTCATAATTATAAAAAAGTCAATGCGACATTATCTAGTATGAGGGAATCTCAGAAAAATATAGCAAGTCTAAAAGACTTTGCAATGTTTGAGATAGAAAAAATTACAAAAATAAATCCACAAATTGGCGAGTATGAAAAACTGCTAGAGGATAAAAGGAAATTAAGCAAAAAAGAGAAAATAATAGAGCATTCAAGCAGAGCATTTGCAGCACTTGATAATCTTGAATGCGTTAGGAAAACTTTTGAACTTTTAGAGATTGATTCCTCCGCATTTTCTTCTTGCATAGAGGATACTTATGCCTTGCTAGAGCAGGGTATTGAATCATTTTCAAATATAGACTTTGAGCCAGAGGAGTTGCTAGAACGTCTTAGCATACTTTCAGAGCTAAATAGACGTTATGGCAGTGAGGGTGAGGCGTTGGAATATTTAAGAGAGCAGCAAGAGAAACTAAAAGAGTATGAAAATATAGAGTTTGACATGGCAAATATAGAGCAGGAGGCTAGAGACTTAGAATCTAATCTCTTATTTTTAGCCAAAAAAATTACAAAAATAAGGCAGGATAACCTAGAAATTTTCATAGATTATTTAAATGATTTTGCCAAAGAATTGCGACTGCCACATATAACTTTGAATCTAGATTCTAAGGATATGGGTGATTTGGGCATGGATAGCCTTGAGATTTTTATGGATTCTAAGGATAAGTCTGTGCTATCTTCTGGAGAGTATAATCGTCTTAGACTCTGTATGCTATGTGCTGGTGTGAAGTCTTTAAAAAGTAACGGAGGGATTTTGATTTTAGATGAGATTGATGCCAATCTTAGCGGAGAAGAGAGCTATGGCGTGGCAAGACTTCTAGCATTTTTATCTAAAAGTTATCAGATTTTTGCGATTTCCCATCAGCCTTTTATGCCACTTTTAAGCGATAATCATTATTTGGTTTATAAAGATATGGAGGGAAAAAGCCATGTGAAACTGCTAGATGAGGAAGGCAGAATTGCCGAGATTGCAAGGATTATTAGCGGTTCTAATCTCAATGAGGACGCGATGCAGTATGCAAAGGCATTACTTAAAGGTATTTCCAATGAGAGTAGAATCTAACAAATCAAGGATAGTAACAACCCAAAAATCACAGGAGTCAGTATGTTTAGTTATGAATATAAATTAATAAATGATGAGAAAACATTATTTGAGATTCTAAATAATATCAATATGGAGAGTCCTATTTGTTTTGATTGTGAGAGCAATGGTCTTGAGGTTCGCTCTGTTGATATGGTCGGATTTAGCTTTTGTGCCGATGGGGTGCATGGCTATTATGTCCCGCTTCTGCACATGGCTATTGGCGAGGATTCTTGCATTAGGAGGGAAGTAGCAAAGAGGGCATTGGAGATTATCTTTAGTCATGATTTAATCGGGCATAATATTAAGTTTGACTTAAGTGTAACTTTGCATAATTTCGGAATCTATCCTAAAAGAAGTTGTTTTGATTCCATGATTCTAGCGTGGCTTATGAATCCAAATCAAAGTCTAAAGTTAGATTCTCTTATGCAAACACATTTTTCTCATAAGATGATTGCCTTTAGCGAGATTGTACCAAAGAATAGCGACTTCTCCTATGTCCCGCTAGATGAGGCATGTAAATATGCCGCAGAAGATGCGGTGGCGACATTTCAGCTTTACCATAAACTCTTAAGTCTTTGCGATGAGAGCATTCTTAATATTGCAAAAAGCTTAGAATTTCCTTTCATTCATTCACTTTGTAGTATGGAGGACTGCGGAATCGCCATTGATTTAAACTATTTTTCAACACTACGAGAGAGTATTAGTAATAAACTCATGGCATTGCAAGAACAGATTCACAAGGCAGCGGGGGTAGAGTTTAATGTCAATTCTACAAAGCAATTAGCCCAAGTGCTATTTGAGAATCTAGGTTTGCAAACTCAAAAGAGGGGTAAAAGCGGATATAGCACCGATGAAAGCACTCTAAAAGCACTAAAAGATTCCCACCCTATTATCCCCCTTTTGCTTGAGTATCGTGAGGCTTTTAAACTTTTTAGCACCTACATCGAGCCGTTTTTAAAGATAGATTCTAAGAGAATCTACACCTCCTTTTCGCACACAGGCACGAACACAGGCAGACTAAGCTCAAAATCTCCAAACCTGCAAAATATCCCAGTGCGTAGCGAAATGGGTAAAAGCATACGAGGAGGCTTTGTTGCAGAGAGTGGAAATGTGCTAGTTAGCCTTGATTACTCTCAAATAGAGCTTAGATTACTAGCACATTTTAGTGAGGATTCTGTGCTTTTGGAATCTTTTGCCAACAATATAGACATACATGCCAAGACAGCAGGATTAATCTTTAAAGACAAACTAGATGAAAATTTTAGCCATTACAGAAATATCGCAAAATCCATAAACTTCGGGCTAATCTATGGCATGGGAGCAAAGAAACTAGCCCAGACCCTAGATATATCGCAAAAGGAGGCAGGTGCGTATATCAAGGCATATTTTGCTAATTTCCCAAGTGTCAAAGACTTTTTGGAGAGAAAAAAGCAAGAGATTTTAGAGCGTGGATACATGGAGACACTCATAGGTAGAAGACGATATTTTGAATTTGATATGAGTAATGAATTTATGATTCAGGCACATTTAAGGGAAGGGGTAAATAGCATTTTTCAGGGTAGTGCGGCGGATTTAATAAAACTCTCTATGAATAGAATCTTTAGCGAGATAGAGCAGATGCAGAGATTCGGAGAGAGTAGGGGGGAGGCAAAAATGCTATTGCAAATCCACGATGAGCTTATCTTTGAGATAAAAGAGGAGAGCGCAGATTCTATATCTAGCAGGATAAAGGAGATTATGGAGAATGTCTATGAGCTTAGAGTGCCACTTGTGTGTAATGTGTCGAAAGGTTATACATGGGCAGATTTGAAGTAGTTTTGGTAAAATAGTAAATTATATTTTGAGGTTTTGAATGGAAAATATTAATGATATAGTAGAAGCACTTGCCTCGGAAAATGGACTGCCAAAGAATCAAGTCATAGAGGCAATTAAAGAATCTATGGTAAAAATGGCTAAAAAAGAGATAGATGAGGAAGCCAACTTTGTCGTGCTAGAGGATAAGGATAGTAATGACTTTCGCTTGGTGCAGAAAATGATAGTGTGTAATGATGTGGATTTTAATGATTCCATGAGTGCTACGCATGTTACGTTATCACAGGCTAGTGCGTTGGTGCATAATGTAAGCGTTGGAGACACACTAGAGTATCAAATCAATCTTGAGAGTATGAATCGCAATGCGGTAAATGGCATTTTTCATGACATATCTATGCAGCTACAAAGGCTAAATGAAAGAGAGATTCTAAAAAAATTAGAGAAAGATATAAATAAAATCGTGATAGCCATAGTCGTGCATATTAGCGACAGAGGGGACGTAGCAGTAGAGATAAATGACACGAGGGCTACCATGCCACTAAAGAATAGAATCAAAGGCGAGAGTTTTAAAATAGGGCAGCCCATAAGGTGCATTTTGAAATCTGCAAAAATTACCAAGCACGGGCTAAAAATAGAAGTATCGCGCACCACGCCCCTAATGCTAGAGGAGCTATTAAAACTAGAAGTGCCAGAGATAAAAGATGGTGATGTCATAATACACAAGATAGCTAGAATCCCAGGTGAGAGAGCAAAAGTATCCGTGTATGCAAATAATCCAAAAATAGACCCCATAGGTGCCACCGTGGGTGCAAAGGGGGTTAGAATCAATGCCATTAGTAAGGAGCTAAATGGCGAGAGTATTGACTGCGTTGAGTATTCTAATATCCCAGAAATCTTTATCTCAAAGGCATTGCTACCCGCACAGGTGCTATCTGTAAAGATAGATAAAAGTCAAGATTTAGAGCGACCAAAGGCTATCGTGCAGATAGGCAAATCGCAAAAATCAAAGGCAATAGGCAGGAGTGGAATCAACATACGACTTGCAAGTATGATAACAGGCTATGACTTCCAGCTAGATGAGATAGAGGAGAAGCAAAGCAGCGAGGCACAGCAGAGTGCAAAAAGCGGGGAGGCAAAAGAGAAAAAGCTAGGATTAGAGGCGTTGGAGTCGTTGTTTAAGGGTGGGTGAGATATTTGCTTAAGTCATTATTAATTTTCCTTTTAGCCGCTTTATTTGAGGTGGGCGGCGGTTATCTTGTATGGATATGGCTAAAGGAGGGGAAATCTTTATTTATAGGTTTATTTGGAATGCTATGTCTATGTATTTATGGAATCATAGCGACATTTCAAATCGAGGGTTTTGGTAGAGTTTATGCCGCTTATGGCGGAATCTTTGTAGTATTTTCGATTATATGGGCAATGTTGTTAGATGGCTTTAGTCCTGATAGATGGGATATTATCGGGGCTTTTGTGATTCTTGCTGGTGTATTTTTGATGTATATGCCGAGATGATTTATTAATGAGAATCATATATTATTATTAATATATAAAAATGATAATCAATTTTACTAAAAGTAACATTAAAAATTATTTTTGCTATTTTAATAATGAAAATATAATCATTCTTATGATTAAAATATTAGAATTTTGTTTAATATTATCATTTTTAGGAGTTATTAAATGCAGAGATTATCAAGACGTCCAAGTTGTAGCAAAAAGATTCTATCATCAATAGCTGCTTTGGCTATGCTAGGTTGCTTTAATAATATACAGGCAGATACAATAGAGGCAGACACAAATGTAAGTGCAGAAGATACAAGGGATACAGAATCTATTTCATTAGATGATATTGACAATTTAGATTCTCTAATGGATTCTACAGATACTGCTTCTGTTGGAATGCAACCCACAAAAATTCAAAAAATCGTAACAACTGCGCGAGGTGGTGTAGAGCAGTTGATAAAAGATGCACCTGCATCGATTACGGTCATAAGTGCCGAGGAGTTGCAAAATAAGCCACACCGAGACTTAGCAGAGGCACTAAGCTATATCCCAGGCATAGACATAGGCACAGAGCTAGGTAAAACAGGTGGGCTAAAAGTCTCTATACGAGGCATGCCTAGCAACTATACCCTAATTCTAATCGATGGCAAAAGGCAGAATGTCGCCGCAGATATTAATACCGATAATGCAGGCTGGAGTCAGGCTGACACGAGCTTTTTCCCACCCATATCTGCCATAGATAGAATCGAAGTGATACGCGGACCTATGAGTACCATCTATGGTAGCGATGCTATCGGCGGGGTGATTAATATCATCACAAAGAAAAAGATTGATAAATTCGGTCTAAGCGTAGGGCTAGAGACGACACAAAATGAAGATAGACAATATGGCTCAGGCTATACGGCTAATCTCTTTACCTCCATTCCCATTATCAAGGATACATTGGGTGTGCAGCTACGAGGGCGATACTACTTTAGAGAGCCTAGCGATGTTAGCTTTACTTACATAAATACAAAGGGCATTCCAACGGTAGCGCGACCGGGCTTTATCGGCAGTCCCTCTATGGCACATATCTATGACTTGGGCGGACGCATTTTGTGGAATCCAAATCCTAGCAACTCCTTCTACCTTGACATTCAGCACGGGCGCCAGTGGTATGATAATAGTAAGCAGCAGTTAGGGCGATTCACCAGCACAGCACCTGAGTATATTATCCTGCGTAATAACAATCTATTATCTCACAAGGGTAACTATGGTAATGTCTCTGTGGAGAATACCCTGCAGTTTAATCAATCATGGAATGACGGCAGAATGACAAATACAAAACCAAATCGACCTCGAGAGATAGCAGGTAAGGATTTCATTTTAGAAAACAGGACATTCATCGAGCTGCCATATAGCAATCATCTAACCGTTGGCGGGACATATTGGTTTGCATGGATGCAGGATATGGTAGCGCGACCCACGACTTTTAATCAAAATACATTCTCACTATTTGTCGATGATGAGTGGGACATCACAGATACCATAAAGCTAAATGTGGCTATTAGGGAGGATTGGAATGACAGGTATGGATTCCACACTTCGCCAAAGATATATGGAATCTGGGAGGCGATAGAGGACTGGCTAGTGATAAAAGGCGGCGTTAGCACAGGCTATAAAGCACCTCTGCCAAATCAGCTAATAAATGGGCAGTATGGCTTTGGCGCGCAGGGGCAGTTAGCCTTTTTGGGGAATCCAAACTTAGTGCCAGAGCAGTCTGTAAGTGCGGAGCTAACCGCCCTTAGTGATAATGAATATTTCGAGCTAGGCGCTACATATTTCTACACATATTTCTTTGATAAAATCGGACGTGAAACATTATCTAGCACCAATAATACCTCAGTGTGTGGTGGGAATTTCACTAGAGGCTGCAGTAGGTTAATCAATGTGGATAGGTCATACTTACAGGGCGTAGAGCTATATGCAGGTATGAAGCCAATCTATGGCGTAACGCTAGATATTAGCTACACATTCACAGATAGTATGCAGCTATCGGGGAATCTAAAAGGCTCTCCGCTTACAGATACAGTAAATCATCTCTTCTCATTTAGGCTAGGATATAGTGCTAATAGCTTTGGTGTGTATATACGAGGTGAGGCAGTGGGGAGTCGCTTTAGAGGACTTAGACCGAACGTAGATGCAAAACAAATCGCTGCGCTAGGAAAGTTTTATAAACCATACTTCCTCATGCACCTAGGTGGCAACTACAACATAAACAAGCATTTTAGAATCAATGCCGCTATCTATAATCTCTTCGATATGGATTTCGCAGATTATGTGCAGTATGGAGTAAGTGGTAATGAACCCCAAATTGGCAATCGCTACAACTACATACAAGAAGGCAGACGATACTATATCGGGGTGAATTATGATTTTTAGTTATGTAGTATAATTACATAACAATACATAGTCAAAGGATAGTCATGTCAAGCCTTGGTGTTAGCAAAAGCGATGTGTGTAATGGGGATTTTGAGTTGCATTTTGATTTAAGCTCTTTGTTTAATAATCATGGAGAGTTGGAATCTTTTACTCAAGGGCTAGATTCTAAAATCTCGAATTTTCATGATACTTATAATGGGAAAATTGCAAGTTTAAGCGATAGTGATTTCCATATCGCACTCAAGCTTTATGAGGATATATGTGAGGATTTGGGTCGCGTTATGACCTATGTTTTCTTAAAATTTGCGGTAAATAGCAAGGAGTATGGTGCATTATATGCCGATTATGAGATGACTTGTAATACCCTTTACTCTAAGATTCTGTTCTTTGAGCTGGAGTTCGCAGAGCTAGGTGATGAGAAAATGGAATCTATCATCGCTAGTAGTTGTAAACATAAGTTTTTCTTAAGAAATATCGCAGAAAATAAAAAGCACAAGCTAAGTGTCAAAGAGGAAAAAGTCATAGTGAATCTCTCGCCTGTGGGGGTTAGCGCGTTCTCAAGGCTATTTGATGAGAGCTTGGCTAATATGCGTTTCAAAGGCACAAAGGGAGAGGATATAAGTGAGGAGGAGATTTTAGCCCTTCTGCATGTCAAAAGTAGAAAAATAAGAAAAAAGGCACAGAAAAACTTCACAAAAGGGCTAAACGCAAACTCACATCTGCTAACCTACATACTAAACATGGTGCGAAAGGACATAGCCATCATGCAGGATATGCGTAGCTATGAGAAGCCAGAATCTTTTCGCCATATTAGTAATCAAACCACGCAAGAAAGCGTAGATAGCATGATAGCCTGTGTCAATGCAAACATGTATCTAGTGCATGGCTACTATGATGTGAAGTCTCAGTTGCTAGGCTATAAGCTAAAAGATTATGACAGATATGCCCCGCTTGGTCTCTCTAAGAAGAATATGAAAATGAGTTTTTCTAAAGCTTTGAGTTTAACTTTAGAATCCTTTAAGGGTTTTAGCGATAGATTCTATGAAATCGCAAATACGGCAGTAAGGGAGGGCTGGGTAGATTCCCACCCCAAAGAATCCAAAAGAGGCGGGGCATTTAGCCATGGCAGTGTGCCAAAATCTCACCCCTATGTGCTACTAAACTACACAGGAAATAGGCGAGATGTCTTTACCATAGCCCATGAGTTTGGTCATGCCATACATCAGGAGCTAAGTAAGATTCAAGGCGCTCTCAATCATGACACGCCGCTAACCACCGCCGAGACTGCCTCTGTGTTTGCTGAGATGATTTTGTTTGACTTCCTAAAAAGTAAGCTTTCCAAAAAAGAGTTGCTGGATATGTATGCGGGTAAGATTGAGGATATTTTCTCTACATTATTTCGGCAGGTCGTGATGACGAATTTTGAAAGAGAGATTCACAATATAAAGGGTGAGATGAAAACTAGCGATTTTGATAGAATCTGGCTTAGCGAAAATGAGAAAATGTTTGGCTCCAGCCTTAAACTTAGCAAGAATTACGCAAGATGGTGGAGCTATATCCCGCATTTTATACATTCCCCGTTTTACTGCTATGCCTACTCTTATGGGCAGCTACTTGTACTTGCATTATTTGGTCTTTATAAGAATAGTAATGATAAGGCATCTTTTGTATCCACATATATTGATTTCCTAAGTGCTGGGGGGAGCAAGAGTCCAAGAGAGCTAATTTCTGCCTTTGGCTTTGATATAAATACTGCAGAGTTTTGGGAAATCGGCATGGGCGAAGTGAAGAGATTACTAAAGGAATTTGAGGTGTTGTTGAATAAGGGTTCTATTTAAAGCCAACTTTTACTAAGCTTTAGGGCAGGGGGAGTACAGGTCTTTATTTCTCTCATGGGTTAAAGACTCTATGTTTTATAAAGATTTCTTATTTTTAAAATTATGTAGCAAAAAAGATTCTAATTTTAAAGCGATAATAACTCTAAAACACATTCTTTATCGCTGAAGTGAATCTCATAATCTTTAAAAATCTGCACATTTTCATCACCCTTGCCAAGTATTAATAATACCCAATCATCTGGTAACTCTGAAATTGCTAACTTTATAGCCTCTTTTCTATCTACTATGAGTTGCAATGATTGATGATTATTTGCACCTTTTGCTATTTCTTGTATAATCTTTTCTGGATTCTCACTTCGTGGATTATCTGAAGTTATATATATTTTATCTGCATATAAACTTGCACAATGCCCCATTTTTTCGCGTTTTGTAGAATCTCTATCACCACCTGCACCAAACACAACGCTTATATTCTTATCCTTAAAAGATTCAAAAACTTTTATCATGCCATCGGTTGTATGTGCAAAATCTACGATGATTAGGGGCTTTTTGCTAACTACTTCCATACGACCAGATACGCCGCCAAAATTAGCACAGAACTCGCATATCTCTGATAAATCTCTGTTAGAAATAACCTTGATAGTGAGAATTGCCGCCATGAGATTATAGAGATTAAACATTCCAAATAATGAGGAGTTTATATCACTTTCCTCATATTTTTCATCATTTTTTTGATTGCCAAATCTCTCTCTTAGAGCATTAAGTCGTGCAAAGATTCCATCTTTTAGGGAATATGCACTGACGAAGAAGTGAGATTTATTCTCAACTCCATATCCAAATACATTTGGGAAAAATCTCAAAGCACTTCCATGTGTATCATCAAAATTAATAATCTTAGGGCAATTTCCAGATTTTAAAAAATCCATTTTTGTCTGAATGTAGTCATCTAAAGTCTTGTGAAAATCCAAATGGTCGCTTGTTATATTGCTTAACACTTTGGCATGAAACTCAAGTCCAAAGATTCTCTCTTGCTTAATGGCATGAGAGCTTACCTCCATAATAAAATAATCACAGCCACACTCCACTGCCATGTCGATATTATGATACAACTCTAGCAATGAGGGGGTGGTTAGTCCTTTTTCTTTCATCTTTTTATCATTGATAAACATGCCACGGGTGCCTAGCAGAGCTACGCTATAGCCCATATCTAAGAGCATTGAGTATATTGCTGCTGAGATTGTTGTCTTGCCATTTGTGCCTGTGATTCCTATGATTTTTATGTTTGTATTGAAATATTGACTTAAATCCTCTCTGTGTATTGTTTTTATGCTGCTCGTTAGATTGTTTAGGAATTTCTCATTTTGTGGTGTTATGAGAAATATGGAATCTTTGCAAATTTTCCTTGTATCATCGGTAATGAATTTTTTCATATTTATTTGCCATCTTTTAGTTTGTCTGCCACCATCTCCATAATAGGAACTATATCGCTATCATAGTGTGGCAATGAATCTATGTAATTTAAAAACATATCAATATAGCCATTATTAGCAAGCAGACAGAGAAAGTCGTAAAAGTCTTTCTTTTTCCCAAATACTAGCTTTGTACTTAGTGGCAATCTACTATAAACATCTTTAAATGAATTTGTCTTTAATAGCTCCTTTATGTCGGCATAGTTTATAGCATTGTAACTTTCTATCACAGCTTCTTTGTTGCTTTGCACCACATGAGATAGATGATGAGTCTTATTATCAAATGCCTCTATGAGACTAAGAATCATATTTTGTATTTTATGTTTATGCGACCTAGGCTCGTATGAAAGCAGACTTTGATAAAACTCATAAATTCCCATTGCCTCATTGCCGAAATCCATACCCATATCTGATATGTATAGTCCTATGATAGAATCAAGGTCATTTGTATCCAGCCAAAAAGCACGTTGAAATAAATCAAAAGAACTTTTAAAGTCGCCTTTTAGTAGGCTTTTAGTAGCCTTTTTTTGTAGGGACTTCTTACTTGGCGCATTTAGTGCATTCATATTGATAATTTTCATGAATCCTCCTTTTTCAAGGAAAATCCCATTCTATCACAAGTAATGTAAATAATTTTTCTTATAGCAGGTGGGATACGTTCTTTTCTATATCTATCCCTATATGATTTTGGAATCTTTATAGTAGATTTTAGATTCTGTGCTACAAATAAATAGTCATCATTTTTTGCAATAATGATTCTATCTCCCATTATACATTCCTTAATACTAGAGCTAGAATCTAGCATTTTTATAATCTCGTTTCTTTGTGCTGCACTCATGACATAACCTAGACGTTTGGATAATATATCTATTGTGTGTATCTGATGATTTAGATTCATATGTGATGACTTTTTTGTATAAAATAAATTATTATCCTCACATATAATTATATTTGGATAGAGATAATCATACTCATATTTTAAATACTCGAAACTTTTTCTCATACCATCGTAGAATCTTTGCGTAAATAAATCATTGACATGCTTTCTAAAAAGATTCCGCAAATATTTACTATCATCATTGCTACTATCATAAAAATATTTAATATGATGTTTATTATTATAATCTACTAGCATATTTTTTTCTATATTAATAAGAGGACGAATGAGATTATATGAAATATTATCTTTATAGATTCTCTCTATTTCTTTAAAACCAAGTAACGTATTAAGACCGCAACCACGCGTAAATTGCATAAAAAACCATTCAAGTCTGTCATTAAAATGATGCGCGGTTATAAGATTCTCATAACCATACTGTGATATTAAAGAATGAAAAAAATCATAACGAATACGTCTTGCCTCAAGCTCGAAATTCGAATTTATTTTCATAGATTTCATTGTATGACATGTTTTATTATATTTCTGACATAGCTCTTTTGCATATTCTATCTCATATTTTGAACTCTCTCTTATACCATAATCAACTATCGCAATATCAAACTCTATATCTCGCTCTTTTAGGATAAAAAACAAAGCACTAGAATCATTCCCACCTGAGAAAGCAAGTAAATTTTTCTCACTTCTCCTAAGTAACTCTAAAGTGTCATTAGAAATTTGCATCAAAAAATTCCAATTTCTTATCTTTTAATAAAATAATATCTGTGCAAAGCTTCGCAATATCCATATCATGTGTCGCTAGGATTAATCCTGCATTATTCTTCTCTACATATTGCAAAATATACTGCATAACATTTATTGCCGTATCTTTGTCTAAATTCCCTGTCGGCTCATCTGCTATAATGACTTTTGGTCGCTTGGTAAGAACACGTGCTATGCTTAGTCTTTGTTGCTGTCCGCCGCTTAATTCTCCTATGTGCTGCCCCATTGTGTGATGAATGTTAAAATCTTTTAGCATACTATCATCTACTTTTGTATTTGCAATCAACTCTGCCACTCTTAGATTCTGTGCGACATTGAATCCACGAAATAAATAATGTGCCTGAAAGATGATTCCAAGTATTTTTTGTCTAATCTCTAGTAAATCTTTATTATTCAAAGAATAGATGTCTTTATATTGCATAATATCTATGGTGCCACTATTTGGTTTTAGCAATGTGGCGATATTGTTTAGAATCGTGCTTTTGCCACTGCCACTAACGCCAAGAATGGCTATACTCTGACGAGGTTTTAGCTCTATATTAACATCATCGTATAATAAAACTTCAAAGCTATGTGAAACATTATGTGTATAGACTAAATACTCCATAGAACCTCTCTGTTGATTATTGTTTTATTGAATCTGTAGTTATTTCTTTTTTTACTTGTTTATTTTCGTCATGTTCTAGGTTTTTTATCATATCTTTATTATTTTGTGTTTTTATTTGATTGATTTCAAAAAAACTAGACATGTTTGTGCCTTTATATTCATTCAATGTATCAAATGCAAAACAATAAAGTAAAATAATAACAGTTGGAAATGCAATGTAAAAATAAGATGTTTTAATCAATAAAAAAACTCTAGCTCTAGCAAAATACCTCATGATTCTTAGCATCCTATTAAAGTATTTTCCAATTAAAGCTATTACAAATTTCATTTCTCACTCCAAAATTACTTGTCTATTTCCAGATTCAATATGTCCTATAACATAAGCTTTAGAGCCACATTTTCCTATATCGCTAATAACAGAATCTACAAAGTTTTTATCAGCTACCACAACCATGCCAACCCCCATATTAAACACTCTAAATAACTCACTATCCTCTACATAAGGCATAAAAACTTTAAATATATCTAATATTTCAATGCTTCTTTTATCGATTCTGGCGATATTATTGTCATTTAGGATTCTAATGAGATTCTCACATAATCCACCGCCTGTGATATGTGCTAATCCCTTGATATGTTTCATAATTGCCAAAAAATGCTCTACATAGATTCTAGTTGGCAATAAAAGTTCCTCTATAATTGTCCTCTCATTTAATCTTTCAAATACATTTATAGATTTTTTCTCTATTATGCCACGAAGAAGAGAGTATCCATTGCTATGAAATCCACTGCTAGATATGGCGATTAAAACATCTCCGTTTGAAATTGTCTCTCTCCTTTTTATATCAGATTCCTCAGCAATACCAACGCAAAATCCCGCTAAATCAAAAACGCCATTATTATACACACTAGGCATCTCCGCACTCTCACCACCGATAAGGGAGCATTTAGCAATCAAGCAACCATTAGCAATACTTTTTATAATTTTTACAGAATCCTCTTTTGTAATCTTATGTGTAGCATAATAATCTAGGAAAAACAGCGGTCTAGCAAAATCACATATAAGGTCATTAGCACACATTGCGACCAAATCTATTCCAATATTATCTAGCATATTGTATTGAGTGGCAAGAGTAAGTTTAGAGCCTACACCATCTGTTGCTGCACATAGTATAGGATTGCTAAAACCGCTGGGCATTCTAAAGCAACCAGAGAATCCGCCAAGACCGCCCAATACATTTTGAGTAAAAGTATTTTTCACAATAGGTTTTATGCTATCCACAAGGGCATTTCCCTCATCAATATTTACACCAAAATCTTTATATTCAAAAGTCTCTTTTTTCTCATTCATATTTATCACCACTAATTCTTTATGTAGCTTTTGAAAGTAGAGCTAATAATATTTGGCATACGAAATACAGAAGTATGAATATTTGAATTATAAAATTTCATGTCCTCTAGCATATCACTTTTTTGCAGACATAAATCTGCCAGAGGGTGATATTTTTTACTCAAAAAAGCATAAAAATGCTGCGTATATGAATTTATCCAGAAAGGCATTAAAATATTTCCATAGCCACTAGCAATCTTAAGCATCTCTAATGTATTATCTTTTTCTAGGAAAAGATTTTCTAGTTTAAATATAGTAATGCAATCATCTTTTCCCATTTTATACATTGCTTCAAACTCTGATTTGCTAGGTGTATCTAGGTTTATGATAATGTCATAATCTCTATATTTTACATTCAAGAAACTATTTACGACATTTATGGAATATCTTTTTAGAATCTCTTTGCAGTTTGGGAAAAACTCCTGCATTATCTCAAGTGAATTAATATCCTTTAGCACAATATCAATCATTACTTCACTTTTAATATTTCTAAACAAAACCTCTGCAATTTCTATATTTAACGTCCCGCATATTAATACTTTCAAAGGCAAATCACTAATTGGTCTTGTGCAGTATGGAATCATTGAAATAGATTCCGATAGAATAAAATTTAGATTCTGCAATAGAACTTCATGATTGTTGATTAATGCAACTTTTTCAAAATACTTAGAGTGAAAAATCTCTATATCAACTGTTCCGTGATATTCACAAATCTTATCTGATAAGCTGTAGCACTCTATAATTTTATTACTCATCACCATGCACCTAATTATAGCACTTCTATATCTGCTGCTATCGCACCGCTACGTTTCATTGTCTCAAGTATAGATATAACACTTTGAGGACTAGCGCCGAGTCTTTGCAACGCACGTACAACACTTGCAACCGTTGGTAGATTCCCATTTCCACTTAATGTATTTGTATCCTTATCAAAACTCATATTATCAATACCTGTCGTGTTGTTTCCATTATTAAAATCTTTTGTGATTCTTAATGTCAAATCACCATGAGTTAGCACAATAGGCTGAACGCTAATATCAAGACCTGATACGATTGTCCCAGATTTTTCATCTATCACTATCTTTTCTCTAGTAGAGTAGGGTATATCAACCTCTTGCACCAATGCTAGAAACTCTACCATGCTAAGATTATCTGGCTTATTGATTCTAATTGTGCGAGAATCAAGTGCTTGTGCTGTTTTAACTCCAAAAACTTCATTGATTTTATTCTGAACCTTTACTGCATTTTGGAAGTCAGATTTTTTCAAGCTAAGGGTAGTTGAAGTCTGATTTGCTATGTTATAGACAACTTCTTTCTCTATTGTAGCACCGCCATTTATCGTCCCGCTAACCAAACTATCACCCTTACCGACACTTATGCTACCCTGTGCTACTGCATATATTTGACCATCTACTGCATTTAGTGGAGTCATTAGTAACGTGCCACCCTGAAGCGATTTCGCATCGCCTATGCTAGATATTTTTATATCTATCTTATCTCCTTGTCTAGCAAACGGAGGTAAATTTGCCGTTACCATAACCGCCGCTACATTTTTTGATTTTATATCATCTGCACTAAGCTTTACATTCATAGTCTCAAGCATATTTGCCATAGACTGGGCTGTGAATCTTGACCCACCTTTATCGCCTGTGCCATCTAAGCCTATGACGATTCCATATCCCATAAGCTGATTATCCCTAACGCCAGAGATACTTGTCAAATCGCCAATTTTCTCTGCATTAGCAAAGCTTAGGGATAAAAAACAAAATATAGCAGTAGATAAGAATAAACGTAGCAAAGTCAAACTCCAATAAGAAATGCCGTGATTTTAGCTAAAAATCATGAATTTTCAAATATAAAATTTTCTTTTTATGTTGCAAATATTTTAGGAATCATTATGTAGAATTATTTGCAATATAAATTATGGAGATGATAGTTAAACATGGATTATTTACAAAACGCATTTTTTGATTTACCTGTTTTAGTTAGCTTTTTGGGTGGATTGCTTACATTTTTTACGCCATGCATACTACCGTTAATTCCCTCTTATATGAGTTATATATCTGGCGTTGGAATAGGGCAGATGAAATATCATTCAAAGGCAAAAATGCTACAAAGCTCGTTTTTGTTTGTGTTAGGTTTTTCTAGTATATTTTTTCTACTTTTTTTAGCTACGTTTAATATCATAGGTAATTTTTTTAGCAATCATTATGTGAAATGGGTATCTGGTTTTATAGTTATAGTATTTGGTTTGCATTTTTTGGGTGTATTAAAAATTGCTATTTTTAATAAAATAAAAAAGCTAGATACAACGCGATTAGAGGGCAATAGATTCCTTAAAGTCATTGCACCATTTTTAATAGGTGTTGGATTTGCGGCTGGCTGGACTCCTTGCACGGGACCAATCGTAAGCTCAATGGCACTACTCGCTTCTACAAATCAGAATCTAGCACTCATGTCTAGCATATCATTCATAGTAGGGTTATCAATTCCTTTTTTATTGTTGTCTGTTTTTCTCACTCAGGGTTTAGCATTCATAGGAAGATTAAAAAAGCAAATGAGGATAATAGAAATATTTTGCGGAATCTTTCTCATACTCGTAGGTCTTGCCATTATGTTTAATATGTTTTAAGATTACTCCACCACAAGCCTATTAAATAACTCCTGCGTTGTTCTGGCGTTTTGTTTCGTGATATTCTGCATACTATCTAGCTGGGTTTTTGTAATTGGCATAGGGGTTTTGAGGATTATCCACTGCACATTTTGACTACATGGCGGCGTGGTAAGAGAGCCGTAGAATTGATATGAGGCTAGATTATTTGGAATGAGTTTATTTATGTCAAAATTTGTAACAAAATATGCTTTGCCTTCTTGAGTTGGAAGATTCTTTGTGATAAGACCTAATGTCTCATTGGCACTACCATCAGTAAATAGCACGGACAAAAATAGCTTATTTCCTTTAGAATCCTCATGGAAAATCTGCATCTCCATTTGATAATATTTACTATCTATGCCATTCTCTGCGGGTGTGTGAAAATAGATTTTCTTAATGTGATAACGTCTTCCTGCAAATTCAAGGTAGCTTCCCTGCGGATATGTGATGGTGAAAACATAATCTTTTAGCTCCACATTTACGCCCTTTGCGGGCAGATATTTAAGCACAAATTCTAATGCCCCCTGCCTTACATTCTTTGTAGCGATGTTGATTGGAGATTGCTGATTGCCTTCCTTGCAGCCACGATAGGTAAGGTCGGCATTTGCCCAGCCCTCCTGCATATTCATACCATAGTCCCATTTGCCATTCGCATTTGCACATATCACAAATGCACATATACACATCAAAATCCGCATTGCCTCTCCTAGAATTTATTTTCTGGATTTGACAAAATTGCATCTTTTGAGCTTTCTATCAAATCGTCCATAATATCCCTCTCATCCTCCATATTCTCCATTAGCTCCTGTATCATCTCCATATCTTCCTCATCGCTAAAGATTCCTAGTTCTACGAAATTCATGGCATTCATGAAAATACACATATCCCGCATCTTAGGAATGCTAATCTGTGTAATGCTAGAGAATGGCACTCGCACCACACTTGCAAAATTATCTTTCCCAAAGCCAGCTTCAAATAAGAACTCATCTTCCCACATCTCTATGCTATCAAATGTATAGCCTGATAGTATAAAATCTATGGCGGGGTGAAAATTCTTTGATATTTCCTCCGGTAATTTTGGCTCAAAGCTAACCCTATGTGCGATACATTGCAGACTAAAGTGAATCTCATGCTCCTTTAGATGATATATGATTCTCTTTGCATGCCGTGATAATAAAAGCCTTAATATTTGCAGTCTATTCATATCTCTCTCCTATATAGTCTCTTGCATACTCATCTCATACATTCGCTTTCTCTGGCTAGAGCCTAGTATGCCTAGCTGTTTGCGATATTTTGTAATCGTGCGTCTCACCATTTTTAAATCGAACTTTTTCTCAATCATCTCTAGAATCTTAATATCTGATAGCGGCTTTTTTCTATCCTCATTTTTGATAATCTCATTTAAAAAATCCTTGATACTAGCATTAGAAGTATCGCCATCAATGGCAGTGGTAAAAAAGCTTTTAATGGGGAAAACGCCACGTGTGCAGGCTAGAAATTTATTTGAAATAGCACGTGAAATCGTGCTAGGCGAGTGTCCAAACTCATCTGCTAAATCCTTTAATTTCATCGGCTTAATTTCGCCTCCTGTGAAAAACTCATACTGATACTCAATAATCATTAGCCCAATTTTTCGCAATGTAGCCCGCCGCATGTCTAGTGCATCGACTAGGTCGCGCGCCTCTTTGAGTTTTGTTTTGAAAAACTGCTCATCTAAAATCTTAGTGCTAGGCTTTTCTATAATCATGCTAGGATAGTAGGAATCATTTAAATTTAGCTCAATATTATTGCCCTCTTGTGTAACGATAATATCGGCTATCACAGGCATGGAATCCTCTTGAAACTCAAGATTTGGAATCCTATTAAAATCTCGTATAACCTTCATAATTCTTTCGTAATTTTTGTATTTCTTAAAGCGATTGTGATTCTCAAGGTCTTTTACAATGCTAAGTGCGATGTCATAATCCTCACCCTCTAGCTCACTTGCATCAAGCTGGAATACAAGAGATTCTCCTAAATCCTTAGCACCAATGCCTGCTGGCTCTAAATGACAGAATCTAGCCCTAACTCTCTCTACCTCATCTACGCTAGTCTCTATGCCACTCTCTTTTAGCTCCTCTAAAAAAGATTCCCATTCACAGTCAAAAAAGCCTTCCTCATCAAGATTATCAATAATGCCTAGTGCGATTTGCTGACTTCTTATCGTGGGGAAAAGCGGGGGTAGAATCTGCTCTTGCAGACTTTCTATGAGGCTTTTTTCATAGATTGTAAGTAGCTCTACCTTGTCCCCTAGCGAGTTTTTTGCGGGGTTTAGATTCCTACTTAGCCGCTTTGTAGAGAGATTTTCCTGCAGACTTGTGGAAAAAGCACTATTAATTTCCAAAAATGGATTATCCTCGCCAATCTTGCCTAAGGTCTCCTCTAGCTCATGTATAGGGCTTTGCAATATCGGCAGCCAACTCTTCAGTGTAGAGGAAAGCTTTGATTTTACAGCAATGTTCTGCCTTAGTTTTGCCATTTACGCTCTATCCTTACGAATGTAGATTCTAAATTGTAGCAAAATATATGTGGTGGCTTAAAAAAGAGGTGCATATTATTCATTCCTAAGAACGCCTAGCACGTCAATATTACTAGCACGTCTTGCGGGATAATACGATGAAAGACAAACGATAATGCATGCACCTACAATAGTGTATATAAGGTCGCTTGTTAGCAAATCAATGGGCAAACGAGATACGCCATAGACATCGGCAGGTATAGAGATAATATCAAAGGTCTTTAATAGCCACATAACAAAAAATGCACCTACAACACCAAAGATGATTCCAGAACCACCGATAACAGAGCCTAGCTGAAAAAATAGTCGACGTATAGCCTGTTTAGAAGCACCAAGACTAATTAATAACGCAATTTCCTTTCGCCTATTCATCACCACCATTAAAAGAGAACTAATGATATTTAAACTAGCCATGAGAATAATTAGCATAAGCATGAAAAATAATGCCTTTTTTTCTAATTCCATAGCGGAGAAAAAGTTGCCATTCTGCTCCCACCAACCCTCCATATCTGCATGCACTATAACATGATTCTCTTTCTCATACTCCTCCATAGCCTTTTTTAATAAAATAATGTCATTCATGGAATCATTAGAGAAAACATGGAATCCATCATAGCCAAAGTTACTTCCTCCACGTATGGCATATATTGCCTGCGGTGTGGTATATGCCATGGAATTATCGTAGTTTCTAAGCCCACTAGAAAAATGCCCTTTTAATACAAATTTTTTCATCTTAGGTGTTAAGGCGAGACCTGTTGGTGCTAAATCTGTGAAAATAAATGTAGCTTTTATATCATCTGATATAAGAGAGTTAAATAGCTGTTCGCCTATGATTACCTCAAATGGACTACTAAATGCAGTAATATTTGATTTAGCAAGAATGCTATTGACTTTTGATTCCCGTTTTATATCAACGCCATATAATACCATAGGATATATATCTGAGCCATTTCTAATAACCGCTTGTGCTTGTATGTATGGACTAAAAGAGAGTTTTGGGAATCTAGATTCTAAATATTCTAAAAAATTTTCAGATAGACCACGACTAGAGGTGGAATATATCGTTATGGGGTAATTCATGATAAAAAGTTTTCTTTCAAACTCCTTTGTCATGCCATTCATCACAGACATAGCTACCAACAACACCATGACGCCTATGCCAACGCCAAGGAATGCTAAAATTGCCGTTATAGATATAAAGGGCTGTGTTTTGTCAAATTTCAAGTACTGCCTAAGAATAAAAAATGTAAGGCTATTCAACGTCATTCCTCTAAGTTTGATTTAGATATTATAACAAACTTAAATCTATACAAAATGCCTTTATATTATTTTTGATAAAGTAGAATTTCACAAAATAATTAACGAAAGGCAAGGCATGAATCTTATCCAAAAAGCACTTACATTTGAAGATATTTTATTAATCCCGGCCTACTCTGAGGTCCTACCAAAAGAGGTAAATATACAATCTATGCTAACACGTAATATTCCATTAAATACGCCATTTGTTAGTGCGGCTATGGATACTGTTAGTGAACATAAAACTGCAATAGCTATGGCTAGACTTGGAGGAATCGGCATTATCCATAAAAACATGGATATAGATTCTCAAGCAAGGGAAATACGGCGGGTAAAAAAAAGTGAGAGTGGAATCATAAGCGACCCTGTATTTATATCTCCAGACAAAACGCTTCAAGATGCTGAGAATATCATGAAAACATATAGCATTTCTGGTGTGCCTGTTGTAGATGATAACATGTGTCTTATAGGAATCCTAACTAATAGAGACACGAGATTTGAGACAGATTTTAATAAACAAGTTGGCGAAGTGATGACTAAAATGCCTTTAGTTACCGCACATGAGGGTATAAGCCTTGCAGATGCAAAGGAAATTATGAATAAAAACAAAATAGAAAAACTCCCGCTTGTGGATAAAAATAATGTTTTGCGAGGACTAATCACAATTAAAGACATTCAAAAAAGCATAGAGTATCCTCATGCGAATAAAGATTCTATGGGTCGTTTAAGGGTTGGTGCAGCGATTGGTGTAGGGCAGATTGATAGGGCTGTTGCATTATGTGAGGCTGGAGTAGATGTGCTAGTGCTAGATTCTGCACATGGACACTCAAAGAATGTAATCAACACTCTAAAAGAAGTCAAATCAAAGCTTGATATAGATGTCATTGTAGGAAATGTAGTTACCGCTGAGGCTACGAAAGATTTGATTTTAGCGGGTGCAGACTGCGTAAAAGTTGGCATAGGACCGGGCAGTATATGCACTACTAGAATCGTAGCAGGTGTGGGAATGCCACAGGTATCCGCCATAGATATTTGTGCTAGAGTCGCACGTGATAATAATATTCCCATCATAGCAGATGGAGGTATAAAATATAGTGGCGATGTGGCTAAGGCGTTAGCGGTTGGGGCATCTAGTGTTATGATAGGCTCACTTCTAGCAGGCACAGAAGAGAGTCCGGGCGATTTAGTGATTTTTCAGGGACGACAATATAAGAGTTACAGAGGAATGGGAAGTATAGGTGCTATGCAAAATGGTAGCAGTGATAGATATTTCCAAGAGGGTAGCACACATGAAAAATTAGTGCCAGAGGGCATAGAGGGTAGGGTGCCATATCGTGGAAAAATCTCTGATGTATTACATCAATTAATAGGTGGACTTCGCTCATGTATGGGATATTTAGGTGCTAAGGATTTAAAATCATTGTGGGAGAATGCTAAATTTGTAGAGATTACACAAGCAGGATTAAAAGAAAGTCATGTGCATGATGTAGTCATCACAAAAGAAGCACCAAATTACCATGCTTAAAATTTTGATTCTGAAATTTAGAGATTAAAATCTAATCGGTATGCTTTATTAAAAAGCTATGTAAATTATTTGCAATTTTTTAATCTCATTAACACCCAAAATCAATCACAGATTCCTTAGTCTTATCTAGTATTGCAATCTTAGAGCTGCATTCATCTAGCCATGTTTTTATTACCGCACTTTTATCTGCATATAATTTATTCAAACTCTCGCTTAGATTCCATAACGTCCTTTTGTAGATTGAGAATCCAAGACTTAGCCTATCTTGATACATACCATAATGTAAGCCTTGATTGATGAGATTTCGCGTGTTCTCTAATGTAGGATTATAAAGTGGCAGGTCCTGATTGCCCCTATGTTTTGCTAGGGCATTTTCTACCTCGAAATTTAGCCGCTCAAGGCATAGCACAATGGCATTTGTAAGATTATTTGATAATGAAAGCTGGAGAAAATGCAATTCGCTTTTTGCATCAGCACTATTTATTAGCAACGCTTTATCATAATCGCTATAAATCTCTTTGTAGATTCTCTCAAAAGATAGCTCACTAGTGGTGCAAAAAGATTCTATCCTATGATATAGCCCCTGCCCTTGCTCTTTGATAAAAGCACTAAGATTCTCACCAAACTCGTGCATACTAAAGCCTAGCTTTTTGAACTCCATTGCAAAGTCGGAATCCTCACTGCAAAGCTGACTTGCCAATCTCTCTTTGGGTAGGACATTTATATCCTTGCTTTGCACAATAGTGCTTTTGAATCCAAAGCGATTTTTACTCTCCTTTACAATCTCTGTTTTCTTTAACTCAAAGGCATTGAAAATATGCTGGGATAGGGCATCGAACTTTATCTCTAAAGCTACAAATAGTTTTTTAAAACTATCCTCAAGCCCACTTTGTAGCATATTGAATTTTAGCTCTTGAGGGAAAATCTTTAAAATCCCATCTAGTTGTCTGCATTTCATCGCTCTATCATGCAGTGCCTTTTTCTCACATACCAAAAGCTTTCTTAAACTCTGCTTTACCCGAAACTCTTTAGCGCTACTAGCCCTTTTGTAGATAGAATCATTAATGTAATCTAGCACTTCCTTAATGCCAGATTCTCTATAAAGGCTCTCATCGCCACGCTTAATAGAATCAAGCGCCATTTTCGCAGAGATAGCCAATGTCTGCTCGAAAAATCCGCTAAAAGCACTCTTTGCATACTCTATGCTGGTGTCTATCTCACCTTGATTTTTTAGCCTATCTTTTTGGTTTAGCACACAAATGCTTTTGTTAGCATAGCGGCTAATGTGGGTTTGTAGAATCTGCTTTTCGCTATTTTTGCCGACATTATCTATGAGTGTTAGCCAGATAATTCCATCTACTGATTCTAAAATCGCATTAGTCGTCTCTGTGTCGCTTTCATTTTGTGAGTTAAAGCCAGGGGTATCAAGGAAGCTAACTTCCTTTAAAAGCGGCAGGGGGGCATAGAGTTTGTAGTGAGAGATTTTTAGATTCTCCATCTCATCGACTAGCTCTAGGAATGTCAATTCTTTTTTTATAACTTCTCCATTTTTGTATAAAACCTCTAGGGCTAGATTCTCGCCATAGACGATTTCACACACTTTGGCAGTAACGGGCGTGATGCCACTAGGGAGTATCTCATCGCCTAGCAGTGCGTTTAGAAATGTGCTTTTCCCGCTACTAAACTGCCCGATAATTGCCACTCTCATGGGATTTTTTAGCGAAAGTGAAAGATTATTTAGAATCTCTTTTTTACCTAAATCCAAAAAAGATGCCTGAGAGAGTGCGTACTGCGTCTGAATGATGAGTAATTGAAGTGGATTGTCGCTATCATCTATACTACCACGCATCAGCTCTTGTAGGCATTCTTGAATGAATGATTCAAAGGATAGATTCTCTTGCATGATTGAGCCTTGTGTGAAAGTTTAATCTTGTAGTGTTTTTTTATCTAATACTTCAAATGCTGGTAAAACATTTCCCTCCAAAAGCTCAAGACTAGCGCCTCCGCCTGTGGATATGAAACTCATGCTATCTTTATGCCCCGCTCTATCAATTGCATCTGCTGTATCCCCGCCACCTATAAAGCTAAAAGTATAAGTATTTGCTATGGAATCTGCAATATTAAAAGTCCCTCGTGAAAATTGTCTTTCCTCATATACACCTAGCGGTCCATTCCATATAATAGTCTGCGCATCATGTATGACTTGACTAAACAATCTTACACTAGCAGGTCCAATATCCACAGCAGTTAGATTCTCCGGAATATCCTGAGATGGCGTAATTTTTATAACCTTTGGATTCTCGATAGTATCTGTGCTTACTACATCAACGGGCAGATAAATTTTTACTTTTTTCTCTTTAGCGGCTTTTAGTATAGAATTAGCCTCATCTACCAAGTCATACTCTACTAAACTTCGCTGCATATCATAGCCTAGTGATTGCAAGAATGTATTACTCATAGCACCACCGATAATAATTTTATCTACAACATTTAATACATTCTTTAGCAAAGTAAGTTTAGAGCTAACCTTACTGCCGCCAACGATTAATAGCAGAGGTCTTAGTGGATTTGTAACCACCCTAGCAAATGCGTCTATCTCTTTTTTTAGTAGCATACCTGCGACTTTAGTATCCACAAATTTTGTAATGCCATGTGTGCTAGAGTGCATTCTATGACTTGTGCCAAATGCGTCATTTATATATATATCGCATAGTGAGGCTAAACTTTTACTTAACTCATCATCATTTTTTGTTTCACCATTATAAAATCTTATATTTTCTAATAGAATAATATTAGAATCTGTATTTGTATTTTGACTTCTAATTGCAGAATCTATGGTGTCTGCAAAGATAATATTCCTAGCAAGCAATCTTTCTATTCGCTTTACAAGATGCTTTAAAGAGAATCTATCGCTCCTCTCCTTTGGTCTGCCAAGATGACTAACAAGCACAATACTCTTAGCGCCATGATCAATACAATAATTTATGGTAGGTAGTGCCTCGCGAATCCTCGTATCATCGCTTATATTAGAGTTTTTAGTCATAGGGACATTAAAATCAACCCTAATTAGCACCCTATTATTTTCAATCTCTATGTCTTTCACGCCCTTTACTTTCTGCATAAACGAAATACTCGCTATATTAACCATAACAAAAATCCTTTTAACTACATGAGTGAAATTATAAGACACTCTTATGAGAAAAAGAAAATGTAGGAGGTAAATCTGTGCATAGAGGTTATTATACGGTCGTCTATTTTTTATGTCTATACTATTTAAATTTTTTAATTATAACTTAATGGGTTTTTTAATTTTCTTTAATTCTATTGCATTAGAATTTAAAATTTATCTACCCCGAATACACATCTTTTAGATTCGAAAACTTTATAATCTTATATTTTTTCTGCAAGATTTCTTTAATCTTCCTTGTGTCTGTGCTACGAGTTTCTACGATGACATCGCAAAGAGGGGAGAATTGATTCTTATGTCTATCATAATCCACCTTTAACACATTATAGCCATACTTGGCAAGTGTGATGAGAAAATCGGCTATCACACCCTTATGCTCCTCAAATGCCACTATGATATTAAAGGCTAGATTAGCACTCTTTTTCCATTTAACAAAGACTTGGTCTATGCCACTATCGATTTTTTCCTGCACTTTATTACAGAGTTTATGATGTATGACTGCCTTTTGGGCGCTTTTAATGCAGACAACAGAATCGCCATACTTTGGGTGGCAACAGTAATCAAAGCTTATATCATTAATATTGTGATTGGTATATAAAATAATATTATCAAAGTTTAGCTCACGTAGCTTGACACTTCGGAATCTCATGATATTAAAAAAGCTATTAGATTCTATCTCTGCCTCAATCTTACTTTTTACATCTTTTAAAAATGTGAAATCATTGGAGGCATTGCCAATAGTATCCTTTAGATTATGCTTTTTTAGCATAGATTCTATCTCTTCATGCTCCTTGTTAAAAATGGTGGCTAGAATATTTAGGGCGACTTTTCTATCGATTTCCTTGCTACGATTATTACACAATGCGCGCATACGACTCTTTGCCTTTGAGGTCTTGAGAGAATCTATCCAAGTGCAACGCGTCTGCACCTCTGTATCGGTAATGATTCTCACAATATCACCACTTTTTAGTTTCTGCAAAAGTGGGGCTTTTTGATGATTTACAAAGGCTTCTTTGGCAGTATCGCCCACCTTGCTATGCACGGCATAGGCAAAATCTAGCACGACAGAGCCTAAGGGAAGATTAAAAATCTCGCCTGTGGGGGAAAAAACCACAATGTCCTCGCGATATAAATCATTTTTGGCTAACTCATAAAACTCCTCGGCATTAAGATTCTTATCATCATATTTCATATTCTCTAGCCATTTGGCATTTGGCTCTGCTACACCTGAGCCAGATTTTACCCCGCCTTTATATTTCCAATGTGCCGCGATACCAAACTCTGCATTTTTGTGCATATCAAAGGTTCGAATCTGCACCTCGTATGCTACGCTATCATTAAAAACGGTGGTGTGTATCGTCTGATAGCCATTATCCTTTGGCAGTGCGACATAATCCTTTAGGCGCGATGGAATGGGTTTTAAATTTGTATGAATGATTCCTAGCACACGGTAGCAGTCTATGGTATTTTTCACAACCACCCTAATGGCTAATAAATCTAGCATTTCATCTATACCTACACCTTTTCTCTGCATTTTAAGGTAAATGGAGTAGGGTCGTTTAATGCGACTTTGCACCTCAAAGCTATCGCGTAAAAAGCCGTTATTTAGGAGTAGGGTGGTTACTTTCTGGGTAAATTCATTTAGCCTTAAAGATAGATTTTGTTTCTCCTCTATCATGTAGCTTTGAATTTTATTATACTCATCTGGAAAAATATAGTAAAAGCTTCTATCCTCAAGCTCATTTTTAAGCAATGAAATACCTAATCTATGTGCTATGGGGGCGTAGACGACTAGAGTCTCTTTTGAGATTCTAATCTGCTTTTCACTACTTAGGGCATCTAGGGTTAGCATATTGTGCATTCTATCGCTTACCTTTATGACAAGCACCCGCGTATCCTCGATGCTAGCTAGTAGCATTTTCCTAAATGACATTGCCTGTGTGGCAATCTTTGCACCACTAGCATTTGAGGGTAGCTCCTCATTTCGTATCTCGACAATTTTAGTCAGAGCATCTACCAATGCTCCCACATGCTCCCCGTAATGATTGTGTATATACTCACTCTCACAAAGCGTATCCTCGACTACATCATGTAAAAGTGCTGCACATATCATAGAATCATCGCCACCATAGTATGCGACAATGCAGGCAACGCATATAGGATGCACGACATAAGGTATGCCACTTTTCCTAAACTGCCCCTCATGGAATCTTTGCGCATCATCTAATGCTTTTTTTACAGAATCGCTTAAGGGGTAGATATTATCTAATAGCGAAATCGCATCATCAATATGCTCAATCTTTGATAAATTGCTAAGAAAATCCATGCCAACCTTCTAGCTTAAGATAGATTACTTAAAGAAACCTTTCCCTCTGCAATCTCAAGTAAAGCTATGTCGCATAGCTCCATTTTCTTTAAAAACTCATCTGGGTAATTTACCAAAGGTTTTGCCCCTGCGATGAGTTCCTTTACTCGTGAAAAAACTAAAACAGATAGCTTATATCTGTCATTTTTTACACTCACTAACGCCCTAGAGACGACTTCTTCCGTCCTAAACATATACTACCTCCGATTGTGAAACAAGATTATTGATGTCTTGCATAACATTATGCTAAGAATTTGAGTCTAGAATCTGACTTTAATCAACAAAACTTATCACAGACATGGTAGCTGCATCGCCTCTTCGCAATCTACTTCTTTGAATCCTAGTGTATCCACCATTTCTCTCTTTGAATCTAGGTGCTACTTCGGCTATAAGCTTTTTTGTAGCCTCTTTATCTTGCAGATATGAAAAGACAAATCTATGTGTATTAAAATCTGGATTCCTAGAGGCTGTTATGAGTTTCTCAATATAGCCACGTAATTCCTTAGCTTTAAATAATGTAGTCTCTATGCTTCCATATTTAATCAAAGCAATACTAAGATTCTTTAGTAAAGCCTGTCTATGAGAAGATGTTCTACCTAATTTTCTGTAACCATGCTTATGTCTCATATATATCCTTTTTAACCTTTCATTTTTCTTAATCGCTTACTGAGTGTAGCTGCCATCTCAGGTGGTAAATCCGCACCGACACCATAGCCCGTTACCTCTGATAGTTTATTTACAATCTCATCAAAAGAACGTTTTCCTAGATTCTTAATATTTTTTAATTCATTCTCACTCATTAGCACAAGCTCACCTACATATTTAATATTCGACTTTTGTAGGCAGTTACTTGGTCTGTGGTCAAGATTTAACACATCAACGCTAGAGAGTAATAATTTCAGCTCAGGGTCGTCATCATTTATTCTACTATTGCTTATCGGAACATCTGTTAGCTCTGCACCAAATACACTCATCTGTGAGTGCATGATTGTAATTGCCTCCTTGACTGCATCCATAGGGTCAATCTGCCCATTTGTCTGTATCTCAAAGACAATCTTTTCAAAGTTTGGATTACTCTCATGCAATACATTCTCTATGACATAATTAGCTTTCTTAACAGGTGTAAAGTAAGCATCTAGCGGAATATAATCTTGACTAACCTCATCGCGTATATCCTCACTTGGAACATATCCTAGTCCCTTTTGAAAAAGAATAGAGAATTTAAGACTTGCATCGCTATTGATATTAGCTAGATAAGCTTCTGAATCTAATATGGTTATGCAGTCAGTATTTAAATCCTTTCCCTTTAGCTCCATGGGTCCTTCAAACTCATATTCCAATTCGAATTTATCCTGCGTAATAATCGAGGAGTCAATAGTGAAATTTAGATTCTTAATATTTACAATTAGTGGCGAAACATCTTCTGCCACGCCTCTTACAGAATCAAACTCATGCGCCACTCCCTCAATCTTTATCGCAATAGGTGCATAGCCCACAGTGCTAGATAGAAGTAATCTCCTAACAGGGTGTGCTAATGTAATCGCAAAGTGCGGTTCGAATGGATAGGCATAAAGCCTTATATGATTTGGACCCAATTCCTCTATCTCCAGCTTCTCTGGGATATACGGTCTGACTTTTATATTTTTCATAAATACCACCTAAAACTATATTACTTAGAGTAAAGCTCTACTATAAGTCTTTCTTCTATTGGTATCTCAACCTCACTTCGCTCAGGATTCCTAGTAAAAATCCCAAATTTCTTATCCTTATCTATATCAACCCATGGGACCAAGCCTACCTGCTCTGTAAGGTCAAGCGCTCTTTTAATCTGCACATTATCCTTACTTTTTTCTATTATCTCTACTTTCTGTCCCACCTTGACATTGATAGATGGGATATTCACTCTTTTGCCATCTACGAGTATATGTCCGTGTGTTACAAGCTGCCTTGCAAAACGTCTGGTGGTAGCAAAGCCCATTCTATACACGACATTATCGAGCCTATTCTCAAGTAGCCTTATGAGATTCTCACCTGTGTTGCCGTCCTGTCTATTTGCCTCTTTAAAAATAGAGCGGAACTGCTTCTCACTAATGCCATACATAAATTTAGCTTTTTGCTTCTCTCGTAGCTGCAAACCATAGTCAGAAATTTTACTTCGTCTTCTGCCATGCTGACCTGGTCCATAGTCTCTTTTATCTAAAGCACTCTTACCTGCAAGTCTGCGTTCACCTTTTAGAAATAATGAAACACCAAGCCTTCTTTCAATCTTTTCTACCGGTCCTCTATATCTTGCCATATAGTCTCCTTATACTCTTCTTCTCTTAGGTGGTCTGCAACCATTATGCGGAAGCGGCGTTACATCTTTTATCCACAAAACTCGTATGCCTTCAATGGCACCAACGCTTTTTACTGCAGTCTCACGTCCGCTACCTGCACCTTGCACCTTGATGCCTACATCTTTGATTCCATTTTCTTTTGCCTTAGCCATTGCCGCCTCGACTGCCTGCTGTGCTGCATAAGGTGTAGATTTCTTACTACCCTTAAATCCAAGTCCCCCAGCAGTAGCCCAGCATATTACATTTCCCATCTCGTCAGTAACGGTTACATTAGTATTATTAAATGAGGCAGATATGCAGACAATTCCTCTTGATATACTCTTTTTGGAAGTTCTTTTCTTCACATTTGTATTTTGTTTTTTTGCCATGTATTCCCCTTACTTGCTACCAACGGTCTTTTTCTTGCCCTTTCTTGTTCGGGCATTGTTTTTGGTTGTCTGACCACGCACGGGAAGTCCTCGTCTATGTCTTAGACCACGATAATTACCTAAATCCATCAAAGACTTTATATCAAGAGTTACTTTTTTTCTCAAATCACCCTCGACTACATAGTTTTCCTGAATCCTCTTTGCAATCTTAGATACCTCGTCCTCGCTGAGATCATTAACTCGCTTATCTAAAGAAATATTGACATCTCTGAGAATATCCCTTGAACTCTTTAGTCCAATCCCATATATATAGGTTAGGGCATATTCAACTCTTTTTTTCTTCGGCAAATCTACACCAGCAATTCTAGCCATACTTTATCCTTGTCTTTGTTTATGTTTTGGATTCACGCAAATCACACGAACAACTCTCTTTCGTATGATGACCTTGCATTTATCACACATCTTTTTAACAGAAGGTCTAACTTTCATTTAGTCTCCTACAAACTAAAATTAAACCGCAAATTGTAGCAAAAAAATGTTAATAGCGTTATGAAATTGACATTTATTATATATAATTGTTAGATAGAGAGTGGTTTTCGGAGAGGTGCTTTTGGGAAATCTTAAAAAAGATTCTTATATGGAAAATGCTAGGTTTTCATTTGAGAAAAAGCAATGGAGTTCATGTGTAGAACAATGTCTTAGAGCTATTGTGCTTGATAATACAAATATAGAGGCCTGGGGTCTTTGTGCGATTAGCTATGGTCATCTAAATAAAGTTTCTCAGGCAATAGAATGCTTAGAAGAAGCGCTAAGAATTGATAAGAATCATGACGGACAACACGAGTTTAGCCTATCTCTAAATCTAGCAGAATTTTACAGAAGAGATAATCAAACTCTAAAAGCAATTGCACTACTAGAAAGTTTCCTGCCAAGAAATGATGAGAATCTACATTTCAATATAGCACGATGTTATGCTGATTTACAAGATTATGAAAAATCCATAAATCATTACACAAAGGCAATAGAAATTAATCCAAAAGATATGTATGCTATCTATAACTTAGCAAATCAGCAGGCAGCCATAGGGAGTTTTAGACTTGCACTAAAATATTATATGTTAGCCTATGAGGGTGGCGTGGGAGATGCTGGTATTAATCTTGCGCAAATTTACTCTAGTATGGATAGATTAGATGATTCTATATCCCTATATAAAGAGCTAGAAAAATATTATTTTAATGATTCTAATTTTTATTTTAACTATGCAAATACACTTAGATATGCAAATGAATATCACAAAGCAAATGATACGTATCACAAAGCTATTTCACTAAACAATGACCCTAGATATATATTGAATCTATCCTATCTTTTGCTAAGCACAAAGGCAACGCGTGAGGCTTTTGGACTTTATGAATATAGAAAATTATTATTAAACACAGAAATTAACAAACATTTTTTAAGCTTTTCTTTCACAAATATTAATGATTTATTGTCTTTTATTAAAGATAAAAAGGTAGCGATATATCATGAACAAGGCTTTGGCGATAGCATAATGTTTGTTAGATTCTTGACGCTTTTGGAATGTAGGGAGATTTTACTATGTGTGCCAAAGGAGCTATTGGCATTGTTTGAATGTTTTAGCACTCAATATAAACATATTACATGCACCAATATTATGGGTGATAATTATGACATCGCCATACCCATACCTAGTCTGCCTTATTTGCTTTTTGACGAAAATATGGAATCTACACTGCTTCATTTTAGAAAAATTTTACTAAATGCTACAAAAAGCAGTGAAAATCTTAATTTACTAGAAATAAAAAATAAAGAAGTTTTTATTAACTCAAATAAAGTATTGCAATCTTATGATTTAGATGCAACAAAGAATCCAAATGTTTTAGTAAAAGAGAAAAATGCTTTTGTTGCATCATTTAAACATCAAGATAAGATTCCAAAAATAGGGCTAAATTTTGCCTCAAACTCTGGCTTTCAATATGCAAGGGAAAAATCTATATATCCACGAAAACTACTAGAAACACTACCAAATCAACATTGTCAATACTTTAGCCTACAATACGAGGGGATAGATAAAAGCCTAGCAGATGAATTTAATATAATAGATTTAAGCCCACATATAAAAGACTTTTCTAATAGTGCTAGAATCATTTTAGAAATGGATTTAATTATTAGTATAGATTCTGCTCTAGCACATCTAAGTGCTACATTAGGAAAACAAACTGCACTTTTGCTACATAAAAGACATGATTGGCGCTGGGGGAGATTCATAGATAAAGAAACAACATGGTATGATTGCATGTTTTTATTTAAACAAACAACGTTTAATGATTGGGGTGTTCCGCTAAAAAAACTTAGAATTTTTATAGAAAATTTTATACATAGCTATAACAGGAACTAACAAATGGAACATCTCTTTAGTATGTCAAATTTTTGGCGAATATGCGATGGAGTGGCTACGCTGCTAATTGTATCGCTAGTTAGCATTGTTGTATCGATATTCGGCGGATTGATATTTGGCAGAGCAATGATTGCAAAGAATGTAGCTATTAGAATTATTTGCAAAGTAATATTAGAAACAGTTAGAATCATACCCTTAATCGTATGGCTATTTATTGTGTATTATGGAATCTCTAGTGCCTTTGATATACATATTAGTGGGATAACAAGCGGGATTATTGTATTTAGTATTTGGGGAATTGCGGAAATGGGAGATTTGGTCCGTGCAAGTATTAATAATGTCCCGAAGCACAGTAGAGAATCTGCGTTAGCACTTGGATTTAATAGCTTTCAGATAGAGACTCTCATTATCATTCCACAGGCTATTAGAATGCTAATACCATCTAGCATAAATCTATTTGGCAGAATCATCAAAACAACTTCTCTGCTAACATTAATTAGCGTTGTGGAATTGCTAAAAGTGGGACAGCAACTAATAGAGCTATTTGGCAAATATGACGCCATAGTCAGCCTATGCGTTTATGGAATCATTTTTATAATCTATTTCTGTCTATGCTATCCATTTTCGTATTTAGGAGATTATTTAGAAAAGAAATTTCATAATTAATCATCTTGATATTTGCTTTTTGTAACGAAAATTTTCCTACCAAATAATACAGAATCATTTAGTAATGATATGGCTAATTCTGCATTGTCATCTGCCATGTCTGCAAATCCATATCCCTTTGAATATCCTGTATCTCTATTTACTATAAGTTTTATGTTATGCACTTCGCCAAATTGTGCGAAAAGATTATAAAAATCTCTATTTGTTATCTTATATGGTAGATTGGAAGCATAAATTCTCATCATATACCTTAATTAATAAAATCTTTTAAATATTATACATTTAAAACCCACATTATTTTTGTTAGAATCTAACCAAAACCTTATGAGGAATATCATGCAAGAGTTAAAACAACAAATACTAGATTCCATAAAGGCATTAGGAGAGGTTAGCGATAGTGATTCTTTGGAATCCATTCGCATAAAAGTAGGGGGGAAAAATGGCTATCTATCCGCGGCATTTGCCAAACTAGCAAAGATTCCACCGCATGAGAAAAAGGAAGCCGCTGCTAGTATTAATGAGCTAAAAAAAGAATTTGAATCTTTACTTAGCGAAAAAAAGAAGGCAATAGAAAGTGAAGAGTTAGATAAAAAAATGCGAGAGGATAGGGTAGATTCCACACTTTTTAGAGCAGATGGCATGTTTAGCCGCGGACACCCCATTCATCAGATGAAAAATATTATTATAGATTATTTTACGGCTATGAATTTCTCACTTCAAGATGGACCTTTTATAGAAGATGATTTTCATAACTTTGAGGCACTAAATATACCCAAGTATCACCCAGCACGTGATATGCAGGATACATTTTATTTCCAAGATTCCATGCTTTTGCGGACACATACTTCTCCTACCCAGATTCGCACTATGGAGAATTGCAAACCACCCATTCGCATGATATGTATGGGGGCTACATTCCGCAGAGATTATGACCTCACACATTCGCCTATGTTTCATCAATGTGAGGGGCTAGTGGTAGAGCAGGGCGACCATCTAAGTTTTGCGCATCTAAAGGAAGTGCTAGAGAAATTTGTAAAGCATATTTTCGGCGATGATGTAAAGGTGCGGTTTCGCTCCTCATTTTTCCCTTTCACAGAGCCTAGTGCGGAAGTCGATGTTAGCTGTATGTTCTGCAAAGGTAGCGGGTGTAGGGTATGTTCTTTTACAGGATTCTTAGAGGTGCTAGGCTGTGGCGTGGTGAATCATGCGGTATTCAAAGCTGTGGGCTATGAGAATGTAAGTGGCTATGCCTTTGGTCTTGGCATCGAGAGGCTTGCTATGCTAAAGTGGGGTATTAATGATTTGCGCAGTTTTTATGAGACAGACCTTAGAATTTTGGAGCAGTTTTAATGATTATTACAAATGAAGGTTTAAGAAAATTCATCAATATAGATTCTATAAAATGGGAAGATTTAGTAGTAGCACTAAGCCATATCGGGCTAGAGGTAGAATCTGAAGTTAGCACAAGTGTGCCGAAGGACGTCGTGGTAGCAAAGATTTTGAAACGAACTCAACATCCAAATGCCGATAAACTAAGCGTGTGTGAAGTAGATATTGGCACTGAAGTGTTACAAATCGTGTGCGGGGCAAAGAATGTCTATGTTGGGCAGCATGTCGCATTAGCAAGGGTAGGGGCAGAATTACCCTTTGGCAGAGAGGGAAAAACTAGGATAGAGTTAAGCAAGATACGCGATATAGAAAGCCATGGTATGATATGCTCTAGTAGTGAGCTAGGGCTTATAAAGTTTAACGATGGTATTATGGAACTAGATTCTAGCATTGGTGAGTTGATTCTAGGAAAGCCACTATGTGAGTATGAGGTATTTAATCAAAAGGTGCTAGAGTTAGGCATTACGCCAAATCGAGGTGATTGTCTCTCTGTGCTTGGAATCTCAAGGGACATTGCAAGCACCTTTAATCTAATCGTGAAAAATATCGTGCCAAGTGAGCCTAGCGTAGCACTTGGGGTAGGGCGATTTTTCCAAGTCGTGCCGTATGGCGATATACAATCTAGCCTTATGTATCGCCTAGCGGAGTTCAAGGAGGCTTATACCCCCCTTGCTATCTCTATCATGCTAGGAATCACAGGCAAGTATAAAGAGAATCCGCTTGAAAACTTCATGGAATACACCACCTACATGACAGGCGTGCTGTGTAACTGCTATGCTATGGATTCAAAGCTTATATCATCAAATGGTAGTGAGGCGAAATTCGCCCTAAAGGTAGATGAAAGCGGTCTTGAATCTGTCTATGCAGAGATTAGCCCAGAGCTACACAATAAGCTAAGTAGGATAGGGCTAGATTCTAGTATCATAGATGGGAATAACTATCCTAGAATCATCGTGCTAGAGACTAGCTTTATAGATTCCATGTATCTAGCTAATAAGATTTATAAGCTAGATAAGAGTGGCTTTAGCGAGGATAGAATCCACCGCTCTACACGTGGTAGCAATCCAGACTTAGAGGTCGGTATGAATTTCCTCTGCCATGCCATTAGCTCTTTAAATGTGAATCTTTACTCAGGCACACAGGAAGTTATAAGGACGCAGGAGCCAAAGAATATTCATATAACATTTCAATATATATCTGACTGCATAGGTAATGATATAAGCAAGGAAGATATTGCCCTTATCTTAAAGAAGCTAAATTTCCGTATTCAAGCAAGCTGTGATGAGAATTTCTTTATAGCGCAGCCCCCTAGCTTTCGCAGTGATATAAAGGATAGGCAGGACATCGTAGAGGAAGTGCTGCGTCTTTATGGTGTGGATAATATAACGCCAAAAAAGCATACCATACAGATAGAATCTCAGCGAAGCGATGCCTATATACTACACAAAAAGCTAGGTGCACTAAGGCAGAGGGTGCTTTCTAATGGCTACATGGAGTGCATACATTATCTCTTTGATGACTCAGAAGTGCTAGAGGAGCTAGGCTTTAGCGATATAGATGAGAGCAAAAAGCTAGTAAATCCCATAACAAAAGAGCTAAATACTCTAAGGCAATCTCTCCTGCCACATCTACTATCTAGCATTAGTAAGAATAGACGTTATGGCTATGAGGGCATTAGATTCTTTGAGATAGGCTATGTTTATGATAGTGATAGGAATCCTAGCTTGAAACTTGCTATGATTATCGATGAGTATCTATGTAAGCCAAGCTTTCCTAATCCAAAGGGCATAAAGGCTGATTTCTTTTCCTTTGCAAGAAGTCTTAGCGATGCAATAGGGCATTTTGAATGTGTAAATATGTCATTGCAGTTTGTAAAAAATAAACTCATACACCCATATCATAGTGGCAATATGATAAAAAATGGCAATATTATAGGAATCATCTCAAAGCTAAATCCAGCGGTAGCAAAGAAATATGATTTAGATAATGTCTTTTTTGCTGAGATAGATATGAAAACCCTGCTAGAGCAAGATGAGGATAGATTAGCAAAAGAATTTTCTATCTATCAAGAGAGCAAGAGGGATTTGACAATAATCATCGATGATAGCATAAGCTTTAATGCCATAAAAAGTGCGCTTGAGAATCATCTAAGCGATGAAGTAAAAAGCTATGTTAAGAGAATCTTTGCGCTTGATGTATTTAAGCAAGAGGACAATAAGATTGCCCTAAGCATTCGCTTTATCTTTCAATCACATAGCGATACACTGAAAGAAAAGCAGATTCAAGACGCAATGCAAGAAGCAATGGATATTACAAAAGATAAGTTTAATGCGATTGTTAGGGGGTAGAGCAGTTTATTCTTTTGAATTAATAAATAAAATCCTAGTGAAAAATGAGATGATTAATGTTATAAATAAAATTTTTAATATGAGTTCGGATTGATTTAGGAATGATTCAGAACTCGGCATAGCTGCAACTTTTGGCTCATCGGAGAAAATCTTAGAGAGATTTGAAGAATATACAAAATGAAATAATAAAAGTAAAGCAGTATTTGCCAAACCAAGCAACCATATAAAAATATTACTTTTTTTAAACTTATAGCTTATTGTTTCATAAAATAAAATAAAAAATCCACATACAACCAAAACATTGCTTAGCTGCACGACTATACTAGAAATGATGATTCCCTGGTCGTATTTGGTGAAAGTTGTTTGTGTATGCTCATTTCCGCGAAAAATCATATCCATATTCTCTATGCTATCAAATGTAAAACCAAACATTAATATCATGCCTATGCAGATGCCAATTAAAATTAAATAAATACTTAAAAGGATTCTCGCTAACATTCCGCCACCAATATTATATAACCATGATAATCTTATCACATTGTGCTAATTTATTAAAATACTCAATTCTCTGATTATCATCATTAACAATATAATGATAATCAAGTGAAACATATTTGCTATTTTTAGAGAAGTGCCATTTTGCCTCTACATTATCATCATTAAATACTTGTTTTATAGCAGCTAATACAGAATCTTGATTATGCCCTATTATCCTATAACCCCAAGTGCATGGGTATGTAATGTTGGCTTTGGAACACATATAAAATCTCCATTAATCAATAGGAAAGAGCTATCCTATCATAAATATCTTGAATGTTTTGTTTTTCTTTATTACCAATAATTTTTTCTATAACATGAACAATACTTCTAACAATTACATCTGTCTCAATATTCACTCTTCTGCCAATCTTGTATATGTTTAGTAGCGTATTTTCTAATGTATGTGGAATTAAGACTAATTCAAAATATTTATCAGAGACATCATTAACAGTTAGACTTATTCCATCGATACATATACTTCCTTTATTTATTATATTTAATAATAAATATCTTTCTGTTTCTATCCTAAAAATAGTTTGTATTTTATCATTTTTAATATCCACAATTGTCCCTATGCCATCAATATGACCCTGCACAATATGCCCATGCAAACCGTCATTTAACTTCAATGCTGACTCCACATGCACAAGACCCTTTAGATTCTCTACTGCAATAGATTTTATTGTGTTGTCGCTTAACTCCACATCAAAGAAATTAGCACCGTGATTCACCACTGTAAGACAAGCACCATTAACAGCTATGCTATCTCCTAGTGAAGTTGTAAGAGTAGATTCTAGTCTCAGTAAATTTTTTTTAAAGAATATAACCTTAGCAAAATCCCTAACAAGACCACTAAACATAATACCAAACCTATGATTCTATTATTCTGCTTACTATTCTTATTACGCTTCCTCTAGTGGAATCAAGCGACTTTCCATATTATTATCTATTTCATACTGCTCTATTATCTCCCTAACTCTATCACCCTCTATCACTTCTTTATCTAGCAATTCCTTTGCCATATTTTCTATCGCACCGCTATAATCCCTCAATGTCTGTTTGACATGCTCATAATGTTCTTGTAGTTTTTCCTGTATATATTTATCCATTTTTTGTGCAGTCTCATTGCTATATTCTCTAGTGTTAGCGCCGCCACCTAAGAATCTATTTCTTGCAGTGAAATCCTCTAAGACCATTAGACCCGATACATCTGTCATGCCATAATAGACAATCATATTTTTGAGAATACCTGTCGCTCTCCGTAAGTCATCAGAGGCACCATTAGATATTTCACCTAAAAACACTTCCTCAGACGCACGACCGCCTAGAAGGACATTTATCATAGCAAACATCTCATGTTTCTGTTCCAAATGCTTATTTTCCTCAGGTGTGTGAAGTGTATAGCCCAAAGCACCCATGCCCCTCGGGATAATAGAGACTTTATTAACCCTATGCGCCCCTTTTGTTACCTCACCCATAAGAGCATGTCCGCTTTCATGGTATGCAACTATCTTCTTCTCTTTGGCAGATAGTCGTCTGGATTTTTTCTCCAAACCTATCATAGTACGTTCCATAGCTTCCTTGAAATGCTTATGTGTAACCTCTTTTTTGTTTTCACGACCAGCTAGGAGGGCTGCTTCATTAATGATATTGGCTAAATCTGCACCTGCAAGTCCCGCGGTAAATTTTGCAATTTCATTTAAATCCACATCTTTCCCTAAGCTAACGCCTTTTATATGCACCTTTAATATTTCAATCCTACCCTTAAAGTCTGGTGCATCTACTAGCACTTGTCTATCAAATCTACCCGGGCGGAGTAGGGCAGGGTCTAGGACTTCAGGTCTGTTTGTGGCGGCTAAAACTATAACAGGAGCAGTGCTACCAAAGCCGTCCATCTCTGCTAAAAGCTGATTTAGCGTCTGCTCCCTCTCATCATTTCCACCAACCATAGAACCGGCAGCACGACTCTTTCCTATAGCATCTATCTCATCTATAAAAATAATGCTTGGTGCTTGCTTCTTTGCCTTATCGAACAAGTCGCGTACACGACTAGCACCAAGACCTACGAACATTTCTATAAAACTACTACCACTCATAGAGAAAAATGGCACATTTGCCTCACCAGCGACGGCTTTAGCAAGGAGTGTTTTACCAGTACCAGGAGGTCCTACTAATAATACACCTTTTGGAATCTTAGCTCCAACTGCTGCGTAACGCTCAGGATATTTTAAGAAATCTACAACTTCTACAACTTCCTCTTTTGCTTCCTTATTACCAGCCATGTCATCGAATCTAACATTAGGTCTTTCTGCATTAATGAGTTTATTAGCACTACCTAGCCCAAATACGCCACCGCCCATATTTTTCTGCATACGAGAAGCAAAAAAATACCATATTAGCATGATAATTAACACAGGCATTATCCAGCCTATCATATCGGTAAAGAAATTCTGCTCGTTAAAACCGCTGTAATTTACTCCTTTTTCATCTAACAATGGCACGAAAGTAGAATCTTGTACCCTCTTTGTTGTGTAATATATGTTTGGAGTGGAATTTTTATTTACACCCTTTATCATAGTCTGTCCGATAGATACACTCTGTATCTGTCCGTCTTTGACAAGTTTTTTAAATTCTGAATATTCGACAGATTGGTTAATACCATTGCTAAAAATACTCGAGCCGTCTGTCGAAAACAATTTGAATAATATGATAGCCACAATTCCAACAATCAAAAATATCAAGATTGGATTTTTATTATTTGGTTTCTTTCCACCATCGTTGTTAGTCATGTATTCCTCTTTACCAAAACATAGTAGTCAAAATTATATTACTTTTTTATAAACATGTTTTAACATATAGATAAAAAATAAAAATATATGAAAACTCAAATTTTCAAATTTTTTTATTTTTCAGAGGGAACCCCTCCCCTCTCTATTTTTTTACTACCTTAATGCAACCATTTTTCTTCTTAGATATGCAATCTTGCTTTGAAGTGGCAATTCCTTAGGACATACATCATGACATGCAATAAGACTCATGCAACCAAAGACACCATCATCATTGCCAACTAGCTCATAATAATCCTCATCACTTCTTTCATCATGTGGGTCTATCATGAATCTTACAACACGATTCATACCTGCAGCACCTACAAAGTCATCTCTCATAACCTTAGTAGCACAGCCAGCTATACAGCACCCACACTCAATACATCTATCAAGCTCAAAGACTTCATCAGCTACCTCTGGCTCGATTGGCATCTCAACCTTAGAAATATCTGGCTTATGTTGTGTATGAATCCAACTCTCAACACGTTTTGTCATACCTGCAAACCACTCACCTGTATTAACGCTTAAATCCTTAATTAACTTAAATGCAGGTAGAGGCATAAGCGTAATGACACCATCGGGGAAATCCTGAGTTAGCGTTCTACAAGCAAGGCCCGGGCGACCATTAATCATCATTCCGCAACTACCACATATACCTGCTCTACAAACAAAGTCAAAACTCAAATCTGGGTCCTGCTGCTCTCTAATCATATTTAATGCAATAAATACGGTCATAGAGTGCGCTTCCTCTAGCTGATACTCACGAAAATGAGGCTTAGAAACAGCACTTTGCGGGTCAAATTTTAAGGCTCGTATTGTTATAGTTCTTCCTTTTTCACTCATCTTTTATCTCCCAATCGTTGATTTCTTGCTTTATAGTGAGGTTGAAGATCAAATGGCATCAATGCTTCCTGTAACTCATATCTATCGCCACCTCTAGCTTGCACTTCTTGCGTGATTCTATCAATCTCAGCTTGTCTTTTTGCGCTATCCTCATGCTCTATAATCATACCCTTAGCACCATAGCCCCTAAAGCCTGGAGGCATCTCCATTTTCATAATATCCAAGTCTTCATAAGTAACGGTTGGAAGAGTTTGGTCTGGATTATCCCAGCCAGTCAGTGTCCTTTTTAGCCAATTTTTATCATCACGTTTTGGATAATCTTCCCTTGAGTGCGCACCACGAGATTCTGTTCTATCTAGGGCACCTTTAGCTACACAAAGAGCGATTTTTAGCATTCTAGGAGTTCTATAAGCGTCTTCTAACTCAGGATTGTTATGAATCTTTTTATTTTTCACGCCAATATTTCTACTTCGTTTATAAAGTTCCTCTAGCTTATTTACCGCATCTTGCAGACTTTCACCTGTGCGGAAAATACCTACATCATTATCCATAATATCTTTCATTGCATTCTTAAGCTCATAGACATTCTCAGTGCCAGAGTTATTCAATAAAGAAGCAATGTGTGAATGCTCACTATTAATGAAAGATTCTATAGTCTGCGTCCTAATATCTATCTCTGTGCTTTTGCAATGCTCTGTAAAATATCCACCAATAATCATACCTGCAACGACTGCTTCGCTAACAGAGTTCCCCCCTAGCCTATTGAATCCATGCAAATCCCAACAAGCCGCCTCACCTGCTGCAAACAAACCTTTAAGATGAGATTCTCCTTTATAGTTAGTGCGGATACCACCCATAGAGTAATGCTGCATTGGGCGAACTGGCGCCCACTTCTCAGCTGGGTCAAGACCCGCAAAAGTCTTACAAATATCTTGCACATCTCGCAGGTTTCTCTCCACATGTGCTCTACCAAGTATCGCTATGTCAAGCCACAAATGGTCTCCATAAGGAGATTTTACCCCCTTACCATTGCGTATATGCTCTAGCATTCTACGAGAAACAACGTCCCTACTTGCTAACTCTTTTTTCTCAGGCTCATAGTCTGGCATGAATCTATATCCATCAACATCTCTTAAGATTCCACCATCACCCCTACAACCCTCTGTGAGCAAGATTCCACTAGGCACAAGAGGCGTTGGGTGAAACTGCACAGCTTCCATATTTCCAAGCTTTGCTATGCCTGTCTCCATTGCTAACGCAGCACCAATGCCCTCGCAAATTACCGCATTAGTGGTATTTCTATAAACCCTGCCATATCCACCTGTGGCAATCAATGTCCCCCTTGCCACATAGGCATATAACTCACCTGTTATTAAATCCCTAACGACAGCACCATAACATCTACCATCTTCATGAATTATTGAGACTGCTTCTTTTCTATCCTGAATATCAACACCTAGATGATAAGCCTCATTAGCAACTGCATATAGCATTGTATGCCCTGTGGCATCTGCAGTATAGCAAGTCCGCCATTTTTTTGTCCCACCAAAGTCTCTTGAGTGTATATACCCATGTCTAAAGTCATCTTCTGTTATAGTAACCTTCTCGCCATTAATAACAGCAGGTCTATCACCCTTTTGAATCCTAGTCCATGGAACACCAAATCCTGCTAACTCACGAATGGCTTTTGGTGCAGTCGTTACAAACATTCTAGCCACATCTTGGTCGCAACCCCAGTCGCTACCTTTCACTGTATCTGCAAAGTGCAAGTCCTCATTGTCTCCATCGCTTTTTATGGAGTTTCCAAGACTTGCCTGCATACCGCCTTGTGCAGCAGCGGAGTGGCTCCTCTTAACAGGCACTAGGCTTAAAACAATGACATTCAAGCCCTCTTGCTTAGCGGCTATGGAGGCTCTAAGACCAGCCAAGCCACCACCTATAATTAACGCATCACAATAAACTACTTTCATAGAATCTTCCTTACTATATTACGCAACAAAGGCTAAATTTTGTTTGACATTTAGATATGAAACATCTTTCATAAATCTTTCTTTGTCATACTCTTTTGCATCATGAATGCTTTTGAAATCCTGATTCACACCCTTGATGACATAAGCACTAAAAGTTGCTAAGCCCAAAACGATGAAGAACACACTCATAGCCCATTTTGCAGTCCTTAGTCCATTTATGCCAAGACCCTCAAACCAACCCCATTTGATACAAAGTCTATATAAACCAATAGAGCCATGCAACTCAACAGAAAATAGAAGCACAATATAAAGTAGCCAAAAATGCTCACTTACAAATCTAAAAGCAGAACCACTAGGACCTATCGTATCTGGGTTAGCAAACATAATATACAAATGCACACTAGCTAAGAAAAACATAATAAACCCAGTCGCTGCCTGAATGAACCACAAGCTAGTATCGCTGTGTTTCATCAAATGTTTATGCGCCCTTATTGCCAAAAACTGCTTATAGTTTATAGGGAATTTCCTCATTGCCAAGAAAGCATGGGCAATAAATACAATAAATACAAATGCGGCAACGCCCCTAACAATCATCGGCTCACCTGCTTTTATAAACAAGCTACCCTCAAAAAACTTCGTAACCGCATACATAAACTCATCGCTTATTAATATACTAGACACAAAAAGCATGTGGGCTATCATAAATAGCCCTAAGAAAAGACCGGTAGCACTCTGCCACCAATCAAGCCTAGCTGGCACCCTACTCCTCTTACGCTCCGGCGTTATCCCCAGGTATCCTTCTATTACCCTATCTTCCTGCATGTATTCTCCCTTCAAGGTTCTAAACACACCTTCTTAAGTATTACTCGAAATTTTAAAATACATATTATGAGATTATTATTTAATAGAGTTTATTTAATGCTTTTTATAGAATCTATGTGTAAAAATTACACATTATATATAACAATAACATTTGCTAACTAAGAGAATAAAATTATGATTTATATGGAATTAATTATTTAAAATACTTTTATCGCGTCTTTACAGAGGATTTATTTCAAACTAAACAAATTTCTTGCAAATTTTTTTACATCTCTAAATATATTTCGTGGCACATGTGATATATCCGCCATTTTGTAAGAACGTTCTACTAGCTTTTCATGCTTTTTTACAAATTGCCCAAATCCCCTTCGATACGCATTCTCTCTGCCCTGCGATACAATATTATCAAGGAAATTAAATAATTTCTCATCATAGTATGTAAAAGGATTGAAATTATCTAAAAACACTGGCTCTCTTAGCATGGATAGATATGCCTCTTTGTCATTATCAATTCTTATCACTTCATTCATGAGGTCTTGCATTGTGGGAAAATTATGTGCGTTGATAAAAGATTTTGGATTAAGTCTATACTCAATTAGCTCTCTGGGTATGTTTGGAATCCTAGTGTTTATTTTCTCATCGTGATACATGCCCTTTTTTATGCTTATATGATTCATAGCGACATGTTTATACTCTGGCAGACAGCATCTAAGGCTCGTATCTCCCCAGTATATAGGAATACAGCCAGCCGCAAAGGAATCAAAAAGCTTTTCGGTCAAGTATCCAGGATTGCTAGAGTTTTCAAAACAAATATTAAATTTATACTCTTTTAACCAAGCATGTTTATTAGAGATAATCCTGCCTATGTTGTTATTCCAGCCACCGCCTGAATCTACTTTCTTATAGCTTGATAACACATGGAAAAACTTCTCGCGTTCCATAGGTTCTTTGTGTCCACCATTTGTCGTTAGAATGCAACAAAATTTATCTCTATTTACCCCTCCCCCCCCCCCCCCCGTCATGTATTATATGCTTATTTAAAATGCTATCTTGCGAGTAGGTATTACAAAAAACCATAAAAGGAGCTCTAATATGTCTATCCTCAAAGATCATAAAATCAAAGTCGATACTATAATCATAAATATTAAAATCAACTCTGGTATTTTCTATATTAAAAAAGATTCTAACGCAGTCATACTTAAATATATCGCTTTTTTCCTCGCCGCTTATAACAAAATCTGGCTCATCAGAATCTATTACTTTATATTTTTTTGATAAAAGCCTTATTAAATAATGATTCTCAAAACTTTGTCTCTTTTGTCCCCCAAAGCCATTAATGACTTTCATTTTAACTTCTCTCAAGATTTTACCTCAAAGTAAAGTGTGCTTTTATTTGTGGAAATATACTCCAATTCGCTATTTTCCTTTAGCAATGAAATTACCGCATGAATGTCTGTTAGCCTAGAGTGGTGCTTTGCAATATATCTTAGAATTCTGCCTCTATATAATTTTGAATAATGACTTATAACTTTGCCATTTTTTAGAAATTGAAATGATACATGTTCTTTATCTATAGGAAAAATCTGCTGATACACAGATGCCCTTAAATCTATAATGAAATCTATTTGATTAAAAATATTTTTATGATTCACAAAAGGTTTGTATATCTCTTTTAACGATAAATTATTGAATTTTGTATTCTGCTTTAGTTTATAATGTGGAATCTTATCTCCTGCCTTTATGATTCCAAATAAATTACTAAAAATATAGACATTATCTAGTAAAAATTCCTGCTCTCTGATAGATAGAGATTCAAAATCTAATGCTAGAAATGCAGTGCCACTATATCGGCGGATAGATTCTATAACACTGCTCTGCATGGCACAACATGCTAATGACTTTTGTATTTTATCATTAAATAATTTTGTGCCATAAATTTGTGAAAGCAATGTAGAATCTTTATTGTCTAATATATTCTTAATCATGCTTTTATAATATGTGTTTATATGTTCTCTGTCAAATATATCACTCCTCCATAGATGAGAAATAAAATCTATTTTACTATCTAGCATATCGCTATCTAAGAGAATCTTATCCTCACTTGGTGAGAGAAAAATAGCACAATTCATACTATTCCTCTACACTATCTAGGAATCTAGAATCACAAAAGCTATTTGCATGTATATTGCTAAAGGCATTTTTTAGGGATTTAAAGAGATTTGGATTATTTGATTCTAGTTGTTTTAATAGCTCTTTATTTGCTGCCCTAGCCTTTGGTCGTTTATCCTCTGGTAGCCAATTTATCGGGCAATTGCAATCAGGGGCAATGTAGATATTATTACTAGAAATGAAATCTATAATCTGCCTCTCTCGCACAAAGATAAGTGGTCGTATGACTCCTAGTCCATTTGCCGCTCTATAATATGGTGGCATGGAACGCAGAGCGCCATTATAAGTAAGATTCATCATAAAGCTCTCGGCGGCATCATCTAGGTGATGTGCTAGGGCAACTTTATTAAACCCCCTTTTTAGTGCAGTGCTATATAGCTCTCCGCGTCTCATGCGGGAGCAAAAGGAGCAATATATCGTGCCTTCCCTTTTATGAGATTCTAGAATCTTATAAATCTCGGTGCGGTCTCGCTGGTATTCTATGCCAAGTTTATCGCAGTAATCCTGTATATACTCATACTCGCCGCCCCTGCCATAATCCACCGTGATTGCTAATACATTAAAGCTAAAAGGTGCATGTTTCCTCATGTGTGCTAATATGGTGGCAAGCAGCATAGAATCTTTCCCGCCACTTAATCCTAGCAAGATATTATCTCCCTCCTCTATTAGCCTATATTTCGCATTTGTCCTGCCTACTATGTTTAGAATCTTTTTGCTAATAACTGGTGTATCTGTCTCTAAAGCACTCATTTTTTGCTCCTCTTATATGATATTTTTTAGCTTATTTTGGATAATCATATTCATTATTTTCTCATTGTCAAGATGCTTTGATGTAATATTTTTATTATGCTTTTTGCTAAGAATCTTACATAAATAATTGACACATACAGGGCATATTTTTAATGGATGCTCATAAAAAAGTCTCGTATCTATACCATTTGCCCTAACCTTATAATCAAATGAATTAGTCTTTGGAATACAGACTTTCATGTGTGTTTTATCAATACTTATCAAATCATCACATAAGATAAAGTGGATTCTAGGAGATACATATTTAGCAAACATAGCTTCATCAATGACAGATAAATATGCACATGCAAAGTAAAGATTCCCATCTAGCTTGATTCTAAAGAAATCTTTATCTCTCATCGATAACATATTAAAATCAATGCCCTTTTGCAAGGTATCTTTATCAAAAATATTAATAGAAGATATTTTATCTATAAGGTTATTTGTTTTTTCAAAAAACATTTTCTACCCATTATATCCGCATACATATTTACACATATCTAGCAATCTGTACGTATACCCCACCTCATTATCATACCATGCCAGAATCTTTATATTATTTCCGCTTGTTATGGTCTTATCTGGCACGATTATAGCACTAAAGCTAGAGCCTATGAAATCACTTGATACCCTTTTCTCATCATCTACTAAGATTAACCCTTTCATGCTAGATTCTTGAGCTTTATAAAATACTTCATTTGCTATCTCTTTGCCTACCTCTTTTTCTACATTAAAACTAACATCTACCAAACTCACATCTGGCGTTGGTACACGCACAGCAATGCCATCTAGCTTTCCTTTTAAATGCGGTAAAACCAAAGAAATGGCTTTTGCTGCCCCTGTGCTTGTGGGTATCATATTTAGTGCCGCCGCCCTTGCACGTCTTAAATCTTTATGCTTTACATCTAGCAGATTTTGGTCATTTGTGTAGCTATGGATTGTTGTCATTAATCCATGCTTAACTACAAAGTTTTCATCTATTAGCTTTACAATGGGAGCTAGGCAGTTAGTGGTACACGAAGCATTTGAGATAATAGATTCTCCCTTGTAATCCAAATGATTTACACCATACACAAATGTAGGAGTATTATCCGCTGGAGCAGATATAACCACCTTTTTTACATTTCCCTTTATATGTGCCTTTGATTTTTCCGCTGAATTAAACTTACCTGTGCATTCTAGCACACAGATAGCATCCCCAAAGTCAAGTAAAGCAGGGTCTCTATTGGATAGAATCTTTATATCCCTGCCATCGTTGATAGATATGGTATTATCTCCACTTTTTGTAACACTGCATTCCCCATGTACAGAATCATATTTTAGTAAATGCACCAACGTATCTATGTCGCATGTGCTATTTATTGCGACAATTTCCACATCACTCATACTAGAGGCTATCCTAGCAGCACAAAGTCCTATTCTACCTGTACCATTTATAGCGATTTTAATACTCATCTTACACACTGCCTTTTGGTAAATTTCTTTAGAAACAGATTCTATATAAAAAGTTAGAATTTTTTGTATAACACTTGATTTTTAGATAAAAGTTGAATAAACTTACGCATTATTTGAATGGTTATACCATTTAGCTACTTATGTGAGGTTTTAGATGAATAAAAGTGACTTTGTCAAAATGGTGAAAGAAGCTGGCGAATATTCCGACAGGAAGGATGCAGAAAAGGCATTAGAAAGTGTTTTGTCTGCTATTAAAAAAGCTTTAGTTGAGAATCAAAGCGTAGAGCTAACCGGCTTTGGAAAGTTTGAGAATGCTTTGCAGAAAGGCAAGGAGGGAAAAGTCCCCGGCACAGATAGGACTTATAAGACTACTGATAAGTTTATTCCTAAGTTTAAGCCGGGGAAAACTCTAAGAGAGGAAGTAGCCAAAATAAAACCGTAAGACATGGTCATATCATAGCATTCCTAAGAATGCAAGTAAAATTAAGTTTTAGAATCTAGTTTTAAAGTTTTTGTATAAAATTAACTTTAAAATGTATAAATTAGATTCTGAAATGTATTAAATTGAAACTCTGTATTTAAAAACTTTCTAACCACAAAAATACATTTTGTTTAATATGAGATTAAAATTTTTTACGCTTACAAATACGTTTAAAGAATTTTTCACCCTACCCTACCTAAATGTTAAAATAAAACACAACTACACAGCCTAGTTATCATTTCACACACTTATATATGGCAAAATACCTTTAAAAAATAATTTCAATGGGATATGTTATGAGTGAATGTGCTAAGACGCAAGAGGCTATGGCAGAGATTTGTCGAGGGAGCGTTGAGTTCATCGGCATGGAGTATATAGAATCTCTTGTGAAAAAATTCTATGAGAGCGGAGAGAGATTTATCGTTAAGGCTGGATTTGACCCTACCGCACCCGATTTACACCTAGGGCATTTTGTGCTAATGCAAAAACTAGCGACTTTCCAAAAGCATGGCGGCATAGTAAAATTTACCATAGGCAGCTTTACAGCGACCATAGGCGACCCCTCTGGCAAGAGTGAGACGCGAAAAACTCTAAGCTTTGAGGAAGTAATGCAGAATGCAAAGACCTATGAGGAGCAGGTATTTAAAGTCTTAAATAAAGATAAAACTGATATTTGCTTTAATGGCGACTGGCTATCAAAGCTTAGTAGTGCCGATATTATGCGTCTTACCTCACACTACTCTGTGGCGCGTATGATGGAGCGAGATGATTTTGAGAAAAGATTTAAAAGTAACACACCTATTTCCATTGTAGAGTTTATGTATCCATTACTGCAGGGATATGATTCTGTCGCACTAAACTGCGATATAGAGCTAGGGGGGAATGACCAAAAATTTAATCTCCTAGTAGGCAGAGCATTGCAGAGAGCGTATGGCTGTGGCAAGGAGCAAAGTGTCATGACTATGCCACTTTTAGAGGGGCTAGATGGAGTAAATAAGATGAGTAAAAGTCTAGGAAACTACATAGGCGTTACAGAAGAGCCAAATAGCATGTATGCAAAGATTATGAGTATCTCAGATACCCTCATGTGGCGATACTACGAGCTACTTAGCCAAAAGAGTCTAAAAGAGATAGAGAATCTAAAAGGCATGGTAGAGAGTGGGAGCCTTCACCCAAAGAGTGCAAAAGAGAATCTAGCCCTAGAGATTACGCAGAGATTCCATAATGCCACTTTAGCACAAAACGCAAAGGATAGTTTTGATTCTATCTTTAGCAAAAAAGAGATTCCAGATGATATACAATCTCTTAGCATAAATCGTGGCGAGTGGATTTGTAAAGTCTTGCAGGATTTAGGTTTTGTGCCATCTAGCTCTCAGGCACGTAGAGATATAGTAGCGGGAGCATTGAGTATTGATTCTGTGAAAATGAGTGATGAAAACTTCAAATTTAATCAAAGCGGAGAGTTTATTATAAAACTTGGTAAAAGAAAATTTGCTAAAATCATAGTGATATAATTTCTAAGGGTTGCAATGAAATCCATATTAGGTAGCTTAAAAATAGGAAAACATACGATTAAATATCCCATTTTTCAAGGTGGCATGGGTGTCGGCATAAGCTGGGACCAGTTGGCAGGTAATGTCTCAAAAGAGGGCTGTCTTGGAATCATCTCTGCGGTTGGCACAGGGTATTATAAGAATATGAAATTTGTAGATAGGATTTTGTCTAGTAAGCCCTTTGAGGCTATTAATTTTTATAGTAAAAATGCGTTAAACGAGATTTTCAAAAATGCTAGAAAAATATGTGGCAATAATCCGCTTGGCACAAATATCCTATATGCCATAAATGACTATGGCAGAGTGGTAAGGGACGCTTGTGAGGCGGGGGCAAATATGATTATAACAGGTGCGGGGCTGCCTACGAATATGCCAGAATTTACGAAAAATTTCCCAGAGGTAGCCCTCATACCTATCGTCTCATCGGCAAAGGCATTAAAGATTCTATGCAAAAGATGGAGCGATAGATATAAGAGAGTGCCAGATGCGGTAGTCGTGGAGGGACCACTTAGCGGTGGACATCAGGGCTTTAAATATGATGACTGCTTTAAAGAGGAAAATAAACTAGAAAATATCGTCCCAGCAGTAGTAGAGGAATCTAAGCAATGGGGAAATATGCCGATACTAGCCGCAGGTGGAATCTGGGATAGAAATGATATAGACAGAATGCTATCTTTGGGTGCTAGTGGTGTGCAGATGGGAACTAGATTCTTAGGGACCTTTGAATGTGATGCGAAAATGTATCGCGAGATTCTGCCAAAGATAAGGCAAGAAGACATAGAGCTAGTGAAATCCCCCGTGGGCTATCCTGCTAGGGCATTAAAGATTGGCGTAATGAAGCGACTAGAGGAGGGGAATGCACCTAAGGTAAAGTGCATTAGTAATTGTGTTAGCCCATGTAAGAGAGGGGTGGAGGCAAAGAAAGTAGGATACTGCATAGCCGATAGTCTTGGTAAGGGGCATCTTGGAGATTTGAATGAGGGGCTATATTTTAGCGGTGCTAATGGATATAGGGTAGATAGGATTCTAAGTGTTAAAGAGCTAGTAGATGAGCTAACGGGGCGATAGCCCCTTGATATTTACGTAAAGGTATATATGCGTTGTGTAATCTTTCTTGCCCTTTTTGTGATTGGATTATACGGCGAGACGTTACGTATAGTAGGAGCGGTGCCATTTGGTAGTGCTAACCTGCGTCTTGAGGGAAGTCGAAATATTGTCCAAAAAGATATAAGTCTGCATAAGCTAAATGATACGACTGCCTTTATCGACATATATGGCGTGTGGGTGCCAAAGGGAAAGAGGGAGTATAATTTCCCAAATAACACTCAAATCATCGTAGCGCAGAATAATCCTCAAAGACTGCGGGTATTAATAACGCTTAACAATAAAACAGAATTTGAATACTACATTAAAAATAAATACTTCTATGTGGCAATAAAAGAGAAAGCAAAGACAACTCAACAAACCCAAAAAGGAGCAACAAAAACACCTCCTCCAAAAAGCACCCAAAGTGATACAAAAACGACTTCACAAAAGCCTACCTCAAATACTCCCGCAAAAACACCTGTAAGTACACCCACGCCCCCCCCTGTAAAAACGCAGCCACCTCAAAAACCAAAGAATCAACCAAAGCCAATTTTAGTATCAAAAACAAAGCCAAGTGCCAAGAATGCTAAAATCGTTATATTAGACCCAGGACATGGAGGCAAGGACTGCGGTGCTAGGGGTGTCTTGCAAGTGTGTGAAAAAGACATTGTGCTAAGTGTGGCAAAGCTAACTGCAAAAGAGCTAGATAAAATGGGCTATGTAGTATATATGACGCGAAATAGCGATGTGTTTATCGAGTTGCAAAGACGCACGGAGATGGCAAATGAGATTCACGCAGATTTATTTATATCCATTCATGCCAACTCTATCCCGAATAATTCTACTAGACAGCCAAAGGGCGTTGAGACCTATTTCCTATCTACCGCTAGGACAGAACGTGCCATAAATGTAGCCGCCGCAGAAAATCAAGGCATGGCAGAATACTCGCCAAATACCATAGCCTCATTCCTTACCTCAAATAGAATCATAGCTTCCAATAAACTAGCCATGGATATACAAGCTGGAATCCTAAAGGAGATAAAAACGCAATATAGCGAGAATCTAGATGGCGGCGTGAGGGAGGGACCATTTTGGGTATTAGTAGGTGCATTAATGCCCTCTGTGCTGGTAGAAATCGGCTATAACTCTCACCCCATAGAAGCAAAAAGATTAGTGGATTTAAAATATCAAACACTCCTAGCCCGTGGCATAGCAAATGGCGTAACGGGGTATATTAGGAAGAATCCTTAAGTGATAGCTATTTTCTTTTTAGTGCCTTTCGTATATTTCTCTCAAAAGATTTAATGAATTCATAGATAATCTGCGTTTTAGTTTTTTTATATGAGCATTTCTCTAAATCGCTATTTATAAGTTTTTCAATACTCCTTACTGACTCTTTGATATTCCACGGGTCCTTTGTTAAATTCTCTAAAAAAGGCATTGTTTCATAATCAAAATTATTAACATAATATCGCTTTAACATATATGAATTTTCTGCATTAAGAGATTCGAATGTTTGCAATAGAGAGTATTTCATAGTTATTAGACTTGCTATTCTATGATATTTCTTAGCATATTGAATATCATCAAATTCAGCATAAAGACTCTTTATATATTCTGGAATATTAATATCTCCTGTCATGATGCTATTTTTTCTAATTCTATACACATATAAAGGCTTTGGATATATGTATATATTGCCACTTTGTGCAATAATGGAAGTATTAAATGCAACATCTTCGTGCACAATATTATCTATGAATCTAAGAGCGATTCTTTGCAGAAATGAAAAATCAATAAACAACGACCACGAACAGTAAAAATCATGAATACCAGCAGAAACATTCCTCTCCAATAACTCAAGTGAAGTAGTCTTATAACTCTCATTTATATTCATCTGTCTAATAAGTGAAGTGTATTTATTTTCCATCTCGTATTCATATTTATATTGCCAATCAAACCAAAGTAAATCTGCCTTAGAATCTAACATATACTTCACACAAGTGCTAAGACAATGCCTCTCCCAATAATCATCGGAATCTAAAAATATCAAATAATCAATATTGATTACTATATCATTACTCATATATATTTTCTTTATCCAGTATGGATTATCATTTTCAATACTAAAAGACCCACTAGATTCTTCATAAATATATTTATTAGCAAAAAAATCTATTCCAACATTTCTAGCGGAGGACAATCCGCCATTTCTCTTATCTATCAAGATAAATCTGCTATCTTTTTTCACATAATCCATGGCTATATCCATAGATGAATCTGTGCTACCGTCATTAACTAGCAAAACAATGTAATTTGTATAATCCTGATTTAGCACACTATCGATACACTCTATTAAATACTGCTCTACATTATAGATTGGTATGACTATGCCAACGGTTGGTGCTTTATGCAATGATTAGCCTTTTTTAGATTGCATTATAATCGTTTTTTTTTTTTTTGGTAAATATTTATGTCAAAAGAGTAGCTTTTATTACCCACTTTTACCATTACAATAGGCGTTGAATTTTGGAATTTTTTTAATGCTCTGTTAATATCGCTATATGAAAAAGCCACAAAGCCCCCCTTTGCACTATTTTTTTCTAATGTATTTTTACGCAAATATCGCGATACTAATATTTCATTTGCTTTTTTAATCCTTGCCTGATAATAGCCATTATTTGAAAATGGATAATCATAGAATCTATATGCAAGGAATACTCTATTATCCAAAATTATAGGATAAAACAGAGGTCTATAAACACTCGGGCTAAAATATGGCTCATTTATTTTTACATCAATATTACTCTCAATACCATAATCATACAATGCATCTCTAAAATCAATATTTGAGTATTTCAATCTTTCAAAAGACATGGGATATATTTCTGTATCCCCAATTTTTATAAACACATTATTTGTATCAAAAATGATTTTCTCCTCTTTTAGATTCTCTACCATTACATATAGTAATAGTGGCGTTTTCCCCGCTCCTCCAATGCTACCCTGCCCTACTTCGACCTGTATTTTGCTATCCTCATCGCTTTTTTGCACAACTGCTATACCATTGTTATATCCAGAAACATTTTTGGCAGAAATATTTAGAGAATGACAGCCAACAAGAATAAATATAAAGACAAAACCATAAAAAATATGCTTCATTTTAATCTCCTTAATAAAGGGCAATTAAAACAATCAAACACAAACACAAAATAAACAAATATGTTACAATTGAATAAATGAAACATTCAATCAAGGATTTCGCGACAATGCAGATTGTAAAGCCTAGTTTTTTTGCAATTCTTTTTATATTGCTATTATCTTTTTGCTATGGCGAGAATCAAACTTCATCGATTTTTAATTCTTACAATAATAATACACGAGACAATCAAGCAGAGGATATTTTAGAAGATGAAACAACGGACTTTTCCCAAAAGCCAAAGATTCTAAAACTAGATATTTTAAGCGACCTTGATGAATTGCAAAAAAGCACATTATACGTAGGGCAGTATATAACGATTGAATACTCTCTTTTGCTGTTTGATAATGCTAAGATTGTATATACAGAGTTTAAGCCATCTGTGGAATCAGATAAGAAAAATAACATAAGCATAGTAGAGGAAGGAGCATGGGAGAGAGACGGAGATTATTACAAAATATCCTATACATTTAAGATTCTAAACACAAAGGCAGTTATACCTTCGCTAGTAGTGCATGTGCAAAATAGGAGTTTTCAAGATTCCATGCAGACCTCTAGCATAGCATTAGAGGCACAGGATTTAAAATCAAATAAAGATTACTGCGGTGTCGTGGCTAGTAGCATGAAAATAATAGATTACACTTTAGAATCCTATGATGATAAATCTAACATGATATTAATCGAGCTTGAAGCATCAAATGCTAATTTAGAGGATTTTAAACTGCCGCATGTAAAAGACCAAGAGTTTGGGCAGGGTGCCAGATTTGGCAGGGATATATCAAGGGTGAATGTCATAGCTAGGATTCCAAAGAATCTTAGCGAGATAAGCTTTGAGTATTTTGATACAAACAAAAGAGATTATATTCCACTTCATATAGCAAATGTAGTAGAAAAAGTAGATTTCGAAGAGGAAAACAGAGGTGATTTGAATCCCAAAAATTCCTTTTTAAAGCTAAGTAATGTAGCCATACTTGTGGTGCTTTTAGTTTGCATAATGCTAACACTTTTTAAACGTTCATATTTCTTTGCGATTTTATCCTTTGCTTTGGTTGCATTTTTAATTTATAGAATCTTTGCAAACACTTATAGTATAAGGACACTGCCAAATGCAAAAGTGCTAATACAGCCCACTAAACATTCAACAGAGTTATTTACTATCACAAATCCCACAAAGCTAGAGGCAATCGATAGTAAGAATAATTATTTCAAGGTAAATATTGATTCTAAAGTTGGCTGGATTAGCAAAGATGATACAAATAAAAAATAGGGGTAGATATGAGTAAAATAAGGGGATATTTTGCCACATTAAGCATTATAATAGGACTTGCAGTCATTATTATTGTAATGTTTTTTTACAAAAAGAAAAATAACGCTAGAAATGTTAGGCGATATTGTCGCTTGTTTTTTCCTTTCAATTTTATCCGTATGGAAAAGATTGGGGAATATGATTTAGAAGCTAAATTAATCATCATCAATCATCAAAGTGCCTGTGATATTATATGCCTTGAGGGAGACCATCCGCTAAATATCTGCTGGGTAGCAAAGAAGCAGCTAGGGGAGATTCCATTCTATGGACATGCACTAAAACTTCCTCAGATGATATTTGTAGATAGAGAGGATAAAGGCGGCATTGTGCAATTACTAAAAGATGCAAAAGATAGATTAGCCCAAAATCGCCCCATAGCCATATTTCCAGAAGGCACGAGAGGCAGGGGGGATAGGAGTTTTTTACCATTTAAGCCGGGAGGAAAGATTCTAGCACAAAAGCTAAAGTTAAGAATACAGCCAATCGTGCTAGTGAATACAAGAAAGGTATATGATAGTAAGCCTATTAGCACAAAAGCAAGTCATACTAGAATCGTGTGTATGCCGGCTTTTACCCCCGATTTTGATAATGATAAAGATTGGTATGAGAGATTAAGAGACGAGATGTTTGAGGTTTATTGTAAGCATTATGACGAGCTAAATGGTAGAGAAGATAGCCATTAAATTAACAATAATTTTCATTACAATATCTCTTTTAGATTCTACTAAAGGAGACTTTCATGGCTTGTGTTTTGCAAATCGGTGCAGGTGGCGTTGGTGGTGTGGTCGCACATAAAATGGCGATGAATAGAGAGGTTTTTTCACGCATTATCTTAGCTTCAAGGAATATATCTAAATGTCAAGCGATAGCAGATTCTATTAGAGCTAAGGGTTTAGGAGAGATTGAGATAGATAGCGTAGATGCCGATAAGATAGAGGAAGTCGTGGCATTGATAGAGAAATATAAACCCTTTTTGGTAGTCAATGTGGCTTTGCCCTATCAGGATTTAAGCATCATGGAGGCTTGTTTGAGGACAAAAACGCATTATCTTGATACTGCAAATTATGAGCATCCCGACTCCGCACATTTTGAGTATAAAGAGCAGTGGGTGTATGATAGTGCTTATAAAGAGGCTGGAATCTTTGCACTTTTGGGAAGTGGCTTTGACCCTGGTGTTACGAATGTTTTCTGTGCATACGCACAAAAGCACTATTTTGATGAGATTCACAGCATTGATATTTTGGACTGCAATGCAGGGGACCATGGCTATGCCTTCGCGACTAATTTTAATCCAGAGATTAATCTACGTGAAGTGAGTTCTAAGGCTAGGTATTGGGTGAAAAATTCGTCTTTGGGTATGCAATGTGATGGATTTTCTGAATTTCCAAAGGCACGAACGCCAAGTTCGCTAACCTCTGAAAATTCAACAAAAACCCCCGCAGCCACACCGCAAAATACTAGAATTTGTAAGGAGGAGTTGGAATCTAATCTCAACTATAAAACGCATACAAAAGAGGATTCCACCTTTTCTAGTCATTCAGAATCTTTCTGTCATTCTGAGAATTTAGCCGAAGAATCTTTAAAAGATGTTTCGGCTACGCCTCAACATGACGTAGATGATCATTCAACCCCACATTGTCATTCTGAGCGAAGCGAAGAATCTAAGAAATGTGAGCATAAAAAAGAATCTAAAAACCACCGCATCACCACCCTACCCTATGACTCCTCCATGCTAGAATCCCTACTTACAATCTGGGAGGATTCTGTTAAAGCCTCACATTTTTTCTTAAACGCTAAAGACATTGCAGAGATAAAAGAGGAGGTGAAAGAGGCATTTTTGAATCTTAAATATATCCTTGTAGCAAAGGTAGATGAGAATCTTGCGGGCTTTATCGGCGTTGCTGAAAAAAGAGTAGAAATGCTTTTTGTCTCACCTAGATTCTTTAGCAAAGGGGTAGGCAAAAGGCTGCTTTTAGAATCTCTGCATAGCTTTTTTGCCAAGTGTGAGGAGATTTTTCTTGATTGCAATGAGGACAATGAGAGAGGTCTGCGTTTCTATCAAGGTTTAGGTTTTAAGCAATGCGGCAGGAGCAATAAGGATTCAAAGGGGAGAAATTTCCCTATCATTCATTTTAGCATTTCAAAACATGAGCTTGCCTCTAGGCTGAGTTTAGATTCTCATCTTGTGCTAAATCCAGACTTGAGAAAGGATAGAATTTACCGCAAGTTTGAAAGAGAGGAGAAGCACTTCAAGCTAGAATCTAACACGCAGGATTTAAAGAATGAGAGCTATTTTGGCGGGCAGTGGCGCGATGTGGCACCGCTGGCTTTGATGAAAGAGTGGGAATATCCAGAAGTGGGGGTAAAAAATAGCTATCTTTTATACCACGAGGAGCTAGAATCTTTAATACGCAACATAAGGGGGCTAAAGAGAATCCGCTTTTTTATGACCTTTGGGGAGAGCTACCTTACACACATGAAGTGCCTTGAGAATGTCGGGCTACTGCGTGTCGATGAGGTAGAGCATCAGGGGCAGAAAATCGTGCCGATACAAGTGCTAAAAACGCTACTGCCAGACCCTGCCTCACTAGCGCCCCGCACCAAAGGGCAGACGCATATTGGCTGCTATATCACGGGCATAAAGGACGGGGCGGAAAGAGTGATTTATATTTATAATATCTGTGAGCATGAGAGATGCTATGAGGAAGTCAATGCGCAAGGCGTGAGCTATACGACAGGAGTGCCTGCGATGATAGGGGCGAAGTTGATATGTGAGGGTAAATGGGGAGTGGGGAGTAATTCTTTGTTAAATTCATCTTTGGGTATGCAATGTGATGGATTTTCTAAATTTCCAGAGGCAAGAACACCAAGTTCGCTAACCTCTGAAAATTCAACAAAAACCCCCGCAACCACAACACAAAATACTAGAATTTGTAAGGAGGAGTTAGAATCTAATCTCAACTATAAAACGCATACAAAAGAGGATTCCGCCTTTTCTAGTCATTCTGAATCTTTCCGTCATTCTGAGCCGACAGGCGAAGAATACAAAGATGTTTCGCTAAACGCTCAACATGACAGAGGTGTTTCGGGCATACGCCCTCAACATGACGCAAATAGTCATTCTGACCACACCACTCATTCTGCGCCACATCGTCATTCTGAGCGAAGCGAAGAATCCAACTTTATAAAAGCAAGGCTTTCCCTAAATGCCGACATGCCACAAGGCGGCAAAGAGCAAGGCATAGATTCTCATAATGGAAGCGGCGTGTGGAATATGGAGCAAAATGACCCAGACCCATTTATGCAGGAGCTAAACAAACAGGGATTACCTTATGTCGTGATAGAGATAGATTCTAATGGTAAAAGCAAGTTGTTAGAAGATGGCAGAAAGTAAAAATAGCAAAAGAAAGAAAAAATAAAAACAAGAAGAGGAAAAGGAAAATTTTTTATATTCAAAAAAATTCAGAATAATTATGACAATAATCTGTTTTATATGTTTTTATGCAGTTGGAATATGTGAAATAATGTCAAACGATTATGAAAATGAGCAAAATAGGACATATTCTCACATTGAGAATGATATGTATCTGCCCCAGTATATGAAAGATTTGCTTAAACCACCTCCCAAAAATCTGCGTCCAGAAAGCGAGTATTATCGCTCTGGTACGGGATACAGTCGTCATTGGAGTGCTTTGGGAGATATAGAAAAAATGATAATGGTATTTGTGGCTGGGTTTTTCATTGCCACACTATTTTTCTTCACTATACTTGATGAAGAAAAAGAATGGTTTATGATTATTTTTTTATGCCCATTGTTTATCGGCACTTTTTTCTTTCTTGCACTAGATACCAATTATGGATATTTAGTCGCATTTATTGGTATCTTGATAGGAAGTGCTATGTCTATATGGAGGAGAAATCATTGATATAAATTTTAGGGTGAGGCATAGATTCTAAAGCGGTGTGTAATATATAACTTTATATCGTGATAGAGAGATTATAATAACAAAAGCAAAGTGTTAGAGGATTAGAAAATGAAAGAAGATTCTGTACGAGAGCTTATCATAGCACCGATATTTAGTGCATTATCAAAACAAAGTGATGCAGAGCTAAAAATAATGCTATCACAAAGGCAGAAAGCGGACTTTAAAATCGGTAGCAATAAACATATAGAGACAAGCCTAGAGCCAGACTACACGATATATCTAAAAGGGCAGATTCACTGCATACTTGATGCGAAAGCCTCTAGTGTCAATATACAAAAGGGCAGTGATGCAGAAAAGCAGGTCCTAAGCTATGTCCTGCACTTTAAAGCACCCTTTTATGCACTCTGCAATGGAGAGGTATTTTTGTTTTTTGCTACCGCTAGACAGCAGCTTTTACATACCTTTAAATGTGATGAACTCTTAGAAAATGACTTTAATAATGAAAAATTCGCTTTATTCAAACAATACTTAACCACACCTTTGGAATCTTATAGTATAAAAGGAGATTCTCTAAGTCCTAAAAAACCAGATTCATGGTATTTAGAGAGACCATTGCCAAAAGTCATACAAAAGCCGCAAAAACAAGCAAAGAAACGACACTATGGCTGCACAATGTATTTTACGCGTCAAAGCTGGGATATTGTAACCGAGCATATTAGAAACTTTAGCGATTATGGGGATATTGTGCTAGATTCCTTTGGGGGCAGTGGGGTAACCGCCATTGAAGCTATGATGAATGGTAGAGTTGGAATCCACACAGATTTAAATCCGCTTTCCATTTTCATGGTAAAGGCATTAAGTGCAAAGGTAGATTTAAATGAGTTAAAAAACTTAAGTGAGGAAATTTTAGAGGAATTTGAGAATCTAAGACCAAAGAGCGAGAAAGAGTCAAAAGAGATTCTAAAAAATGCTAAATATTATCCAAATGCTTTAAGTGAG
>CASEHV010000003.1 GCA_949287835.1 uncultured Helicobacter sp.
GGCAAGCATGTGCAGCACTGTATTAGTGCTACCGCCCATAGCCATATCCACGACAAAGGCATTATGCACAGCCTTAGCATTCAAAATATTGCGGAATCTAAACTTCTCACTTTTCTCAGAATCTAGGGCAATCTCCACAATGCGCCTTGCCGCTACTCTCAGCAGCTCCTCCCTCTCTTTTGTGAGTGCGGGTATCGTGCCATTGCCCGGCAGTGCCACACCCATAGCTTCGCAGAGTGTATTCATGGAATTTGCAGTAAACATTCCGCTACAGCTCCCCCCGCCCGGACAGGCATTACACTCTATCTCATGTAGCCTTTTCTCATCGATTTTCCCACTCTCAAATGCCCCCACCGCTTCAAAAGCAGAGTTTAAATCCAGCACACTACCATCATCTAGCTTTCCTGCCATCATGGGACCACCACTTACAAAGATAGTCGGCACATTCACACGCAGGGCGCCCATAAGCATACCCGGCACGATTTTATCGCAGTTTGGGATACATATCATTGCGTCTAAAGAGTGGGCATTCATCACCGTCTCAATGCAGTCTGCTATGAGTTCGCGGCTAGGCAGGGAGTAGAGCATACCATTATGCCCCATAGCGATGCCATCATCTACGCCAATGGTATTAAACTCAAAAGGCACGCCTCCAGCCTTGCGTATCTCTTCTTTGACTATGGCGGCGTATTTATTGAGATAGAAATGTCCGGGGATAATGTCGATATAGCTATTTGCCACGCCTATGAAAGGCTTGTCAAAATCCTCATCTCTCAGTCCTGTCGCACGTAATAAACTTCTGTGCGGTGCTTTTTGATAACCTTTTTTTATAATGTCGCTTCGCATAAAAATCCTTTAAGTAAATTAATATTATAACAAAGCATAGTCTAGCAACCATTATTGTGAATTAATTTGTAAAAGAATATTAAAATAATAATTTTGATTTTCATTTATGAGATTAGACATGATTACAAAAAAATATATAATTCTCCTCACAGCAATCATTACTCTTTACATCATAACACTATCGCTTTCTTTTTACTTTGGTGGCATATCATTTAGTGAGTTGGATTTTGAGATTCTATTTGAGCTTAGAGTGCCTAGAATCTTACTTGCGATTTTGGTAGGAATGCTGCTTGCCAGCTCTGGCGTGGTAGTGCAAAGCGTTTTTGCAAACCCTCTAGCAGACCCATATATCATAGGCATAGCCTCTAGTGCGACACTTGGCGCGGTGAGTGCATATCTGCTAGGTCTTAGCGATATATATTATGGAATCTTGGGTTTTGCCTTTAGCGTTGGTATTAGTCTTTTAGTCTTTGCCATTGGCAGAAGTCGCGATATGGCTACCCTACTTATGCTAGGTATTGCCATTAGTGCGTTTGTGGGTGCTTTTACTACCTTTGCGATATATCTCATCGGGCAGGATAGTTTTAAAATAACGGCGTGGCTTATGGGTTATCTTGGCAATGCTAACTGGGATAGAGTTATTTTTCTGTGCTTTCCCGTGCTATTTTGTGCGTTGTATTTCTATGCTAAGAGGCTGGAGCTAAATATTTTACTGCAAGGGGACGAGGAGGCTAGGAGTCTTGGAATCAATGTGGGCAGACTAAAAATTCAGCTACTAATAGCCTCTAGCTTTGCGGTTGGATTTAGCGTTGGATTCTGTGGATTGATAGGTTTTGTGGGATTGATTATCCCTCATATCTTGCGACTTATATTAAGGGATAGCAATCATGCCGTTATCCTGCCTTTTAGCTTTTTGCTTGGCGGATTATTTCTACTTGCATGTGATACCTTTGGTCGTAGCATTTGGGCACCCATTGAGATTCCCATAGGTGTCATAACCGCATTTTTTGGTGCACCATTTTTCCTATATCTTGCCCTAAAACGCAGGGGGTAGGCATGATTGATATTAAAAATCTAAGCTTTGCCTATCATCAAAAAAGGATTCTAAATAACATTAGCCTAGAGGCTAAAAGTGGGCAATTCGTGGGAATCTTGGGGGCAAATGGCTGCGGGAAATCCACTTTGCTTAGGAATATTCTAGGTTTTTTGCGATTTGATAGCGGTAGTATTAGAATTTTGGATAGAGAGATTAGCACGTATTCTCCAAAGGAATTAGCAAAAATCATGAGTTATATCCCACAAAAAAGCTCTCTTAGTATGCCTATGCTTGTGCGGGATTTTATTTTGGCTGGACGATATGCAAAGCTAAAAAATGCCATGTTTGGCTATGAGAGTGTGGATTATGAGATAGTCTCTGAGATTATGAAAAAGCTAAAACTCTCTGAGTATGGTGATAGGATATGTGGTAGCCTTAGTGGCGGGGAATTTGGGCGAGTGTTGCTTGCTAGGGCGTTAGTCAATGAGCCAAAGATTCTACTGCTAGATGAACCAACGAGTGCTATGGATTTACACTATGCCATAGAAATGCTAAATATCGTTAGGAAATGTGTGCATAATGGAATCTGTGCTGTGATTGTCCTGCATGATTTAAATCTAGCTAGTGCATTTTGCGATGAAATTATTTTAATGAAAAAGGGTAAGATTCTATCATCGGGCAGCGCAGAGAATCTTTTCACAGAGGAGATACTAGCAGAAGTTTATGATGGACTTCGCTGTGAAATCGTGCGACACAATGGTAGTATATTTGTCATGCCAAAAGTATGAGTGTGTAATGTTTCATGTGAAACATTAAGTGTGTTTGTGAAAAGATTGTGAAGTGATTATTAAGAAATGGTTTGTGTAGTTTCTATTTCCATAACTCCCTTAGAGCAGGCTTTATACGCCACGATAAGCATGACTATATATACAATAGGCAATAAAATAAAACTGATAAACACTGCGAAAAGCAATACAGAAACTATATCTAAAACTAAAAATACAGTTGCAATTCCTATACTTTTCCAGAATCCCCATTTCGCCATCATCCACCAGCAAAAAAATGCACCAAATGGTCCAAAAAAGAATGAGATGATTACAGCTAGTAATCCCGATGAGCCATTCTCAGTTTGTATCACCATTTTATTTGTGCTTGTTTGATTTGCGCGATTTTCATTACCTGCATAGTTTTCGTTGTTTGTAACATTTTCCATTAATCAATCATTAAAACATATATAAATATCTAAATGAGTATGTATTGTCGCCCAGAGCAGTTATAAGTGAGAAAAATAGTGGTCTCGTATATACAAACTCTAGCCGATTCTGAGTAAAAAAGCTAAATGACAATCCCACATTTAAGCTAAGGTCAAAATCACTATTATCATATACAGAGGCAATGAATGGATCATTAGCCTTACCATAGATGGCGTAGTCAAATGATAATCCAGCTATGCCACCAACACTATAATTTCCTAGATTATACTCGATAGTATAATCTGCACCAACTCTAAATAGCACACCGCCGCGGTTTGTATCCTCCTTGTATGTGAGCGGATTCACTATGGTATAGTCTATATTTGCATAATCTATCAATCCATAGCCTCGCACACCTTGCAATAATCCATTCTCATTATATAAGTAAAAATGATAACCACCTATAACACCTATATTGATATTTGTCTGACCGTAAAAATATCTATGCTGGGCTAAACCGAAATCTATCCCGACAAAGAAATTATTTTTATGACCAGAATCTGCAAACAGGATACTTGACAATAATGCAATGCCAAATCCTAACTTTTTAACCATAAAACAACTCCTCAAAAATAAAAAACTCGGAATACTAGCAAGAAAAAAAAACAAAAAAAACAAGAGGGGTATATGAATAAATTTTTGCTACAATTTCGCCGAAATCTAAAAGGTTGCTAAATGTGCGTAAATGCTAATGTCGCAAAGGGGTTATCTGCTATCAAAGTGAGAGATATGGGAGTAGATTCCCTCTGCCTCATTGATTTACGTAGCGCTAAAGTCTATGTCGCAAATCATATAGAGCATTCCATAAATCTACATAGCATGGAGGAAGTGCTACATTTTATACATAATGGAAACATAACAAAGCCAATTTTATTTGTCTGCTTTAGCAGTCGTAGAGCTAGGAAAATGGCAGAGAATATAGTCGGGCGCGTTAGCAATGAGATTTATTATCTTGATTGTGGGGTTATGGAGTTGGCGGGGGTTTTGGAATCTTTAGGGATAAATCAAGATAAAGATTCCAAAAAAATATTTCAAGATGACAATGTAACATCAAAGATTCTTAGCGTTGCTAACGATTTCGTAAAAACACATAACAGCGTGAATAAAATAAAAACAGAATCTAAAGAAAAAAACAAATAGACACCTGCACAAACCCAAAATATGAGACGAAAATAGAATCTACCCCCCCCCCCCCCCCGTTATTTACGCAAACCATTAATGATATAAAATAAAAATATCTTTCTAGCAAAAGGGCTTTTGTTATTGCCTTTAGCGGTGGCAAAGATTCCACATGTGTATTACAACTATTCTATGAAATGCTATGCGACCTAGAAGCACACGAAAGGCGACCTAGCTATGCTCTATGTTCAAATACCCTAGTGGAAGCGCCGCATATAGAATCTTTTATTAAAAAAGTCATTCATTCTATAAATACACATGCAAAGGCAAATAAGATTCCATTTGAGATAATAGAGGTAAAACCATCGCTAAAAGATGATTTCTTTGTGAATCTAATAGGAAAGGGTTACCCTAGTCCCACAAGAACATTTAGATGGTGTACTGATAGATTAAAAATCACACCCACAAAGCAAATCATGGAAGAGATTACAAAGAGACAAGGAAGCGCAATTTTATGTCTTGGCACTCGGCTACAAGAATCTAGCAATCGTAAAAAATCTATGCAAAAGAGAATCTTAACCGCTGAGGGATACTCTTTACACCATGATTTTCCAAACACATTATGTTACTGCCCGATAGCTAATTTTAGCACAGATGATGTATGGGCATATCTCATATCGCACAAACCAAAATGGGATAAAGACCATAGTGAATTGTTTAATCTCTATGCTAGGGCTAGTGGCGATGAATGCCAATTCATAACAGACCTATCACAAAGTAGCTGTGGTGGCTCTAGGTTTGGCTGCTGGGTTTGCACTGTAGTGAGTGAGGATAAATCTATGCAGGGGTTTATAGGAAGTGGAGATGAGAATCTAAAACCTCTAAATGACTTTAGAAATTATATAAAGGCTTTAAGAGAAGATTCTAGTGCTAGGGCAGATTATAAAAGAGATGGCAGGGCGGTTTATAAAGTCGGGGCATTAGGACCATTTCTAAGTAGCACTAGGATTGAGATTTTACATAGACTTCTTTTAGCGGAGAGGGATTTTGGCAGTAGAATTATTAGCGATTCTCAAATTCTAGCTATTCAAGCACAATGGGATAGAGACTTTGACTTTGAGAAAAGTGCTATAAGAATCGCACACAAATTTCATAGATTAAAGGAGATAGATATGTCGGAAAATAAGGTATTACATGAGGAAATTTTAGATGAGATTGCAGATGAGAGACTAGATTCTAAAACATTAAAAGGCTTTATATCATCTGTGATAGATATTTATAATAATGCGTCCAACAAAGGTAGAAATAATAGAGGAATGCAAATAAAAGAGGAAATAGAAAAGCTAATTAATGATAAAACTTCCAAGATTAAAGTGGAGATGTGATGTTTATTAGCAAGATTGTTTTGTGTAATATGTTTGCCTATTATGGTGAGGTATCAATAGAATTTAGAAAGGATTTTAAGAATCTCTACTGTATTTATGGTGATAATGGCTATGGCAAAACGAGTTTTATACGTTGTGCTAAATTACTATTTTTAGGCACTGGATTATTGAATCAGATGCAAAAGCCTCACCCTGTTATAGAACGTTTTAGTAAAAATAAGCTTACTGTTAATCATTTTATAAGAGGTAATGCACAATGGAGGGGAATCCTTAATACAAAAGCATGTAGTGAATTAACAAATGAGTTTTTTATCTACTATGAGGGATATACGCAAGATAAAAGATTTAGCATAAAGCGAAGTTGGCATAACGTATATGAGAATCTAAAAGAGATATTAGAGTTAGAAATTGGTGCTGATGTGTATATAAATGATGAAGCACAAAGCAGACTTGATATGATACTGCCACAGAATTTTGTGGAATTTTTCTTTTTTGATGGCGAGGAGATTGAGAGCATTAGCGATAATCTACAAACACAACTACGTGAAAAAATAGAAGAGATTCTGCATATAAAGCCTCTAAACATCGTTATAGAGCAGATAAAAAAGCTAGATGAGGAACTAAGACATAATGAAATAAAAAATGAAAAATTAAAAAATGAATTGTTTAAAAAAAATAAAGATAAAGAAAATAAAAATGCAGATATAGAGCTAAAACAAAAGGAATTGCAAAATAGAGAATATGAAAGAGATGAATATCAAAAAGATATAGAAAAGAAAACCCGCGATAAAGACCAATATGTCGCAAGTGTTGATAAGGAAATAGGAGAATTAGAGATTCAAAAAGATAGATTGGAGGAGCGGATTGCAAATATCAAAGAAGAAAGTCTAAAACAGAATCTAAAACAAGTCATCTTTGCTGGCAATGAATTATTGCTAACGAAATTAGAAAAAGAGCTAGATGATATAGAAAACAATGGACAAAGAGGTGATATAGAGATTCTAAAACGTCTTTTACCAGATATTAAGGAGATTATTATTAATGAGGTTAGCAAAAAATCAAGTAGCGAAAAGCTAGATGCCAATAAGAAGTATTTTAGTGATATGATTGATTCAATTCCACTTAAGCTAGAAAGCAAAATCTTTTCTCAATCTCACATATCCACTTCTCTGCTAATGTCATTGCGTTTATCATTACAAAGTGCTAGGCATAATACATTGCAAAAAGATATAAGCAATATTAAGAATAGTAAAGATAGATTGACAGAAATATTAAAAGATATAGAGGAATTAAGCTATGATGATAGCATAAGAGAGAAAAAGCAGATACTAGAACAAGAAATATCAGCATTAAAAACAAAAGAAGATTTTGCTAAAAAAGATATAGAGACTCTAAAAGATTCTCTAAAAGAACTTAGAATAGAGTTAGAGATAATAGAAAGAGACATATTTAGCATGGAACAGGGCATAAATACGGAGCGAATAGAGGATAAACTACATCTACTAGAGTGCCTAAAAAGAAGCATAGAGGAATATAAAAACAGACTAATACCAAAGCTAAAAGATGAATTGCATATCTTTATCCTAGAGAATTATCAAAAACTTCTACCAAATGATAATGTGGCAAATTTAGAGATTAATGATAATTTCGAAATAAAGCTAAAAGATAGCAACGGGAAAAATATTATCATAGCAAATCAAAGCAGTGGTCAAAAACAGATTTTAGCCATATCAATACTTTGGGCATTAAGTAGACTATCTAACTCTAATATTCCTTTTATCATGGATACACCACTAAGCCGCATTGATTTCAAAAATAGGGCAAGGATTATACAGCAATTCTACAAGCAAGAAAGTCAAGTTATTATCCTCCCACATGCTGGAGAAATGGGTGTGCGTGAGTATGAGTTTGCCAGGCCAAATCTAGCTGGATTATATAAGATAGATAATAGCAATGATAGGGTTGAGGCTAAAATTAAAGTAGCTAGTATAGATGAAATTATATAGGTGATATTATGGCAGATTTTTATAGCACAAACAAAGAAGAAATGCTTATACACATTGTCCGTAAAGATGGCTTTGGATATGACAATGATAATGAATTACCAAAGTATATTATTTTACGTCTAGCTCTATCTAAGGCACTTTTGTGTGTAAATTTCCCATTGCACTCAGATGACTGGAATAGGAAAATTTTAGGAGGCGACAGAGGTAAAGAGTATAATTTAGAGCAGATTACAGGCAAGGGAAAAAATAATGGTGAGGATATAGATTTACTTCTTAGGGCAATATTTTATGTTAAACATAAAGATGAGTTAGAAAGAGATGGGATAAATATATTTGAGAATGACAAAAAATATCTTGAAATACTAGAGAAATATATTAAAAGAGGTCTTTACGAGATACAACATTCATGGAAAAGTAAAGATTGTTTCTATCAATGGTGTCTTGATAATCTTTCTTTAAATAAGGTAGATATTAGAGAATCTCTTATCTCTAGCGATGATTATTTTACGACTATTCAGATATATTTCAGAAAACGTGGTATTGCAATAGAACATATAAGCTCTTTTAATTCATTTCGACACATTATCTACAAGATTAAATTAAAAGATTCCATGAAAATAACTGCCTTTGAAAAAGAGAGTAAGAATTTGGATAGAGTGCTAGGAGAGAATGCGGTATTACAAAGTCTGGGGAATTTAGAATATAACATAGCCATTCCAAAACCAAAAGAAAAGTGGCATAAACTCGGAAATAATGAATATAAAAAAGGATTGCTAGAGCTGGATAAATATAGATTTGAACTTGGAATCTTTGCAGGTTTTACGTTTGATAGGGAGTGTATATGTTTTGATTTAAAAGATACACCGCATTTGTTTGTAGCTGGAACTACAGGTAGTGGCAAAACTTCATTTTTGTGCGTTATGATTCATACGCTTCTTAGACAAAATAATGTAGAAATTATCATCATAGACCCAAAGCATGGTTTGGATTACAAGCCATTTAAAGAGAGGACAGAAATCATTGCAGACACCGAATTAGCATCAGAGAAAATAGAACAATTAGTGGAAATAATGGAGGAAAGATATGAGGCTATGAGTAATGGAAAAGATTTTAAATATATCGTGTGTTTTATTGATGAATTAAATGATTTACTTACGAATAATAGCGACATTGGACGTAATTTAATGCGATTAGCAATAAAAGCAAGACAATCAAAAATTCATTTAGTGCTAGGCACACAGAGACCAGATATGGAACTTCCCGGTTCTTTAAGGAGCAATGTCCCATCACGCATAGCACTAAAGGTGAACAAAGGAAGTGATTCTAAAATAATTTTAGATGAGCATGGTGCTGAGAAATTACTTGGCGCAGGAGATATGCTTGTAAAAATTATGAGTTACAATGGAATCAAACATGTTTTTGGAGTAGATTTTAGAGAGATTGTTTGATAATTGAGTTTAGAATATTTTATTATATTAATAAATGCTATAAAGAAACTTGTTGTTTACATTTAAGCTAAAAATTTTATTTAATTTGTTAGATATTTTATTTTTATATTCTTGATGAATATGAAAATTTTTTGTAAATTTTTGAAATATAATTTTTGTAGAATACTTCTAAGAATAACCCCCCTAAACTTGCATCGACCTACATTCCCACATCTGAAAGATGCAGTATCATCGGCGAAGAGAAGCTTAACTGCTAGGTTCGGAATGGAGCTAGGTGTTTCCTTCTCTCTATAAACACAAGAAAAAGGGAA
>CASEHV010000004.1 GCA_949287835.1 uncultured Helicobacter sp.
CCAGACTAAAGGGCATGTTACCTATGCGTTACTCACCCGTGCGCCACTAATCCACTTCTAGCAAGCTAGAAGCTTCATCGTTCGACTTGCATGTATTAGGCACGCCGCCAGCGTTCACTCTGAGCCAGGATCAAACTCTCCATAAAAAATGAAGTGTTTGAATCTCTATAAATAAAAGACCAAACTCTCCATAAAGATTTATGTAAAAACAAGTTTTACATAAAAATATAGAATCTAAATCTCTACTAAATAAATAATAAAGATTAGATTCTGTGTGGAATCATAGATAACCTAAATCCATAAAAGAATCAAGGACATCTATTTAAGTGATAGAGTAAATAAACTCATCACTACAATGATTAATAAATTAACCATTGCCACTAAATGAAAAATTAATCCTAGTCTCTAATCATGTTTGCAAAAACTAAAAGCTAATGTAAAGATAGAATCTTTACAAAGTCATAGTCGAGTTGTAAATAATTAAAGACAAGTTATATCTAGTATTAGTTGATAGATATATTAGATAAACTTATCTTGCTTAGTTGTCAAAGATCACTATCAAGAACAGATTCTAAACTGCCTCTGAACTTGCGAAACGCAATCATACAAAAAAAAAGCTTAATTTTTGCTTAAAGTTAGAAAATTATACTTGAAATTTTAAAAACAATAAAAATTCCCATGTATTAAAGCATGATTTTTCTCGCTTATACTCAAAAATCTACCCATAGCTTTAAAGAAACAAGAATATATGCAAAGCAATGAAATCTGGCTTAGCTAAGCAAACCACCTACAAAGTTGCAAACACTATTAAACGCACTTTTTATCCCAGAGGCGACATTGCTTGCTGCATTGCATACAGCAGAGCCAATGCTGCTAAGTGCAGAGCCAACGGTGCTTACAGCGGATTTCACTGTATTATAAACTCCTTTTGCAACTACCTTTGTCCCTTCATATATGGCACTGCCAATAGCGCTACCACCCATATAGCCGATAGTCCCTCCTATAAAACCACCAATAGCTGAGCCAATCGGTCCTAGTGCAGTGCCGATACTAGCCCCGATTGCTACTCCCTCAAATGAAGCTAATAATCCAGATGCAACAGAAGCGCTAGTGTTCCCCATGCAGTCTAGCCCCTCTATCAAACCCTTTTGACCCGTAGTCATCTGATATAAAATCTTTGCATTCTCTATAGCACTAAAGGCAATGGCTGTGCAGACATTGGCACTAGTGCCTCTTAGAATGCTTATGATTCCCCTCTCTGCACATACTTTCAAGGCACCAGCGGCTGCTATCTTGACGCTTATATCCAAGCCGCTCTTTAGTGCCTCTTTTGCCACCTTTTTATCATTGAATTTTTCATTACTATAAAACTGCCTAGCAAGTTCGAATCCACCGCTAATACCCGCACTTATTAGCCCACCTCCTAGTGCTTCCCTGCCTATCTGCTTTGAGAGGTTTTTGATGCTTACATCTTTGTAGTCATACGTTATTTCCCCATTTTTCTGTGCTTTTTCCTGCATTTGCTTTGCTTCCTCTTTGCTTAGAGGTTTGCTTTGCACGCCATCATCTGTTTTTATTCTCTCTTGTGCTTTTATGCCTTTATCATTTAGCTCTTGTATCTGCTCACTTGGCACTATTTTTTGCTGTCCTTTGTAGTCTCCTTTGTCAAAGAGATTCTCTGTTGAGTTCGCATCTTTGCCATATTTGGATTGATATTTGTGCTTTATATTGCCATTACTATCTTTGATGACTATATCAACGGAGTTTGCATTAGTATTTTGCAGAGTCTGCGCTCTATACTCACTGCCCTTAGTGGCTGCATCGATGTTATAGGTATTTGCATGATGCTGTTCGGCTATGAATCCATCTAGGTTAGGATTCATATTTACAGAACCATCTTGATTTAGAATGGTCTTTGCCATGTTCTCATTACATTCTTTCAAGGTGGAATCTATGATATTTAGATAGTTTGTAACACCATGTGAGCTTTGTGATTCTAAACTGCTTTGCAACATGTCCGTGAGTTTTTGATTGTCATTCTTGCTTGTGTTAGATGTTTCGCTACGCTCAACATGACCTAGGGGATAGCCAACATGACTTATGGGGTAGTTTAATATGACGTCGGAGGTGTTATTGTTGGCTACATTGCTTTGCTTAATATGATGTACTTTGTCGCTTTGAGCTTGTAGTGCTTCGTCATTCTGAGCGATTAGCGAAGAATCTTTTATGTGTTTTTTAGAATCTAAAAATTCTACGTTTTTTTGGGAATCTGGGTTTATACCCCTCCCCCTATCGTCATTCTGAGACGTAGTTGAAGAATCTCTGTCTTGATTCCCTGTCATTCTGAACGCATGTGAAGAATCTAGATTCTTCAGCAGAGCCTCAGAATGACGAAAATTTTCAGAATCTTTTAAATCCTGATTCCCTACTCTCAGAGCAGATTGCTCTATTTGATGACTTAGCCATGAGTGGGTGCTTTGTCCATTATCATTTGCGGCTTGTAATTTAGCCTTGCTTTCCTCAAATATTTCTATACTAGAGATAATCTCATCTGCCATAGTGGTGATGTCATCTTGACTGCGTTCTGGTAGCTCATTTTGTAGCTGATAGATTAGCCATGTCCTATTATCCATACTATCTTTGTGGGCTTCATAGCTATCTATGAATCGCTCTAGAACCTCTATAGCCCTTTTTGCCTCATACTCACTTATGATAACCCTATATTTATCCCGTATCATTACTGCGACTTTCTTTATCATGAATCTATCCTTTCATCATCTTTGATATTTAGCATTGTGTCTATATCTTGGCTATCTTTTTTGATAGTGGCATATATGGAGCTGACAATCTTTTTTATGACGTTCATTTGGATATTTACAATTACTTCATATACTCCATATTCATAATCAGTTCCTTGAATTTCTTTAATTTTATAAATATATTTTTCAGAATCCAATGCAATCTTATTTGATAATGCAGAATCAAAGTGTTTTTTAAGAACATAGCAGCTAGATTCCTGCATATCATATTTTATGTCTGATAAGGCATTTTTGTATGATTTTCTTACTAGCCCTGAGATTTCTTTTATATCATTATCATATTTTTTTCTGAATTTAGTGGGTTCAAATTTAGTGGTAGTATGTCGTCCAAAAATTCCATGCGTTTCCATTTCTTTTTTTCTTTTTTTTATGATTAAGATAGCTAACAATCTCCGCAAAGCCAGAATCTACAATATCCCTAATACGTTTTGCTAGATTTTGGCTTGACTTGTTAAATAATGCCTCTATGTTTGATATATGAAAGGCACTTGCATTTCTTACATCCATTTTTAGGATACTTGAACGCAGAGATTCTATTTTATCCTTTAGCGTCTTAGAGATTGACTTTGTCTCTTTTAGAATCTCTAGTAAATCCTCCGTGCGTAAAGAATCTCTCCTCTCCACAAAGAGCCTCTCTACGCAGCGGTTAATGGCAGATTCTATATCCGCACCATTGAATCCATCGCTACTTTTTGCCAGAGTGGCTAAGTCAAGATTCTCTGTGTATTTCTTTCGTTTTTTCAAATGAAGCTTAAATATCTCCTCCCTCTCACGCACATTAGGCAAATCTACGAAAAATATCTCATCAAACCTCCCCTTGCGTAAAAACTCAGGCGGTATAAAACGCAAGTCATTAGCCGTCGCCACTACAAAGACATTATTACTCTTCTCCTGCATCCATGTGAGGAACTGACCAAATAATCGTGTCGTTACCTCATGTCCAGCGCCAGTGCCGATACCTGCAAATGCCTTTTCTATCTCATCTATCCATAGCACGCATGGGTGTATAGCCTCAGTTAGCTTTAGCGCCCTTTGCATGTTTTCCTCAGATTCCCCTATGTATTTACCCATGAGGCGACCTATGTCAAGTCGTATGAGAGGTATCTCAAATAATGCCGCACTAGCCTTAGCAGAGAGGCTCTTGCCACAGCCTGGCATACCTACTATCATTACCCCCTTTGGAATATCCACGCCAAACTCCTGTGCCTCCCGCAGATTCTTTATAATATGTGCCTTTACCTTTAGCCATGATATGAGATTCTCTAGTCCCCCTATGTCCTCTATTTTCTCATTTACACGCACTAGCTCTAGCAGTCCAGATTTCTTTATAAACTGCTCTTTCTCATCTAGTATCAGCTTTTTATCACTTATGCTAATATCGCCATTATTATGATAGGCTAGGGTTAGCACACGATTTATCTGAAAGCTACTTACCCCCTTTAGCGATATGGCTAACTCACTTTTTACTCTAGAATCTATACTAATGCCATGCGTCTTTGCAAAGCCATCTATAATCTCGATAATATCGCCACGCCCCGGCGGCTCTATCTCAAAGAGATTGATATAATGCTCTATCTCTAGCGGCACTTTTAGCCTTGTGGAGATGACGAATATGCAGACATGATAGTCGCTTCTATTTTGCGTATCCTCTGCTATGCGTCGAAATAGCGATAGGGTGTTTGGATTCTCTAGCTCCTTGTATATATCCTTTAGCACGAAATATATTTCACCATTATAGCCCTCCTCTCTGTAATGCTTTAGGAAAGATTCAAGACTTGAGCTAATATTAATAGAATCCTCGCTAATGTCCTGATACTCATGCGGCTTTTTGTCTTAAAATCAATAGAACCTAATGCCTGATGATACTCATATACATTAGCCCTATTCTCACTAGCGATAGCGTCTATCATGCTATCTATCATCTTGAAATCAAAATGCCTAATGAATATTAAAGGCGACTTAGAATCTACCAGTCTATGTAACTCTTCTTTGTGGTTTTTGTTATACATTTTTGTCCTTTTTTGAAGATTTATTTATCGATGAAACGGAGATGGTTTTCTAGAACTTTTAAAACAAATTCTGCAGCGTCTGCGTCTGAAAGATTGAAGTCGGATTTAAATTCTGCCTCGTCATGTTGGGATTTTGTTTTGTCATTTTGTTTCTCTCTGTCATGTTGAGCCGTAGGCGAAACATCTTTCAAGGATTCTTCGCCTTGCTTAGAAAGACTATCTTCCCTAGACTTCACATATTCCTCAAAGTCCTTTGCTATTGCTATCACACCATCACTTAGTATTGTAGAGTCATTACCTAATGTAGATTCCATGTATGCTTTTAGTTTTGTAGCACTATTGATTATTACATTATTTAGCTTTTCTGCTAATATATTTTTATTGATTCTTAAATCTGTTTGCTCTTCTTGCGTTTCATTCTCATCGAAAAGTAGCGTTTTCTCAAGTAGGCTAATCTCCTGCCTATCATCTACTTTTTGATTTGTGCTAAAAATTAAATCTTTTAGCATGAGGGTCAAATCCCTCTCTAGCTGTGAGAAAAAGGTATCCTCTACCATATCCCTCATATCATTTTTTATCTCCCTATTATTTAGTGAGATAGAGAGTGCATCGCGTGCTAGGCTGACTGCAATTCTTTTAACATCTGTGGGGGGGGGGGGGGGTAACATTAAAGATATTGTGTAGCTCAAGTATTAGTGTCTCTAGCTTTGCTACTACATCATCGCCATTAGAATTACTTTGCAAAAAATTATCTATATCCTCTTTTAGCACACGAATGGATTCTAGCTCACTCTCATAGCCACGTGATTGTAGCCACCTTTGCAGACTTTGCGAGTTGAAATGTCGCATGACATCATGTATGTTGAAATTCTCTCTTAATGCTTCTATATTGCGAATATTAATATTTTGACCATCTCGTCTAAATGTTAGAGCAAATTTTTGAATCATATAAAACCTCATATAATAAGATAGTAGGTATTATAACAGGTTTTTATTATATGAGTTTGGAATCTAAATAATGGTGGTTAAAGGTTTTTATGTTTTAGATTCCATGTTTTTAGATTCTTGGTTTTATTTACAAAGAGATTCTTCGCTACGCTCAGAATGACGTGTTGTGTCATGTTGAGCCGTAGGCGAAACGTCTTTTAAAGATTCTTTATTAAATAAAGATTCTTCGGCTAAAGCCTCAGAATGACATCATCACTCAAAATAAATAGAATCTACATGACATCACAAACAACAAACATGCAAAAATGAGAATAAAACTAAAACATAGAATCACAACAACAAAATCAGACAATCCACATAAAAATAAAACAATAATCATACACATCATCAATTCTTTTAACATCTGCGAGGAGCGACATCTTTGAATCAAGCACAAATACAGCATATCAAAAATATTAAAAAAATATATAAGTAAATGCTAAAAAATAATAAAAAATGCAACTAAAATATGAATCATCACAAAAATACATCATTGCAATATAGAAACATCACTACCTCTAAGGACATCATTATCTTTACTTTTCTACCAAAATTAAATATTTTATGTATCTTTATGACTCATTATTTTTTATAAAATCGCTTTTTCTGTAAGATTCTCTTTTAGATTCCCAAAAATTCGTTACTTAAAGTTACTTTTATATCATTTTTTATAAAAATGTTACCTTTTTTCATTTAAATGAAAAATAATGCAATCGTTTTTTTTTGGTATGAAATGATTCTTTATATGCTTTAATGCAGACAAGTTAGTAGCTTTATTCATAGCGACTAATGGGCTTTAAGCACTTCTCTAAAGGAGTTGTAATGAGCAAAAATCAAGTGAAGGTAATGGGTATAGATGCAGGTGGCACAATGACAGACACCTTCTTCGTGCAAGAAGATGGACGCTTTGTCGTTGGCAAAGACCAAAGCAATCCGCAAGATGAGAGTTTAGCGATTTTCAATAGCTCTCAAGATGCACTAGCACATTGGGGAAAAACCGTAGATGATGTCTATCCTGAGTTGGTTACATGCGTATATTCTGGAACTGCAATGCTAAATCGTGTTGTGCAACGCAAGGGGCTAGAGGTAGGTCTTATTTGTAATAAAGGCTTTGAACAGCTGCACTCTATGGGTAGAGCACTGCAATGATATCTGGGATATGCGCTAGAGGAGAGATTGCATCTTAATACGCATCGCTATGATGAGCCTTTGGTGCCACTAGAGCGTGTAAGAGGCGTTACAGAACGCACCGATGTGCAAGGGAAAATCGTGATTCCAATAAGGGAAAATGAAGTCCGCTCAGCTACAAGGGAGCTAGTAGATACTGGGGCAAAGGCTATCGTAATATGCCTCCTGCAGTCTCATAAGAATCCGATAAGTGAAAGACTCGTGAGAGACCATGTAAAAGATGAGTTAAAGAAGCTAAAAGTGGATTTACCTGTCTTTGCAAGCGTGGATTACTATCCATCAAGGAAAGAATCTCATCGTATGAATACCACGATTTTAGAGGCTTATGCCGCAGAGCCATCAAGGCAGACATTGCAAAAAGTTAGCGATAGATTCAAAAAACATGGTGCTAAATTTGACTTGAGGGTTATGGCAACTCATGGTGGCACAATTAGCTGGAAAGCAAAAGAGTTGGCTAGGACTATCGTCTCAGGACCTGTTGGCGGCGTGATTGGCTCTAAACTTCTAGGCGAAGTGCTAGGCTATGACAACATCGCTTGTAGCGACATCGGTGGCACAAGCTTTGATATGGCACTCATCGTAAAAGGGAATTTCTCTATCGCACAAGACCCAGACATGGCACGGCTAGTTTTATCTCTGCCTTTGGTGGCTATGGATTCTGTGGGTGCGGGTGCAGGTAGCTTTGTGCGACTTGACCCTCATAGCAAGGCTATCAAGCTAGGACCAGATAGTGCGGATTATCGCGTTGGCACTTGCTGGAAAGATAGTGGTCTTGATACCGTATCTGTTAGCGACTGCCATGTCGTGCTAGGCTATCTAAATCCAGACAATTTCCTAGGCGGTATGATAAAGCTAGATGTAGAAAGGGCAAGACAACATATAAAAGAGCAGATAGCAGACCCACTAGGTCTTAGCGTAGAAGATGCTGCCGCTGGTGTTATAGAATTACTTGATTTGGAATTACACGAATATTTACGCTCTAATGTAAGTGCTAAGGGATATAGTCCATCGGATTTCGTATGCTTCTCCTATGGCGGTGCGGGTCCTGTGCATACTTATGGCTATACAGAAGGGCTAGGATTCAAAGATGTCATTGTCCCTGCGTGGGCGGCTGGATTCTCGGCATTTGGCTGTGCGTGTGCGGATTTTGAATATCGCTATGATAAGAGTGTGGATATTGCCCTGCCACAATTTGCAAGTGATAGTGAAAAAGTGCAAGCCTGTAAGACAGTGCAAGAAGCATGGGAAGAGCTAACTCAGAAAGTCATAGAGGAATTTGTCCTAAATGGCTTTAAACCCGAAGATGTAATGCTAAAGCCGGGCTATCGTATGCAATACATGGGGCAGCTAAACGACTTAGAGATTACCTCTCCTGTCATGAAGGCTACAAGTGCAAAAGACTGGGATAAAATCGTAGAGGAATATGAGAGATATTACGCAAGAGTGTATAGTGAATCTGCCTGCTCTCCTGAGCTAGGATTCTCTATCACTGGCGTTATCATGCGTGGATATGTGCTAACTCAAAAGCCTGTGATTCCAGAGGAAAAAGAAGTGGGCAAAACACCAGACCCAAGTGCGAAGCTAGGCACACGTAAATTCTATCGACATAAAAAATGGGTCGATGCAGATATATGGAGCATGGAGAAACTACAACCGGGCAATGAAATATTCGGTCCTGCGGTGGTGGAATCTGATGCGACTACTCTAGTCGTGCCAGATGGCTTTGCAACAACGCTTGACAAACATAGATTATTTCACCTAAGAGAAACTAAATAAGGAGAATGTAATGGCAAATTTATTAAAAAATGGCAAAACTCTATCACAAGAGAGACAAGAAATACTAGATAGGACAAAGGCTACAGGCTGCTATAATGGTCTTACAAAGCTTGAGTTCAAAGAGAGTAATCCTATCGGCTATGAAAAGATTTTCTCAAAGCTAAGAGGTGGCATCGTGCATGCTAGAGAGACTGCAAAAAAGATTGCCGCATCGCCTATCGTAGAGCAGGAAGGCGAACTCTGCTTTACCCTTTATAACGCAGTCGGAGATAGCGTCCTAACATCTACGGGTATTATTATCCATGTGGGAACTATGGGTGCGGCTATCAAATACATGGTAGAAAATGGCTGGGAGGATAACCCTGGCATTTATCCAAAAGATATTTTTACCAACAATGACTGCGCTATCGGGAATGTGCATCCATGCGACATTATGACTCTTGTGCCAATCTTTTGGGACGAGAAACTCATAGGCTGGGTTGGCGGCGTAACGCATGTTATCGACACTGGCTCTGTAACGCCGGGCTCTATGAGTACTGGGCAGGTGCAAAGATTTGGTGATGGATATATGATTACATGTAGAAAGACTGGAGCAAATGATGAAAGCTTCAAAGACTGGCTACATGAATCTCAGCGAAGTGTGCGAACGCCTAAATATTGGATTCTCGATGAGAGGACAAGAATTGCAGGCTGCCACATGATACGCACATTAGTAGAGGAAGTCATACAGCAAGAGGGCATTGATAATTATATGAAATTCATCAATGAAGTCATAGAGGAGGGACGCAGAGGTCTAGTCTCTCGCATTAAATACACTACAATCCCCGGCGTGTATCGCAAGGTCGCATTCGTAGATGTGCCTTATAAGCATGATGACATCGGCGTCTGCTCTGAGTTTGCAAAGCTAGATACCATCATGCACTCACCTGTGGAGATTACTATCACTAAAGATGCGAATTGGAAGCTTGACTTTGAGGGTTCTAGCAGATGGGGTTGGCATAGCTTTAATGCAAACACATGTAGCTTTACAAGTGGAATCTGGGTTATGATGACACAGACATTGATTCCTACCTCTAGGATTAATGATGGCGCATACTTTGGCACGACATTCCACCTGCCAAAAGGCACATGGATGAATCCCGATGACAGAAGAACAGGACATGCGTATGCGTGGCACTTCCTAGTCTCTGGCTGGAGTGCGTTATGGCGTGGATTATCTCAGGCATACTACTCACGAGGCTACCTTGAGGAAGTCAATGCAGGAAATGCAAATACCTCTAACTGGCTACAAGGCGGCGGTATTAATCAAGAGGGTGAAATCCATGCGGTAAATAGCTTTGAGACTTCCGCATGTGGCACTGGTGCCTCTGCTATCAAAGATGGAATCAATCATGCCGCGGCTATCTGGAATCCAGAGGGTGATATGGGTGATGTCGAGATATGGGAGATGGCAGAGCCTCTACTATTCCTAGGACGCACACCAAAGGCTAACACAGGTGGCTATGGACGCTATCGTGGCGGCTGCGGATTTGAATCTCTGCGAATGGTATGGAATGCACATGATTGGACAATGTTCTTCATGGGTAATGGCTATATGAATAGCGACTGGGGATTAATGGGTGGCTATCCATCGGCTAGTGGCTATCGCTTTGAGGCACATAAAACCGACCTTGAGAAGAGAATCAAAAACGAGGAAAGTCTGCCTGTAGGCGGCGACTTTGACCCCAGAGCAGGAGAGTATGAGAAACATATCTCTAAAAATGCCCTAGTAAAACGTGATAAGCAATGTATGACAACAGAGGCTTGTTATGAAAACTATGACTTATATCTAAACTATATGCGTGGCGGTCCTGGCTTTGGCGACCCTATCGAGAGAGAGACTGGTGCCATTGTAAAAGACTTGAATCTGCAGCTACTCCTACCTGAGTATGCACTAAAAGTGTATGGTGCTGTGGTGAAGCAAGATTCTAAAGGCGTGTGGTCCTGCGATGAGGCTGCTACAAAGAAAAGGAGAGAATCAAACGCTCTAAACCTACCAAAGAATGGCTAGAGGAGGAGCGAGAGAGGATTTTGGCTAAAGATGCAAGTAAGCAAGTGCAACACATGTATGCTACTAGCTTTGGTCTGTCATCTAAATTCTTGAATAACTTTAAAAGCTTTTGGAGACTTCCAAGTGATTGGGCGCTAAAAGAGGAAGAGCTAGATGTATTTACTTATGGCTCTAAGTATCGCATGGATTTATCAAAACTACCAGATGTAAAAACCGTGCAACTAACAGAAGAATAAGGAGAAAGTCATGTCAAAATATACAAAAGAAGAGATTAAATATTTGGTTGAAGGCACTCTTGATTGGGATACAACCTTTCGTATGCTTAGTATGCCAAAGGATTCTGAGAGGTTTAAGCTTTATTTAGAAGTATTGCAAGAAAAAGTAAGCTTCAAAGATAAGATTGTCCTACCGCTAGGACCTCATCTCTACATAGTGCAGAAGCCCGATAAAAAGTGGGTTACGCAGTGCAGCTGTGGATTTGAGTTCTGTGCGCCTGAGGAGAATTGGAAACTTTACGCACATATCTATGTGAGAGACACAGCAGAGAAGATGGAGGAAATCTATCCTAGATTACTCGCTAGTGATACGCAGTGGCAGGTATATCGTGAGTATATTTGTCCTAAATGTGGCACTCTGCATGATGTAGAGGCACCAACGCCATGGTATCCTGTGATACATGACTTTGAGCCAGATATTAGAGCATTTTATGAGGATTGGCTAAAACTGCCATTGCCTGAACGTAAAATGTAGATTCTTGAAAAAAAAGGGGGGGGAACGTCTTTATGACGTAAATGCTTTGTGCTATGGCAAAAGCCCAGCAATCCGCAAGATGACAAATACTAATAGAATCTAAAATCTATGTCTTATATCATGATGTCAATGCATCATAAATCATCTTTGCAACATAAATAATCAAACCTACGACAATAACAAACCCAAGAATCCACAAAATAATCGGTAATAAAACAATTAAGATTCTAATACCAATGTAGAGAAGTGCTATTAATACAATAATTGCCAATAAAGCTTTCAAAAACTGCATGTTATATCCTTTAGAAAAAGGGTATATTAGCACAGATTTATTTTCTTGCGAAGAAAAGGGCAAAATTAACCCACTTAAACAGAATCTCAATATGGCAAAATCCCGCCTTTTTCATCATCTCTATATTTTCATCAACGCTATAAGGCACTAGCACATTTTCTAATGCCTCACGTTTTTTGTATATCTCACTCTGACTATATCCCTGTCTGCCTTTATACTCATAGTAACACTCAATCATCTGCGATTCTAATTTAGAATCTTGACTAATAATTTTCTCTGCAAACAAAAAGATTCCATGTCTATGTAATGATTGATAGATTTTATTGACTAGATTCTGTCTTTGTAGAGGTCTTATAAACTGCATGGTATAAAAAGCACTAATTACATGAGATGGTAGAAGAGTGCTTTGCAATATATCCTCACATAAAAAGCTAATGTCATATCCCATCGCAATAGCCTTCTTTTCTGCTAGTTTTATCATAGAGCTAGAATTATCAATGCCTATTAGCTTTGCATTAAGATTGCGAAAAGATAGATTATCGCTAAGATTGATTAAAACATTGCCCGTGGAGCTACCAATGTCATATATCACAATCTCATCGGATAAAGATTCTATATGCTTTAGAATAAAATAAATCGCAAGATTCATAATCTCATTATAAAAAGGAATGGAACGTTCAATCATATCATCAAAGACACTTGCTACCGTGTCGTTAAACTCAAACTTTGCATTAATATCATGCGTAAAAATATCATCTCTTTGCTTTTGCATACAAACCTTTCAATTTTACGTATTTTAGATTCTATAATATCAAATACATTTTGCCTCTAAGGGATACTATGAGCAGAAAACTTCTTAGCCTAGGATATATCTATGAGATACAGGGCAAACATACAGAAGCTATCGCATGTTTTGAACGTGTGCTAGAGAGCGATAGTAAAAAGCTAGATGCGACTATCATTAACGAAGCACGTCTAGGAAAGAGGGCAAATCAGATGGCATTAAAAATACGTGATAATAAAGAGCTTATAACAAATGGCATGAATATGAGCCTAATGGAACACAGAATAGCGGAGTTTAGGAAAAATCCACAGAATCTAACAGGGTGGTTTAGTCAATGGAATTAAAAGATATGGTCATACAGACCTTAAATGAATTAGAAAATAGCGTAGATGAGAGAGGATATAGAGAGCTTGGAGGGATAAATACGGGGGAAATAGAGTTTCTACACAGCTTTAAAGAGAGAATCTATGTTCTTTTTGAGGGATTAAAGCAAGATGAATTGTGGGAAGATAATGAAGGTAGCGATAGTTTGCAAAAAAAGTTTGATTTAATGCTTGGATTTTTACAATTTCAACTAGCATTAATCGATGCAAGAATAGAAATTATTAATAAACATTTTGAGGAAGAATAAAGTCCGCATTGTGCGGACAATTGGATTACATGATAGGTAAGTTTGTTTGGCTCGAGTTTCAACCAAAAAACATAAACAAAAGGAGAAACCATGTGATTTGGCTCCGGATGTAGGATTCGAACCTACGACCAAGTGGTTAACAGCCACCTACTCTACCGCTGAGCTAATCCGGAATAAAAATTGACATTCTACACCCTTTTTCTAAAAAAGTCAATAAATTATCATAAATTTCATAAAAATTACAAAATACAAAAAATTTTCAATTAACCAATAATTTTGTTTTGGCTTATACAATACAATCTTTATTTTTGGAGTTTTGTGAATGAAAGTAGAAATATCAAATCAAGCAAAGATTCCTACCCGTTTTGGAATCTTTCATGCAAAATCCTTTAGAGAGTATCAACATGATGGCGTAATATTGGAGCATTTGGTTGTATTTAGCGAAGTGCTTCCAGAAGTACCGCTTGTGCGTGTGCATTCGGAATGTTTAACCGGCGATGTTTTTGGCTCTAGGAAATGTGATTGCGGTCCTGAATTAGCCTTTGCCATGGAAAAAATAAATGAGCATGGGGGTATGCTAATATATCTTAGGCAGGAGGGAAGGGGCATTGGACTTTTTAATAAGATTAATGCCTATAAACTTCAAGATGAGGGAATGGATACCGTGGAGGCAAATGAAGCACTAGGATTTGCAAAAGATGCTAGGGAGTATGGCATAGTGGGAGAGATTTTCAAGCATTTTAATATCAAGAAAATCAAGCTTTTAACAAATAATCCACGAAAAATAGATGAAATGCAGAGATATGCAGAATGCGTTAGAGATAGTATTATTATAGAGCCAAATGAATACAATAAAAACTATCTTAATGTAAAAAAAGAAAAGCTAGGGCATTTATTATAAAGAGACCTCTAGCAACTGCCACATAGGACTTACAACGCTAAATGTTAGCCATGTTATAAAGATTCCCATAATAATGGTAGCCACAGGTTCTACTAGGGTTTTGATAGCCTTTAGGGATTGCTTATATTTTTTCTTATAAAACTTGGCATTTAGGATTAGTGCAGAATCTAATTTGCCTCCAGATTCCCCGCTTTTTATCAAAGATAAATTATCTATGCTAACATGTTTTGTAATGCTCTCAAACGCTTCGCTTAGTGGTTTGCCCTTATGCAAAAAATCATTCACTGGGGAAAACTCATTTTTAATATGTAGATTCCCGATTAATTCATGGCATGTTTGGACGCTTTTATCAAATGGTGTTCCGCTTTTTAGCAGATAATATAATCCCAAAAAATATCGATACAACTCATAATCTGCTATAAGATTCCCAATAACAGGAGTTTTTAATAAAACCATATCCCTAAAAGATTTAATTTTAAATAAATATCCAAGCCCAGCAAATACAAAAAGCAGTGCGGATAATAATTCTAATAAATGATTATTCAACGCATTGCTAATAAACAAGACATATTGCGTACTAAGCGGTAATTTCTCTCCTAGTGAATCATATATTTGTATAAACTCTGGAATCACAAAAATAGATATAATCGCAAAAACAACTAAAAATGCTAATAAAAGAATAATGGGATATATAAAAGCCCGTCTAATAGAGGAGTAAAATTTATTCTTACTTCCAATCTCCTTTGCACAAATGCCACAAATCTCTTTGACATTCCCTGATTTCTCGCCAATCTCAAATAATGCTATGACTAGATTCCCACAGACCTCTCTGTGCTTTTTTAGTGCCACAGAAATATTTTCGCCACCATTTAATGTCTCTAAAATAGTATCTATGAGTTCTATATTTTCCTTGTGCGATAACCCCTCTCTTATTGCCTTAAAAGTGGCTATTAAATCAAAGCCATTGCCATAATTAAAACCTAGCTGCCAAAATACATTCTCTAACTCTACGCCACCCCCGCCAAAAGAGAGAATCTTTACAGGGCTAATATTAATCGGCAGGATAGAATCTCTTTTTGCCTTAGCAAATGCCTCAGAAAGATTATCTGCGATAATGTATTTTGTCTTTTTTCCATTAAAGCCTTGATAATAGCATTTAAAGATTTTCATAAATTAGTGTGATTGTGTAGTGTCGCATTCTTGATTATCCTGTATCATAGACACTTTGCCATCTCCTTGTTTTAGCGCATTAGATAATGCACTACCACTAGAACCACATGAGGCATTCTCTATCACTATTGAATTGCCCTTAACTGTTACTTTCTGCTCCTCCTCATGTGCTTTCTTATCAGCTGCATGGCAAAAACATGAGAAAATGATAGCAGATAGAATCAAAGATATTTTATTCATTGCAAATCTCCATTAAAAGTTACATTCTATCATAAGTTACATAAATAACACTAATTTGCATAGCTTTGTGCTAAATTTGCCTGCGATAGGAAATTAGGCTCTATTTGTATGTATTGGGTAAAAAGATATTTATCTAGCTCTATGCTCCTACTTAACGTTGGCAGGGAATATTGTGCAACTATGCCTTTTTTTAGAATCTCTTGGTGTATTTCTCTTTTTGCAAAGATTGATTGCTCCTGCAAGATTCTAACCAACATATTTGAATCTGCTTTTTGTGCAAATTCGCTATCTGAGTGCACCACAAGTGTAAAATTATTGATGTACTTCTCTTTTAAATTGCCCTGCAATTTCTCTAGCATATCTTCTTTATCTTGAAAATATCCCACATTAAAGCTAATCGTGCTATCAAGCTGAAATAAAAAAGCAATAAGCATAACAACGCACACATAGAAAAAATCATCACCCTCATATACGCGTAACATTAGGGTATATGGCTTTTTTGTCTCATAGATATTATCATAATTAGCCACTCGTTTCATATTTTTTAGAAATGTGTTGTAATTATGGTTTAAGTTATATAAAAACTCTAATTCATCGATGCTTAAAATCTCATTAAAGCAGCCTATAATATCTGAGTAAAGACTATTTTTTCTTAATACATTATTTGGCTTTGCACCTAATAGATTTAGCATAAGAAGCCTTGAGCCAAAGGGTTGCAGTAAGCCTGGCATAAATATACGCGCACTTCCTGATATTAGCTTTGATTTATAGAATCCATTTATGCAAATAGAGATATTTATATGATTAATAGCATAGTTTATCTCTGTTTTATTAAAGGTAAAGAGGCTAAAACTAGAGGCATTGTTTGGCATATTTTGTATGAGATTAAAAAGAGTGCTATTATTTACACTAAGCGGCACAAATGCCTCCCTTGCTCTCTCGTAGATATAAGAATCTGTAAAAATAAGAATCTCTTTGTGAATATATCTAGCGTTTCGGATTTGCAAAAAGGCATTATGAAAATCATAAAAAGAACTAATAAATACGACATGCACACCGCCACGCCACATCAATGTATTATATAGTCCTGTATCATTCTGCCCTATTATCTCGTAGTTAGGATACACATTCTCCCTAGATTGTATTGTGAAAAATCTGTGTTCTTTCTGCACAGATTCTAAGAGATAATATAAAATCCTAGCATTGAGGCTAGAATCCATATAGCTAACATTTCCTATCATGATATTACTAGCAAGGATACTGCCTATCTCATGAATTGCTAGATTCTCTGTATGGATAAAGATGCTTCCAAGTGGTACAATGGAGACAGAGCTAGAATCCTCCAAAAGACGTTTATACTCATAGGCATAATATTTAAAGACATCAATTAGCATATAGACTTGCTCCTCTATAATGCTATCTGGCATATATTCCCTAGTGTGCTTTAGTAAGAAAAATGCCTCATTTGCCCTATCCCTTAAACTCGTAACGATTGATGAAATAATATTAAGCGCAGAATCTAAATCATATATACCCATATCACTTAGATTCTCAAAAGTCATATTAGAAAAATTAGCCAAAATCTCATCTTTATTATCAATACCTGTAAGAGTTCTCCTTATCTCATAGCTAAAGCTTTTGGTATTAAATGTACCTTGAGTATCCCATTGTATGCCCTCGCTTGTTTGTTTGCTAGTTTTGTTATAGCTTTTAGAAAAACTACTGCAAAGTTTATCCCACTCTCCTTTTGTATTAAGACAATTTATCATAGATATTAAGCCGTGATTTAGAGACACAAACGCATATTTTAGTCTAAAGGCAAGTGTGTGTGTAAAATCCCTCGTATAGCACTGCGTTGGAATAAGAGTAATGTTATCTTTTAGAATCTTAAATAATGGATAATTTAGCTTAACATCAATCTCTACCCTAGCATTTAGCCCTATCTGCTCTAGGCTTTTTATAATAAATAAATCCTGCGTTACAAGGATACAATCCATAATATCCTCATACTCCTTGCATTTATCAAGCAATCTAAGCAGATTTGTCTTAACGCTTTGCTCATTGGTAAAAACTGAATTTACTCTATGATTAAATGAATTATTAAATTTCTCAATCTCATAATTGACATCTAAATCCTTGATTCTAGCTACAAGCTTAATTTGTCGCTTTTCTTTAAATCTTGCACTCAAAGAGGCTAATTTCTCTAACTTTTGTATAGAATCTAACTCATAGCTACATATAGATACGGCTATGATTCTATTAGAAACACTGCTCTCAATATTGCAAATAGATTCTAATATCTCATAGAAAAACTCACCTGTGTTATCTAATAATAACTCCGTGCTGCCACATAGCACACATATATCTTTTAGATTATCACTCATGGATTCTATAAATTCATCTTTATTAACACTTGTATCAAAGACTAGATTCAAAGGATTCATCACAATATAATCTAAAAGCTCCATGGATAGAATCTCTTTACATATATCAAGAAAAGATTCTATATCTTTTTGCGTATTTGGCAGTGGCGATAAAATTGAAAGTGCATTTGGCATATTTTTGATAAATTTAACTTTTGATAAATCATCATTTAACAAGAATCTTAGTTTAGCCCTCACATAATCTAATAGCATTTTCTCAGGCAGGATTCCATATCTATGCAGTATTACTCTTAGCATATCTCTACTGCTAAAGACATTGTGTTTAAAAAGATTATTAAACACATAATTATCCATCGCTTCTTTCATGCCCTGTGGAATCTTAGATTGCAGCTCTATATTTTTTAAATGTATTAGAGAAAACTGCTCTATAAACTCTATATCGCTTTTATTCATAGCCTTGCAGCGACTATATGTATTAATGTCTCTGCTCCTAATATGTCGCTTATATTGTTTTAATAATAGAGTAGCACCCTGCAATATACTCTCTATTTTTGCAGTATCCATTAGCAAACCTTATAGAAAACTCTTAAATACTAGATTATATAACACAATTATACTTTTATCAAAAATTGATACAATACGAAAATATATCCTGCGAGGTTTTTTACATTGCCTGATTCTAAATTATTTATTTTAGTTACTATATTGCTTGGAATCTCTGTTTGCATGAGTTATTCTTTATCATCTTATGCGGTGATATATTATAACTATGGTCAATTCCACTTTGCTTACAGAGAGCTTTTTGCCGTTGTTATTGGAATCATCATCATGTGGTCGCTATCACATTTTAATGTAGATAAATATTTATTTGCATTTGGCATAGCGATATGTTTTATATCGTTTCTTATTATCATCTTATTGCCATTTTTGCCAGATAGCTATGCTACGAGTGCAGGGGGAGCTAAACGTTGGCTAAGACTTCCTAATATTTCGTTAGCGCCGCTAGAGTTTTTTAAAATCGGTTATATTATCTTTGTGGCATGGAGCTTTAGTCGTAAATTTAGCGGGGCAAATACACTCTCAAGCGCACAGCAGTTATACATTGTAATCCCACATTTATTTGTATTTTTGGTTATATCCATTATTATTTCTGCGCTGCAAAATGACTTAGGACAGCTTATTTTACTAGCATTAGTATTTATTACCATGCTTGTGTGTGCGGGGGGACGTTTCTCTCTTTTTACAATGGCACTTGGAATCATCTCTGTGATGGGGACCATACTCATCATCATAAGCCCTCATAGGATTAAACGCGTAAGAGAGTGGTGGGTAAATGTAGAAAACATCATAGGCTCATATCTTCCTAATTTCTCAATACTAGGGGATAGTGTAGATATTGGCGGACAGGTGCAGGGTGCTTCATACGCTATATATCATGGCGGACATTTTGGTATGGGCGTGGGGAATAGCCTTGTAAAGCTGGGATATTTGGGCGAAATACACACAGATATGGTTTTAGCAGGGATTACAGAGGAGTTAGGATTCTTTGGATTATTTGTTATCGTTGCAATATTTTTCCTCATAGTTTTTAGAATCTTTAAAATAGCTTTTAGATTAAAAACAAATTTTTATCATCTTTTTTGTGTTGGTGTTGTAAGCCTTCTTAGCTTTAGTTTTATTATAAATTCTTTTGGCGAAGTGGGACTTATTCCAATAAAGGGTATGGCAGTGCCGTTTCTAAGCTACGGAGGAAGCAGCATGTTGGCATCATGTATATGTATAGGACTAATATTATCGTTATCAAAGCAGGTGGATTTTAAATAAAAAGTTTTTGTTGTATAATTTTCCATTATTTTTTTGGAGTTATAAATGAGTTTAACTAGATTTTTGTCTTCTGTTTGTAAGGTCGCTGGTATCGTTACCATATCTGCACTTTTAGTATCATGTGGTAGCAAAACGCAAAAAAATGCAGATAATGTAAGCAGCGGTGGAGAACCTGCATGGGTAAATGATATAGGTGAGGCAAAGAAAGAAACTAATTCATTAGTAGTAGCAGTCGGGTCTGCAAAGATTTTAGATGGTAATATTAATTTTGCGACAAATCAAGCAGCACTTCAGGCGAGAGCGCAAATAGCACAAACTGTTAGTGCAAAAGTAGAGCAAGTCATAAAAGAGTTAAATCAAAGCGATGGGCTAAAAATCTCAGAAGCATCATTGCAGGCGACAAAACAAAAAGTATCAGCTAATCTACAGCAAACAGAAATAGCTAAGAAGTGGGTAGATAAAAAATCAAATCCACAGATGCTTTATGTGCTGGTAACAATGGATAAAGATGCATACGACAGAGCGCTTAGAGCAGGAACAGAATCTTTAGACATAGATTCCTCTAAAGCTAAGAAATTATCAGACACAGTAGAGGAACTACTAGCACAATAGCTATCTCATATAGCTATTACTATATACCTCATCTATCAATCTATAGATACCATTGATAAGTGTGGTATCTTGCTCAAACATATTGCCATTAATAGATATATAATTAGCATTGAAAGATATGCCTACTTCTATATTCCCGGCAATATTTCCCATAGAATCCAAATAATTCATAACAATGCTAGGATATATAGCATCGCCATCTTTTGGCACAAGGGAAGCAATGGGCAGTGCTAAAGACTCCCAATATTCGTAAGGTTGCAAGAGAAAATAGCTAAGACCTCTGTCCCCTAGTTTGCATCCACGCATAAGCTCATAACCATTCTCATATACCCTATTTGTCCTATCTGTTATAACACAAAGTTCCAACACCATAGGCTCATCTGGCAGTATTTGCGCATTGACATTTGGAATCTGTCCATAATTTTCAAATGGCATTTGCACACCATACTGCTCTGGCAATGGTGGCGGTGTGCTTACCTGCTTATTTGATAGAGAAAAATCTGGCGCACTAGGCGAATCGGCATAAAGAAACATACATAAACATAATACAAAAAAGATTCTCATCACTACATTCCACAAGGCTATTTAATACGTAATATTAATATTTTTAGTGCAATTAGTCAAAAATTAGATGATTGTTAAAGACAAGCGATATACATATATTAAAATGCTAGGAAGTAAAGTCTCTTAAGGATATATATGTTTGATGAACTACGTCCTCATCTACAGGATTTACGAAAGCGATTAATCATCTCTGTGTGTGCGATAGTTATTTGCTTTGCTGGGTGCTTTTCCTTTCATAATGACATATTTGAATTTATAAAATTACCTATACAGAAAGCATTTGAAAGCGGCGTAAATGGCAAATTAATACAAGTAGCACCTGCGGAATATCTCTTTGTCGCTATAAAGGTTAGCTTCTTTACCGCATTTATTATATCAGTGCCGATTGTATTCTGGCAGATGTGGCTCTTTGTAGCGCCAGGTCTTTACAAGCATGAGAAAAAGCTTGTTTTGCCATTTGTTTTCTTTGGTAGCATAATGTTTGCACTAGGACTTAGCTTCTGCTATTTCGTGGTATTTCCCATTATCATAAAATATGTCCTAGCCTTTGGTAATGAAGTCATAGAGGCAAATATTTCTAGTAATGAGTATCTCTCATTTTTTATGAGAATCATGCTTGCCTTTGGATTTATCTTTGAGATGCCTGTAATGGCATTTTTCTTAGGGAAGATAGGTCTTATTACAGACGCCACATTAAAGAAGTATTTTCGCTATGCCGTGGTGCTTATCTTTATCATCGCTGCTATCGTTACACCGCCTGATGTATTATCACAGCTATTATTAGCCCTGCCTATGGTCGTGCTATATGGGGTAGCATATCTTATTTTAGTCTTTGTCAATCCAGAATCTAAAGTCATTAAAGATGAGGAAAACAGAAAAGATGAAATACAAGAGGAAATAAAACAAGAGTTGCAACGCAAGGATTAATTACAAAAAGGGGGAGAAAATGTTAGCATTACGACCAAATACTGCCATACTGCCAAATAGATTAAAGCATTATGTCAAACTACCCTATCTAACACATTCTAATAATATTAAAAGGGCAGAATTGCTAGAGCTAAAGTTAGATTACGATAGTAAAAAGGTGGTATTTTTCATCGGTGGATTCTGTGATACATTTAGTAGGGTTATGTTTAATTTCTTTGTTACCGCTACAAAGAGGGATTTTACTCTCAATGATGAAAGCGGGTTTAATGTGGGCTATCTTAGCTTTTATTGCTATGAGTTTTTAAATGAGTTAATTCCTACACTTCTAAATGATGGCTATGAAGTCTCCATTATCTCTCATAGCTGGGGGGCTAAAAACTCGCTTAGATTTCTATTTAATCAAGACTTACCGCTAAAAGTCCTCATAACGCTTGATTGCGTCTGTCGCTTTAGTATTAAAGAGAGACCAAAGGAGCTTGGAATCTGGGAGAATATCTATATAGAAAATAGAATCTTAAGCGATATTTCAAATATCGTTAGCATTATCGGGGGCGCTAAAAATGCCATTAGCGTAGCAGATTCTAATATTTCTGTATCACTCCCTGCAAGGCATGCTAGTGTGCGATTAATGCTAGAGAAATCAAATATTTTTCATCTAAAGGATTAGGGCATGAGAGATTATGTGTATTATGATAATACCGACTGCGGTGGCATCGTGTATCATACAAATTACATTGTATTTTGCGAGAGGGCTAGGAGTCGCATTTTTTTTGATAAAGGCATGTTTCCAAACATCGGCTACTCTGGCTTTGTGGTAAAGACATTGGAATCTACATTTATATCCCCGCTAATGCTAGGTGATACTTATGAAGTAAGAAGCATACTTTTAGAGATAAAGCATACTTTTATGATAATAAAACAAGACATCTACAAAGTCGCACAGATAGAAAATCCCGCCCCACAAGAGGAGCTATGCTTTAGCATGACAATAAAAATGGCATTTGTGGATTTAAAAAGTAAAAAACCCTGCAAGATTCCAGATGAGGTTTTAGCGGTGCTAGAGGAATATAGAAAATCACATTAATTCTATTGTTATAAATAATAACAATGCTATGCGTGTTTAGAATCTTACATCTCACACAGCTATCTAATCAGGATTAATAGGACTTGCGGCTTGGAAAGGAGGGACTATTAACATAAGATTCCTTAAGCCAATATCGAATAATTCATCCACATCGCAGGTCGTGATAGAAAAGCCACTCTCTCTAGGGTTTGTAAAATATGTAATGCATTCATTAGCATTAAGCACCATGGAACGTATCTGCACAGCCGAAGTCGTGGTAGGAATGATAGAAAACACGGTTTCAAGATTCCCACTCATTAAATCCTGTCTGCAAGACTTGCCAACAAATCTGCCTGATTGACTTATGGCAAGGCAGGTATCAGGGGAATCTGGTCGCACAAACTGCACATAACTTAGCTTTAAAAACCGCCACGGGTCTCTATTCCTAATAAACGAATCATTTACTATATCTCTAAGATTCCAATTTAGCATTCTCTCATCAATGACAAGCAAATCGCCCGAGTATGCACTCACAATGCTAAAAGATGGCGTAAAATCTGGTAGCTCCTCTGGCAGTGGCTCTGCTGCAAAAATAGCAGAGATTCCAAAAGAAAGTCCCATACACATTAATCCTAAAGTTTGGAATATCTTTCTCATAACTAATCCTAATTAAAATTTTCCAAATCGCACAGGGAAGTGGTCAGAGCTAAGATATGAACGCACACTAGCAGCCGCCAATATAGCCACAAGTGCAGGTAGAGGTCCCCTAGCCCCGCCCATTGTCTGCGTATTGCCAACTATCGCATAATCTAGCACCCTATTTGTCCCCCTAGTGCTAAAGTGCGTTGCGGTATTAGGCGATATGATTCTAATATTACTCGTTACTCTAGAATCAAGTCCGCTTAAAAGACTAGCTGGCTCTCTATTAAAATCCCCGGCAATAAACCACGTGATATGTGGCATATTCCTAAAATGGTCATGTATGGCAGTAACAAGTGCAGCCGCGTCCCCACCCCCGCCTGCTAGAGCATGGATAGAGAAAAAGACATCATTGCCTATGCGAATGCCAAGTGCGGGTCGTGAGGCTTGCGGGGCTATGCTATCTTGACGCACGACTATAACCTCATCTGCCATTCTATCTGAGACTATTGCTAGATTCACTCTTCTAGCACCCACGTCAATGTCGGCATGATATATAAACACAGCGCGAGGTCGCGATGAAGTACCTAGATCCCAAATATACTCTGCCACAGGAGTGCCACCGGGTTGCACCATTCTTTGCGTTCGTCTAGCAGTATTTGGCACCGCACCTGTCTCTTGGAGGGCTAGAATGTTTAGGGGGTTATCACCTGTTATAAGTTGTCTAACGCTTACCTGCCATTTATTCTCTGTACTAGATGATGAGCCTTGTAGATTCCATGTCCCAATCCTAAAATCCTCGACATTTGCATGGCTTAACGTTACGCATAAAGACATGAGAAATAGAATCTTTTTTATAAAAAAACCTTGAAAAAACCTTTTCATGAATTACCTCTTAGTTGATTACAAAAAGTGGCGGGGTACTCTGCAGTGGCGCGGTAATAATCCATTGCTGAGAAATATTGTTATTTCCACTTGATGGACTAGCTTTGGTAACACACTTAGCTAGGAATATAGAACCAAAATTCTTTTTCCTTATCACAGGCGTTTGCAGACAGGTTTTAGTGGCTTCATTTTGAATCCTCACTGTGCGATTAGAAAATGGATTTAGATTCCAAAGCTGGTATGGATTATCGCTAGAGCATGGCATGTGAATCACGCCATTTTTATATGCACTCATGCATGTGCCAGTCAAGAAATTTTGAAAGCTAACCTTGCCATCTTGATGAGTGATGATTCTCCACTGCCTTGCAAATCCTAAGTCTATACTATTAAATGGCGGGTATCCCCATAGCCAATTCCCAACCTTTGTAGCCCACACGGTTAAGACAATATGCCCCCCACTCATGAGCGTGATGGGGTCTGAGACTTCCATATTTCGTCTCTCTGCACTGCTACCTAAGAGAGGTTTACTATTTGGAGTATTTTGTGGCTGCATGGTGGTTTCACTAAGCAGTTTATCGACTAGATTCTGTTTTACATCTATCCCTGCAATGAGGCTAACATTCCCATTTGGCACACTTGAGGGTAGCTTTGGAGAGCTGCCTATGCCAAGATTAACCTTGCTTGTTGGAATCTTTTCTTTTGTAGGCTTTTTAGCACAAGATATTAGTAAAAGTGATATGGCAAAACTAATAAGTATATGATAAATCATCTATTTGCTCTCCGATGTGTGTAACCTTTAGGTTTGGAATTATAGTGAAAAAATAAAAATGAAAGTGATTTTTTGAAAGATTAATCTAACAATCCCTTTATAATATGCCCATATTTTTCAATCTCCACCAAAAAACCATCATGCCCATAATTACTATCAATAATATCTAGCGTAGAATCTTTTCCTAATTTATCCATGCACTCTTTTATATAACGCATCTCATCGATTGGGAACATATTATCCCCGCTAAAGCCTATTAAATGTAGTGGTGATTGTATTTGAGAAAGAGCTGATTCCAAACAATCAAACCCCAGTGAAGCATCATAAATGCTAACAGCCCTAATGAGATATAAATAACACAATGGGTCAAATAAACTTGCAAAAGTTGCGCCATTATAATCCAAATATCTCTCAATCTCAAAGCGCCCAAACATATCAAAATGCCCATCATCTAGGACATATTTCCTAGAGAATTTATTCTGCATTGTATCTAGCGAAATATATTGCGTAAAGCCTAACATTCTGGCTATCTGCAATCCTTTGAATCTATAATCACCATTGATTTCATAATTGCCACCATTAAAGGCGGGGTCTAGCATGATGACTTCTTTCATGACTTTATTAATAGCAATTATGTTTGGATTACTAGCATAGCTGGTAGCAATGGGTATAAACATTTTTGCAATACGTGGATACAAAATTGCAAAGCATAATGTCTGCATGCCGCCCATAGAGCCACCGACAATGGCATGTAGTGATTCTATGCCTATGTAATTTAGTAGTATTTTTATAGACCTTACCATGTCTTGAATGGTAATTAATGGAAATGAAAAGCGATAAAAATCATTATTTCCAAATGAGCCATAAGTGGGCGTGATTGGCGAGGTGGAACCAAATGGACTTCCTATAACACTACAACATATCACAAAGTATTTATCTGTATCAATGTATTTTCCACTGCCGACCATTTTATCCCACCAGCCGCTTTTTTTATCCCCCTCATATTTTCCCGCACAATGATGACTGCCTGTTAGTGCGTGTGTTACTAAGATGGCGTTACTTTTAGTAGCATTTAGATTCCCATAAGTTTCATACACAATTTCATAAGGTTCTAAAATTCTACCCGACGTTAGATATAGAGGACTTGTAAAAACTGCTTTGTGAGTTTGTAAATTTAGATTTTCACTATCCATTTGTCTACTCCATTCCTAGAATCTTATCAAGATTCTATATAGTCTTGTATGTTTTTCATATTTATAGATATAATAAACAAAACTATCAGGAAGATACAATGAGAAAGTATATTGTAACACCCAATCAAACCGAGAGATTCGTCAATGGATTTCTGTTATCAAAGACAGATATAAATGGCAGAATCACATACTGCAATGAGGAATTTATAGAAATATCTGGCTATACAGAAAGGGAACTTTTAGGAAAACCGCATAATGTTGTTAGACACCCCGATATGCCCGGCACAATCTTTAGATACCTATGGCAGAGAATCTCAAAGGGCAAGGAAGTCAATGCCTATATCAAAAACTTGGCAAAAGATGGCTCATTTTACTGGGTGTTTGCAAATGTTTCGCCCTCTCTTGATAAACATGGCGAAAGGATAGTATCATATAACTCAGTAAGAAGAAAGCCTAGCAAAGAAGGTATGTCTTTTATCACTAAATTTTACGCGGAATTAAGAAAGGTAGAAGAGGCAGGAATCGACGTAGGTCTTAGATGGTTTATAGAGTATTTCGAAAAACGTAAAGACATGTATGAAAACTTCATTTTATCCATGCAAAACGAACATACAGCACAGCAAGGATAAGGAGAAATATATGTTAATTATGATAATAATCAATATCATTCTAGTAATAGCACTCATTGTGGGATTCTACCAAAGACATAAATCGCTAAAGAGAATCAACGAAATTAGCCTATTCCTAGAGGAGATTAATAAGGGGAATTTCGACATAAGACAGGTGGAACTAAAAAAAGATAGATTAGATAAAATCCCAAGAAATATTAATAAACTCCTAGACCAAATCCAAACATATAATAGAGAAACCGAAATGGCATTTCACTACGCAACCTCTGGCACTATCAATCGTAAGATTATGACAGATGGGCTGATGAGCAATCTAGCCTCCATAGGAAATCAGATAAATAAAAGCATAGAAGCAATTATCTCAAATAAAGCACTGCAAAATAAAGACAGGCTAAAAACAGAGCTAGGGAAAATCAATGACAGCATATCACAGCTAACGCATTTGCAGGAAAGCTTTAAAATGAGTGCAAACGGACTTTTAAATGTCCTAGAAACAGTTACGCAATCCACAAAAGATTCCAAAGAAAACTTCAATGCAATCAATGAGGTAATAGAACTGCTAGGGGAATTAAACATTGCCATAGAATCTAATAATGAAGCCGCCAAAAAGTTAGAGCAACGTTCAAACGATATAGATTCTATAACAAATCTAATCAATGACATATCCGCACAGACAAATCTATTAGCTCTAAATGCGGCGATAGAAGCCGCACGGGCAGGGGAGCATGGACGTGGCTTTGCCGTCGTAGCTGAGGAAGTGAGGAAACTAGCTGAGAAAACACAAAAGGCAACAGGCGAGATTCGCGCCAATATATCCATGCTACAAGAGGATAGTGATAATATCTCTAGCAACTCAGATATTATGTATAGCAAAATAGGAGTCTTTGGGGAATCTTTGCATGGATTCAAAGAAATGCTAGGCAATCTCAACAAGCAAAGCGAAAATATAAGAGAGAAAATTCATGGAATCAATGCTATGATAAAGTCAAATCTATTCATGGTAGATCATATTATTTTTAAAGAAAATGTATATAGAATCGCTAGTAAAGAAATAGAAGGTGAAATAGACACCCATGAGAGCTGTAACTTTAATCAATGGCTAAAAAATGAGGGCAAAGATGAATATGAAGACGATTATGAGCAATTAGAATACATACATTATCTCGTGCATAAACATGCCGCAAATGGCTTAAAACAAGCAAATAGAGGCAATGACAAGCTAGATAAAGTCATAGAGGAATTTATCAAAATGGAGAAAAACTCCAATGAATTTTTCCTAACAATGGATAAGACAATAAAGCAAAAATATCAAATCTAGGATTTTCACAATCAAATAATATAATACAAGGATTCCAAAACGGAGCTTTCATGAAAGATTTAATTACCCCAAGGACCCTAAGCGGTTTTAAGGATAGAATGCCAGATGAGGCGTATGCGAAATCATGTATTATCAATACTGTAAGCGAGGTGTTTTTGAATTATGGATTCATGCCCATAGAGACGCCGCACTTAGAGTATGCCGATATTTTGGTAAAGCAGGGAAGCGATGAGATACAAAAGGAGCTTTATAGATTCAAAGACCACGGTGGCAGAGATGTCGCATTACGATTTGACCAAACCGTACCACTTGCAAGATTCATAACCCAGCACAGACATGAGCTAGAGATGCCCTTTAAACGCTATGCTATCGGCAATGTCTTTCGTGGAGAGAGGGCGCAAAAGGGGAGATATAGGGAATTTACGCAATGTGATTTTGACTTTATCGGGAGTAATTCTCTTAGCTGTGATTGCGAGATTATACAGGTGATTTATAGTTCTCTCACATCGCTAGGCATTGAGGAATTTACGATATGGCTAAATCACAGGGATATATTGAATGGAATCTTAGAGCATTTTCATCTAAGTAACCACTGCGAAGATGTGCTTAGAATCATAGACAAGTTAGATAAAATCGGGCTAGATGGCATAAAACAGGAATTATCATCGCTAAACATAGAGAATGAAAAAATAGATTCTTTATGTAATATCATAACAATCAAGCAGACCTCGCATTATAAAGACTTCTTTAAGGAAGTCGCATATCTAAAGGACTTTAATGAGACGCTAAGACGTGGGCTAGAGGATTTAGAATCTATGCTAAATATTATAGACGCGCTTGAGTTTGGCATATCCACTTGCAAGATTAGCTTCTCTATAGCACGTGGTCTTGGATATTATACTGGAATCATCTATGAGACGACATTAAATCGCCTAAAAAGTCTAGGTAGCGTATGTAGCGGCGGACGCTATAATGACCTTACAAAAAGCTTTAGCAAAGAGCATTTAAGCGGCGTTGGCGCTAGCATTGGAATCGACAGGCTAATCGTAGGTATGAGAGAGCTTGGATTGCTAAAAGAAAAACACACGACCTCAAGGGTATTAATCATCGCCATGCGTGAGGAGTATCTAGGTTTTGCCCACAGAGTAGCACAGACACTGCGTCAAAGCAATATCCGCATAGAAGTCTATCCCGACTGCGTTAAGATAAAAAAATCCCTCTCTTACGCAAATGCAAAGGGGCATGAATTTAGCATTATCATAGGTGATTTAGAGTTTCAAAACAAAACGTTGAGTGTAAAAAACATGACCTCTGGAATCCAAATGGATAATATAAGTCTGCTACAGTGTATTAGCGTGATTAAAAGTAATTAAATAGCCAACAAAAAAGATTCTAATGCTTCAATCTCTTCTTTGCTAAGGTTTAGAGGTTTGATTAGCGGTGAGGTTTTGGTGGTATTTGTGTCGGTATTTTTAGTATTGGTTGGGAATCCAGCGTTATACATGTTTAGCACACCTCTTATGGTAGGAAAGATTCCATTGTGCATGTAGGGAGCACTTTTTGATACTGCTATAAGAGATGGCGTCTTAAACTTGCCTAAGTCATCTATGTTTTTGCTAACCTCATATCTGCCTAAATCTTGCAATTTCCTACCATAAAAGCTAAGTCCTATATTATGGAATCTACCATCGCTAAGTGCCATGCCATTATGGCAGTTCATACACCTACCCTTAGTGCGAAAGATATGTAGTCCATAGATTTCCTTATCTGTTAGTGCTTCATATTTTCCATTTAGAAATTGATTAAATCTACTATTGCGTGGCACTAGACTTCTCTCATAAGTGGAGATGGCTTTAGCTATATTATCCATAGTAATGAGGGATTTTGCATATTCTAGTTTGGAATCTATTTTCTTGATTTTAGATTCTAAAGATATTTCGCTACGCAGATGTTTCGACTTTGTCTCAACATGACGAAGTGGGGCAACATGACTTAAATTAGTCATTCTGAACGAATGTGAAGAATCTAGTTTCTGTTTGGAATCCAGAGATGTTTCGGGCGTTGCCCTCAACATGACATTTTCTATCATTCTAAATAAACGTGAAGAATCTAGTTTCTTCGACTTTCTCTCATAATGACACAAGTTTATAGAATCTAGATTCTGTTTGGAATCCAGAGATGTTTCGCTAACGCTCAACATGACATGGGGCAAGACATTTGCTACATTGTCCTTAACATAATGTAGTATGTAATCTCCACTGTAAGCTATGATGTCATTTTGGCTAACATTGTTATTATTAATTTCTATACCGCCATTCTGAGTTTTTCCAGTGTCATTCGCAAGGCTTGCCGAAGAATCTTTATTTAGGTTCCGCAGAGATGTTTCGGCTAAAATCTCAACATGACGTAAATTGTCATAACGTAATTTATCATGATGCAACTTGTCGCTCTGACACAATATGTCATGTTGACGTATTGTGTCATTCTGTGTTTTTCTATCGTCATTGTGAGTCGTAGCCGTAGAATCTTTATGTCCAAAAACATCTTTTTTATCATCAAATGAAGAATCCAAAAAATATAAATCTTTAAAATCTCCTCCACTATCTAGCTCTCCAAAGGCAGCAAGAAATAGTGGGTAATAATCCTCTATCTCCCTTATGCTAGAGACGGCGTCCTCTATGGTATTTGCCATTTCTATGGGATTTTGCAGAGAATCTAGCACCTGAGATTCTAAGCTATCCGCTCTGCCGTCTCAAAATAATTTCTCAAAAAATCCGCTCATCATAATATTTGGCGCATTTCGATTTCCTCGCACTCTATCATGTCCAAAGCTAGTTTTTAGCCCATCGCCAAAACCTAGCTCTCTATTATGACAATTCGCACAAGCTATTTGCTTAGACTTTGATAGCTTTGGCTCATTAAATAATCTCTCTCCTAAAATCCTCTCCTCCTCCCTATACTCAAGTGGCATCAAGGGCTGCATCTCCTCATACTCCACATCGACATAAGGCTTAATCCACTCATCAATAGGCTTTGCATACATTTCCCTATATCGCTCATAGCCAAATTCGATTCCCTCCAGCACACAGCCTAGCACTATTAGGGCAAATATCACATATCGCATTAAAACTTATATCCTACCTCTATCCAAAACTGCCTTCCTACCTCATAGATTGGCACTGCGCTAAGACCTGCATTACCTGTGTATGAGAGATTGGCAATGGCTATATTTTTACTATCTAGCACATTAAAAATATCTATATTGATAAAAAGCGTATTGCGTCCATACACTGGCACCTCAAAGCCAAATCTCATATCCCAAGTAAATGCGCCTTTAATATCAAATGGCTTAAATGTAGTAACTTTTTGCAATACTCCATCAATAAGAAACTCATCTTTATCAGCCTCACGTGATACACTCACGCTTGTGGTATAGCCACTGCGAAAGCGAAAGAAATTATTCCATAACACACGCGTTTTATAGATATGGAAAATATGCGTAGTATTTAGCCTTATAGTATAGGGTCGCACGAAGTTTTCCGCGGGTTTGTCAGCATAGCGGATAAGATTCCCATTATAGCTAATCCACTCATTAGCCAACTCAGCATTATTTAAAACATCGCTATAACCTCCATAATTTCGCCTAATATTTGTCCAATCAAATGAGAGCATGATATAGTTTTGAGTGCCGAAAAACTCAAGCGGCTTATTATGCTGCAGTGAGATGCTAACCACATCGCTCTCACTTCTACCTTCATTTGTATAAACATAACGCAAATCTCTGGTTAAACTCACATTAGAAGAGCAGTTTAAAGCGCTAATGCTACCATCTGGGGCTTGACAGCTACGTCTTATCTCATCTCTGCCGAAGCGATGAATGTATTTCGCACTAAGGCTAAACATATAGATTTTCTGCACAAAGCCTACTGCGATTTCATCAGAGTAAGGCACATTTAACTGCCTAAAATCTGTGTCATTCTTATTTCTAGTAATCATAGCATCACTCCATGCCGTTGTCTCACTAGTCCTTACTAATGTAGCCTGCAAGGCACTTCTAGCATCATAGAGTCTATATGCGAAAAGATTCCTACCATAATATCTATTAGCACCTATATTAAAAGTTGTCGCAAAGTCTTTATGAGTATCATTCCAAAATGGCAGATAGTTTAGGCTAAAGCGCGGTGCAAATGTAGCCTTATTCATATAGCTATCATAGTCCATTCGCACACCGAATCTAGCATTAATATCTCCAAAGCGACCAAGTGCAATGCTCATGTCATCTTCACCATAAAGAGATAGAGTGAAATTATCAATATTTATCTTCCCTGCCTCATAGAGGGTAACGCGTGAGGCATACTGCCCTATATTATCTCGCCACATACTTTGCAGTGCAGTTGAGAGTTTTGTAATATCCACCATTCCCATAGAGCACCATATCATATCGCTACATGTTTCATTACTTTTTAGCGGACGATTGAATGCTACATTACCTATCATGGTAGATTCTAATCTCTCATAATAGGCATTTACATATCCTATTTCACCCCCTACCTTAAAGACATTATCCCATATATCAAAAAAGCTTATGGAATCAAAATCTTGATTTGCCTTTACATTAAATGTGATTTGCTTAGAATCTACATTCCCATAGCCGCCCTCGCTATTATTGCCATTTGGATTCCAATTCTTAGTTGTGCTATAACGCCAGATACGCATATTTAACTCTGAGTTTTTACGTGAGTTCTCAAGATAGTTAAAGTTTGACTGCACGACTAGATTCCCAAAAGGATTTGCGATATTTGACTTTAGTCCCAATTGATGACCGCCGCTTACCAAGTTAAAGTCAGAATCTTTTGTATTAACGATGAAATAATTATTAAACTGCGGGATATACGCATAGCTAGCCTCAAGAGAAATATCCTCACTAAAGTCGTAATTTCCTTTTAAGAAAAGATTATAACTCTGCCTTTTCTGCTCTTTTCGTGCAGAATCTAGCGTGTTTTGAATCTGACTTGCCGCATAGGCATTTAGGGGAATAAAGCTCTGTGTCGTGGTGAAACTTGCGATGATTCCCGCATTGTCTGTAATCTTAGATTCTGCACTTGCGCGGAAAACATGCTTTATGAAATTTGGCTGATTACTATCGCTTGTTGAGTTAAGGAAATTATCCACATTGCCATATAGATGATATTTCGTAAGGCTAAAGGCATTTGGCTCTGCACTGCACTGCGTTATCTGATAACTTGCCTTTGCTGCGAATTTCTGCTTTGCCTTCCTTGTGTTTGCCTCCACTACGCCGCCACTAAAACCGCCATAAGCTGCTGAGACATTGGAATCTTGCACACTGATAGATTCCAAAAGTGAGGTATCTATGTTTAGCCCCTGACTTCTACCTGGGAGGGCAGTAACTGAAGCTGGATTTAGATTCCCACCGCTGATTGCTGGGTCTAAGTCATTATTGATATTAAAGCCATCTAACAAAAAGCTGTTTTGATAATAAAGACCACCGCTTATAGAGATATTAGCGGGTCAATCTCACCTGGCGTAGTGCTTTTTAGCTGTGAATTATCAAACTGCACATTAGGTAGGATTCTAAGAATGCTTGTGATATCTCCATTCCCTGTGGGGTTAGATTCTAACACGTTTGAATCTAGGGTGGTGCTACCCTGATATTTTGATGTAGAATCTAGACGACCTATGGTATATATCGTATCTAACTTCTTAAGATCTGACTCTTTCTGATTATCCCCCTCATTAATCTCATCTGAATATAAATTGCCAATCATAGACATAGCAAAACATGTAACATTAGCAATAGCAGACATTTTTCTCATTTTACACCTTTATATTAGTAATAATAATGGATATTATAATATAAATTATGTAGTATATATATATATATATATA
>CASEHV010000005.1 GCA_949287835.1 uncultured Helicobacter sp.
CCTTCATTCCATACAATCGTGCTGTGGTATTGCCAGCCCACACTTTTTGCAATATGCGTTATATCCGCTCCTACACTTTGCTGTCCACCTTTGTTTTTATCTAATGGAATATTAAGACAGAATCTTGCTCCATCTTTTGCCCACAAATAGCAGTTTTTTAGCCATTTTTACAAAATGCCAGATACTTCTCATAGCTTTGAGAATCTTCATTTGATTTATACGAAATACCTACATTATATGGTGGTGAAGTTATACCTAAGTCAAAAAAAGATTCTCTGAAATTATTTCTGCACAAAACATCACCTTGAAACAATACGCAATCATTGAGTTGCATATACTCTTTAAGTGTGCTAATGGTTTAACAACTTGTGTCATAAAAGCCTCTCTAAGTCTTGTATCAAAGATTCTAACCTTTAATCTTATGGCTTTCATCATACTCACTTTTTGCTAGATAGATTCCATCTAGCTCGTATTCCATAACAATGCGTGGCTTTTTTGGATTCTCACAAAAGCTTATTTCATCATCATTATCAGGCGTTATCATAAAGACTTTGATATGCTGTGTGAGAGTAGATTCTTTGAGTTTAAGTTTCCAATAAGGCGTTTCTGTATAACGCTCTCTAAAGGAATTTTTAATGGATAAAATGGCTAAAACTTTAATTTGAGGCTCTGTTTTATAAAGGATAATGTCGCCATCAGGCAAAAGACTATATTCTCCAAAATGCACCAATAAAGCCCTTTTGACAGAATCTAGCTCGCTGGAGAGTTTTTTAGAACACAGGATTTTATCATTTGTTGTTTTAATGCTATATGTATGGCAAAAATCTTTTATTAAAGTCTCTATGACAAGCTCTAAAGCCCTGCCTATCACACTTACCCAGCCCTGCCTTGCTTTAATGATAGCCTCTTGTTTCTCTATACCATTATTTTGTAATTCCGCAATTTTTTCATTATAAAATTCTTGTTTTTGTGTGTCAAAAAATACCTTGAGATTCTTATACGCTTCTTGTCCTTGTGCTTTTAAGAAACTTTTAAAATTTATAGATATTTTCTCATAAGGTTTCACATGCACTCCTTTACCCTTTTTAGAATCTTCACTCCCTAAACACCCGCTTAAAGATAGAATCTACATTCTTGGTATAGTAGCTATAATCAAAACATTTGCGGATAATCGCCTCACCAGAATCTCCACCTTTACTTAAAAGCCCCACAAGTTTAGAATCTGCCAAAAGATATTGCAGATACAACGACTCCCCTCTTTCATTCACCGCTGCCCTGCCCTCTTGCAAGGCTTCCCATACTTTCATCGCGTTTCTTTGCACGATTTTATAGGCATCCTCACGGCTCACACCGCGTTTTGGAAGCTCAAGCAAGATTCTTTGAGAAAAAACTAAGCCACCTGTTAGATTGAGATTTTTTAGCATATTTTTAGGATACACGACAAGATTAGCGATGAGTCCTGTGAGGCGCGCTAGCATAAAATCTGTCGTGATAAAGCTATCTGGCAGGATAAATCGCTCTACACTTGAGTGGCTAATATCTCGCTCATGCCACAGCGCGACATTCTCCATAGCAGGGAGTGCAAAGCCGCGTATCACGCGACATAGTCCCGTGATATTTTCGGATAAAACAGGATTGCGTTTATGCGGCATGGCAGAGCTACCTTTCTGCCCCTTGCTAAAATACTCCTCTGCCTCATAGACCTCGGTGCGTTGCAAATGGCGGATTTCCACAGCGATTTTCTCACAGCTAGAGGCTAGAAGTGCCAAATCACTCATTAGCCTAGCATATCTATCTCTTTGAATCACTTGATTACTTGCAGGGGCAGCTTTTAGCCCTAGATTTTTACACACCAGCTCCTCTAGCTCTATGGGCGTATGGGCAAGATTGCCCATTGCTCCGCTAATCTTGCCTACACTAATGACTTCTAGCGTAGATTCTAAAGCCTTTAAATGCCGTCCTATCTCATCATACCATATCGCACACACAAGCCCAAAAGTGATAGGCTCGCCATGTATCCCATGACTGCGCCCCACCATTAATGTGTCTTTATGCTCATAAGCCCTAGCCTTTATAGCCTCTCTTAATTCCCGCACATCATCTATAATGATTTTTAGAGAATCTCGCATCTGCAGGGCGACAGCGGTATCAATGGTATCGCTAGAGGTGATTCCATAATGAAACCACCGCGACTCATCGCCTAAGCTTTCTGCCACACTCGTGGTAAAGGCGATTAAATCATGCTTGGTTACTGCCTCGATTTCATCGATTCTTTTTATATCAAACTTTGCGTTTTTACAGATTTTCTCACAATCACTATCAGGGATTAATCCCAAAGCATTCCAGCCTTTTACCAAAGCCTTCTCTACCTCTAGCCATGCGGAATATTTCGCCTCCATATCCCAGAGTTTTTTCATTTTCTCTCGTGCGTATCGCTCTATCATAACTATCCTTTCACTAAAAATTAAAAATAAATTTAAAATAAACTACCCTGTGAGCCACTCTGTGGCTTTAGCCTCCACTCCCCGCTATGAGAATCCTCGATGGCTACGTCATTTAGAATCTCTTTTATCATTTTATTATCCGCTTGGATTCCATTTTTGGTTAGCGGAATGATGAAAAGGCAGAGATTATCAAAGGTAATGCCTATATTTTCCTTTTCTGCTTTTTTTAGCTCCCCCAGTATGTAGTATCGCACTCTCTCCTCTATGGGAATGCCATAGTTTAGGATACTTGCCTCGCTTCGTATATGATAGGTCTTACTATCAGAATCATAATCAAATCTCTCATTAATAAGGTCAATGATATTTTCAAACTTACCCATGAGACTATGGTAGCCGCCCTCTAGTGCCATTCTGATAAGCTCGGCATTTATCATCTCTAGCGTTGCACCATTATTTTTGACAATGATAGATTCTATATCTTTATACATTTGCTCTAGGGATTCCACCCCTGCATTTAGCTTTATGCGGGTATTTGGGGAATCTACTTTTTTGAAATACAAGACAAGCTGCCCCTTTAGCACACGCGTGGGATTTTGCACCTTTTTAAAGCTTGAGATTCCCGTATTCTCTTGACTAACGCAGCCCACATACTCAAAGCCGACATTCTCAGCAGATTCTACTAGAATCTGAAATAGCTTTGGGTCTTGATGCTGAAATACAAATGCTAGCCATCGATTATACTTTAGCACTCGATACATCTCTTTTAGACTTTCTTTCATTAGGTCATAATAGTCATAGCGACTCTTATTCATGCTTCCTTTCTCTATACATT
>CASEHV010000006.1 GCA_949287835.1 uncultured Helicobacter sp.
ATAATATTATTTTAAAATCTAATTTCATCATTAAACATAGATATTTTTTAACTTTATTTATAACAATGATTATTTATATATGATTTTTTAAGATTGTAAGGCATCGTATTCTTATTTTTCATGTATAATTTTTACAAAAAGCTACTAATTTCAGATTTTTAAGAATTGTTAATTTGACTTTGGAAGGATAATTTGTTATGAATTTTTGGTCTAATATGAAGATAGGCTACAAGGTAATAGTCGCAATAGTCGTAGGTATGATTGTCTGCATGGCAATATTTTGCTTTGCGGTGCTAGACCGCTCATCTGCCATATTATTAGAACAGTCAAAATCTCTGCTGGGCAATGCGGCTAAACGAAGTGCGAACTATATACAGGGCAAGTTAAATGCAAATGTTGTTATTCTAGATTATGTCGCTACCGAGCTAGAGGCACATATAGCAAGGAAGAATCTCCCCTCACAACGATACACGATAGAGGATATTGTTAGTGGCTTGGCTGATAAGAGTGAAAGCACATTTCTAGCATATCTGTGGTTAAAAGATGAAGACCCCTTTGCCGATGAACAATATCGCATTAATAATGATACTCTTATGTTAGCCTATGATAGCACGGCGAATACCCCAGGTGGTACTAGCTTTATAAGGGCAAATGCTGATGTTATCAATCTTCCCTATGTCCAGCAGGCATTGCGAATGGGTAAGCAGACTGTGGGTAGAAATATGACAATAACCCTAAATGGTAAATTACACACAATCATTAGTGTTAATCACCCTCTAAAAGATTCTGCTGGTAATATTGTGGGTGTGGTAGGGGTATTTCTCGATGTAGATTTGCTATCACATGTTTTGCTAGATGATGATTTAAAGGTATATGATAATGAATATCATATGATGACAGATGATGAGTCTCTTATACTAATTCACCCAATGCATGAATTAGAGGGTAAGACCATAGAACAAGTAAATTCCGATCCAACTGCTAGAGGATTGGCAGAAGCTATAAAAGCTGGACGCGATGATGTTATTGAGTATAGAAATGCTGAAGGTTTTACTAGCTACACGGCGGTAGGGACTTTCCATATTGGCAATGATACCCGCTGGAGTGTCATAGTAACCGCACCTGAGAGTTCCATACTAGGACAGCAGAAAGTCGTTTTGACAACCATAATCATATATGCGATAGTCTTTATCCTAGTTATTTCTGTCGTTGTGTATGTCGTGGTGCAAAGGAATGTGGCAAGTAGGCTTAATACCGTCTCTACATTGCTTATCGATTTCTTCAAATATCTCAATCATGAGGTGCATAAAGCTCCTAGCCTAGTGAGACCAAAGGCAAAAGATGAGATAGGCTTGATGACCGCATCTATTAATGAGAATATCGAGAAGACTCAAAACGGACTAGAACAAGACACCAAAGCCATCACACAATCAGCACAAACTGCAAAAGAGATTGAAAGTGGGAATCTAACTGCAAGGATTACAGAGACTCCTGCTAATCCAAAATTGCGAGAGTTAAAAGACGTGCTAAATAAAAAGATGATAGCTACTTTAGCTTTAGTCTTTGGCTGTGCGTCGTTTGTTTATGGAAATAAAGCAGAATCGTTAAATCAGGGAGAGATAGAAGATCTAGCAAATAAATGCTTTAGTGGAGATGAAAAATATTGTTCTAGCTATATTAAAATCATAGAGCAAATGGGAATAACAAGTGATACATGTGATAGAGACTTGACAAAGCTAGATTCTAAAAGCTGTGTTGCTATTGCTCATGTCTACTTTATGTTTTTATTGAATTATGATGAAGCTATAAAATATTATGAAAAACTAGACAGGCAGAAGCTAGGTGTTTTGAGTCTTTTTGATTTTGGATGGTCATATTATAAGACCAATCAATATTCAAAAGCCTACGCCATTTTTAACTCTGCTTGTGAAGCTAAGATAATTGTTCCAAAATACATGGACGGCACAGAAGTGATAAGTAAGCTTTTACTTGATTATAAAATGGAATCTTGCAGTATGAAAGCTAGTATGATGTTTGATGGGGAAGGCATAAGGCAAAATCAAACAGAGGCAGTTAAGATTGTCAAAAATATATGTGATAGCAAAGAGCAATTTAGCAACGACACTAGAATTATTGCATGTTTTAATACCGGTATTGATTACGGTAAATTAAACAATCTCTCCCTATCTAAAGCATATTTTGGTAAAGCCTGTGATTTATGAGATGATAGAGCATGTAATGAATATAAAATCTTAAATGAAAGAGGCCTAAAAGAGCCAAAAGAGAGTGCAGCAAAGGGTAAAAAATAATAGTAATCTCTACTCTCATAATTGCTATGCGAAGAATTTGGGGCACTGGATAGGGGGGTTATAATTCTTAGATTCCTTTCATAAAATTTCTAAATTTTCTATATGTTTTTTTCATACCCTTATGATGGGGTGATTTTTAAACCACATTTTCGCCATCAACCTATCACGCTCTGCAATTAATCTTTCTTTATCCAAAATTAGATTATTTCTCTCTGAAACTAAAATATTTATTTGATTTTGCAATGAATTAGAGCTTTTCGCCACATACTCATCAATGACTTCTTTATAAACTTCAATTTGTGGAATCAAGTGGCTATAATAATGCACTATCTCTATATTCTCATCTCCCAACGTGCTAAAATCAAGATTCTCTATATGAAAATTTTGTGGAATATAGACTAAAAGAAATCCCACAATATCGCAGTAGGAATGTTTTTTAGAATCTGCAAAGTCCGTATGTGCGTCATGATAAAACTCTGTTGTTACTTTTAGGAAATTAACATCTTTGCTAATACTTGTGATTTTATTATCAAATCTTAGTCTGGAATAATTACGTGTAGGTATAAATCCATTTTGCATTTCATCAATATGATTCCAGGTAGAAACAGCGATTAACATATAATCTTTACAAAAACTAGGGAATCTAAGCTTAATATTCTCATCAATTCTATAAGTTATATCGTAAAATAAGGAATTTTTTCTCTCTATTCCTTGCAGTTTTAATGCTTTTTTGGAATCTAGATTCTCTATGTCATTCTGAAGCTTTACTGAAGAATCTAGATTCTTCACATGCGTTCAGAATGACGTTAATGCTAAAAACTACAAGAGACATCTCAAAATGACATAAATATTAAATGACACAGACGTTCAAAACAACAACCAAAAAACAATGCAATTACAAAGAACAATAACAGAATCTACAAATAGAGTAACATTCTCCAAAGATAACTCTTTCAAACGCAACGATTGTATCTAAAACTTTAATAATTGCTATGTTTTATATGTGTTTTAGTGCATGTTTTTGACAATAAGTATCATTAATGCTAAAATTCATGACATTTTATAAAAAGGATTCTAAGTGTCCCCTAGCCAGTCTAAAGCACAACTTCTAATCGAGATTCTAACCGAAGAGCTACCCGCCCATAGTGTGAATAAGAATCTTACTTCAATTATTAGCATTTGGAAAGATACACTAAAAAGCAATGGGCTAAAATGCGATGATTTGGTGCATAATAATGGTGTTTATAGCTGGGATAGCTTTATTGTGCAAGATTGTAATGCTAGAGTAAATGATAGCCTTGAGTTTTATTTCACGCCAAGAAGGCTTGTTATCATTGATAAAGAGTTCCCGCTAGAGAGTGCGACCTCTATCATTGAGGCATTTGGTCCGCCGCTATCTATCTGCTATGATAATGAGGGCAAACCAACGCGTGCTATGCAGAGCTTTTTGGATAAACAGGGAATCTCACAAGATGAGCCGCAAAAGATTCACAAAGACGGCAAGGAAGTGCTGTATTACAAAACACAAAAAATCGGGAAAAAAAGCGAGGATATGCTAGGGGAGCTTGTGGCACAATGGCTAGAGAGACTTGACTTTGGCAAAAGTATGCGTTGGGGGGAGGGGAAATATTCTTTCATTCGTCCCATTCGCAATATCTGCATTATGCTAGATTCTAAGCTAGTGGCACTAGAGGCTTATGGTTTAGAATCTAGCAGTCTCATAGTCGCACATAGACAGGCAAAAAATAGGACTAAGAGCATCTCTGACATAGAATCTTACAGAGAGTTTTTAGAGAATAATGGCGTAATATTAGAGCAGAAAAGGCGAAAGGAGATTATCATAAATGGCATTAGGGCATTAGAGAAGGAGCATGATATAAGAGTAGAGATAGATGAGGAGCTATTAGAGGAAGTGGTGGCTATCACGGAGTATCCTAGTGTCTTAATGGGGCATTTTGAGAGTGAGTTTTTGCAGATTCCAAAAGAGATGATTATTACTTCAATGAAAGATAATCAACGATACTTTCCAGTCTATAAGGGGGATAATCTCTATTCGGGATTTGTTTTTGTAAGTAATGCACTGATAGAGGATAGGGACTTTAGTCTCATTATAAAGGGGAATGAAAAGGTGCTAAGGGCACGCCTTAGTGATGCGTTATTTTTCTATACTAAGGATTTAGAGGCAAATATGGATTTTGGGAATCTTAGTAGTATAGGATTCATACAAGGCGGCGGGAGCATGGAGGACAAGGTGGAGCGAGAGAGAGCCTTGATGAATACTCTTGCAAATGAAATCGGGGGATTTAGCAGTGAGGAGTTAACATTATGCGACAAAGCGATAAATCTTTGCAAAAGGGATTTAAAGTCAAAGAGTGTAGGGGAGTTTGCCGAGTTGCAAGGAATCATGGGTAGCTACTTTGCCGCTAAATGTGGAGAAGATGAAAGGGTATGTTTAGCGATAAGAGAGCAGTATCTCCCACATGGACTAGATTCTAATCTGCCTAGCACACGACTTAGTGCTTTGGTAAATATTAGTATAAAGCTTGATACCACATTAACGCTTTTTGCACTAGATAAGATTCCAAGTGGCTCTAAAGACCCCTTTGCACTTAGAAGACAAATGGCTGCTATGCTTAGAATCTGTCATAAATTCGGCTTTAATATATCTATCAAAACTTTGTGTAAATTAGCTAGTAAAAATGAGAGTAGGCTAGAGGAGTTTATAGCAGATAGGATATATGGAATCTTTTCACATATTAATCGTAGCGTTGTTAGAAGTGTGCTTACTAGAGGTTTTGGCATACAGGAGAGCTTTGATAAGATAGAGGCTTTGGGTGCTTATATCAATGATGAGAATATAAAGTCGATTATTAGCACATTTAAGAGGGTGGCAAATATCTCAGATTCTAATGAGACTAGCATTAATACTAGCCTGTTTGAGGAATATGAGAGGAATCTGCACGAGAAGCTACTTTCACATAAAAGCATGACTTTTAACACGTATAAAGATGAGTTAGAGAGTTTATTTACTCTAAAAGAGAGTTTAGATTCTATGTTTGAGAATGTGCTTGTAAATAGTGAAGATACTGCACTTAGAAATAACAGAGTAGCACTTGTGCGACTTGTATTTGATGAGTTTTTGAAATTTGGCGACATGAGGGAGATTTCTGCTATTTAATACTTCTTACCCCCAAGTTTGCTAAAATCTGTCTTATCTGAGAGATTATATGGCTTATATTGTGCTGGTTTTGCACTTTGAATCTTGCGTATATAGTCATGATTTTGTGCGATTACGTCTCGTAGATTCTCTACATATTTGTATAGATTCCCTTTCATGAGATTTCTAAAATTACCCCTTGCTCTCTCATAGTAGTCTGCCTCATTTATCATTACTACATTGTATGTTTGTAGATTTTCTTTTCTAACCCAACCACGCAAACCAATATATTCATTTATACCTAAAGATTCTTTCTTATCTGACTTCATAATGTTTTTTAGAATCTTGTTGCTATAGAATCTATTAAATTCCTCACAGGCTGGTTGGCTATCAAAGCCTACTGCTATTTCCCCTTTAAATGTCTTAGATGGAAATATACTAAACACATACTTTCCAATGTGTGCAGGAATTATATCTTTTACAACTCTTAGCTTTGTGCTTTCCGATATGAAATCCGCGGTTTTTTTAGACATAATATTATTATTCACACACTTGGTGGTAAAATTCTTTGAATTAAGAATATCTTTAAGGTTTTTCATGATAAAAACTCTCTTTTCATCTATGATAATTATGATAATAGCCCTACTATTTATCTCATGTGGGTATAAACAAGACCCATACTGGGATACTCCAGAGGATAAAAGCGGTCTATTGTTACCTTAAGATTCTAACAAAAGAATATAAAGCGAAAATTATCTGTAGATATGTAGTCTTTTATCTAATTTTTTTGATTATTGTTAGATTTATAACAAGTGGCTTAGCGAAAAGCTAAGGACTAATATTTAAAGCCTAATTGTTTTGCTAATTTTTTAATCTTAAAATAGAATCTTAAATATCCTCCTCTATACCATGACTTTCTCGCTTTTGTTAAGTTTTTTAGCACCTCATCAGCAAAATCTGCTTTTGTTTGTAAAAAAATTGCTTTTTCTCTCAAGGTAGATAATTCAGATTCTAAAATATTTTTAATTCTTTCTATGTCATTCATAACTATTTCATATTTTTTTCTTAAAGCGATATTATCATTATCCAATCTCGCTTGTAAAGCAGCATTTTCAAAAGAAATATTGCGAAATAAAAGATTCTCTAACTCAAATTTTTTATGAAAAATATTATGTAGATTCTTTAATTTTTCATAATTATTTTTAATATTTAAAGGGTCTTTTTTTAGTGTTTTCAAAAAATCTCTTATTTCCCAGTCGAATATATTAAAATGAAAACATATAAGTTCGGCTATGCTCCTATCTACATGCTCTAATATATCTATATACGATTGCTCTATTTCTATGAGACTATACACTCTGTGATATTTTTTACTCATTGCTATATCACCATCAAAGCTAACACAAAGCTCTGCTAGATATGGCGGTAAAGAGGTGGCGTGCATGATGCTATTTTGCCTAATTCTATATGTATATAATGGTTGCGTATGTATATAAATATAATTACTTTTTGCAAGTAGATATATATTGAAAATATTATCTTCATGTACTATGCCATCTTTGAATCTAAGATTGATTTTCATTAAATATTTAAATCTAATAAACAAAGACCATGAACAGTAATGACTATATATAACAGATTTTTTCATGTGAGAAAAAAATTCTATATTTGTTTCTATTGTATCTTTTTCATATTTAATTTGTTTTTGTAACGTAGTTGGAGTTTTGTCTGGTTTTATTCCATCATAGAAAAATTCCCAATCAAACCAAACTATATCAATTTTTTTATCTAAGCTACATTTTACGCAGGACTCAAGGCAGTTTGATTTCCAATAATCATCAGAATCTAGGAATATTATATAGTCGATTTGTTTTGTGTTTGTAGATTCTTCTGTGGAGTTTTGTTTGGATTCTGCTGTAATTTTGGAATCTTGATTATGCGGAGATATGTCTGGTGAAGAATCTTTGGAATCTAGATTCTGCAGAGATGTTTCGCTACTGCTCAACATGACGGAATTAGTGTTATTAACATGACTTACCTCGCCTTGCCACTCTTTTATTGAGTCGTCATTCTGAGGACGTAAGTCCGAAGAATCTTTTTGTGATTCTTTACAATATTGCGTTTCCTTAGAATCTAATAAAGAATCTTTAGAATCTAACACACATTCCCCATAAACCCTAGAAATATTATAAGGATTATCATTTGTAATAATAAAGTCAGAATCTTTTTTAGCAAAATTATATTTACCACTAAAATAATCTATTCCCACATTTCTAGCGCTAGATAATCCAG
>CASEHV010000007.1 GCA_949287835.1 uncultured Helicobacter sp.
TCCTAGATAGTATTTATCCTCTAAATAGAAATGATTACATCGAAAAATATCACAAGAGAGCGGTTTCCTATCATAGTCAATCTGTGCTAGACTAGGACCATTACCTGCTATGATTACCCTTTTTGCCATACCAATCCTTAAACTTGCAAAATCATATCAAAAAAAAAAAAAACGAAAGGGGTGAGGGGAAAAAGGGTGGAAAAATGTAAAAATATTAAATCAAAGGGAGATTAAAATACGAACCACTCTCTTTTTATCTTATTTAACATATCAATTTCTTTTTTTAGCAAGACCACCTGCTCATCTACTGCCTCAAACAAACTCATATTCAAATGCTCAGGCATATCAAGGCTACCACGCTTTATCATCACATACTCCTCAAGGCTAATCTTTGCCATATTAAGCGAAATGGTAATTTCATCTTGGATATTCTCTATATTTTTGATGATTTGATTAATTCTCTCAAACACTGCGTTTCCTTAAATAGTAGATAACTAATAATAGCAACGAAACTTTAAAAACACAATAGGAAGAGCGCAAATGTTGCGTGGATTCTTGATTGTATTTTATAGATTCTTTGGCTAATGTCTCAAAATGACAAGCAGATTATTCCATTTTTCTATGCTTTAAGATTCAAAATCACAAGTCCGATAAAAGTCGAAATATCATCTGACATAAAAATGACAAATAATGAAATATTTTGTAATAAAATAGTAATAATCTATTTTTAAATAAAGCTTTAAAAATAATTTAAAGTGCAAAAAAATAATAAATATAGATATAAATCATACAAAAAAATTACATTTTTTGCATATTGGCTATGAAATCTGTGTTACAATAATGAGATTAGTTTCAATTATAAAGATTAAAAAATTTTAAGTTAAATTCTTATAATTGACTAACTATAATAATTATTAAGGATAATAAATGACTAGAGAAAGAGAAAATACGAGTTTTTGCAAACATAAAATGCCAAAAATCCTAAGTCTCATAGCGCTATGTGCGATAAGTGGTAGCTGTCTTTTTGCTGATGAGAATGATTCCATAGACAAGCAGATAGAGAGGCTAGATTCTATGGAATCTGCGGGGAGGGGGTCTTTAGATTCTTCGGCTACGCCTCAGAATGACAGAGGTGTGTCCCAAAATGACACCAAACGTCATGTTGAGGCTTCAGCCGAAACATCTCAGAATCAAGATTCTTCGCTGACCGCTCAGAATGACGGAGGCAAAACCCCCGCAAACAACAGAGAAAAAATCTACAAGCTAGACACCATACGCACCACAGAGACGGGCTATCTTAGCGAGGAAGTGCTAGAGCATAAAGGCACGATTAATGTCATCTCAAGAAGCACTTTAGAGAAAGGTGCGGTGCGAAACATTGATGAGGCACTGCAGAGGATTCCGGGTGTGCAGATAAGGGATTACTCTGGCACGGGCGTGCTACCAAAAATCTCTGTGCGAGGATTCGGCGGGCAGGGAAATGGACATAGCAACACGGGGCTAATACTGCTTGATGGCGTAAATATTTATGGCGCGCCATACTCTAATATCGAGCTTGCCATTTTCCCCATTACCACAAATATGGTAGAGCGTATCGAGGTTACAAAGGGCGCACAGGGACTTTGGGCAGGACCTAATACCTTTAGCGGCGTGATAAATATCATAAGCAAACCAATACCAAAGGAATGGGAATCTGAGATTAGCGAAAAGGTAACTTTCTGGGCGCCAAACTTCAATACCTTTCGCCTAAAGCAGAGCGGAAAGCCCTTTGGTAGCAATATGCTATATGATACCTACATACGCACAGGAGGGCATATTACCGAGAATTTCGGGGTGCAAGGGCAGGTAAATATCATAAGTGGGCAGTCATTCCGCACAGACACGCCGCAGAATATCCAAAACTACAAGCTAGATGCGGTATGGAATCTAAGTGAGAATCAAAGCTTAAAAGGCTATGTGCAGTATTATGAATTTTACTCAAAACTAGCAGGCGCCCTTAGCCCTGAGGACTTTAAAATTGATAATTTCCAAAACACTCACCCTCATGACGCTACAAGCGGACCTGCGTTTAGAGTTGGTCTTACTTATGATTATGATTTTTATAAAGATAAGTTAAATGGGAATCTAAGTGTTACCTATTTCTTTCATAATATCTCAAGGAATTTTAGATTCGATAATAACTTTAACATGAATGCAGACGACCAATTTCACCTCCCAACAGGCACTAATAAACCTACCGTAATAAGAGACAATGTCAGAACCTTTGTGGTTAATGGAATCACGCCAAAGCTAACGCTTGAGATTGATAGTGGATTTCTAAAACAAAAAATCATCACAGGTGCGTCATATTATAGTGAGCAAATCGGGGCTATCACTGCAAAAACGACCATTGCCACAGGCGTTACCACAGGGCAGAATGATGTAACGCTAAATAGCAATCACTTCGGCGCTGTGCATGTAAGCGATGAGATAACACTATGGGATAATCTCACCATTACCCCAGGACTTCGCTATGATTTGCTAATCTATCATCAGGCATATAATAAGCCAAATGCCAAAAACGCTACATATCATGAAATCTCAGGCGGGCTAAATATTGGCTATACATTCTTTGATTCTCTGCTTGTGTATGCTAACTATAACCGCTCCTTCCTGCCGCAGCAAAATGGTCGTATCCCAGCGCAGGATATTAACTTCAATCAACACGCAAATGTAGCCGAGATAGGTGCTAGGTATAATATGAACTCCGAGCTAGTAGCAAGCCTTGCATATTTCTTCATCTATGTAGATAATCAAGCCGTAAATGTGAATGGAATGCAGAGAGGCGTAGGTGCTACAAGGTCGCAGGGTATCGAGCTAGACGCATATTATACGCCCAGCTTCCTTGAGGGACTGCAAGTGCATTTTGGCTATAACTTCATAGACGCACGACAACTAGCCCCCGCTAATAGAGGGAAATTCCTGCCTTATGTCTCCCCGCATCAGATTATCTTTGATGTGGCATATAATTTTGGTAAAACGACCCTTGCCTACTCTAGCTACTTTTACTCAAGTGCCTTTGGTGATTTGGCAAATAAAGTCGAGGAAGACATGCTTGGCAAGGAGGGCAAACTCCCCGCATACTATGTGGCAAATATCCAAGTCTCAAGACCGCTTTATGAGAGTGGCAAACACAGGCTAATCGGCAGTCTGCAGGTCAATAATATCTTTGATTACCGATATTGGTTTAGAGGAGATGGCACAAGCCCCATTGGTAGATATACCGCCCCTGGCAGAAGTTATAGCGCCCAGCTTAGGTATTTGTTTTAGGGGTGAAGATTCTATATAGTCTTTACATTTTATGGGTATTTTGTTGTTATATGCTTTCTTACTATTTTCTTGCTATATGGAGGGGGTTGGAGTCTTTGGAATCTGTCATTCTGAGACAAAGTCGAAGAATCTTTAAAATCTGTCATTGTGAGCCTATGCCTTGTCATTGCGAGAATTCACTACGTCATTCTGAGATATTTCGCTTTGCTCAACATGACGTGAGATTTGCATAATATGACTTACAACAACGCTATTATGATGTCATTCTGAGATTTTGGCGAAACTAAGCAATAATATAAATTAACCCAAAATCAAAGAGAGTTTTTAATTCATCTAACTTCAAATTTTGCAAAATACTCATAAATATCATATCTCATTTCACCTCCACTTCTTCAAAGGATTTTAAGAGCATTTCAGCCTCCACCTAGAAAATTCCAAAATTTTCAACTCTTAAGCAAAAGTTTATCAACACTATATTGCACTGCTACATCACTTGGATAGAAATTTGGATTTTGTGGCATAGTAATAAGTTTATTATCAAGTTTTTGTAAAATTCCACCACTATCTCTAATTCTTTGTGATTGCAAGACTTTTATCCTAAGTTTTCTATCATTGTCATAATACAATCCAAATAGCCCATTATCAAACATTTTGTGCATTTCATAGCTTAAGGCTATGCCGTTATTTATGCTAAAGCTGCCACCGTCTCTATAAGGAATGATATGTGCCGCTTCAAGCAACACTCTATTATCTATCCAAATAGATTGTCCTGTTATCGCACATTGATAGTTGTAAGCACTTAAAACATTCTCTCTAAAAAGTCTTTGCTCTTTTGCTGGGCGAGAGTTTTGTGTGCGTCCTGATTGATACAATACAATAGAATTCATCGTAGTTTGCAGTCTATATACTAAGACGTAATCAACAATAAGCTGGTGTTTAGAATCTATAATGTCGGCTGTTTGTAAAAAATTATAAATATAAGATATAGGTCGTCTTAATTCCTCTTGTAACTCTCTATCTAACACATTAAAAGCATCTGGATTATATCGCATAAGTAAAATATCCTCTTTGCTATGAGCTAAGATATTTTGTAAAATTTCAGTTGTTAGAATAAAAGGGGTGTTTGTTTGTGTGTATGGTATAACAACATTTCGCATAAAAGATAAAAGAGTGAGATATGGGCGAATAGAATCTGCTGTATCATAATATGATAAAAGGAGTTTTAGCAATGTTTGTTTGTAAATATTAAAAGCATTTTCTTGCATATTTGTATCTTGGTTATCAAAATAATAATCAAAATATCCTATCAACTCTATCGGCAATAGGGAATCTATATTTTTTCTCCCAATCCTTAAATCATTTTCATCATAGATATTTTTATTAAGATTTCCATAAAAATCTCCATAATCTAGCAATGTCTTTGCTTCCTCTGTCGGAAAAGTATTACCACTTGGCTTATCATATTCAATAAGCCCAATTTTTCGCATATCGGGATATTTTGATTTGTAATTGGTGCTAATGAGTCTTAAATATCTTTTCACCCCTAAGGCACAAAGTGTAGGCAATTCCACTCCAATAAGATTTGAAAGATTATGTTTGAAATGTTTAAAAGAGTCAAAAAATAAATCCGTATTTTTTCTTTTATATCTCATAGCATTCATCTATATTCATTTCTTAGCACAATAATGCTTTCTCTTAGGTAGAATATATCCTCATTTTGCATTATTCTCATCTGTTGGCTTGAGGTATTTAGCTTCCTTGCTATTATAATCTCTTCGCAAATAAAGCCTAGTTTTACCGCTTCTTGTGCCAATATTTCATCAGCTCTTATAGGCACACCCTTGTAGCTTGAGTTTCCCACTACGATAAAAAAGTATCCTCCATTTTTTAAGATATTATAGCATTTCTCCATTACTTTTTGCATATCATAAAAATAATTTTGTAGCATAGTAATAGTGTTTTTGTCTAGCTCCCTGCCTTTAAGTTTTTCCAAGGTTGTTTCTAGTAGGGAATTAGACAAACTATCATTAGAATCTAGCCTTGCATTTTTGTTATTTCGCAAAGCTGTCTTTTTTAGACTTCTCCAATCCTCGTAAGTTTTCACTAAGCCACTAGAGAAAAGCTCCATTTTATAAATTTCAAAATAATCAAAAAGATTTGCATACGGCGGACTTGTAAGAATACAATCAACCTTAGCATTTATGGTATTTTTAATGCAAGATTCATTTTGTAGATACAGACTTTTATCGTTATTTTTATCAAAATCTGCTTTTGCCTCTAAGGCTTTAAGGCTTAAATCTTTTAGATAGCTTTCTAGGTCTATAATCTTTGATTTTCTATACTTTATACCGTTGCCATCTCTTTTATAATCAAGCATAGCAGATAAATTTACAATGACTAGATATTTCATAAAATGAAATATCTCAGAATCTAAACAACTAAATCTTTGTATAAAATCCATGATAATACTATATTTTTTAGATTCTGCATATTTGCCAAAAGGCTGCCATTTGGGAAAGTCTGCTTTAAAATTTTCATCTACCTTAAAAGATTTAGCTATCTTTTTAGCCTCACTTAAAGCTTTTAAATCCAGTCTTGTAAGTTTTACCTTAGTTATATGAAAGGCTAGAGGATTTGTATCAAAACCATAGCATTCTTTAAGACTAGAATCCATAAAGCTAGAGCCAAGCCCACAAAATGGGTCATATATAGATTCTGTCCTAAAAACATATCTTTGCTTTAAGGCATTTAAAAGTTTAGGGCTAAAGGCTTCTTTGTAGGGGAAAAATTTACTTAAATCATCATTGTCATTGCTATTTACAAGATTTTCAAAGTCCTTAGAAAAGGATTTTATAAAGTTGTTTTCCTGCAATCTTTGCAAGGCTATGTTGCAGTAATTTTTTGAAAGATCTATGCCTATGAAGTTTCTTTGTAAATTTTTTGCTACTAGGGCTGTTGTGCCTGTGCCAAGAAATGGGTCTAGCACAATGTCTTCTTTGTAAGAGTAGAGTTTTAAAAGCCTTTCTATAAGTTCCTCTGGATAAGGTGCTGGATGCAGGTCTTTTTTAGCATTATTACTAACACAAAGCACATTAGGAAAAATTTGCATAGTATTTGTATCTATGTAGTTTTTAGAATCTAAATCTTGAGAAATATCTTTGGATTCTAAATCTTTATCAAAATACCATATATTCTTTGTCCAAGCCTTAAATTCCTCTGCACTTATATCAATTGTTTTAGGATCCTTTTTATGAATTCTACTTTCTTTATAAAAGACTAGCACCGCCTCGCCTAGCGGTCTAAAAGATGGACAAGACGGACTTTTCCAACTACCCCATGCCGTATTATTTCCTTGAAAATGTCGAATGTCCTTGCCCTTATGCCACGTGATAAGCTCAAATTCCTTAAAGCCTATTGTGTTTAGAATCTGCATAATATGCACAGATAAAAATCTTACCTCTTTTGATTCTTTATTTTTCACAGCAAAAGGCACATTGACACAGATTCTGCCACCTATCTTTAACACACGGTAGCATTCGCTAAAGATAGCTTTCATAGAATCTAAATAATGCGTAAATTCTAAATCATCATTATAACAATCGTATTTATGGGCAGCATTATACGGAGGGCTTGTGATGATTATATCCACGTACTCTTTGCTAAAGTGATTTTTAAGCACATAAAAACTATCGCCACAAAGGATTTCTTGTATTGACTTGTTATTCATTGTTTTTACCTAAACGACATCTTAAAGATAGAATCCATATTTTTAGTATAGCAGTCAACGTAAAAACATTGCAAATAATTGTCGTTTTTATTTACTCGCTTATCCCCAATAATCTTTTATTATAAGATAAAAGCCTCTCTTGCAAGGCTACTTTATATTTTACATTATCTGTATATCGTAAAACAATCTCATCGCCTATCAAATTATCAAGCACCGCATTTTTGCCGTTAAAATGTAGTCGTATTGCTTTTTTCTTGTTTTTATCAAGACTTAGAATCTTATGTGAATTCGCATCGATATACAAGAGATTTTGCCAATCATCAATGGCTTTTAGAGCGTCTATATCCTTTGCGTAATAAAACGGCACGATATGGTGTAACTCAAATCTTATATCTTTTTGCACCTCGTGTTCTTTAAAATACTGC
>CASEHV010000008.1 GCA_949287835.1 uncultured Helicobacter sp.
AATCTAACACACATTCCCCATAAACCCTAGAAATATTATAAGGATTATCATTTGTAATAATAAAGTCAGAATCTTTTTTAGCAAAATTATATTTACCACTAAAATAATCTATTCCCACATTTCTAGCGCTAGATAATCCAGCATTAGTTTTATCAAAGAGTATAAATCTTTTATCTTTCCTCACATATTCTAATGCTATATTTAGACCAGAATCTGTGCTACCGTCATTTATAAGTGCGACTACAAAGTGTTGATAGGTTTGATTAAGGATAGAATCAAGGCATTCTTTCAGATAAGATTCTACATTGTAGATTGGCACAACAATGCCTATTAGAGGATTTGAAGGCATTACTCCCCCCCCGTTGTTAAAATTTCGCATTCATCTATCATATATGCTCCGAAAATACTTTTTGCCAAATTTTAACAAAGAAAAATCAAAAAAAAAGACCAGAAAACAATAATTTCTTCACTAATCAAGCGAAGGGTAGCTACCTAGCCATTTGATTTCATCTTTTCGTTTATCAAAGATTCTAGCGACATTTTCATCATCTCTGTGTCCCTTGAAATCCATATAAAAGCCAGATTTAAAGACATCATTATCACTAACAGGTCTTGAATCTATCTTTGTAATATTGATATTTTCCTCTTTAAAATCCATGAGTAGCTCAAATAAGGCACCTGGTTTTTGAAAATTCTTAATCACCACAAAAACAGAGGTCTTATTATTAATACCTTTTTGATTATGAAAATCACTTACAACAATAAATCGCGTCTGATTATACGCATAATCCTCAATATTTTCAAACAAAATTGGCACTCTGTGAATCTTAGCAGCGATATTAGAGCAAATAGCGGCACTAGATGGCTCACTACTAGCAAGAGATGCCGCATAAGAAGTAGAGCCGACACTCACATGCTCTATATGATTGAGATTATAGTGCAGGAGGAATTTAGTACACTGCCCAAAGGCAATATCTTTTGAGTAAATCCTCTTTATATCACCAATAGAATCTGCTTTACTAGCAAGGCTGTGATGTATCGGCATGGCAATTTCATTTATAATCTTAAAATCATGTTTAGCTAGATTATCAATCGTCTCGCCGACCATGCCATTTGTGTTATTCTCAAGGGGGATAACCGCATATTTTGCATGATGATTCCTAAGGCTATCAAAGACTGCTGAGATGGTGCTAATAGCAAGATATGAGCTAAGGGGACCAAACATAGATTCCGCTGCCTGATGAGTGTAGCTACCATTTGGACCTAGAAATGCGACCTTTTGTGGCATCTCAAGATTCCTAGAAATAGCAAAGATTTCATAGAAAATAGCCTCTATAATCGCCCTGTCAATATTGTGCAACCCTTTATCTTTAGCTAATTTCTCAAGCCTAGATAGAATCTCACGTTCTCTCTCTGGTCTGTAGATACTCGTTTTACTCTTATGCTTTAGCTCCCCGATTTTTCTTACAAAATCAAGTCGCCTCTGCAGGAGGGCAATAATCTCATCATCGATGCTATCAATGCCATCTCGTAGGTTTTGAAGTATGGATTCCACGCAAGTAACCCTTAAAATTCTAAGATATGGCTTTATTTCTTGTGAATGTCATTTGTATAGAATTTCACAGATTCAAGTCCATTTTTCTTAGCCCACTCATAAGCCTTTGATACAAAATCCCAGTTGATATGTGCAAAGAATTTTTCAAGATATGCAGGACGTGCATTTCTGTGGTCAATATAGTAGGCATGCTCCCACACGTCTACGACTAGCACAGGGATTTTACCATCGCTTACAGGTGTGGCGGCATTGCTAGTTTGCACTATTTCTAGCTTTGAAGTGCTAGGATTATATACTAACCAACACCAGCCAGAGCCAAAAAGTGTAGTAGCAGATTGAATATACTTTGTCTTAAACTCATCTAGGCTACCAAACTCAGCATTGAGTGCATTTTTTAACTCATCACTCATAGCGGTGCTACTAGGTGCTATGCAGTCCCAATAAAAATCGTGATTATAGACCTGTGCGGCGTTGTTAAACAATCCGCCATTAGCCTTTACCACTATGTCATATAGACCCGCATTTTCAAACTCTGTGCCTTTTATAAGATTATTTAGATTTGTAATGTAGGTTTGATGATGCTTACCATAGTGATAGTCAAATGCCTCTTTACTCAAAAAATCTCCCATAGAATCTGGGCTATAAGGTAACTTTCTTAACTCGAACATATTATCTCCTAAAAAAATTTTATTATAGCATATTTGCCTATCTATTTTAGACGTAAAAAGCAATATTACTTTTGGTAGAATTTAGGAAATTCCACTCAAGGATTCTAAAGTATGCAGGAAACCCTAGATAAATCAAAGCAGGTAAAAAATGTAGGAATCATTCTGCGTCCAAATAGTTCTCATATAAAGCCCATATTTTTGGATATAAAAAATAGACTGCAACATGAGGGGATAGCTGTAACGCTAGAGCACTCTGGCGCTAGAATGTTAGGATTTACGCAAAATGACATACAAAGTCATAATATGTCCCATATATGTAGCTATGCGGATATGCTTTTTAGCATAGGCGGCGATGGGACACTGCTGTCTGTGGCAAGGCAGAGTTATGGTAGCAATGTGCCTATTCTTGGCATTAATTCTGGTAGATTGGGCTACCTTACCATTGCTATGCCAGATTCCATAAAAGATATTATTCCTAGAATAAAAAGCGGAGATTATGAGATAAAAAAGCATTTAATGCTAGAGGGATATGTGCAAGATAGCGTTGGCATGGAAACTATGCAACCACTTGTCGCTTTAAATGAATTTTTGCTATCAAGGGCAGGTTTTAGTGGAATGCTAGAGCTAGAGGCATATATTAATGGAATCTTATTTAATCATTACAGGCTAGATGGATTGCTTGTTGCAACGCCCACAGGCTCTAGTGCGTATAATATTTCAGCTGGAGGTAGCCTTGTTTACCCCTCATGTAGAAATGTGCTTTTAACACCCATTTGTGCTCACGCCCTAACTCAGAGACCCATTATTTTAAATGATGAGTTTAGCATTGAGTTTAGATTCAAAACTGCAGGGACATTAATATGTGATGGACAGCAGAGAATCTCTATACCACAAGGCAGTATTATATGTATCAGAGTGGCACAGCATAGTGCGAATTTGGTGGAATTAGAATCTAATTTCTACTTTATGCGACTTAGGGATAAATTTGGCTGGGGACAGGTGGATTGAATGGTGTTTTCTATACTGATATAATCCTACATTAAAGCAAAGGATTGCTTTACGTTATGTCTTTTCTATAGAAGACGAGATTCTTGCTTCCCATTCCCCTCCGTAAAGTTTTAATTTCTAAAATTCCTTCCTTGGGTCATTTACGCCGTAATAGATTCCACTCTTAGAATCTCTTAATATCGCATTGACATCACCCATATCTGGTAACTCTACGATTTTATAGCCCATTTTTTGCAAGTTTTCTTTCACATCTTCACTCATGCCATACGCCTCTATTCTTATCTCATCAGGTAGCCACTGCATGTGGAATCTGGGATATTCAACTGCCCTTGCTATATCCATTTTATAGTCGATGACATTTAGGATTACTTGTAACACGGTAGTGATTATTCTAGCACCACCTGGGCTTCCTACTACCATGTATAGCTTATCATCTTTTAGTATTATCGTAGGACTCATAGAGCTTAGAGGTCGCTTATTTGGCTCTATGGCATTTGCATCGCCGCCTACAAGACCATAGAGATTAGGCACGCCTGCTTTTATAGAGAAGTCGTCCATCTCATTATTTAGCAAGAATCCAGCACCGCTAACAGCCGCCGCAGAGCCATAACTCGCATTGATTGTATAGGTAACTGCCACTGCATTCCCCCATTTATCTGTAACAGAGTAGTGTGTGGTATGATTACCCTCTTTTAGATTCGGTTTAGAATCGCTCTTTATGATTCCAAGCCCCGCTTTAATCTCTTTGCTAGGTATAGCAGAGTTTTCATGTTTTTTTATGTTATCAAAAATTGCTTTTGCATATTTTTTATCTGTTAGTGCCTTATCTGGAACGCTAACAAAATCAGGGTCCCCCATGAAAACAGACCTATCCGCATAAGCCTGTCTCATAGCCTCCGCTATTAGATGAATGCTTTTTGAGCTTTGGAATCCTAGCTTTCCTAAATCAGTATTTTCCAAAACATTTAGAATCTGTATAATATGTACACCTCCGCTACTTGGTGGTGGCATGGATATAATGGTATATTTCCCTCTGTATGTGCCAATTTGCGGCTTTCGCCATGCGACTTGATAGTTTGCCAAATCTTCCTTTGTGATGATTCCACCATTTTTTTCCATATCTTTTTCTATCAAATCCGCGATTTTTCCGCGATAAAAAGCACTCTCACCTTGCTTTTGTATTAGCCTAAGTGTCTTTGCTAAGTCCTTTTGCACCAGCACTTCGCCACCCTTATAGACACTGCCGTCTTTTTTAAGGAAATATTTTCTGCTTGATTCAAACTTGGCTAAATCTTTTTGAGCTTCCCTCATAGTCTCGCTTTGTCTATCTGTAACCACAAAGCCATTTTCTGCCAAATGTATGGCTGGCGCTATTAACTCAGAGAGTTTTTTTGTGCCATATTTATCTAGCATAGCACTCATGCCTTTTACAGTGCCTGGCACCCCTGCTGCTAGATAGCCTATGGTAGAGGCATTTTCGATGACATTTTTATTAGAATCTAAATACATATCACGACTTGCCTTTAGCGGCGCCTTTTCTCTAAAATCAAGTGCTACATTCTCGCCATTTGCCAAATGTATGAGCGCAAAGCCACCTCCGCCGATGTTACCCGCTGCAGGATGCACAACTGCTAAACAATACCCAACCGCCACAGCGGAATCTATCGCATTCCCGCCAGAATCTAATACGTTCTTGCCTATCTTTGTGCAGTATGGACTAGAACTCATGGCAAGACCCGTGCCTGTGGTATCTTTGATTGGTGCATAGCTAGCTGCCTGCATAAAGGAGCAAAGTGATAGTGCTATCACGAATTGCTTGTAGATTTTCATGAAAACTCCTTAAAGAATCTTTATAATTTCTTATATCTAAATACAGAATCAATATCAATATTTCATATAAAATCACATGCAGAAAAGTAAGGAATTGTTAAGAATGTAAGCATTAATACCTAGCATCGCAAAGCGTCCAAGCAAATAATGGAATCTTGCCTGCATTAATGATAGCGTTACTTGCCTGAAGTAATGTCTGAGAGGTAGTTACTATATCATCTACAATGATGACACTATCAAATCTGCTATCTAGCTTGAATGTAAAATCTCTATCTGCACTTATCCTAGCATTGCGTCCTAGATGTGAGAATTTTTTATCACTTTGTGATATTAGGGCATTGTAGCTAATGCTAAAGCCGTATTTTTTAAAACAATGTGCCAAAATAGCACTATGAGAATACAATCCCACATGCCTCCCCCTAACGCATACAACAGAAGTATATCGTTTGTCTATATTTGCAAGGGCTGCATTGTCCTCTAGGAATCTTTGCAGTGCATATTTGCCAAGAATTTTTAAGATTCTGCTACCTATAATATTATTTTTACTATAAATAAAATGCTTTATCTCACTTAAGGGATAGGAGCTAAATACTCTAAGATTATTTCCCAAATGTCGCCTAATCTCTACATACCATAGATTCTCAAGGCATGTTTTGCATATAAGTGAGAATCTACATCTGCCGCAAATGACGCAATACATTATTTCTCAAAGAAAAATTGATATATATTCTCGTGTATGAGATTGCTTGGCAGAGAAGAGTCTATCATCTGTATTTCCACATCAAAATCTCTTAATCCAACGATAGCCTGTTGCAATTTATCCTGAATCCTAAGCAAATTATCAATTCCACTTTTTTCTACATTATCTAGCTTCTTTGTGCTAAGACGTTTTTCTAGCTCCTCGCTTGATATATGTAGCATCACTATTTTCTTTGGGATATTGAATCTAATAGCATGTAGATTCATAGACAAGGCATCTTTTATATCATAATCACTATACGCAATGCCAGATAGAAAGCTCCTATCTGACACGACTATATTCTCTAATTTGTCTAAATACTCAAAAAGCTCTGCCCTCTGCGCTAAAAATAGAAAAAAATTAACTCTACTGCTAGATATGTTTGTAGAATGCAAGATAAGGTTTCGTATTTCTCTGCCAAGATTTGTATTGCTAGGCTCATTTACAAATAATATAGAATCTGTATTTGGTATTATTGCATCATTAAAGTCTATGCCCTGCATTCTTTGCTTTAAAAGAGTGCATTGAGTAGTCTTTCCACTTGTGTCTATACCCTCTATAATGTAATAACGCAAAATTTATTCTTTAGATAGAAAATTAGTCATTATATAATTATGCACACTGCTAGGCACTAAATGTGAAAATTTCCCTCCATGTAAAATAATGCTACGAACAATCGATGAGCTAATAAAAGCATTTTGCAATGTCGGCATAAAATATATCGTATCTAGTGAATCATTTAAAGAAGCATTAGCATAGCCCATCTGCAACTCATACTCAAAATCGCTAACCACCCTAAGCCCCCTTATAATAAATTTCGCATTTAAATCACTCGCCAAATCCGCTAATAAATTACTAAATGTTATACATTTCGCATTGCTAATCTCGCTTTTATATTCCTGCAGTGCTAGATTTATCATAGTCTCTCTATCACATAGGCTATAAAGAGGATTCTTGCTATTTGAGTTTGCAACCGCTATAATGAGAGTTTCAAACATCTTGCTACTTCGCATAATAATATCCAAATGCCCATTTGTAAGAGGGTCAAAGGTCCCCGGGTATATGCCTATTTTATTCATTTATTTTCCCTGTTTTTTAGTGCGGTGCCAACGGCTACAGAAATCTTTTTAGCATTATCTGGATTGGCGTCCTCTAGCTCTTGTCGGAATCTTGCCACACTATCTGTATCAATGAAGCTAGAAGATGCTAACTGCTGGATACAATTAATCCATGTGTCTATATTCTTTTGGTCGTTAAAAACTTTATATTTTCCTTTAAATTGTTGCATTGCAGCATTAAATGCCTCTTGAGTTTTTACCCCCTTGATAATATCTAGCATGACTTTTATTGTAAATTCCTTTGTCTGCGATGGCTTATCACTCATGAAAATATAAATCACACCGACAATTAACACGGGAATTATGGCAATGAAAGATAGCACCCATAAAACCACGTAAAACATATACAGATACATGAAACACCACTTACGCAAGAAAAATAATAACGCAATGGTAGCAAAAAGAATGCGCACTAGATTATGCTATGACTAAAAGCTTGGGGTATAATTTTAGAATCTTAATAAAAGTTTGAGAATGACAAATTTAGAGATTTTTAAAAAAACAATACTAAGCGAGGGAAATGCCCTGCTAGATTATGGCAAAAGAAGCAATGATATAGAGTTAGATTCTATCATTAATTTTATACTAGGACTAAAGGGAAAACTAATTTTAATGGGCGTGGGAAAAAGCGGATTAATAGCACAAAAAATTGTAGCAACTCTATCTAGCACAGGCACACCTAGCATGTTTATACACCCAACAGAGGCAATGCATGGCGATTTAGGCATGATAGGAAAAGAAGACTGCGTTTTTGCTATTAGTTATAGCGGCGAGAGTGAAGAAATGGTAGCAATACTGCCACATATTAAAGATTTAGGTATAAAGATTATTACCATGTCAAATAATAAACACTCACGAATGTCTAGCCTTGGCGATTTCTTTATCCCCATACATATAGATAAGGAGGCCTGCCCCATACAGACAGCACCCATGACCTCAACTACACTAACTTTAGCCATAGGCGATGCAATAGCTGCATGTCTTATGAGTGCTAGAGGATTTAATAAACAAGATTTTGCCAGATTCCACCCCGGCGGCGCACTCGGTAGAAATCTCTTTGTAAAAGTGGCAGATATGATGCAGAAAGATAATCTTCCAATCATATCTAGCAAAGATAATTTAAAAGAGGCAATATCTACTATGACAAGCGGTATGCTAGGCAGTGTCTTTATAATAGATAGTGACAGGCTAGTTGGAATATTAAGCGATGGAGATTTGCGTAGATTCATGCAGTCAAATCATTTTTCACTAGATTTAATCGCCTTTGATTATGCTAGTAAGAATCCAAAAACCATACGTGGCAGTAATCTAGCAATAGAGGCATTAAAAACAATGAAAGATTTAAAGATTCAGATTCTACCCGTGCTATCAGATGATGGTAAATTAGAGGGCGCCATACATTTATATACGCTTTTACAGGCAGGTTTTAAATACTAATGCCCTAATTATAGCTATAATAACACCACAACGCTTATAAGGATTACAATGAGTTCAAACTACCATTCAGACCAGCAATACAAAGATTCCATCAACACGCATTTATCAGATTCTCAGCTAAGAGAGAATCTAAAATCATGTATGGATACTCTAAAGGGTAATCGCAAAAGGCTAGTCTCTACACGTTATAAAGATTGGGAAGATTTGCGAGAGCTAGGAAGGCAGATTAAAGAGAGGGCTTTAAAGAATCTCCCCGAGTTATTAGAACGTTTTGAGAGTAATGCTAAGAGAAACGGCATTAATGTGCATTGGGCAAAAGATTCTAATGAGGCAAATGAGATTATCCTAGAGCTTGCCAAAAGTCGCAATGTAGATACGATTCTAAAAGGCAAGTCTATGGCAAGTGAGGAGATACATCTAAATGCCTTTATGAAACAAAGAGGCATAAACGCAGTCGAGACGGATTTAGGAGAGCTAATCATACAGCTAATAGATGAGCCGCCTGTACATATCGTAGCACCTGCCATACATAAAAATCGCAATCAAATAGGCAAGATTTTCGAGCAGAATCTAAAAGTGAAATTTACCAATGTGCCAGAGGAGCTAAATGGCATTGCTAGAGTCCATTTGCGCGGTGAGTTTAAGAAATTTAAGATGGGTCTTACAGGTGTGAATTTTGCTATCGCAAATGAGGGGGCAATATGGCTATTAGAAAATGAGGGCAATGGCAGAATGAGTTCTAGTGCACCAGACATTCATGTGGCAATCTGTGGCATAGAGAAGATTGTCGAGAATTTCGAAGATGCTGCAGTGCTAGATACTCTTTTAGTGCCATCTGCCACAGGTGCGCCAATTACTTGCTATAACAATATTATTTCTTCTCCGAGAAAAGAGGGGGAGTTAGATGGACCAAAAGAGATTCATATCATCATGTTAGATAATAATCGCTCAAATATGCTTTCTCAGCCGTATTATCATAAGGCACTAAGCTGCATTCGCTGTGGCACATGTCTTAATCACTGCCCTGTGTATGACAAGATAGGCGGGCATTCATATTTGGTTACATATCCCGGTCCCATAGGCGAGGTTATATCCCCGCAGATTTTTGGATTAGATAATTGCGGCTATATGACGAATCTCTGTAGCCTTTGCGGTAGATGTAGTGAGAAATGCCCTGTAAAGATTCCATTAGCAGAAATCATACGTGACTTGCGAAGTGAGAGAGTAGGGCAGGGGATAAAAAAGATAAAGGGATATGAGAATGTAGAGCGAGATGAGGTTGAGCAGAAAATGATGAGGGATTTTAGCGATGTGGCTACTAAGGGGTGGAAATGGCGATTTACCCTAAAAATGCTACATTTCTTAACGCCCATGTTGGCATTTATCCTTCAGAGAAAATTTATGAAAAATAATCTAGCGGCAAAATGGCTAATCAACCATGACATGCCAATCCTAAGCGGGAATCTACACAGTAAGGTAAAGAAGCTAAAAGGAGTAGTCTATGAGTAAAGAGGCAATTTTATCTAATCTCAAAACCGCATTATTGCAGAATCATTTTCAAGATTCAGAGGTAAAGCACTTTGATAACATGATATATGACAGAGACGATTTGCTAAATACCTATCTTAATTATCAAAAGGCAAATATGGCAAATGTAGTCACGTCCTCAAAAAAATCTCTTATGAAAGATATAGTGAAAATTATACAAGATGAGAAGTTAGAAGACGTGCTAGTGGCAGGAAATGTGCTAGATATGATAGATACTGCCTCCTTGTCAGAGAGGAGTAAGGCAGAGGTGCTAGTCTATGATAAAAGTGTAGATGAGATGCGCGATAGGCTTTTTAGCATAAAGGGGAGCATTTTGCATGCACGTCTAGGTGTGGCAAATCTTGGAATCTTAGGTCTTAGCACAGGTAGCGATAATCCTAGATTAGCCTCACTTGTAACGAATGTCTGCATTGTGCTTTTAAAGAAAAGCGACATTGTGGCTAATTTCTTTGAAGCATTTAAGATTCTAAGAATCTCTGGAAAAGATGATTCTCTGCCTAGCAATATTGTATTCATGGCTGGACCCAGCAGGACATCAGATATTGAGTTAAAAACCGTATTTGGAGTTCATGGACCACAAAGCGTTCATGTGGTGGTGTATTAGATATTAAGAAGTATGACAAACCCCTCAAGCCAGGGACCAATGGCACACAAATATAGAAGATGCTCTGCTACGTTCCCGTCCTGAAGCGTTGTCCTCTATACTCATTGCATAGGGCTGACAAGAGAGGCAAAATAGATTATATCATATATAACCTTAATAAACACTTAAGAGAAATATTTACAAAATACGCAAAACAACAATTTATAATTAGATATTATAAAAATGGGTATGTGAATGAGAGTTTTATTATTTATTACATGCTATATCTGCGTTGCGTTTGCAGATAATGTATCCATGCTGAAGGATTATATAAAAAAGGAATATACAAATACCTTTCCAGAGATAAGGATAGATGGAATATCTCTCATTGTTAGAAATAGTCTTGATATATACAATATAGAGATTATTAATAAAAGCATAGGGAATAATAGAACACAAAATGGCTTTGTAAATATTACCTATAAATATAATAATAAAATATTTCATGAGAATATAAAATATGTCATGCAGGCAAGTATAGCATTATATGTAGCAGGGGAGAATATTTCCGCAAAGACAAACCTTAGCACGAGTAATATTTATCAAAAAATACAAGATTTCTCATCTATCACAAGCACCCCTGCCACTAAAAGAGATATATTAGAATCAAGTGCAAAATCTTACATTCCAATCAATAGCATTATTTACAAAAATAGACTTGCAAAGAGAATCTTAATCGCAAAAGATTCTAATGTAAAGATTATATTTCACGAGGGAAATATAGAGGCTACTTCTATGGGAAAGGCAATGGAGAATGGCACAAAGGGCGATGTGGTAAAGATTGAAAACACAGAAAGCAAAAGGATAATAAATGCTAGGGTAATACAGGAAGGCGTTGTGAGGGCAGACTAGGATATGTTAATTTCTATTTGCAGTAATGCTACTGCTATGATTACAAGAATGATTCCCACATATCCTACCGGTTTTAGTTTTTGCTTAAAAAAATAATATGCGCCAAATGTGCTACCAAGTATGCCGATAGCCCCCCATAACGTATAAGCGATTGGCAAATCTACCCCTCTATCTGTAACGACAGATAATAATAAAAAGGCACAGCCCACGAGAATTAGAGCTAAAAATCCCCACCACTTTTCTTTAAAGCCATTAGATTTTTGCAATGCCAAATTTGCCAATATATCTAAGAATCCAGACAATGCAATCAACAATATATTCATAATTACTCCTTGATAGATTGTGCGGGAATTATATAGTATATAATTTCATGCAAACAAACATTCTCTTTAAAGAGTGGAGAGTTAGCGTGTGTAATATTAATTATTCCAAATATTTTAATCTTTTAGAAAAAATGCCGGTTAATCAAGATGTGTTATACGATGAATTGAAAAGTTTTTTCCCACATTTTTGCGACAATGTAGATTTATTTATAGAGGGATTAATTGCATTAAATATGCCAATATTCCGTTCCCAAGTGAGGCTAAGAAAAAATAATGAAATATATTATATGATTGATAATAAATTAGAAAATATAAATATAAATGATTGTGAGTTGTGCTTTGTAGATATTGAGACTACTTCTAGCCGTGTAGAATCTGGACAAATTATAGAAATAGGAGCAATTAAAACAAAAAATTGCAAAATAAAACACACATTCAATAGCCTTGTGCATAGCTACTATGTCCCAGAGGATATATCAAAGCTAACAGGAATCAATGCAAAAATGCTAGAGAATTCCCCAAAGCTAGAGAAAGTATTAGAACGTTTTGTAGAGTTTTTAGGAGATTGTATATTCGTAGCACATAATGTATCTTTTGATTATGATTTTATATCAAAAAGCCTTGTTAGCATAGGGAAACCACCGCTACTAAATGCTAGATTATGCACACTGGATTTAAGCAGGAAAACTATTATTTCCAAAAAACATGCCCTGCAATATCTAAACAATCTGCTAGGAATCAATAATGCAATAAGTCACCGTGCTCTAGCCGATGCCATGACAAGCTTTGAGTTGTATAAAATATGTGCTTTATATCTGCCACATAGCGTAAAAAATGCGAAAGATTTAATAGCATTTTCAAAAGGGAAGATTAAATATCCTAAAAAACTATGAACTGCACCCGGAATTACACACGCTTAAAAAATGAGATTCCTAACTAATGCAATTAGAAAGTCTTTTTGTTTATAGGCTAATGCAAATTCTAGTTAATTAAATTTTTAAGGCATTATTTTAACCGCTAAAGATGGTAAGCAATTTATCTTTTGCTTACCGAAGTAGGAATTTTCTTTCTTAGTGTTGATAAAAGAGTGATGAAAGATTCACACCCTCTCATCAAAAATATTTCCCACGACGTCGCGCATTTTTAGCATGAGATTGATGGCATCTTGAGATGGAATCTCACGTATGATTCTATTCCCACTGCCATCACGCACGGTTACTACCAAAGACTTTATATCGTCATTGTATGAAAAATCGATATTCGTCCTAGTCTTTTCTATATCCGCTTTTAGCTTTTTTGATAGCTCCATCATCTGCTCTCGCAGTAGATTATCCTCATGCACCTTCTTTTGCCGCTCATTCTCGGCATGCACTGCATCTGTATAATTCGTCTTGACATGGTCCTCTGCCATGCCACGCGGAGCATTGTCGCTACCTATGGCATTTACTAGCGACATGATTCTACCTTGCAATGCTGATAATGAACTTCCTTGTGCTTCCATCATTGCCTCCTTGAAACATAAATCCTTTTATTGTGCTAAGTATTATATCGCAAAAAGCATTTTTACACATTAAGAAAAAAATATTTATGTATTTCTCAACATAATTGCTAAAATATTTAGAAAACACATAAACATGCGAGGGTAAAGATGACAAATTTTTCTAAAATCGGCTTTATCATGGCTACACTTGGCAGCTCTATTGGGCTAGGACATATTTGGCGATTCCCTACCATGGCAGGGCAGAATGGTGGCTCGGCATTTATATTATTGTTTTTCGTCATATCCGTAGTCATCGGCGTATCTATGGTTGTTGCTGAAATGCTAATTGGTAATCGCACGAATAAAAACGCACAGGATGCATTCTACCAGCTAGATGAAAGTAGCCATAAAAAGTGGCATTATGTAAGCTTTACGATTATCGGCGGACCGCTTATTCTAACGTTTTATTGCATTGTTTTAGCATGGGTTATATATTATCTAGTCTATATTAGCTTTCATCTGCCTCCTGATATGGATACCTCTAAGGAGATATTTGGGGCATTAACGCAGAATTTCCTAGCACAATGGGTATGCTTTGCTATCGTGATAGCACTTACATGCTATTTCGTCTCACAGGGGGTAAAAAGCGGCATTGAGAGGCTAAATTTCATTCTCATGCCATTATTATTTATTGTTTTCATAGGTCTTTTAATCTATGCCATGACACTGCCGCATTTCAAGGAAAGCGTGAATTTCATGTTTGCGCTAGATTTTACAAAAATCACGCCAAAGGTGCTAGTGGATGCGATGGGACAGGTATTTTTCTCACTATCCCTAGGAGTATGTATTATTGTAACATACTCCGCCTCGACACAAAAAGACCAGAATCTCTTCAGTGCGGCATTGTGGATTCTAATACCGGGCATCATCATCTCAATCATAGCGGGGTTAATGATTTTTACTTTCATCTTTGAGTATGGTAGCAGAGGTGATGTAGATGAAGGTGTAGGTCTTATATTCATCGCGCTGCCTGTTATGTTTCATAAGATGGGCTTATTAGGTAGCATTCTTTGCGTTTTTTTTATGATAGGGCTAGGCTTTGCAGGATTATCTAGCACTATTTCGCTTTTAGAACCAGCGGTAAAGTGGCTAGAGGATAAGGGAAAGCAAAGTCGCACATATTGGTCATATAGCATTGGATTAGCCATTTTTATAGTAGGCACCATTCTTATCTTGTCGCTAAATGAGGGGTATAAAGATTATTTGGTATTAGCAGGTCAGAATTTGTTTGAGTGGGCTAGTTGGATAAGTGCAAATGTGATTATGACTTTTGGGGGAATTTTGACTGCCATATTTGTGGGCTATGCGATTAAAAAAGAGCATTTAAGGGAATGGACAAGGCATTATTTCACGCCTGCTATGTTCTCTTTCTGGCTATTTTGCATTCGGGTTTTGGCGCCTGTTATGGTTATAGCGATATTCTCTTATAATGTCTATGACTTAGTTCATAAGAAAGAGGAGAAAAAGATAGAAAAATCACAAGAAAAACAGCAATAGTGCTAGAGGAGCTATATCGTAGAATCTTGCTAGGAGATTCGTATATCAACGCAGATGAGATAGTAGGCAGCCCTAGCGTAGATAATTTTCTCTCAATACCAAATAGCGATAGGAAAACATATTTTGAGATTCTAAACAAGCATATAAATACATGCAGACTATGTAGCATCTCAAAGCTTAGTAGTGCTAGAGTGGGCGCATTTGTGCCGAAGGTAGATTCTAAACTCGCCTTTGTGGTGGAATCTTTGAGCCTTGATTCAAAAAGCAGGAGTTTATATGAGAATGCAGAAAGTGAGATATTAGGGCATGTTATAGAGAAAGACTTTGGTCTTTTACAAGATGAAGTGTTCATTATCCCGCTTATTAAATGCGTAGATGTAGCAGATAGTAGCATGGTGAGAAATGCCATGAGTAAAGGGGAAATGCAGGGTGATATTAAGATTTGCTTGAAATATTTATTTGCCCAGCTAGAGTTGCTTGACTTTGCAGTGCTTTTTGGTGCTAGACTTTGCAAGTTAATATTTGACTTGGATATAAAAGAGGCAAATGGCAAATTGATTCCATATAAAACCAAAAATAAAACCCTGCAGTGTATCTGTGTGGAATCCTTATCAAACATCGCAAGAAATAGCTCCGCACTAAAAGAGGCAAGTATTAGTTTTAAATTGCTAAAGGGGGTTATGGGAAATAGTGTTTACGAGTCTAGATTCTAAAATATTTTTAACATTATTTTGAATTTATCATAATCACAAAAATCTCAGATTCCAAACATAAACTTAAAGCCCCATTTTTCCCGGATTTAGAATATTATTTGGGTCAAAGGCATTTTTTATCGTGCGAAACAAATTCATCTCTTCATCGCTAAAGGCTAGATTCATAAAAGGCGCTTTGGCAAGACCTATGCCGTGCTCCCCGCTTAGAGTGCCATCTAGCTCTACTGCGATTTTAAAGATTTCCTCTATTGCCTTATGCCCCCTGTCTAAGTCCTCAAGATTCTCGACCATGACATTTGTATGCACATTGCCATCACCTGTATGTCCAAAGCATGGAATCTTAAAGCCATATTTTCTACTCACGCCATCTATGGCACGGAGTAAATCTGGCAGTTTTGAGCGTGGCACGGTAATATCCTCATTTAGTTTCTTTTTACCATAAATGCTTATGCTTTGACTTGCATTTTTCCTAGCAAACCACAAGTCCTGCCCCTCCTCACTATCCTTTGCCACCTTAAAATCCACACAGCCATTCTCTCTAAATTTCTCCTCTATTTTCTCTAATTGATACTCAATCTCAGAATCTAGATTCCCATCGACCTCTGTGATGAGTATGGCACCTGCATCTTTTGGCAGACCTTTATGGAACTTCTCCTCGACAGCACGAATGGTAAGATTATCCAAAAACTCCATAGCCACAGGCACGACGCCGCTAGCCATAGTCTTATAGACTGCATTCATGGCATTCTCAATACTATCAAACACGCCCATAGCGGCACGACTTAGCTTTGGCTTTGCAATGAGTTTTAGGGTAATCTCTGTAATGACGGCAAGCGTGCCTTCACTTGCTATCAAAATCCCTGCTATGTTATATCCTGCCACATCTTTTATCGTCCTTTTACCTGCACGGATAATATCGCCATTTGGCAGCACTGCCCTCACAGCCATGACATAATCCTTTGTGATTCCATATTTGGCTGCCCGCATGCCACCTGCATTTTCGCTAACATTGCCTCCTATCGTGCTTTGATTCTCACTTGCGGGGTCTGGGGGGTAGAAAAGCCCGTGAGATTCTGCAAAACTCTGTAAATCTTTGTTAATTACACCAGGTTGCACACGCACGATGAGATTCTTTGTATCTAACTCTAAGATTTTATTCATATATTTCTCTAATGCCAAAACCACGCCGCCATTTGCCACGATGCTCCCGCCTGTAAAGCCGCTCCCTGCCCCACGAGGCACAATGGGAATCTTATTATCATTGCAGTATTTTAGAATCTGACTTACTTCATTTTCATCTCTTGGGAAAAGCACCAAATCAGGCTCTCTCTCCTCACGTGTGGCATCATAGCTATATGCTAGTTTGTGTAATTTATCACTTTTCACATTCTCACTTCCTAGCAGATTTTCAAAATGTGCGATATGCACAGAAATATCGTTGCTACTCATAACTCTCCCCTTTTATTAATTATCCAATTTATTCACAATAAGCTTACTTTCTTTCTCCATTTTATCAAGATTTTTCACGATGAAATCTATATCCTGCAGACTTAAATCTTTGTTTTCTATTTTTTGCAAAGCATTCATGACGCTATTTGTGATAATCTTGCGAGATTTCTCTACATCTTCACTGCCTACGCGACCTAGCAGACTTGCATTAAATCTCTCATCTTCAAATAAATGTGATACTGCATGTAGGCTAAAATCCTGCATGGGCTTTAATGTCTTAAAGCTAAGATAAGCATTGGATTTATATAGCATGTGTTGTAGTTTTGCTACATTCACGACTAAATCTTCTTGCACTTTTTTAAATAATCCACCTAGCTCGGTGCTATTTACACCTAGATTCTCAAATACGCTACTAAACTCATGAATACTAGCCTGTGTCTTTTGGATAATGTCATAGACTTCCTTGCTGCTCTGCTCTATGCCATCTATTTCTTGCTGCATAGTCTGAATCACAAGTGAGATTTCATTTGTGGCTTTATGCGTGTTTTCTGCAAGTTTCCTTACCTCATCGGCGACCACTGCAAAGCCACGTCCATTTTCCCCTGCCCGTGCGGCTTCTATACTAGCATTTAGTGAAAGGAGGCTAGTTTGTGAGGCGATATTTACGATGATATTAATGACATTTCCTATATCATTTGACCTTTGGGCAAAGCTAGATATAGCCTCATTATTGCTAGTGATAAGTGATAGTAGAGAATCTACACTGCCTAGTACACGTGAAATATTCTCTTTATTTTCATCGGCTATGCTAACTAGATTTGATATAACCTCCCCTGCATGCCTTACCTCTACCACATCGCTATCTAGTCCGCTACTAATCTTTCGCAAATCATGATTCTGATTATCTAGGCTCATATTCATAAGCGACTTTGATAGTGAGTTTTGTATGCTCTCCTTTGCATTATTCTCAATGCTCTCAAGGCAGGTATTTAGCGCGTCAATATTTTTTGCAAACGTGCCTCGTAGCCCATCTTTTAGTGCCTTGCGATAGAAGTCGTTATTCTGAGAAGCACTAATAGAGGTATTTACCTCACGTAAAAATGCTTCAAGATTATCTAGCAGAGTATTTATGTCATCTCCTAAACGCACAAGCGTTTTATCGCCCTTTAGATGCAATACTCGTTTTTCAAAATTGCCATCTCTAGCCTCATCTGTAACCTCTAGTATACGTGAGAAAAATTCATCTTTTTTCTGCTCTAATATAAACATGAAAACTTGAATACCAAATGCGATTATTAGCACAATGCCTAGTATATATCCGTGAAATACAAATGAAAAAATTGCAGATAGCAGAACTATTATGGCACTTATAATAAGTAGTGTCTTATTCATAGTAAAATCCTAATAGAATATATATGAAAGTATAACAAATTAACATTTTTCTATCTACCAAATTTATAACTATACCCCACATAGAAATTAAAATCTGCTTGCACGCCGTCTTCTTGCACGACCAAAGACTGCGTTGGTAGGAATCTGATTCCAGCCTCTATCCTATGCCTGTATGCAAAGACACCACTAAGACCTGCCTGCACGGTTAGATTCCCACCAAAGACGTATTTTGTGGAATCCTGATTTGGAATCATTATAGGATTTGATGTATCAAAATATATAAGTGCTCCAGCTCCTACGCCCACAAAGAATCCCACGGTATTTTTATACGACTTATCAATGAAGAAATCTATCATAATGTCAATACCAGCGCCAAGTAGCACAAATGTGCCGCTATGATAGTCTCTTTGCTTTTTTATAGGTGAGAGTTTGTCATTATTAATATCTAGTGAAAGATAGCCACGAATACCTATGTAACCATCGATATAGCTAATCATACCGCCGCGAATGCCACCGCCAAACGAGTATCCGCTAAGTGGCATATTCACATTATCTGCTATCCTTAAAGTCGGAATCATACTTGCCACTAGCATGATGTATTTGCCATTTCTAGCGATGTTTGCCGCTCTTGCCAACTCTATTTGTGTAGCACTTTTGGTTTTTACCACTTGATTGCGACTTATCTCTACATTTGTTTGCAAAGTAGAGATGCTAGGCGTTTTGCCAAACCCTATATCATCATCACTTTCATCATAGAATTTCGTAAAATCATTGCCAAATGCAAGGCAGAGACAAAGCAGACTACAAAAGACTTTCTTCATAGCTAATAATGCCCTCTTTATATAATCTAGTCATCTCATGCTCTAGTGGGAATCTGGCATGATTCTTAGCAAAGTCAAGTAGGCTCTTTGACCTATCCTCATCTCTAAAATCTAGGATTTCTTGTATTAAGATTCTAGGACCATAACCCCTGTTGTAGCAGAATCCACACCCCTCACAAAATGGCATGCCATCATCGCCATACACTTTACACGCAGGGCATAGAGTTTTTAGCAGTCGCTGAGATATGACGCTTCTAAGGGAGGCTCTAAGCAGATATTCCTTTGCGCCTAAATCAAGCAATCTTGCAATGCTAGATTCACAATCTTTAGAGTGAATGCTACTTAGCACTAAATGCCCTGTGAGTGCCGCTCTAATGCTAATCTCTAACGTGGTAAAATCCCGAATCTCGCCTACCATAATGACATCTGGGTCTTGACGCAGGACATACTTTAGCATTTCGCCAAAGTCAAGTCCCAAATCGATATTTGCCTCGCACTGCGTTATGCCAGAGATATTTCGCTCTATTGGGTCCTCTATGGTAATTATCTTTCGCTCTGAGTTATTTAAATGTGCTAGGCAGTTATAAAGCAGGGTGCTTTTGGCACTGCCTGTAGGTCCGCTAATTAAAATAAGACCGCTTTTATAAAGTAATAAATGCTTGATTTGTGCCAGAATCTCATCTTTGATATTCATGGATTCTAAGAGAAAATAGCTACTATCTGCATGGGGGATTCTAAGCACGATAGATTCCCCGCTATGCGTGGGGAGAAATGACATTCTTATATCCTTCTCATCTGCGCCCCTGATATGCCCATCTTGTGGAATCTTTGGATTAATATCAATGGAGGATAGCAGTCGTAGCTTTTTTGAGAGTTTTGCAAAAAGTGTGGCATTTAACTCACAAAAGGATATAAGAGCGCCATTTAGCCGCATAGAGAATCCACATTTATCATCATCTATGCTAAGATGAATATCACTTGCATTAAATAATGATGCAAAGACAAAAATATCATCTATAAAGCTATCGTCTAAATCCTCGCCCATAAGGCATTTTTGCAAATTAAGGGAGAGGTCTATCATGGATAGAAACTCCTGACTTGCTATATAAAGCTCTACTTTCACATCACCGTATAGCTCTTTGATTTTAGATTCTATATCCTCGTGATTAGAGAAGAAGGGCTCTCTTAATATAACATGATAGATTTTATTTGAGTAGAAAATAATATTTGGTAGCATGTTTTGAGGGGTGTTCATAATGCTATGCAGTATCACGGGATTTGTATCTAGCAGTTTTAGATGATATTCCTCTAGCTTATGCTCTAGTATGTAATTCTCCATGAAAGGATTAGCCTGTAAAAAGCGATGATAGATATTTGCCTTACTAGAAGTAAAGCTATCAAAGAGATAGTCTAGGAATACTAACTTATCATCGCTATTTAGAGAATCAAAATGCTCCTGCTGAGAGATGTAGATTTCATTATTTAAGGTCATGGGGTGCCTTAAGCAAAGGACTTTGCGAAATCACCCTAAGCAGTGCCTCAAGGTAGATTCTATGCTCTAGCTTGTGAATCCTAGCCTCATAAGATTCCAAACTCTCACCTGCTATTTTCTCTAATCTCTCCTGCAGTATAATCTCCCCGCTATCTACCTCTTTGCTTACATAATGCACACTCACGCCGCCAAAGGCATTATCATCATAAAAGCTTTTCTCAATAGCACCCGCTCCTTTATGCAGCGGCAGAATACTTGGGTGAATGTTTAGAATCTTTAAAGACTTTGGGATAGAGGAGAAAAACTCATCACCTAATATCCACATAAACCCCGCAAGCAGCACGAACTCAAGTCCATCTCTATCATAAAGAGTGCTTAAATGCCCTGCTAATTTTCTATCAAACTCCGCTCTTTTATTTTTGCTAGATTCTATAATGCAAGTAGGAATGCCAAGATTTTTAGCCCTCTCTAGCCCTTTAGCATTTTTATTAGCAATAATCTCTAAGAATCTAAATGTGGGATTATTTATGCCTAGATTATCCATACATGGAATCTTATCGGCACTATGACGTGCCTTGATGTTCCCGCTATTTATGGCATGAGAGAGTGTTTTGTTATGCAGGTTTTTTACTAGATGCTCCATATTCGTGCCATTGCCGCTAATTAGCACAGATATATTGATATACTGCCCTGCCATACTAGTCCTTAAACCAATGTTGATTCTCGCTTTTTATCTCCTCTATGAGTGCGATAATATTCTTAGAATCATACTCATCTTGAGAATTCTCATCGATTTTAGAATGATACAAGGCAATAGCGTCCTCTAAATGCTGCTCATTTAATCCCGCAAAATGAAAGCACACCGCAAACATATCTAGCACCTCTAGCTCTAGCTGTTTTATTTCATCTTGAAGTGCTTTTAGATTCCGATTTTCACTCATTGATACCTCTTTATTAAGCCGTTATTAAGGCTAGAATTATACCAAAATTTGATATTGATAAATGTGCGGATAAAATGCCTTATTTGTTACAATTTTCTACACTGATATAAAATTGTAACAAATACTGCGTGTAAAATTTACATAATTTATAAAATTGTGGAATATTAGTAACAAGGATTTTATATCATAAAATCCAAAGTTTGCTTAATTAAAGGAGATAAGCATGGCAAAGTTAATTTTTGAAAATGGGCAATTTAGAGCTACTCCATCAGTATATTCCCCAAAGCTAGTAGAGGTTGTGTTTAAAAAGTCTGTGGTAGATGAGTTTATATCACAGACTGAAATATATCCTGTGCAAGCTTTAGAGTATAAATCTTTTTTGCGTTTTAGAGTTGCAGAGATTCTAAACAAGCTTTGTAATAATGAATTGCAAGATTTTTTGCGAAAAACGCTTACAAATAGGGAGCAAGGAGCAATTTTAGTAAATCCAGAGGGAATCAACAAATGTGAGCAGGGCGATGAAATGGTAAAAATTGCCACTGCATTCGTGCATCTAGTAGGCAGGTCAAACTTTGATGACATGACAGGTAAATTCTATGCACGCTGGGCAGTTGTGAATAAGGATAATTCCGATAGCTATCTAAGGCAGCCGCAAAAGCCGCTAGAGCTTCACAACGATGGCACGTATGTAAATCAGGTTACAGATTATGTCTTGATGTATAAGATAGATGAGCAGAATATGAAAGGCGGGGATTCTCAGCTTCTACACCTAGATGATTGGGAAGAGCTAGATAAGTATTTCAATCATCATCTAGCAAAACGTGTTATGAAATGGTCAGCACCTCCTAGCAAAAATGTAAAAGAAGATGCCTATCACCCCGTGTTTGAGACAGATAGCGATGGCAGACCTGTGATGCTTTATATAGACCAATTTGCCCAGCCAAAAGATTATGAGGAAGGCACGTGGCTTGCCGATATGGGAGATTCTCTTGAAAATAGCAAGGGCAAATTATCATTTCCCGTGCCTGTGGGGCAGTTTTTGTTAATTAATAATCTTTTCTGGCTACATGGAAGGGATAAATTTGAAAGACATGAGAATCTAAGACGAGAGCTAATGAGGCAAAGGGGCTATTTCTCCTTTAGCTCAAATCCGTTTAAGGCATATCATGGAATGGCACGTGCATAGTGGCATTATCTAGGTGCACCCCCCTGCTGCATCATGCTAAGTAGGCTTTGAACGCCACCTTTTTGACTTAGCTTTTTAGCGATTTTACTTGCATTGTCAAACTGCTTTAAAACGCGATTAATATCGCTTACCTGCATACCGCTACCCATGGCAATTCTCTTTCGCCTTGAGCCGTTTAGAATGCTAGGATTATCCCTCTCTTTTTGCGTCATGGAATTAACCATAGCGCGAATAATCTTTATATCCTCCGAGCTATCAAAGTCGAAGTCCTTTAGCTTTGATGCCATGCCACCAAGACCCGGAATCATAGACATGATTTGACTAACAGAGCCCATTTTCTTGACATTTTCGATTTGATTTAGAAAATCTGTAAATGTGAAATTCCCTTTTTTTATCTTTTTATGAATATCCTTTGCCTCTTTTGGGTTGATGATGGCGGCAGTTTTCTCCGCTAGTGTGCTTAAATCCCCCGCACCCATGAGCCTTGAGACAATCCTATCTGGCATGAATAAATCCAAGTCTGGAATCTTCTCTCCCATACCCATGAAGCGAAGCGGGATTCCAATCTGGTAGGCTATGCTTAGGGCTATGCCACCTTTAGAATCACTATCAAACTTGCTTAAAATAACGCCGCTTATGCCTATCTTCTCATGAAAGCTACTCGCACTTCTCACGCCATCTTGCCCACTTAGTGCATCGGCTACATAGAATACATCATCTGGCTTTATAGCCTCCTTGATACTTGCTAGCTCCTTCATGAGTGCCTCATCGATGGCAAGTCTGCCTGCGGTATCGTATATCACGACATCAAAGCTATTATTATCCATAGCGTATTTCGTAGCATTTATGGCGACCTCTAGGGCATCGCTGCTATCTGAGTTAAAGACCTCGACCTCGATTTGCTCCCCTAGACTTTTTAGCTGTGTTACCGCCGCTAGTCTTTGCAAATCGCATGGCACAAGCAAGACCTTTTTATTTTTCATCTTTAGATAATTTGCAAGTTTAGCACTCGTAGTCGTCTTTCCGCTTCCTTGAAGTCCAGCCATGAGAATCTTAGTAGGGGGCGTTTTTGCATACACAAAGCCATAATTTCCTCCTACCTCTAAAATCTCTAAAAGCGACTTGCTAAGTGCGTTTAGAAAGCTATCCTTTCCTATGCCATTCTGTTTTGTTTTTTCTTTAGTGCGGTTGATGATTTCCTTTGTAGCCTTGTGATAAACATCACCTTTTAGCAGAGCCTTTTTTAACTCATCATCATTAAATCTTATTTTATTCATCGCGGCACGAAATCCGCTACTTAGAGATTCGAACATTTTGTTTCCTTTCTACAAGATTTTAAGCAATTTTTGAATTTCCAAAATAGCCTTACCCCTATGGGATATTTTTAGCTTTTCTTGCATGGTTAATGTGGCTATGGATTTATCGCCGATATAAAACATGCTGTCATATCCAAAGCCATTTTCACCGCTTTGTTTGCAAGAGACAATGCCCTCTGTGATTCCAGAAACAACGCCAAAGATGATATGTTTATCCCCTAGTGATATAGATTCTAAAACATTATATTCTCTACATACTTTATCATATAGGCTAGAATCTATCTGCATGATAAATGCAATGCTACATTCAAAATATCCCCTGCTAGATGAGATTCCAAGATTTTTTAGCGCAGTGGCAAGGGCATCTCTATTTTGGGAATCACTAGAGTTTTCATTACTTGAAATATTATTTACTACATTGCTCCATCTAGCAGATAGTACGCCCGGCTTTCCATTTAGTGCATCAACGCATAGCCCACTATCATCTGCTAGTATGATATATTCTCTTTCAATACCTCTTTGCTTTAATGCCTCATATAGAGACTTTGCCTTTATCATCGCATTTTGACTAAAGCTATCTGCACTCTCATCTGGATTAAATGAAGTAAGCGATATATCTTTGGGACAGAATATCTCTGCGTTAAATGCACTAGAGAATTCTTTTAGTTTATGGGTATTGTTAGTAGCTAATATAATTTTCATTGTACACTAATGACATGGGTATTATTTTTACTTTTTAGAGAATATTTATACGTTCCATCTAATGTTATGCTAACTCGATAAAACGTCTCTTTGGTATCCACAGATACATCTGTGAAAATATGCTCTCCTGTGCCTAGACTCCCTGTATAACCCGCTCCTCTATCGCGACTAAAATCGATTACTATCGTAGTAGGCGATGGCAGTAGAAAATGTCTTATAATTTTATGTTTCCCAGAATTAATGCTAAAAGTGGCACCCTCCATGAAAAACTCAAAGTCATTTAGAGAAAAATATCTCCTAGATATATTTGCAATGGCATTTTCCTGTGTTATACGTATGGGATAGTGCCAATCGATTGTCTTATCTATCAATAATTCACGTGTATCAATAGAGCCATCGATATTTTGATATTTAAGCGTAACGGATTTTAATTCTCTTGCATTGCTAGGTAGTTGGATGCTTTCAGTTTGTAAAAACTTCTTGCCTGTATTTTTTTGCTGCGCTTGGAAGTCTCGCTGATTTGCATCGATGGTGAAAGGATTGCTACCAAAGAGATTAACACCAAAGCATACAAGCAACGCAAATAGTCTATATCTCATATTCTCCCTTTATTTACGTTTTTTAAAGTTATTAATACCACGTGCGTTAAGACCTTTCATCACTGCCCTCTCTAGCTCATGTTTTAAATCTGGATTTCTCTCCTCGAATTTCTCCTGTGTATTCATAATAATATCTTTTTCGGCATTTTTATGTAGGGATAACGCTATTAGGACATTTTTTATTTGTTGCTTACTAGGAGAGATTCTGTCATAATCCTCAAAAAGCTTATCCATAGCCTGCTGTAAATCTTCCAAAGAACTCTGTGTGGAATCAAGCACCATCATGACAGTCTCCATGCCAAACGCACTTTGAAAGTCAATCTCATATTCTCTATCTTTTGGCTTATTAGACAATACAAATTTGAAAAGTGCAAATATAAAAAGTAATACGACTACTAGAAAACTAGCACCGATAAATATGTAATTTTCCATGACCGGCAAATCCTAAACAAATGCAAAATTAAAGCAGATTATACCACATAAAAACTTGCTTGATTAGCAACTCATGAAAATATTAGTTTTATGACAAAAATATGGAATTTATACATTTATTTATTATATAATTCATAAACCTTAATCAAGGATAGCTTATGAAAAAACTTTTTTTATCGATTCTATTAATATATGTTTTTGCCATACAATCTATATATGCAGCGGTAAATATCAATACTGCTAGTGAAAAGGAATTGATGACTCTAAAAGGCATAGGAGAGGCAAAAGCAAAAGCTATCATAGAGTATAGAGCAAAAAATAGCTTTAAAAGAATTGAGGATATTATGAATGTAAAAGGCATAGGTGAAGGAATATTTAATAAAATAAAGCATGACATAACTGTTACGCCTAATAGAAATACTAGAAAGTAATATTGGGTAGGTAATGTTTATTTATGATGTTGTGGCGTGATAGGACTAAACAAAAATCATTTCAACAATGTTGATTCCCTAATATTATTTGTGTTTTGAAGCGTGGAGTTTGCTTTAAATTTTTTTAAGATTGTTTAAAACAACGAATTTTAGATTCCCAAGATTTACAAAAACTTTGGAAGAAATTAAATTCTAAGAGAAAGCCTTTGAAATCTTTAAAAACTTTCTCCGTAATAAATTTAATTAAGTGGCAGGACAGAAACTTTCTTTCTATCTTTTGTTTTTTGTTTAAAAGATACATATCCATCTATTAAAGCATATAATGTATGGTCTTTACCCATGCCTACATTATCTCCTGCATGCACTTTTGTGCCTCTCTGCCTTACTATAATATTCCCTGCACGGACAAATTCCGAGCCGAATTTCTTTACACCAAGCCTTCTTCCCGCAGAATCTCTATTATTCTGTGTGCTACCTTGACCTTTTTTGTGTGCCATAACAACTCCTTACTTATTAATCTCTAAAACTCTAACTCTAGTAAAATCTCTTCTAAAGCCTCTCTTTGTCTTGCTATCTTTTCTGCGTCGCTTTTTAAAGGTAATTACCTTACGACCACGACCCTCATTGATAACCTCAAGAACGACACTAGCACCCTGTAAAAAAGGAGTGCCAATCTCTAATGTCTCTGCACCATCATTAGTATGCAGTATTGCTAGAATCTCTTTTATCTCTAGCTTTGACTTTGGCTCAAGGCTCAATTTGTCAAGCAATACTATATCGCCGACTTTGACCTTGTATTGTTTGCCTCCGTTCTTAAACACAGCTTGCATAATACACCTTTCATATAAAATAAACCAAAAATTATAGTAAAAAAATGTTAAAAATCAAAGACATTTAAAAATTGCCTAATCCTGTCATTGCTGGGATTTGCAAAGAAATTTTTCGCATTATCCTCACATGCAATGATTCCATTATCGAAAAATACGACACGATTGCTTATCGCCTCTGCAAAACGCATTTGATGAGTAACGATTATCATACTCATGCCATCTTTTGCCAAAGATTTGATTACCTCTAGCACTTCCTTTACCATTTCTGGGTCAAGACTTGCGGTAACTTCATCAAATAGCATTACGGTAGGATTCATACATAGACTACGAATGATTGCTACCCTTTGCTTCTGTCCGCCGCTTAAATCTCTTGGCAGACTTCTTGCTTTCTGCTCTAAACCCACCTTTTTTAGCCATGTCATAGCATTATTTATTGCCTCATCTTTTGGTATATTTAGAATCTTAATAGGAGCTAAAATAATATTATCAAGGACATTAAAATGCGGGAAAAGTTCATAGCTTTGAAATACCATGCCAATTTTACGTCTTATCAATCGCCAGTTTGATTTGGAATCTAAACTCAATCCCTCAAATATAATGCTACCAGAGCTAATCATTTCAAGCCCATTTAGACATCGCAAAAATGTGCTTTTGCCACAACCGCTAGGACCTATTATAGAAATAACTTCGCCTTTATGCAGGGAAAAATCAATGCCTTTTAGCACCTCTATTTCTTTTCCCATATTATCGACAAAGGTTTTTTTAAGCTGCCTTGTCTCTAGGATTGGATTAGATTCCATTGTATTTTTAATCTTTTTGATTTCTCAAATATGTAGGGGTATCTAGCTCGTCCTCTGTAAGGTCGGAGTTACTAATCTTTACCCTGTGTATAAACACGCTTGGCGGAGTATGCTGCGACTCTTTTGGTGTGCTTTGTGCTTGTTCTTGTTGTGGATTTGATTCTACAACTTTTGTTTTGCTATTGTGAATATCTATATTTTTCATATCTTGTGATTGCTCAAATCCTGTCGCTATGATAGATACTTTTACTGTGTCAGAATCAAACTCTTCGCGCATCATAGTTCCAAAGATTATATCCGCATCATCATTTGCCGCCTCTCCAATAATCTGCATTGACTGCTCTATGGCATAGAATGGATACTCTGGATTAAACTCATAATTCACAATCACACCCATAGAACCGTTGATTGACATATTTCCAAATAATGGGGATTCTATTGCGTTTCTAACTGCCTCCTCAGCGGCATTTTCGCCGGTAGCCTCGCCGATTCCCATTAGTGCAAGTCCCCTATGACTCATAATTGTACGCAAATCCTCGAAATCCACATTTATGCCATCATCAGAGTGGCTTAGTATGACGCTTGAGATTCCATTAACCGCACGTGCTGCCACGTCATCTACATACGACATACTCTCTTTGTAGCTTGTATTTTTTGCTATTACGCTAAGCAATTTTTGATTTGGAATCACAACGATAGAATCACACACCGCATAAAGCTCTTTCAAGCCAGCCATAGCAAGTCTTTCACGTTTTGAACCCTCAGATAGAAATGGCTTTGTAACCACCGCAACAGTTAGCGCTCCACATTCCTTAGCTGCCTTAGCAAAAATAGGAGATGCCCCAGTCCCAGTGCCACCGCCAAGACCTGCGGATATGACTACTAAATCAGAGCCTCTTAGGGATTCAACGATATTTTCATAGCTTTCCTCAGCGGCTTCTTTTCCTTTTTCTGGTTTAGAACCTGCACCATGTCCGCTAGAGCCTTTCTTTCCTAGCAGAATCTTTTTCACCCTACTATTTTGCATGTGCTGGAAATCTGTGTTTGCTATCATCAACTGGATATCAGAGAAAGTCCCTGTTCTTGCAAGATGACATACAGTATTATTTCCACCACCACCGACACCTACGACTGTAATCACAGGAAGTCTAGCGCCTTCTTCTGCTTTTATTTCTCTAATATCTACATTATTATCCATTGTTAAACCTTCTTTAATATTAAAATATATCGCCAATCCATTTAGCAAGACGCTTTGAGAGGGGAGGCTTACCCCCATCATCTGTCTTTGTATATTTATCCATATTACCAGAATCTCTACTCAAATCAGTCAAATCAATTTTAAAATCATCACTTGCTTGATGAGTAGGCTCACTCGATTCTAACATATTTAATACATCATGCTTACTCCTTATAACATTTTCGGAATCTTTCTCATAATTTGTAAATTTACCAGCACCATATAGTATGAGACCTATGACGACTGCATTGCTAGAATCTCTCAAATCATCAAATAATCCCCCTATCTCAACAGGACGTGCAATTCTGACAGAGAGTGGATTAAAAATCGCACTTGCAAACTCTCTCATACCCTGCAAATTTGCCATTCCACCGGTTAAAACTATGCCACTAATGTGATTTTTCAATCCACTAGCCTCTATTGAGCGGACTAATATTTGCAATGTCTCTGCTACCCTAGAGCCTATTACGGAGTAAATGAGATTTAATTCCACATCGATTAAATCACTGACATTTGAGTTTCCCATTTTTGGAATCTGCAATACATTTGACTTATCAGAATCAGATGGCAGGAGATTGCCATATTTTACCTTTATCTCCTCTGCGATTTTTATGGGCGTATTTAGAACTCTGGCTATATCATTTGATATATGATTAGAGCCTACCCCTAAAAAGTCATTGTATCTCATGGAGTTGCCATCATATATCATTAACTCACATGTATTTGCCCCCATGTCTATACACGCCACGCCTAACTCTTTCTCATCATCATGTAAAACAGATATGGAAGCAGCGTAAGATGACAATACGATATTTTCAATCTCAACGCCAGCAGTCATAACAGATTTTTTTAGATTCTCAAGACTAGCCCTTTGTGCGGTAACGATATGTGCATCCACCTTGAGACTTGTGCCTGTCATGCCGATAGGGTCCTCTACATAGTCTTGGTCATCTAGTTTGAATCTATATGGCAATACATGTATGATTTCGTAGTCTTTTTGTATCCCTGCATTGTGAGTGGCTATTCCTAATGCAGAGTTTATAACATCTAAATTCACCTCTCTATTTACGACATTTGCTATGCCACTTGAGTTGAAACTTCTAGTATGTGCACCAGATAGGGATATGATGGCTTTATTTACATTCACTCCTGCCATACGTTTTGCGTCTTCTATACTAGAACGTATGGCACGACTTGCCTGCTCTATATTTACTATCGCTCCTTTCTTTATCCCCTGTGATTTACAGGACCCAGTGCCTATGACCTGCACAGAGGAATCACGCACCTCAGCGATGATGGAAGAAATTTTAGTTGAACCTATATCAACGCCCAAAACAATCTTACTCAATTCCTACTCCTGTAATCAATAATCTTATATTGACCTGCGGCATAATCAAACAAAGCATTCCTCATATCTCTAGTTTTCTGTTCATCTAGGGCATTTGTCTCATCATTTGAAGCATTAATCAATTCACTATAACCCGGCATATTTTGAGAATTAATCTTGTAAAAAATAGCCTTATCACCTACAAAAACAACACCCTCTTTTCTATTGTCTATCACTATGTTATAGAGAAATTGTTTCATTTCTGTATTGCTTAAATTAGCCTTAGCCAAATTTGTAGCAACGCTAGATAGAGAATCTAGTGAAGATAAAAGATTCTGCGAAACTACGCCGATATGGACTAAATTATAATCTTTTGATTTCAAACGTTCATTTGCAATTTTCTTAAACTCAGAATCTTGCTTTTGATTTAATAATTCAGTTTTAACTCTCTCTTTTGCTTGTTCAAAACTCATTTCTGCACTCGGTATTTTTTGTAAAACATAAGGCACTATCCAGCTATCATTGCCATATTCTATTGGCGCTAATAATCCATTGCCATCAATGATTTGCTCTATTAATCCGCTATAACGTAGCATATCATTGTCGCTTAACTCTGCAAAACTTACTTTCACATCTGCCTTATCTGTTAGCAGTGATTTTAGAGAGTTAGAATCTACTGATGATATAACATTGCTAAAGCTAGAATCCTTAGCCATCTGTGAAAGTTTATCTTGAATACTGCTAAGATAGCTAAAAGCGGCGGTGGCATAAGATTTTTTATAATCTGCTATTAAAGTATCCCTGTCATTTTGCATAGTGTCAGGGCGATACTGTGATATATTTTTGTTGTAAAAATCCTCTAAATCATTATCACTTATTTTCAAGTCTGCAAAATTCATTGCAATATAGGCGATTTTATATTTGGCTGGATTGATATATTTAGCCTTATTTTTTTCCCAAAATGACATGACATCAGATTCAGACACCGCTATGTTTTTATCCTTTAGCATACTTTCTTTACTAATTGCTATGATTGAAATATCATCTTTGATTCTATTAGCACTTAGTGCAGAGTTTAGCTCTAGTGTGGAGGTTGGAAACATGGGGAAATTCTGCATATTTGCATATAAAATTTGCTTTGCAACTGCATGTTCAAAATCAAGAGGCTTTCTACCATTTGCCCTTAGTAGTGATAGATACTGCTCTCTGTCAAATTGTCCCCTAGCATTCTTAAACTCAGGTAGATTAGAAATATAGGTAAATATCTCATTAGCACCCACGGATACATATAAATCATCTGCAAGAGATTCTAGCAAAGCATCTCTTGCTAATTGTCTAAATGCCTCGTCCTCTAGCTCTGGAATCCTCTCTTGATTTTTAGTATCAAACCAGCTTGGGAGATTTCTGTATATCTCTTGATACATGCGATTGTAGTCATTTACGGAAATATCTTTATCTCCTACTTTAGCGATGCGATTGCTACTGCCAGAAAAGAAACCACCATGTCCCCATTCAGCCACCATAGCAAACACAAGTGCTATCACACTTATCCACACGGTAATAACTAGATATTTCTTGTGTTTTTGCATCCATTCTAACATACTAAAAAATCCCTAGACAAAAATAATTCGCATTATAGCAAAAAACACTACATTAATATATAACCTTTAGGATTCCTTATTTAGAAAAACGCTAAGACCACCACTTGCTTGAACCGTTGGCATGACTTCTATGGAGTTTATATTCACATGGCTAGGTAATGCGCTAACCCAAAATATAATATCTGCAATATCCCTTGCATGCAATGGCGTCGTGCCTTCATATACCTTTGATGCTCTTTGCGAATCTCCTTTGTATCTAGTAAGAGAGAAATCACTTCCCTCGCAAAGTCCGGGTTCTATATTGCTAACCCTAATATTCTTATCATGTAAATCAGTTCTTAGATTCTGTGAAAATTGCTTAACAAAAGCTTTACTAGCACCATAAATATTTCCGCCACGATACGCATATTTTCCTGCTACAGAGCCTAGATTAATAATATGTCCGCTACCTTTTTTTACCATATTTGGCAATACGCAGTTAGTGATAAAGCTTAGTGCTTTTATATTAACCTCTATCATCTCCTCCCAATCTTTAAAATCACTCTCATCTGCAGTAGAAAGACCTCTTGCAAGACCTGCATTATTTACCAAAATATCGATGTCTAAATCTTTGGTAAAGTTTCTTACAAAATCTCTATCGCATATATCGCCTACTCCAAGATGCACTTTACAATCTTTATTATTTTGCATAATCTCATTTTTTAGAGAATCTAGTTTGTCGCCTCGCCTTGCAATCAAGTATAGATTCACATCTTTCCATTCATTAGCATATTTCAATGCCAAAAATCTCCCAAAACCAGAACTAGCACCAGTAATTAAAATATTCTTTGCCATTACAATCCCCTAATAAATATTTATATCATTCTACAAAAATATATTGTGAATTATTAATTTAGTTATAAAATTATCTTTTTATTGGAAGGATTGATGATGAAAGTTGATTTGAACGCCGATTTGGGCGAGGGATATGGAATCTACTCTGTGGGTAATGATGAAAAGATTTTAGAGGTAGTTAGCTCTGCAAATGTGGCATGTGGATTCCATGCGGGCGACCCTGTTATCATGGAAAAGACAATTAAATTATGTAAGAAAAATAATGTATCCATAGGTGCACACCCTAGCTATCCAGATAGACAGGGCTTTGGTAGGAGGGATATGAATCTAAGCACTGAGGAAATTAGTAGTTTTGTAACATATCAAGTTGGTGCATTGAGTGCTTTCGCTAAGGTTTTTGATACAAAAATCTCTCATTTTAAGGCACATGGTGCATTATATAACAAGGCATGTAAGGATTCTAAAATTGCAAAATGCCTTTGTGAATGCGTTGCACGGATAGATGATTCTCTAATTTTTGTAGGACTTGCTAATTCAGAAATGATAGATGCTGCAAAGAAAATGGGATTACGATATGCAAATGAGGTTTTTGCCGATAGGGCATATAATAGAGATGGCACACTTGTATCACGAACCCTTGAAAACTCTGTGTTGCATGACAGAGAGCTTGTGGTTAAGAGAATCTTGCGAATGCTAAAAGAGGGAAAAGTGGAAAGTATAGACGGCATAGATATTGATATTAAGGCGGATACAATATGCGTTCATGGAGATACAAAGGAATCGTTAGAATTTGTAAGAGATATAAAATCTGCATTAATTAATAATGGAATAGAAGTATGTAGGGTTTAGATTTCTCTGCATTTATTTATCAAAATCTCTATTAGAGCAGGAGCGAATGAATGTTTGCTTCTTTAGGCTACAAATAAGGATATTTTAATGTTGGCAATTTGTCGGCTTTAGTTGCGGAAGCACTGCTTACTCAAGCAGTGGTAATTTACATCATTTCTTTATGAGGTTTTTCTGGATACCACAAGATTCAGAAATGTTATATTACAACTTCGCCTCTTCGCGTCTTTGTAGTAGCTCCCATCTCTCATCTACATCTTTTTGGAACTGCTCTATGATATGCTCATTTTCTGGTTTGAATAAATGCTTAAATCTACCCTGTGCACCGAGATAGTCTCTTACTGGAATCACCTTTTTGGGTCGATAGGTGATTCTTAGTTCATGTCCATTAATGATTTCATAAAGCGGGAAAACCAAGCTATCCACCGCTAAATCACTCATCTCAACGGTATTATTAGAAGTGAATTTCCACTCTGTTGTGCAAGCACTCATGGCATTGATGAATGTAGGTCCCTCTGTGTCAATGGCTTTTTTAATCTTAGTAGCCATGTCTTTCCATTTATTTGGTGCTACCTGTGCTACATACGGGCTACCATGTGCTGCCATGATACTTAGCAGGTCTTTTTTCTTTTGCTTCTTACCATAGCTAACGCGTCCAGCAGGTGTAGTAGAAGTGCTAGCACCAAGCGGTGTAGAGCCACTTCTTTGCCCCCCTGTATTTGCATAGACTTCATTATCTAGGCAGATATATGTGAAGTCATGCCCTCTCTCAAAGCAACCACTAATAAATTGGAATCCAATATCATAAGTAGCACCATCACCACCAAATGCTACGAATTTTGGCTTTTGCCCATTATATCTACCCTTTCTAGCAAGTGCCTTGTGCATTGCCTCCACGCCGCATATTGCTGTAGAGCCATTCTCAAATCCTATGTGAATCCAAGGCACATTCCACGAAGTATGTGGATAAACCGCCGTTGATACTTCAAGGCAACCTGTGGAGTTACCGATAGCAATTGGACCATCTACCGCATTTAGCACTTCTCTAACAATCATTCCATGCGCACAGCCCGGACATAGCAGATGCGCCCCCTCAAATCTCTCGGCAGTTTTGCTAAATTGTTTTAGATTCTTAATTTCTTTTGTCATCACATATCCTTTATTAATTAAAACTCATTTTAGAACCGCGCAGACAAATCCACTGCTGGGTATCATGAGTTAGCTTTCCACTTTTTGCATCAGAATCTAGCTCTTCATAGATTCTAATAATATCTTTCTGTGTTAAATCCCTCTCGCCTAAGCCATATACATAGTTTGATAGCAGAGGCAAACTCTCTCTTTTTGCGCCGTATATTGCAGCACTTACTTCATTAAACATAGCACCCATAGCACCGCCCGGTGAGGACTTATCCATAATGGCAACTGCCTTTACATTCTTGAGTGCTTCGCCTACTTGTTTGTATGGGAATGGACGCAAAACATGAATGGTAACCACTCCTGCTTTTATGCCCTTTTTCCTCATAGCCTTCGCCGCTACACGTGCAGATTCCGAAGTCGTGCCTATGGCAAATATCGCTACATCAGCATCTTCCATGTCATAGCTCATCACAGGTTTATATACCCTGCCTGTTTTATCGCCAAACTCCTTAAAAACTCTCTCTATGGTAGGCATGGCATTCATGATAGCGGCATGCACCTGTGCTTTATGCTCATAGTGCCAGTCTTCCTCTGCTTGCACACCATAAGTAACGGGTTTGCTAAAATCTAGCATGGCATTTTTAATCTTATAATCCCCTATGAATCCGTATGCCTCCTCATCATTTAGTGGGCGGACATTTTGCGCGGTATGAGAGCTTAGGAATCCATCTTGATTCACAATAGTAGGCAAACGCACCTCATAATCCTCGGCGATTCTAAATGCCATGAGATTAAAGTCATAAGCCTCCTGTGGATTGCAAGTGCAAAGCTGTATCCAACCCGCATCACGACATAGATACATATCCGAGTGGTCGCCATGTATGTTTAGCGGTGATGCTAATGCTCTATTGACTAGGTTTAGCACGATAGGCAGTCTCATACCACTTGCTTGATATAGCACCTCTACCATTAGGGCTAGTCCCTGAGAGCTAGTCGCAGTCGCTACCCTGCCACCCGCCGCCGCTGCACCAACGCAACCACTCATAGCGGCATGCTCAGATTCCACAAGCACAAACTCGCCATCTACATAGCCATTCCCCACAAAGCTACCATAATCCTGCACGATTGGCGTAGAGGGGGTAATGGGATATGCTGCCATTACATCAATTTGTGCCTGTCGTAACGCATGGCTAGCTGCGACGTTTCCGTCCCATACTTCTACTTCCTGTAAATCATACACTTTTGCCATGCACTACTCCTTTACCTTTTTCTCTTTGGCTGGCCACTGGCTAATAGCATCATTTTGCTCTACGAAATCTTGGAACATAATAAGTGATTTTGGATTCGTAGGGCATACACTAGCACATACACCGCAACCCTTGCAGTGCTTATAGTCAATGCCTGTCATGTCCTCATTTCTTACCAAAATGGAGCTATCAGGGCAGTATACCCAGCATTGATAGCAGTTAATGCAGTGCTGTGTGTTATACACGGGTTTCTCTGTGCGCCAGTGTGCGACACTTAGCGTATATGAGCTATATTCTGTGTATTCTCTTTCTTCTTGATGGAGATTTAAGCTTTTCTCACCCTCTGTCTGTAAAGGGAAAACAACTGCGCCAGGTAGCAATTCATTCCAACCTTTAGTAGCATTTTGCATGATAAAATCCTTTCATTTATAGAATCTACTTTACTTCGTCATACGCTCTTTGAATGGCAAGCATATTTGCATCAATAATCTTTTGAGGCAATTTCTTACCCAATACCTTTTTAAAAGCCTCTTTAAACTCTTCTATGCCAAGTATGTTTGATATTTTAATGAAAGCACCTAGCATAGGAGCGTTTGGAATGGGCTTACCCAAAGCATCGATGGAAATTTTTATGCAATCTAGCGTATAAAATTCCCTATCTTTTAACTCGGGCTTTTTCTCTATAAGCTCTTCCCTGCTTAAATGTGTGGTGATAATGTATTTTGTAGTTGGCTTCTCATTCTCAAAAATATCTGCGATGAAAGTAAGCCCTGGGTCGATTACTAAAACATAATCTGGCTCCATGTATTTCTCATGATTTAAGATAGGCTCATCATCGAATCTATCAAATGCTGCCATAGTGGCACCACGTTTTGCAGAGCCATAAGTGGCAAAGGCTTGGACTTCCTTGCCTGTACCAGCAATTACATCGGCTAGTCCCTTGGCGCCTGTTACAGCACCCTGACCAGCCCTGCTATGCCATCTAATCTCTAACATAAAATCTCCTTTAATTTTGGGTTGTTACAAAAACACACTTTCATAAGTAGAATGAAAAATACAGAATCTGCCAAACATAGATAACATAGTCCAAAATGAAGGCTATGTGGGTAATAGAAAGATTCTCATGTTCGTGCGTTGTTGAGGTAATTTTAGCAGATATTTCATAAATCATAAAGTCCTGTTACATATTATTAGGCACTGAGTTTGTTTAATGTAACTAAAATAAACATGGAGGGAGGTTTGAATTTTCATAATATTTTTTAGGAAATATATTTTCCATATTTACCATAAGTAAAGTTTTATGGAATTTTTAGAATCTAATATGTTTCAATATGTGAATCTATTAGATAAAAATTACGCTTGTGTGGCTCTTTTGAGATTTTCTACATCTCTTCCCTAACTCTTCTCACAGCTTCTACCATGTTTTTTAGACTAGGTTTTACCTCTTCCCATTTACGTGTTTTTAATCCGCAGTCTGGATTTATCCATAACTGCTCTTTTGGGAGGACTTCTAGTAGCAGTTTTATTTGTGCATACATCTCATCTGTGCTTGGGATTCTGGGGCTATGAATGTCATATACGCCAGGACCTACCTCATTGGCATAGCCTACTTTTTTAAAGATTTTTAATAGTTCGTTGCCACTTCGCGCAGTCTCGATGCTTATCACATCGGCATCCATTGCCTCGATTGTTTTGATAATATCATTAAACTCGCTATAACACATGTGTGTATGAATCTGTGTGCTATCATCTGCCACTGCACTTGAAATCTTAAAGCACTGCAACGCCCAGCTTTCATAAGTTTTAATATTCTCTTCTCTTAGCGGATAGCCCTCTTTAAAGGCAGCCTCATCTACTTGTATGATTCTAATCCCTGCATTCTGCAAGTCTGAAATCTCATCTGCGATGCAAAGTGAGAGTTGTTTGCAGACTTCCTTTCGCTCCATATCATCACGCACGAAAGACCAGTTTAGAATCGTAACAGGACCTGTAAGCATACCTTTTACAATCTTGCTACTAAGACTTTGTGCGTAGCTAGACCATTTCACAGTCATGGGCGCAGGGCGGCTTACATCACCATAGATGATAGGCGGCTTTACGCATCGGCTACCATAGCTTTGCACCCAGCCATTTTGACTAAATACAAAGCCCTTCATCTGCTCACCAAAATACTCTACCATATCATTTCTCTCAGGCTCTCCGTGCACTAGCACATCTAGTCCTATTTCTTCTTGGAATGCAATGCACTCTTTTATGTAGTCCTTGATTCCATTCTCGTATGCTAGTGTGTCTATCTCATCTTTCTTGTATTTCTGACGTAGCACTCTTAGCTCTGGTGTCTGCGGGAAGCTACCTATGGTCGTAGTCGCAAGGAGCGGGTATTTTAGGGAATCTTTTTGAATCTTGATTCTATCTTTAAAGGCATTTTTGCGTTCATTATCCTGCATGTCTTTTACACGTTTTTGCACATTTTGGTCATGGATTTTTAGGCTATTTTTACGAATGGCATTAATATTTTTGTTTTTCTCAAAAGCCGCTTTATTCTCATCATTTTGCCCATGTCTAAAGATAGATTCCAAAAGCTTAACCTCATCTATTTTCTCCCTAGCAAAGCTAATCCAGCTTAGAATCTCACTATCCATTTTTACCTCATCATCTTTGCCAAATGGCACGTGTAAAAGGGAGCAGGTCGTGTTTATGTGGATTAAATCCTTTGGCACTATCATGCTTATTTTTTCTAGGATTGAGAGTTTGTCTTCTAGGTTGGCAATCCAAATATTGCGCCCATCAATGAGACCTGCATAAAGCTTTTTACCATATTTTGCAAAATCCCCTAGGATTTTGGAATCTAGATTCTTCTCTCCATAGATGAAGTCAAGCCCTAGCCCATCGATATTAGATTCTAATAATATCTTTGTAGATTCCCTGCTTTCCTCAAAATAGGTCGTTACCACCGCCTTTATGCCTAAATCCACAAGGTCATTATAGAAGTCTAGTATATGAGAGTTAAACTCGCTTTCTCCTTTTACAAAGATTGGCTCATGGAACTCGATGAAAACATGGGAATCAAGACTAGCTAATTCTTTGACAAGCTCTATATATGCTGCCTTTAGCTTTGGCAGGAAGTCTGCCTTGATTCCAGAATCATCGCTAACCTTTGATAGCGAAATGTAGGTAAAAAGTCCGATAAGGCTAATTTTTGGATTATAGCCTAGACTTTTTGCCTCCCTGTATTCGCTAATAATCTTTGTAGCATCGACTTTATAATCACACTCGTAATCAAGCTCTGGGACGACATAATGATAGTTTGTATTAAACCACTTTGTCATCTCACACGCAAGGCTATCGCCATTTCCCCTAGCCATTGCAAAATATAGCTCTAGCCCAGATAGATTGCTAAAACGTTTTGGAATCACGCCTAGCATACAGCTTAAATCAAGCATGTTATCATATAGACTAAAGTCATTTACAACGACATTTGCCAAGTCTTTCTGATAGCTCCAGTGCAGCTCTCTTAGCTCTTTTGCTACCTTTAATAGCTCCTCTTTATCGCTCTTTTTTGCCCAAAAAGATTCTAAAGCTTTTTTTAATTCCCTTTTCTGCCCTATGCGCGGAAATCCTATAATATTCATGTCATTCCTTCTTGTGATAATTTTACATATTTTAACATTTACATATTGTGTTTGTCAAATATTGCATATTTTCATGATGCTATTTTATGAATCTATTTAGATTATTTAATGTAGTCTCTTGCAAGGAAAAAATGGCACTTATATACATTATTAATGAGGGGAATATCATAAATCCTATGATAAAGCTAATAATGGCTCGATTTTCTATAACATTACTAAACTTTAGCATAACAAGACCTGCGAATATACATATTAGCAATACATAAAAACTTCTAATAAACATTGCCTGTCCGCTTAATCTGCTAAAGGCAGACAGATATAGAAATAATACAGACAGAAATAAAAGCGATAAAGACAATGCTACAAGCACATTGCTATGAAATAATATATTGCTAATGTAGATTCCAATGGAGATTAAAATTAGCATTCCATAATATGCAGATAATATACTTTTAGAGCGTCTGTCTATAAATAATAATCCTATTAAAAATATACAATGTCCTATATTTGAAAGTATGAAAAAAATGAGTTCTACATTCTTGTCAAATATAATTTCTAGCATGGATGCTAGTATAGTTAGTGTGATTCCAATAATTAATATTCTCTTGATAGATGAAAATCTCAATGAAAACCCCTACTATTACCTAGACTTCATTCTTGATAGCATAAATCTATTTCCGCCTTGATTAGCAAAAGTATTGAATCTAAACGTTATAGCATTCTCAAACATAGCTATGAGAATGATGAATGTAATAAAACTACTCCCACCATAGCTAAATAAAGGCAGGGGAATACCAACAACAGGTGCTAACTCAATAGTCATAGCGATATTTACGCTTGTATAAACGAAAAATAGCATGGCAAGGCAGCTAGCAATGACCTTTAGAAAATAATCATCAGAATCCAAAAAGCAAAATGATAAAAGATGCACTACTATGCCAATGTAAAGTGCTATTAACACAAGTGAGCCGATAAATCCAAATCTCTCTGCAAAATGTGCGAAGATAAAATCACTCGTTGCAACAGGTAGGAATTTTAGATTTGCCTGTGTAGCGTTATCATAATCTTTACCCACCAATCCACCGCTACCTACGGCTATGAGGCTTTGCTGCACCTGTGTGCTAGTATTGCCTGTAACTAGATTCATGATTCTTGTTACTTGATAGGGCTTTAGCACAAATTTAAAGGCTATGGGGGAAAATATCAGTGCTGATACTACAAGCGTTATTAGAATCTTTTTATGCACACCTATGATAAATAACATGCCGTATCCCATAGCAAGGACGATTATCGCACTGCCTAAGTCTGGTTCTATTAATATTAGCACAAAGGGCAGTAATATAAAAAAGCTAATCTTTCCAAAGTCTATCCACCCATAGCCCTCCTTTGGCGGTGGATTATTGTGTATGTAGTGCGCTAGGAATAATACTACGGCTACCTTCACAGGTTCACTTGGCTGAAGTGAGAATCCACCTATGCTAATCCATCTTTTCGCGCCTAGATTTACCGTGCCTACAAATTCCACCGCCAAAAGCAGTGCAATACATACTACATAAAAGACTGTAACAAGCATGTATAAACTTCTAAATGGCACAAAAAATACGAATAAAAATATAAATAATCCCAAAAATGTATAGCTCAACTGACGAAACAAAAGTGTTTGAGATGTCTCGTTTAAAAGAAAGGAACTCATGACTATTATAGGGATTATAAGCAGTATTAATATATAGTCAAAATGTATTCTGATTCTAGTGCCGAACATAAATTTCCTTTGTCTTTAATTATATCATGAAACGTTTTTCTTATATCCATTATCTAGCATTTTAAATAAGTTAAAAAAATATAAAAATATTTCAATTTTTAGTATTAAATCCAGCTTTTTTGGCTAAAATCGCAAACAATTTTTTCAAAAGGATTTACATGAAAAAAACGTTAGTGAAACTTGGTTTTTTTTGTGCTACATGCACATTTGTTTTTGCAAACCCGCAGACAGGTTGCGGTCTAGGAGATATGGTTATTAAGAATCCTAATTCTGCGCTTCTTTATGCGTTCAATTGGACTACAAACAACACATTTGGTTTGCAGACATTTGGTATCTCGAGCGGGACGCTTGGCTGTGCTAGGACAGATTTAGTCTATGATGATAGGGTCATTGAGTTTGTGGCAGATAATATGGATTCTTTGTCTAAGGAAATAGCGCAAGGAGATGGTGAGAGCCTTGATGCTTTAGTTGAGCTTTTAGAGGTAGATGATAAGGAGAATTTTAAGGCTAGATTGCAGGCACATTACAATTCAATCTACGCAAATAAAGATGTAAAAATGAATGATATTTTGGATTCTATTGCATCCCTTAGTTAATGAGAATCTTACTATTATTTATTTTTTGTAAGATTCTCTCAGCGGATAGTCTTACTCAACACTACATAGACAGGGCTTTGGAGACAAAGCTTTATGAAAACAAACATTGGCATACACTGCTACATTTCAGAGGTAGAAAAAGCGACATTGATGATAAATATTTTTTCTACTCAAAAGTTAATGATAAATCCCTTCCAAAAAACGAAATGATAGCTACTATCAAGGCTTTTTATGAGAATCCAGATGAGGTTAGCATTCCAAAGGATTTAAGAGATAGGATTGCGATAAGCAATACTCGCTATGATAAAGATTCCAAACTTCCAAAAGCATCTTTGAGAAATGAGGACTATCATGCCATTTGTAGATTCCCAGCTAGATTTGAGTTTTTAGATAAATATTTAAAATTTGAGAATTTGCCAAAAGTGGAATGCAAGGAATATAATGACATGCTAAATTATGTGCAGCCACGAAAGGCTATTGTTGTGTTTCCTTCTGCATATATTAATTCCCCAGCCTCTAGCTTTGGACACACATTTATATTATTACAGGGGAAATACAAAAATAAGCTTTTATCATTTGCTATCAATTATGCAGCAGATGTAAATTCACATAATGAGAATCTTTTAAAATTCACGATGAGAGGGCTTTTTGGTGGGTATACAGGTAGATATTCGATACTACCATATTATGAAAAGATAAAAGAATACAGAGATGTGGAAAATAGGGATATTTGGGAGTTTCCTCTAAATTTAAGTGAAGAGGAGGTAAAAAGATTATTTGCACATTTGTGGGAAGTAAGGAATAATGAAGATAGATATTTGTTTCTAACGAAAAACTGCTCATATAATATTTTGTGGCTAATAGAAGCCGCACGAGATGATGTAAATATACGAAAGTATTTTATCTATCATGTGAATCCGCCAGAGACAATATTTGCCATGCAAAGAGAGAATCTTATAGAATCTCAAATCTATCGCCCAAGTAAGCGGAATCTAATTTACGCATATAAAGACAATCTTAGTTTGAAGCTAATAAATAAGGCAAAGAAAATATCAAAAGGAAAGTTAGATTCCAATGCTATTTTAAATGAGGACATTTCGCTAGAGCAGAAGCAAAAAACATTAGAGCTAAGTCAGGAGCTAACAGAATATTATGCCATAAAAGGAAAGATGGACAAACAGACATATATAGATACTGCACATAACATTGCAAAGAGTAGGTCGCAGCTGGGACGTGGCAGTGAAATAAAAGTTCCAACGCCAACACCAATGTTAAATGGCAATCAGGCAGCCCGTATATCTGCATTTGATTTATTTAAAAATAATAAACATCATGTCGGATTTGAGTTTAGATTGTTGCATCATGATATAACAGATAGCGACATAGGATATTTACGAGGCGTTGGAATCGAATTTTTAAAGGCTAGATTCTATATAGATGATAAGGGATTGCAATTAGATGAGGGAAAGATTTTAGGTTTGGAATCTTATGGCATAACAGATTCTGTATTTAAGAGTATTTCATTTAGATTTAATATGGGCTTTGATAGAAGCTTTCTTGTGGATTTGCCAAATTATTATATTAGGTTAGGGGGCGGATTCTCTTTTAATCTATTTAATAGAGGCTATGTGTATTATATGCTAGAGCCTGTGTTTTTTGTTGATAACGGTGGGAGATTTTCCTTATCTAATGTCTTTGGAGTAAATATTGGCAGGAAAAAATTAAAGCTTTCCATAGAATATTCTAATAGAATCTATTTTAACGCTATCAATAGCAATATTATAAATGCTACCTTTCATATTAATGTAGTGCGAAACCTTGCACTTTTTATTAACTATCGGCATTATTTTTATAACCAAACATACAATGATAGATATGTGATTACTGCGGGAGTAAGGACATATTTTTAGATACAATCACAATAAAAAGAGTTAGCAATGCTAGATTTTATGTCTTATATTACAAATGCAAATGTAATGACATTCCTGCTACTTTTATTGCGTTTTGGCGGGATATTTGCATTTTTTCCTTTTTTTGACAATCAGATTATTCCCCCAAGTGTGCGGGCAGCGATGACATTTATACTTGCAGTTGTGTTTATGCCTATGGTGAAAGATATTGTGTTTTACAATAGTCTTAGCGAGTTTATGTTGGCTGGTATGTTTGAGATAATGCTAGGCTTTATATGCGGTCTTGTATTGCAAATCATTTTTTCCTCAATAGTCTTTGCTGGGGATTTAGTCGGCTTTACCATGGGGCTTACTATGGCAAGTGCCTATGACCCTATGACGGGTAATACAAAGCCTATCGTCTCTCAGGTTATTGTATTCTTATCTATCCTCATGGCATTGCATTTTAATTTTCACTACATGCTACTTGAGATAATAGCAAGGAGTCTAAATGATACGCCTCTAGGCGGGTTTCTCATGACAGATGGCATGGTGGGGTATTGCGTAAAATTATTTGCAAATATGATTGTGATTGGATTCTCTATGGCGTTTCCCATTATTGCCGTGCTGTTGCTAAGTGATGTCATATTTGGTATGATAATGAAGACGCACCCGCAATTTAACCTCCTTGTGATTGGATTCCCAATCAAGATTGCGGTAGCCTTTGCCATACTTGCTATTATTATTCCTAGCATTATGAAGAATTTTAGACATGATTTAAGCCAGGGTATGAAAGGTATATGGAAGATTCTAATAGGCGGATAGGTATGAAATATTTTTTTATCATTTTGGCACTTTTTTGCATCGCATGTTCTAAGAGTAAGATAGAACCCATGCAGGAAAATCAGCAAACAGATATTATGGAGCAAATCATAGAGGATAAAACGCAATCAAGCGAAAATGACAAAGTGCTAAATGGGGCAAGTAAAACACTGCAGGAATTTAACGAAACTCTAACAAAAGAGCGCGACACATATAAGATTCAATGCGATAATAAAAATGGTGATTCATGTATCAAACTAGCACTTTCATATTATGTAGAATCCCCAGATTCAAATGCGGATTTGATTAATGACTTATATAAAAGAGCGGCTATTTATCTGCAAGATTCCTGTGATAGAGAGGATTATCATGCCTGCTCCGCACTTGGCGGATTGTATGAAACAGGTGATGGCGTGGGAAAGATAGATAGAATAAAAAGCACAAAACTCTATAAAATAGCCTGCGATGGCAAAGATAGTCGAGGTTGCTTTAATCTAGGAGTAAGTGAAATAGGCTGTCTAACATGCCAGATAACAGATAAAAATAAGATTCTAAAATCGCTAGAGTATTTCAAGAGGGCATGTGAATATGGCAGTGCCACAAGCTGCTACACGGTAGGAAATATCTATATGCAAAATGAGAATATAGAAAAAGACCAGCTATCCCTAGCAAAGCAATATCTGCAAAAAGCCTGCGAAATGGGGGATAAGAGAGGGTGTGTATAGATATAAAAATAAATTAAAAAGATTTAATTTTTATGATTAGTATAAGTTTTCATATATAAATATAAGATTCTACCACCAACCTCTCACACCACACTTCCATAAAGTGAGCTTCCCTCTACATTGTCAATCTTTACCTCTACGATGCTTCCCATGTCAATAAAGCTATCTTTGATTCTCACAAGGCGATTTGTATCACTCCTGCCCTCGCTGTAAGTTTGTTTTGCAGAGGTTTTGTTATTTTCAATCAAGACTTTGTGAATCCTGCCTAGCTCCATCTGGCTATTCTCTCTTAGAATCTCCTTATGTCTATCCTGCAGTCTTGCTAGTCTTTCTTTGGCAATGCTAGATTCCACAGCACCCTCACTTCCCCATGAATGTGAAAGCGTATTTGGGCGCGGCGAGTAGATAAAGCTATACATGGTATCAAAACGCACATATTCTAGCACCTCCATAGTATCCATGAAATCCTCATCACTTTCATGCGGGAATCCAACGATAATATCCGTGCTAATGCCGACATTCTCTACCCTACTTTTTAGATAATCGATGCGGTTTAGATACCATTCCTTTGTATAGCCACGCCTCATTGCCTTTAGAATCTTGCTAGAGCCGCTTTGTAGCGGGATATGAATGCTTTTGCAAATCTTTGGGTTAGAGGCAAACTCATCTAGGAACTCATCATTCATGTGCAAAGGATGCGGACTTGTGAATCTAATCCTCTCTAGCCCCTCTATGCTACTTAGCCTCCTTAAAAGCTCTGTGAAGTCAATCCTCTCATGACTCTGGCTAAATCTCACGCCATAATTATTTACATTCTGCCCTAATAATAGAATCTCTTTCGTGCCATTTTGCACCAGCTTTCGCGCTTCTTTATTTATGAGATGAAATGGCACGGAAATTTCCTTTCCACGTGTAAACGGCACGATGCAATAAGCACATTTCTTATCACAGCCAATGGATATATTTATCATGGATTTAAAGCTACCCTTGCTAGAGGCAAAGACATAGGCACTATCATCGTAGTCAATATCGATTTCTACGGCTTTTGGTTTATGAATGATACTTGTAATCTTTGAGATATTTCTAGCGCCTAGCACGAAATCCACATGCGGCGACTTTTTTATAATCTCCTCTCCCATAGCACTAGCCGTACAGCCACAGATTCCAATCTTTGCCCCACTCTTTTTTATTTTTGCAAACTGCCCTATCTCGCTAAATAGCTTTAACTCAGGCTTTTCCCTAACAGAGCAGGTATTAATGAGAATCAAATCCGCATCTTGTGCCTCCTCTGTAATCTCATAGCCCTCCTTTTCTCTTAACTCCGATATTAAATGCTCTGAATCCCTTACATTCATAGCACAGCCTAGTGTTTCTATATAAAGCTTCAAGAATATCTCCAAGTGATTGTTTTTGCTATTTTAGCTTAATGTCTGCTATTTTCAAAGAGTGTTTTTTGTGTTACATAAACGAGTATTTATATGTATATGTTATTACAAAATAAGCAACTTTTACTTGTTTTGTTGTATAATCTAATACATAACACAAGCCAAGGGGGTAGTAGGTGAGTAGTTTTGCAACACTATAAATTGTTATAAGGAGACCATCATGAATGTAGCCAAGAAAATTACCGCTGTATCATCTAGCCTACTAATTATTATGCTAGTGATATTCTCTGTCATTAGCTATTTTAAGGTTAAGGCAAATACGAATATGCTAATACAGAATGCACAAGAGGGAAGTATTAGAAATATCGTAACTCTTATAGAGAATGTAGCAAATCAACGTCTAAATGCCATGAAAGCAGTGGCATCTCGCATAGCAAATATGGAGCCAACAGAGTTTGATGCCATAGCGGACGAGTTGGCAATAGCAAAGGAGCAATCTGGCTTTGACTTGGTATGGGTAGGATATGAAGATGGCACAATGATTCGCTCAAATAAGAGAATCTCACAGGGCTATGACCCTAGGGTTAGGGAGTGGTATAAAGAGACAAAGGCACTTATGAAACCAAATATTTCTCTTCCCTACATTGCAGATTCTGGCTCTGTGGTTGTGTCCTTTTCTGTGCCGCTTTTAACGCCGCATTTCAAGGGTGTCGTAAGCAGTTTTATCACGCTTGATAATCTTGATAAAATCATTAATGCTATCAAGGTGGGAAATAAAGGTTCTGCCTATATCGTAGATGACTTAGGTAGGGTTATCTCCCACCCTGACAAGAGCCTTATTATGAAAAATACGCAAGCCTCACGGGATATTATGGCGGCATTTGCAGGTTCTAAGGATAGTCATGATGTGCGGATTCTAAATGTAAATAGAAGTGGCGATAATATACAGCTTGTAACTGTGTGTGAGAATGTGCCTCTTATGCACTGGAAATTCTGCATGGGTATGCCTAATGATGAGTATTATGAGTTTAATCACACCTTGCTTACATACTTTTCTGTAACAGGCATTGTGTTTGTGATACTTGGCGCTATTGCTATGTATTTATTTGTGTTTATCATGCTACGTCCTGTGGCATCTATTCGCGATGGACTTCAGGATTTCTTTGACTTTCTTGATTTCAAAAAGACAAAGGCATCTAGCATTCATGTAAAAAGCAAAGATGAGTTTGGCATGATGGCAAATATGGTAAATAAAAACATAGAGCTACTAAAGGATAATAAGGCAAAAGATTCCATGATGATAGATGCCACGGTGGATTTGGTGCATGATATTAAAAATGGTCTTATCTCCACAAATATCCTAGCAAATCCGCATAATCCAACACTAAAGCGTCTAGTCTCACTGCTAAATGAAATGGTAGATATACTGCAAAAAAAGGTAGGTAGTGATATAAACAAGCTAGGCGAGGCTATGGATAGATTCTCAAAACTTGATTTTACCCATAGATTTAGCCATGATGATGTCTCTATGCTGGAGGATTCTGTCAATAAAATAGGCGATACCGTGTCTATGATGCTACAAAATCGACTTAAAACCTCTAAGGCTATGCAGAGTAGGGCAAGTCAGATTTACTCCATCATGGAGGTGCTATATGACGTGGCAAATAATTCGCAAGATTCTGTAGATAAAGCACTTGTGTCTGTCAATGAAGTAAATGATTCAATGGTAGATATTAATCAAAAAGCACAAGGCATGATACAGCAAAGCAATGATATTAAAAACATTGCAGCAATGATTCAAGACATAGCAGACCAGACAAATCTCTTAGCGCTTAATGCGGCAATAGAAGCAGCAAGGGCAGGGGAGCATGGACGTGGCTTTGCGGTTGTGGCAGATGAGGTAAGGAAACTAGCAGAGCGGACACAAAAAAGCTTAGGCGAGATAGAGGCAAATACGAATATATTGATACAGAGCATTAATGAAGTCTGCGGTAATATAGATTTGCAAACTACAAATATAGAGAAAACAAAAGGCGAAATCGATGCCCTAAGTGAGCTAATCAAGAAAAATGTAGATGCCACAAATGAAGCCGATGAAGTCGCAAAACATCTAAATGAGATTGCAAATCAGATTATAGAGACTGTGTCGAGGTATAAGTGGCTAGATATTAAACAATAATGAATTGCCCCGATTAAAAAATGGTAAAGTTAGCTTAAAAAGGCTTTTATTTATTAGTCTAATGTGGGTTGATTCCTAACATAAACGACCACTATAACTATATTATTTTGGTATGATGAGTTCAACTCTTGATTAAAAATTAAAAGCTAGATAATTGTCCTTGTATTATTGCTATCTAGTGTAATTTCATACAAGTCAAGGTCATCTCGCATTTTATAGCCCATCTTTTTCCAAAATGAATGCCCTATCTCATTTGTCTTAAACACCAACAGATTGATACTTGTGGCGCCATATTTTTTAATCTCACTTACTACAAAATCAACCATCTCTCTACCAATGCCACTTTTTCTAATATCCTTTTTAACACAGGCATGATACATATATGCACATCTGCCATCATATCCACATAGCAATGTGCCTACTATTTGATTATCTAGGATATAGACTGCATTTGTGTCTGGATTTTTTTGCAGAAATTTTTTCATGCCATGCAGAGAATCATCTACATTTCGTATATGGAATCCATCTATACTATTCCATAGTGCAATGACGTTTTCATAATCATTTATAGTCATTTTTCTTACCATTTTTAGTCCTTTTTTCGTAATTATAATAGTTTTAGTTTGAAAAGTCATAGTCCTTAAGTGGTTTGCTAGGCGGCAGTATAACTTTGCCAAAATTTATAGATACACCTACTAGAAGGTTTGATGCAGCTATGTCAATATTTTCAGCCTTTAGGACGTAGTATCGCAGATTTGGCGACATGCTAAAGCTTTTAAAGAGATTTGCCTCCATTCTTGCCTCTATAAGAAATTGATAGCTAGGCTTTATTTTTGATTCACTAGAATTAAAAAAGTATTGTTTAAAATTCATGGAATATAGAAATTTTACGCCACTATTTAGTTTATACTCAGCAGATAATCCAAGCTCATATCCGCCGCCACTAAATTGCGTAGCCCTATTTAAATCATGCTCGGCAAATAAATCCAGATACAAACTTTTAATATATTTTCCATCAAAAAGCTTCACACCGCCAAGATAATTAATAATATGACGTCTCCCTATGTTTATGGTTGGTTGGAATTCGGTTTGATAGGATAATTTTATGTATGGTCCTAGCTCAAAGGATTCAAAACCAAAGTCAAAATCCCATACCCTTTGTGTATAGTCTGTTGAGAATAATATTTTGTCTAAATTTTTGTTGGTAATAAATGAATTATTATTTTGCTTAATTTGTGTGAATCCATACTCTGAAATAAGGGAATTAAAAATCACAAAGCGATTTGCGTAATAATTTACATTTAATGTTAGGAAAAATTGCGTAGATAATTGCGAATTTCCGCGTAAATTACTATCCGAAAATGCGGTGTATAGATTCTGATTGCTTAGTGAGGATTGTGTAAAATTTACTGCAATCCTATTTAAATCAATCTCAAGATCTCTTTTTTCTACATTAATATCCGTTTTTGTTTGCACAAATGACACAATAGTAGCCGCATGGCAAATGCTAGATAATAATGACAATGCTAGATAATATCTAAAGTGAAAATACATTTTAGAATTTAATTCTTACCCCGCCATTTAACTCGATTCCATTAGGCACATTTTTGCCAAAATTTGTAGAGCTAAAATGTGCTAATACACTTAGCACATTACTTAATTTAAAATCCGCAAAGACATTTAACTCATTTTGAATAATACCTGTGGCATTTCCGCCATACAATGGCGAACCATTGAAAAATGTGATTCCATAAGCGGCGTATAATCTAAGATTATTGTTAAAAAGACTGATTTTACCAGACGCGTAAATGAGATTTGCATTTCTACCAAATTTAATTGCTCTTCCACCCCATATAAAGAACGGTTGAATATTCGTATAAAATGTGCGAGAAATATCAGAATCAAAGCCACCCCCAACGCCTAAGATTCCAAGAGACCCCATACCAGATGAGCCTGTAAGAACATATCCCGCACTTACATCTAACGCCCTATATGATAAATTTGCCTTTATATCTGCTAGAAAGGTATTTGTCCTAAAAGAGCGATTATCAACCTTATCTTCAATGCTAAATGCAAAGCCACCATCTATCATTAAAGACATGTTATTTGTTAAATTTATATTTCCATGCCCCCTAGCACCAATGCCTATAAATACATCTGGCATGAAATTTAATAGCAGGGTTACATAAGTGGCTTTTTGCATATCTCCTTTTGCACCGCTTATATAATTGTGTATATTGAAATTAAACCAGCCATAATCTTTCAAAGAGCGAAATGGACTTATCTCATAATATGCTACACGTCCATAGCTATATGCCCAGATTCCCTCCAGCATGAAATCCCCTAAACTGCCATTTCTAACCCACAATCCATCGATGAGATTATTAATCCAAGGGCTAATTACATCAATCCTACCAGCCTTTACACTCGTATCACCATCGTAATACTCAAGATATGATGCACCCATAGCCACACTGCTATCACCTAATACGTCCGTTGTGGCATTATTGAAAAAATCCTTCCTTGAGCCATCATTTGGACTAATGATAGAGTATGCGGCGCGAAATGATACTTTTGCTCTAAAGTTATAGAAAAACTTACTTTTATACTCCAATCCTATCTGTGTATTAATATACCCTGCATTGCCTACAAATTTGCTGCTACCTAGTAGATTATTTCTATAATAACCGCCATTACCGCTAGAGGAAAGGTCGCCATATAGCATGACATCTACTTTTTTTTCTCCATTGACTAAAGCCTCTGTTAGACTTGCAAAACAAGGCAGAGCAAGGCATGATAGATACAAAAATAAACGCATAAGCAATCCCAAGTATTTAGATATAACAATTTTATATTATAAATGTCAATTTAGGATTAGTCATGGCATATACGATTTTGCAAGTAGAAAAGCTAACAGGAATCTCATCTCACACTCTTAGATTCTGGGCGAAAAAAGGATTATTTCCTCTTGTTTATAAAGATGATAATTTAATAAAATATTTTAGCGACAAAGATGTGGAGTGGGCTAGATGGATAGATTATCTAAGAAAGTCTCAAATGGATATTAAAAGCATAAAAGAATATATAGACCTTGCCATAAAGGGGGAATCTAGCACTTTAAAAAGGCATTCAATGATTAAAAAACAAAGAGAGATTCTAGCAAATAACATTTCAAATCTGCAAGAGGTGCTACAAAAGCTAGATGATAAAATACGGATATATGATTCAATGCTAAATGATGGAAAAGATGGGCTAAATCCAGAATCTAAAGAGTATATATGCTGTAGCAAAGGTGGTTGTTTATAGTCTAGTTTGAAGCCTCAAGCCTTATAACAATATCCACATATTTGCCTAGTAATTTATCTGGTGTGCTATTAGCTATATTGTAGTCAAAGCGATTTATTCTGCCTCTTAGCTCTACTCCTACGACATTCTCTCCATAAGTAGCATAGCAGCCGCAATCTTGCTTGTTATCTTTGCTAATAAGGGTATTTTCTTTATTTATATTTGTTTGAATGAGTGGATTTTTTGGTTCTTCTTTATCTGGTAAATCTGGACTTCTTATAGGACCTATGATTTTTACACTAAATTCCTGCTCTTTTTTGATGTCATTGATAATAAGATTTGCTTTTATTTTATCCCTGCTAGATTCTGTTAGAGACAAATGTGCGTAATGTTTAGAGAAAAATTCATTATCGCTTATTAAGTGATGGTCTCTATCGTTATTGAATGTAATAATGCTTTCTATGGATACATTGCCTTCTAAATCTGTAATTCTCCCATCGCTTATGGATATTTTCCCATTAAAAATAGTAAAAAATCCGACTACATCGGTTACGCTTAAATGTTTTATAGAAAAACCAACGCTTGAGTGTTGCTCATCTATTACATACTCCTGTGAAAATAGTAATTGAGATAGTAACAATACTGCGATAAGTCTCATATAAACCCTCTATTTTAAATATCGCATATTCTAACACATTAAAAAAATATTATTGTTATACAATTTGCTAGAATCTACTTTAGCTAACACTCAAATGTCTGAGTGAGTGCAAATTATTTCTGAAGGTTTAACCCATGTCTAGTTTTGAAACTATCATAGGATTAGAGGTTCACGTCCAGCTAAATACAAAGACAAAGATTTTCTGCTCTTGTGCTACTAGCTTTGGCGATACTCCAAACACCAATGTCTGCCCTGTGTGTCTGGGGCTCCCTGGCGCACTTCCTGTGTTAAATAAAGAGGCAGTTGCAAAGGCAATATCCTTTGGCACTGCCATTAATGCAGTCATTAATCAAAACTCTATCTTTGCTAGAAAAAATTATTTCTACCCCGATTTGCCAAAGGCATATCAGATTAGTCAATTTGAGATTCCAATCGTAGGAAAGGGTAGCATAGATATAGAGGTAGATGGCAGGATAAAAACTATCGGCATAACAAGGGCGCATTTAGAGGAAGATGCGGGGAAAAATATACATGATGGCGAAATATCAAAGGTAGATTTAAATCGTGCCTGCACGCCGCTACTTGAGATTGTAAGTGAGCCTGATATGAGGAGTAGCGATGAGGCTATCGCGTATCTAAAGAAACTGCATTCTATCGTTAGATTCCTAGAAATCTCTGATGCAAATATGCAGGAAGGTAGCTTTAGATGCGATGCGAATGTATCCATACGACCAAAGGGGGAGAGCAAATTTTTAACTCGTGTAGAGATTAAGAATCTAAATAGCTTTAAATTCATACAAAAGGCTATCGAGTATGAGGTGCAAAGGCAGACAGATGCCTACCTAGATAATCGCTATGAAAGCGAAGTGGTGCAAGAGACTAGGCTTTTTGACACACAGAGGGGAATCACAAAATCCATGCGTGGCAAGGAGGAGAGTGCGGATTATCGCTACTTTAGAGACCCTGATTTATTACCTGTTTTCCTAGATGATGAGCTAATGCAAAGGGCAAGTAGGATTAAAGAGATGCCGGATAGCAAAGTCAAGCGATATGTAGAGAATCTAGGCTTAAAGCAAAATGAGGCTATAAGCATTACTCAAGAGTTAGAACTTGTAAAATATTTCGAGTTTTTAATAGAGAATGGAATCAAGGCTAGATTAGCATATAGTTGGCTATGCGTAGAGCTACAAGGGAGACTAAAAAATGGCAATACCATAGCTACATGTGGAATCTCAAAGGAGACTTTTCTAGTGTTATTGCGACGCATAGAGGAGAGTAAGATTAGCGGTAGTGGTGGCAAAGAGGTGCTAGATTATCTAGTAGAGCATGAGGGCGGCGATGTAGATTCTATCATTGCTAAAAAGGGGCTAGAGCAGGTAAGCGATGATGGGGCAATCCTTAGCGTCATAGATTCTTTGCTAAGTGCCAATGAGGACAAAGTCGCAGAGTATAGAGCAGGTAAGGAGAAAATGCTAGGATTTTTCGTAGGACAGGTTATGAAGCAGGTAAGGGGTATGAATCCTGTGAGGGTTAATGAATTATTAAAAGAGCGATTGAAAGGATAAATATGTTAATAAAATTTAAGAATCACACACCAAAAGTTGGCAAAGATGTGCTGATATGTGATGGGGCAAAAGTCATAGGTGAGGTTAGCCTAGCAGATAATGTATCGGTGTGGTATAACTGCGTTTTGCGTGGCGATGTGAATTATATTTCAATCGGGGAGAATACAAATATCCAAGATTTAACCATGATTCACGTATGGCATAGAGATGAGGATAGTAATGGCGTGGCAATACAGGGGAGTGGATTCCCAACTATCATAGGAAAGAATGTAACCATAGGGCATAGCTGTATTATACACGCCTGCCATATTCATGATAACTGCCTCATTGGCATGGGTAGCATTATTATGGATGGTGCAGTCATAGGAGAGAATAGCATTGTGGGAGCTGGTGCGGTCGTTACAAAAGGTAAAAGCTTTCCTCCAAACTCACTAATATTAGGGAATCCAGCAAAATTCATACGAGAGCTAAAAAGTGAAGAGATTTATGAGATTGCCCAATCTGCTATTAGATATGTGAAGTTTAAAAATGATTTCTTGTGATTTGGATTCTAAAATCGGCATAGTTATATCTGTCTACAATGTAGAGAAATATCTTAGGAAATGCCTAGATAGCATTTTAGAGCAGGATTATGGGAATTTCCAAGTATGCTTAGTCAATGACGGCAGTATAGATTCTAGCCTAGAAATCGCATTAGAGTATGTAAATAAAGATAGTAGATTTATATTGATTGATAAAAAAAATGGCGGGGCATCTAATGCTAGAAATGTAGGCATAGACTTTTTTAGCAAAAAAATCACATTTGATAAAACAGATGGAATCTACGCTAATGAATCTTTGCAGATGAAAGCTTATGCCCTAAAAACGACAGAGTGCTTAGATATTGATTATATTATGTTTTTAGATTCTGATGATTATTTGCATAAAAATTGTTTTAGCACCTGCATAAAGGATTTGCTAGATAGTAGGGCAAATGTTTTGATGTTTGATTATTTTTTAGATGTCGAGGTGGATTCTAGCGATGTGCCACCTAAGACATGGTTTGAGATGTATCACTATGATAGCAATAGATTGATAGATAGCAGGGAGTGGCTACTGCAGGGTATGAAATGCGATATAAGTCATTTTGCATTTGTATGTTTTGGCATGATTGATTTTAGATTCCTTAGCAGAATACATTTGAGATTCATAGATGGAGTTACGCGAGAGGACGTGCATTTTGGCACAATATTATTATTCCTAGCAGATAGTATATACATAGAGACACAAAAGCTATATTACTATCGCATACGGTCTAATAGCATGAGTGGCTTTGGAGATTCTAGTTTAATTTCTCCTTATATGCAGTCAATTTATGATGCTTTTTTAGATGTCAATACAGCAAAGAGCTATCATGTGGAATCTAGTTTTTTTATCATGCTTTTAGAGATAATGAAATATGTAGAGGGCAGTGATGAAAAGAGTATTATGCTTAAGGTTGGATTTTTCTCATATCTTATGAAACGTTCTTTTGCATTATTTAAGTTTAGCAAAGACCCGCTAAATCTAAAGCCAAAATTAAAAATACTAAAGGATTATGTGGAGGATTATTTCCCGCAAAATCTCAATATCCTCCCCTCTGCTAGTATGATTAGAGAGATAAGGGATTATCGCAAAAGGGGAAATGCAATCCGCTTTTATCTAAAATCCATAGAGAGAGCGGTGGTATATGCCAAGAGAAAGAAAAAAGCAAAAAATATGCTAAAAACTCTCTAGTATGGCCAGTTAGATTCTATAGCATCAGTTGTAGGCTTTTTATTTAATGTATCTGAGATGCTACCTATGCTTACCACAGATATTTTAGAATCTGCTATATATTTGCTATCTATGGTATTGTCTCTTTGTATGTCGTATGGGCGGATTACGCCGCTAATTTGCAGTATCTGCTTTTCGCCATTGATTAGCATTTCCTGTTTGCCATAGATGAAATAATTGCCATTTTCCATGACTTTCATGATTCTAGCTGTGATTGTTAGAGCTAGATTCTGTGCTTGGGAATATGTGCCACCGCCTTGGAAATTGCTCGTATTATTCGGCTTTGTAAGCGTATAATTTACTTGGTCATTTAGATATGTCGTATTTGCCTGCTGCTGGGCATCTTGTCCATTGTAGGCAATCTGTGGTGGCGTTACATTCCCACCACTATTACCCGCATATTTCTTATCTACCTTAAAGTCATTTGTAATATTCTCACGCACATTTACCGTAATCAAATCATCTACACGCATGGCACGTCTATCCGCAAAGAGAGGTCGCTCCCCTTGACCAAATAAAGAACCCGGTCTTGAGAACTCCATCACAGGGTCCTTTGATGGCATATCATTTACATAATCTGGTGGATTCATATCAATCTCTGGCTGATATGCAAAACTAACAGATACCATTAGAGATAAAACAAGAGATAGCTTAAGCCCTTTCATACTAATCCTTTAGTAAGTTATTGTATAATTTTCAAGCAATTTATATTCCAGATGACTTAAGGATACACGATGAGCATAAAAGATTCTATTTTAAATGATATAAAAGATTCCATGAAAAGCGGCGATACGCAAAAGCGGGACGCACTAAGGACGATACATTCTGCATTAAAGCAAGTAGAGGTAGATAAGAGAATCACACTTAGCGATGAGGATTGTATAAAGATTCTAAAAACTGCGCTAAAACAACGAGAAGACGCTAGGGATAGCTACAAGAGTGCGGGCAGAGAGGACTTAGCACAAAAAGAGGAGTATGAAATATCTCTTATTAATACATATTTGCCAAAGCAGTTAAGCGATGAAGAACTAGAGAGTGCTTTAAAGGATTTGATTGCAAATCTTGGCGCAAAGGATATAAAAGATTTAGGTAAAGTCATGGGAGCCGCTAAGAGCCTTGAGGCAAGTGGCAAGAGAATCTCAGATATGGCAAAGAAATTATTACAATAGTTTATTTTAATGCAATTTATAGGTTAGAATACCCCTATATTTTGCTACAAAAGGATTTGATATGAAAAGAAGAGAATTTTTAGATTTATCGTTAAAAATGGGCGTTGGCATGGCACTGGGTGCGTCTGCACTAAATTCTGCCTTTGCTAATCAAAAAGTTAAAAGAATGGCAGATTCAGGTTTAGATGCACTATCTAGCACTCGTGTGTTAAATAATAGCGTTAGGATTCCCGTAATGGGCTTTGGCACTTCACGAGTAAAGGGGAAAGAGGGCATTGCCGCCATAACTGAGGCATTAAAATTTGGCTACAAACTCATAGATACTGCACAAATGTATGATACAGAAAAGGAAATTGCCGCTGCTATAAGTGCTAGTGGCGTTAATAGAAAAGATATTTTCATCACTTCTAAAATCGATAATTATCAAGGCACATATAATGACGCTATGGAATCTTTTCATGCAAGCCTTGAGAATCTAAAAACAGATTACCTAGATTTATATCTCATACATTTCCCAGAGCCAACTGATTTTAAAGACAAATGGCTAGAGAGGGATTTAGAGATTTGGAGTGCCATGGAAAAGCTTTATGCGGATAAGAAAATAAGGGCAATTGGTGTTAGTAATTTCTATGAGAAACATCTAAAAGCTTTTCTACCAAAATGTAATGTAAAACCTGCGGTAAATCAAATTGAGATTCACCCATTCTATGTAGAGGAAAAGCTAATAGCGATGTGCAGGGAACATGGCATGATTATGGAGGCTTATTCACCATTATCAAGGGGTGGGGAAGTATTAGAGAATCCTCTTCTAAAATCAATGGCTAAGAAATACAATAAAAGCGTATCTCAGATTATGATTCGCTGGAGTATGCAGATGGGATTTATCCCGATTCCTAGGTCTATGAATGCAGGTAGAATTAGAGAGAATGGAAGTGTCTTTGACTTTGTCATATCTGGCACAGACATGCACGAGATTCTCTCATTAAAATCTATTGATAAAAAACTCATTCCTGTGCAAAAATAGCTACTCCGCCCAGCCCCTAGCCCTCTGCACAGCTTTTTGCCAGAATCTAAACATATCCTCTACCTCTTGTTTATTCTTTTGAGGTTTAAAGATTCTATCACTTTCCCATTTAATCTCATCTATGCTATTAAAATACCCCACGCCAAGACCCGCTAGATAGCCTGCGCCAAGAGCGGTAGTCTCTATAATCTTTGCCCTTTTAATCTCAAAGCCAAATAAATCTGCTTGAATCTGCATAAGACAATCACTCGCACTAGCGCCGCCATCTACCCTTATCTCCACACATCTCTCTCCTAAATCCATCTCCATTTGCAAAATAATCTCATAGACTTGAAAGGCAATGCCCTCAAGTGTCGCACGCGCTATATGTGCATCTGTGCTATCACGTGTGATTCCAAAAATAGCACCCCTTGCGTATTGATCCCAGTGCGGCGCCCCTAGTCCACTTAGCGCTGGGACAAAATAGATTCCGCCATTATCCTCACTTGCAAGGGTATTAATGTCTTTGGAATCTCGTATAATCTTTAGTCCATCTCGTAGCCATTGTATAGCCGCCCCGCCGATAAATACTCCGCCCTCTAGTGCGTAGGTAACCTCATCTTTTATCTGCCATGCTATGGTAGTTAGAATCTTATTTTTGCTAAAGGTTGGTTTATTTCCTGTATTCATCAGTAAAAAGCAACCCGTGCCATAGGTGCTTTTCATCATGCCCTTACTCACACACATCTGCCCAAAAAGTGCTGCTTGCTGGTCTCCTGCGATGCCTGCTATGGCTATCTTGCTATCTACCCAACGAGTTGCCGCATATCCATAAATCTCACTAGAGCCTCTCACCTCTGGCAGTATCTTTTCTGGAATCCCAAAAAGTTCTAATAATTCTCTATCCCACTCTAGTGTGTGGATATTAAAAAGCATGGTGCGGGAGGCATTGCTTACATCTGTTACATGCACGTCTTTTCTTGTGAGATTATAGATTAGCCATGTATCCACAGTGCCAAAGCATAGCTCTCCACGCTCTGCCCTTTCCCTAGCATTGCTTACATTATCCAAAATCCACTTTATCTTACTAGCGCAAAAGTAGGCATCGATGACTAGCCCACTTTTTTGGAATATCATGTCGGCATAATCTTTTTTTAATGATTCACAAAAATCCGCACTGCGTCTATCCTGCCACACAATGGCATTATAGATTGGCTCTCCGCTCTGCCTATCCCATATAATCGTAGTCTCCCTTTGATTTGTGATTCCCATAGCGGCAATGTCTCTAGCGTTTAGCCCAGATTTTGCCAAAGCCTCTGTGAGAGTGGATATTTGCGAACTCCATAGCTCCTTTGGGTCATGCTCTACCCATGAGTTTTTCGGATAAATCTGCTTAAAATCCTTCTTGGCACTAGCGATGATATTGCCATGTCTATCAAATATCAATGTCCGCGATGAGGTCGTGCCTTGGTCTAGCGCCATGAGGTATTTCATTGAATCTCCTTTTTACCCTAATGCAATTCCAAAAATTTATAGAATCCCCCCAACGATTTAATATCTCTTTTTAGTCAAGATAAGAATCTCATAGATATTGCCATGTTTAGCACTAAGATTCTTCATCTTCTTGGCTATCTTCTTTGATTAACTCTTTTGTGATGAAAAATGGGGTGTTATCTAGCTTTGCATTGGTAATAAAGCTATCTAACTCTGCTTTGCTATCATTGGCAAAGGTTTGGAAATGCTGTTTTTTCTTACCTTCTAGTTGTGTTCTCGTGGTCTTTATCTGCCCTAGCGGGTTGATTGGCTTATTATTCTTATAGACGCCAAAGTGTAGATGTGGTCCTGTGCTAAGTCCTGTGCTGCCTACATAGCCTATGATTGTGCCTTGTCTAACCCATGTGCCGACTTTAGAGTTTTTGGCAATTTTACTCATGTGTGCATATAATGTGCGTATGCCACCGCTATGGCTAATCTCGACTGCATTTCCATATCCTCCTCTAGGACCTGAATATGTGATTCTACCATCGCCTGCTGCCTTTATAGGAGTGCCTGTAACTGCGGCTAAATCCACGCCATAATGCGGTCTTACATAGCCTAGCACGGGGTGCTTTCTACCTGTGGAGAATTTCGAACTAATCCTTCTATACTTTACAGGCGTGATGAGGAAAAAGCTAGTCATCTCCTTGCCATTTATATCATAGTATCGATTCTCATAGCCAAAGAGATAGTTAAAATTCCTGCTATGCTCTGTGGCTATTGCTTGAATCTCTGCGTTTCCTATGGGTCTGCCTAGTCTGTATTTGCGAAGATATATCACTGCTACTCTATCGCCTTTTTGCATAGTGTTTCGAATCTTATAGGCATTTAGAAACTCGCCATTTAGCCTTGCATCTTGAGTAGCACTATATAATGCCGATGAGGGACCGCTACTATCAACCCTTGCCACCACCTTTTGCTTTGTCTGAAGAGATATAATCGGAATGATTTCTAGCTCGTAGTTTTGAATCTTTTGATTAAAAAAGATTCTAACCTGCGTATCTTGGTTTAGTGAAAGAAAGGCTTGCAGTAAAAAGCCATTAGAATCCCGCAGTATAAAGACATCAGAATCTGTCCTCACATCTGCTACTAATTCCTTATCCTCTGGGGATAGATTGAAATATGTCTTTTCTGGAATCCCATTTTTATTAAAAAAACCCAGCAGAGTAGAGCCATACTCCCATTTCTGCTTATCTACATAGGTGGCATAAAATGTATTTGTTTTTACTTGTTTTTCATTATTGGTACTTTCCTCTCCAAAAGCTAAGTTAAATAATGAAAATATTACGATAAATAACACCGCCCTCATCTAAACCCCTAAAAATATTGTAAAATGTACCGATTATGGCATTATATTTGCTAGTTTGCAATTTGATATTGTATCTTTTTAATATATAATTTCTTTAATGTATTAGGAAGGAACTATATTAAGGGGTTAATCATGAAGAATTGGATATATCCCACGATAGTTTTTATGTTCTTTTTGTATGCCATGGCTTTTGTGTTCTTCTATACTTATAAAGGACAAAATTCATATAGCGGCTCACGGGTGCATGGCAGTGGTGCTACCACTTCGGTAGAGAGCTTTCAGGCAGAGATTAATAAAAGGATTAAGTAGTTATTTTATGTTTTTGTAAAATAACCGATTTAGCCTAAAGTCTAATGTAAGGAGACAATTATGAGAGTAAGTACTAGTTTAGTTGCTACAATCCAGCAATCACAGGTAAAGGAAAAAAATAGTGTTCATGGCAAAGCAATAGACGATGCTTACAACAACGACAGACTACGAAATAGACTAGATGATGAGAAATCTCATGATAGTAAAGTTGCTCGTATTAGAGAGCAGCTAAAAAATGGTAGCTATAAGATAGATTTAGCTGCCACTGCTGATAGAATGGCACAGAGTTTGCTTAACTTATAAAAAGGCATTTGTTCTGTGATTATTTAATATCAGAATCTTGCCCTTTGACTTTCCATATTTGTAGTGTGGCTAGGAGACTTTGGGCGGGATTTCCTCTCATTTCCTCTTTGATACATAAGTCTTAGTTAGCAAGATATTATACGACATCTGCCTGTTTATCGCTCAAGGATAGACATGATACACACAGAGTCATTACATGGATTTTTGGAAGAAGCAATTAGCAAGTTAGATTCCCTAGTGGATTTCACAAAGGCAGATATAGAGGATATAAAACAGGCTAAACATGAAGTGATATTTGAAAGAGCCAATGTTAAAGCCTCTATAATCAAGCAATTTGAAGTAGCAAAGGGCATGATAGATAGTGAGATTCTAGCATTAAGCAAGAAGCACCCGCATCTAAAACTAGCCGAAATCCTAGATGAAAAAGCAAGTAATCTCCTAGCAAAAATGCGTAAAACCCTAGAGGATTTAAAGAGTATTAATACGCATTATGCACGTATGGCTTTTGCAGTTAGTGAGTTTTATAGCTCCATAGCAGATAGACTCATACCACGAGAGAAAGCAGACTATAAGAGTCAGGTAAAACAGAGTCAGTTACTAAGAATCCAAGTTTAAGAATCTAAAATAAAATGATAAGGAAATAACATGGGTGGCATATTATCTTCATTACACACAAGCTCCACAGGACTTCACGCACACCAGCTAATGGTAGATGTAACGGGAAATAACATTGCAAACGCAAGCGATGAATTCTACACAAGGCAGCGCGTTATTGTGCATCCCGATAAGCCTCTGTATTTCCCAGACTACAATCTAGGCAGAGGTGTAAGTGTAGATGCAATACAAAGACTGCACGATGAATTTGTCTTTGAGAGATACTCTAGGGCGGCTGTGGAGAATAATTTCTTCGATGAGCAATTCTCTACGCTTCGCGAGGTTAGCACGTATTTCCCAGATGTAGAGGGCGTGGGAATCTACAATGACTTAGAGCAGTATTTTAACTCATGGAAAGATTTAGCACAGAATCCAAACGACACGGCACAAAAGCAGGTTTTAGCTAAAAATGCCATGATTTTGACACGTAATTTAAATGATACAAAAGAAAAGCTAGTCATCATGCAGAGGAAAAAAAGCGAAGAGCTAGAGGCACAAATCAATGACGCAAATAAAATAGGCAAACAGATAGCCGAGATTAATAAGCGAATGAAAGAGATGGAGGATAGCCTTACTCTAAAACAGGCAAATGAATTGCGTGATAGACGCGATGAATTGGAGTTTCGATTACGTGAGATTTTGGGTGGAAGTGTGTTTAAGAATAAAGTGAAAGCAAATAATCTTGCAAGTTCAAAAGTTGCCGACTTTGATGAGGATTATAATTTCACGATAGGACGTGGTTTTAGCATGATTGATGGGGCAAATTTTCACCCCATTATCCTAAATAAAAGTAATAATGCCGCAGGGCTAAATCGCCTTTATATAAGGGGCTATGATTTTAAAGATGTGGATATTACAGACAGGCTAGATGAGGGGAAAGTCGGGGCATTAATAGACTTGTATAATAATGGCTATGATGGCACAAAGGTGGGCAAGATTCAGCAGTATATGGATTTGCTAGATAGCTTTGCTAGAGGTCTTATCGAGGCGACAAATACCATTTATGCACAAAGCGGCACAGATTCCATAAAAAGCGATGTGCTAGAGATTACCAAAAATGAGGCACTGCGAGATACGAACTACAACATAAAAATGGGGAAATTTACGTTATATGCCTACAATGCAGATGGCAAAGTGTTAGCAAAAAGGGATATAACCATAGATGTCCCCACGACTATGAAAAGCCTAGTGGATCAAATCAACGCAAATATTGATGATAATAATAACAACAATGCCCTAGATGACTTTGATGATTATTTCACTGCATATTATGATGATGACGCAAGGGAGTTTAAGATTACCTCAAAGTATCCTACAAAGGGACTTTATGTAGGGCTAGAAGACCATGGCACAAATATCACAGGTGCGTTTGGAATCAATCGTTTCTTTTCAGGAAACGATGCATCTAGCATTAATCTTGAGAGAGAATATAGGAAAGATTCTACAAAGATTCGCCCCTGGCTTATGCCTGTGAAAGGTAACTTTGATATAGCAAATATGATGCAGCAGTTGCAGTATGATGATGTCGAGTTTTATAAAAATAAGCTTGATAAAAAGACTATGAAACTAAATGAATTCTACCAGCTAACCACAGGTGCGGTAGCAAATCAAACGCAAGAGACTAAGATTACACTAGATACCAAAAAGAGTGTGCTAGAGGCAGTGAAAAAAGAGCATTTGGCTATATCGCAGGTTAGCGTTGATGAGGAAATGGTGAATCTTATTAAATTCCAAGGTGGCTATGCAGCAAATGCAAAGGTAATAACGACCATTGATAGAATGATTGAAACACTGCTTGGTATTAAGCAGTAAGATTAGTTTTATAATCCCTGCAATATGATATAATTTAGACAAAAAGCCAATAGGATTCTTTGTGAAGCTTCGTAGTCTGTTAGGGATATTATTATTTTTCATCTTTTGCAATTTTTTATATGCCGATACACCACAGACACAGCAGACTTTGCAGATTAATAATGTTCCGATTCCACAAGTAGATTTACGTATCAATCCTCCAAGCACACCAACTCAGCTTGTAACGACATTAAATATTATTATTATTTTAACACTACTTGTTTTAGCACCCTCACTTGTTCTTATGATGACAAGTTTTACTAGAATCTTAATTGTGTTAGGATTCTTGCGGACAGCATTAGGCACACAGCAATCCCCGCCAACGCAGGTTTTGGTTAGCCTAGCTTTGATACTTACATTTTTTATCATGGAGCCTGTGGCAAAGGATTCTTATAATGCGGGGATTAAGCCGTATTTAAATGATGAGATAGGATATGAGCAGGCTTTTGAGGATAGCATTCGACCATTTAAGCGATTTATGATAACAAATACAAGGCATAGCGACCTTGCATTATTTTATAAAATACGAAATGAGAATCCGCCGCAAATGGATAATGTAAATACAAAAGAGGATTTAGATAAATTAGTAGATGAGATTTCACTTAGCATTGCACTTCCTTCTTTTATGATTAGCGAGTTAAAGACTGCCTTTCAAATCGGCTTTTTATTATATTTGCCGTTTTTGGTAATAGATATGGTTATTTCATCTGTGCTTATGGCTATGGGTATGATGATGTTGCCCCCTGTGATGATTTCTCTGCCATTTAAGATTCTGATATTTGTGCTTGTAGATGGGTTTAATCTATTGGTATGGAATCTTGTAAGGGCTTTTAATTATGGCTAGGTTTTTATACTGCTTTTCTAATTTCCTTACCTCATCTTGGGATTAAAATAAGATTCTAAAATTTAGTATAATCGTATTTGTCGATTTTGAATTGGAGAAATTTATGGAGACATGAATGTTTATATGTGCAGGGAGCATTGAAAGTTTTTCATTTGCAAAGAGCATAGGCGTGGGTCTTATCAATAGCGCCATTTCTCTAAGTAATATATGTATGAGAGAGATTCCAAAAAGACTAATTTTTATAGGCAGTGCTGGTAGCTATGATGAAAATATTGAGATTGGTAGTATTTTTTGTAGCACCACTGCGTATAATATAGAGCTATCTATGATAGATGGCAATTCCTACACACCGTTAGATAATGCCATTAGAATAGAGGGTGTTAATATTGATAATTTGGTTGATTTTGCAAATGTAAATTCTAGTAATTATATAACCAACACAGATAAATATAACGCCATGTTTATAGAATCTGGCATATTATTAGAAAATATGGAGTTTTTCTCTGTATTAAATGTCGCTAGATTTTATAATATCCCAGCTTTGGGAATATTTTGTGTTAGTAATCATGTATGTCATGATTCACATACGCAATTTATCAAGAATCACTCGCTAGTAAAGGAGAAATTAATTTCTTTTGTGAATCAAAATTTCTTTAAAAATCAAACACTAAATAATTCCATAATATGACAGAGTCTTATTAAATGTGCCAATGATTGATAGTAGATAAAGGACCGTGAGTATAATTTTATGCTTACTTGTGGATATTTTATCCATTAGTTTCTGTCCGATGATAACGCCTACAATAGAAAAGATTCCAACGGTTAATCCAGCATGTAATACTGTGTTTGTGATGACTTCATGATGCACTAAAGAGACAATGCCAGAGGTGCTTGAGAATAAAATAAAAAATAATGACATAGGCACAATCTTTTTAGTATCAAATCCTAGGTAATACATGAGTAAAGGCGTCAGCAAGATTCCCCCACCGATGCCTAAAGATACTGCAAATACACCTGTTAGCATTCCTACTATAACTAAAATAACCCTCTTATCTTTAGTGCCGACATTTTCATTTTGCTTTGGTTTAGAGCCAAATAGGAATTTATAAAATGTAAGGCAACTTATGATTAAAAATATCAACGTAAGATGCTTTGCCTCCACTAAGTCTAACAAAAATCCGCTAAAAGAGGCACCGATAGCACCGCCTAGACCTAAGAAAATCGCATGTTTTATATCTAAATTTTTCTTTTTAAAGATATTTAAATATGTGCCGAAGAAAGAGGAGAATATCATCTGCATGACTGAAATTCCGACTGCATGATGAGTAGAAAACTCCATGCTAGGAATGATGGTATTAAAATACAGCATACTAGGGACGATAATCATTCCCCCACCAAGACCAAATAGCGATGATATACAGCCAGCGATAATGCCTAGCAGTGCTAAAACAAATGTATCCATGTATCAATTATATCCCAAAAATAATTATGCAATATCACAATGCAGATATATCAAGATAATATCACATCACTAGGTAACAATACTACAACTTCGTATTTAATACAATATAAGAAAAGTCAAATATATTTGGACTAAAGCCAGAGATTGCTAGTTTTACTTTCATGTTTTTTTGCAGACGCGGGGGTTGCCTTTTGAATGCCAAAAGATAGCATGTAGATAGAGGATTATCTCTTACCATTACATCATCGTATGCCAACTCATCATCGTCTATCTTTCTAATCCACAAAGGCTCTTTATCAAACATACTAATCTGCATGGAATCTGGCAGAATCACATCTTCATCATCATTAAAAATCTCTAGGAAAAAATACTCTCTGTTGTTATAGCTAATATTATCTACATCATTTAGGTAAGTCATTTTTGCAAACACTTTTAATTGATTTTCAGTATTGGAGGAAAGCATAATAACCCTGCTATTTTGCAACATGATTTGATAATTTAATCTATCTTTTTTACCAAAATATGATTGACAGCCCGTTAGTGTTAACAATATTAATAATGAGATTGTATAGATTCTTGCCATCGATATTCTTTAAATGGGAGTATTAAATTTTGATTCTAGCAAGTTTGTTATAATTCCTGCATTCATTGATGAAAAAAGGCTTTATGTGATAAGACATCTAATACAAACCTCCGATTTAAGCGATGATGAAATAAGGCATATTTTTGCCGCCGCACAGAATCTAAAAGACAATACTAAAACATTGACAAATAAACGTTTCATAACCATTTTCTTTGAGAATTCTACCCGCACTCTAAGTAGCTTTGAGATTGCTATAAAAAATCTAGGTGGCGAAGTCATAAGGCTAGATATAGCAAAAAGCTCCACAGCAAAGGGTGAGAGTATGCGAGATACCGCCGCTAGTCTCAATGCTATGAATCCGCATGGAATCATAACGCGACACAAAAGTGCGGGGGCACCGAATTTCCTAGCGAAGTTTGTTTCATGTCCAATTATCAACGGTGGCGATGGGGCACACGCACACCCCACGCAAGCCATGCTAGATTTATATACCATAGCATTGCATTATGCAAATGGCAGAGATTGCCTTAGCGGTTTAGAATCTCTAAAAGGCAAACATATAGCAATAGTAGGGGATATTAAAAACTCTCGTGTGGCAAATAGCAATATTGAACTATTAGCACGATTTGGAGCGAATATAACTTTGGTTGCCCCGCCTCATTTTCTTTATAAAACAAGACTAAATGTCTCTCATAATTTACGGGATATTATAGATTCTGTGGATATTATCATGGCATTACGGACTCAGACAGAGCGCCATAATACGCAGATTTACGGTAGTTTAAATGACTATGCCAATAGATTCTGTATTACTAAAGACCTGCTAGGAGATAGGGATATTATAGTTCTGCACCCCGGACCTGTGCATAGAAACATAGATATAGATGATGAGGTGCTATCAAGTCCAAAATGCAAAGTGCTAGAGCAGGTTAAAAACGGTGTATCAATCCGCATGGCTATTATGAATTTTATATGTAATGTGAATGTCTGAGTTTTAAGTATCATTGTGTGTGTACTTATTTTATGTAGCTAAAGAAACTAGATTCAGTAGTTTTTCGTCATTTGAAGTGTTAGCCAAAGAATCTAAATTCTTTTTGAAATCAAAAATTTTGTTTTCTACTAGATGTTTTGTTGCTTCTCAATATGACTTAAATTTGTCATTTTAAAGTGAATGTAAAGAACGATTCTGTAAATTTTCGTCATTCTAAGACAAAAACGAAGAATCTAGTTTTTGTTTGAAATCCAAAGATATTCAGACTATGCATCAACACGACGTCCTTTGTCATTCTGAGCCGCTAGGCGAGGAATCTTTAGAATCTTAACCCAAAAACCATGCTACTCCCCACACACTTCTTTTGCACTGTAGTCTTTTGGGAAGATAGGATTAGAGCTACCCCAGATTCCAAGTGTCTCAGATAGTATCGTGCCTGTGCCGCTTTCTATTTCTTTTTGCGTTATTTCGTTGCCACACTGAGTGCCAAATAGCACGACTTCATCACCTTCTTGTATATCTGGGAAGTTTGTAATATCTACCATAGTCGTATTTTTTGCAACACGTCCAACTACAGGCACTTTATGCCCACGTATTAGCATTACACCCTTATTGCTAAATGACCTAGCATAGCCGTCATAATAGCCTATGGGAATGTTAGCAAGTCTTGAGTCTCTACCTAATGTGTATGTCCCATCATAGCTAACGCTAGAGCCTTTTGGATAATCATTGATGATTGCAACATAAGATTTTAGAGAAATTGTTGGCTTAACATAATCAGATTCAAATCCGTATATAAGATAACCAACCCTAACCATATCATACCTCGCCTCTGGCACTTGCATAGCGCCATAAGAGTTAGCTAGATGAAGTGTGAGTTTAGACCTATCTAGTTTGCCCTCTTTAATCATAAAATCAGTGTCTCTATCAAATTTCTTTACTATCTCTTTGACT
>CASEHV010000009.1 GCA_949287835.1 uncultured Helicobacter sp.
ATCTTTATTAGGAATAATTACTTTAACACTGCATTGCACAGCAGAGTATGTAATGTTTAGTTTACTAACTTTAAAGATTCCTAAAAGTAGAAATAGCCCTCTTTGCTCCATCTAACATATAAAAGGCATCGGAACCTAGAGTGAGAAAATCAAATCCCAAATCTCCCATTTTCTTAGCATAGGCTGGGGTTTGATTGTGGATTCCAGCGATTTTTTTATATGATTTTGCCTTTTGTAAAATAAAGGCAATCGCATCGCTTACCTTAGAATCCTCTTGGTCAAATTGCGGTTTCACACCAAGAGAGCTAGATAAATCCGCAGGTCCTATGTAGATTCCAGAAATGCCATCGGTGCTTAATATATCATCGATATTCTCCATAGCCCTAGCAGTCTCAATCATAGCAAAGATTAAAACCTCGTCATTAGCGACACTATAATAATCACCCTCCCATACAAATTTGGCACGAATGGGTCCAAAGCTACGCTCACCTTTTGGCGGATATTTACTCCATTTTGCAAGTTGTCTAGCCTCCTCCCCTGTATTAATCATAGGACAGATAAGACCATTTACTCCAGAATCAAGAGTTTTCATTAGGATTCCAGCCTCAAGCCATGGAATACGTGCAAACACAGGTGTGCCTCTGCCTAATATACCTTGAAGCTGTGAAACAAGGGTGCTATAATCACTCACTCCATGCTGCATATCAATCGTTAATGTGTCAAACTCAGCATGAGACATAATCTCAGCGGCAAAGTGATTATTAAGACTAATCCAGCCATTAAGGGTAGAAATTCCGCTCTGCCATTTCTGCTTTATAGATTCCATATTTTGCAATGTCGCATTCATGCTACACCCCATACTGCTGTGTTATGATTTTAGACTGCAAATATTCCTGCATTCCCTCTACACCACTCTCTCTCCCAAAGCCACTAGCCTTAATACCACCAAATGGCACCTCTGCTGCTGCTAGGGCAAAGCTATTAACGCCTACCATTCCTGCACTTAAACCTTGAGAAGTTAGATTTGCTTTCTCTAGCGACTTTGTAAATGTATATGAGGCAAGTCCGTATTCTGTGCTATTTGCCTTAGATAATGCGTCTTCTAGTGTGCTAAATGGTTGCAAGATAGCAATGGGTCCAAAGATTTCCTCGCATAATAATCGTGAAGTATCGGGCAAATCATAAACCACGGTTGGCTCAAAGAAATATCCTTTGCTAAAACCTGAAGGTCTATTCCCGCCGCATACAATCTTTCCGCCACTCTGCCTTACATGAGAGATAAAATCCTCTATATCACTTAGACGTTTAGCACTTACAAGTGGTCCCATATAAACACCCTCATCTAATCCACTGCCTAGCTTGATTTTTTTAGTCTCTGCTACAAAGGCATTAGAGAATCTCTCTATGATACTCTCATGCACGAAAAAACGTGTAGGCGAAACGCATACCTGCCCTGCATTAGCAAATTTCGTTTTCACACTCATGGTAGCCACAGATTCTATATCCACATCATCATGAATAATCACTGGGGCATGACCGCCTAGCTCCATGGTTACCTTTTTTAATGTATCTGCGGAATCTTTAATCATTTTCTGTCCCACAGAAGTAGAGTCTGTTAGCGAAATTTTCCTTACTCGCACATCTTTCATAAGAATTGATGAAATATTGCTAGCACTACCGCAAAGCAGGGCTACCATGCCTTTTGGGAATCCAGCCTCATGAAGTGCTGCAAAAAGACGCATAGCTACCATAGGTGCCACATCCGTGCTACGCACAATAACAGGACAACCAGCCGCAAGTGCAGGAGCAAGTTTCCTAGCACTTAAAAGAATGGGGAAATTCCATGATGAAAATGCACCAACAATGCCTATTGGCTCGTATTTTACATAGACTTCTGTTTTTGGATTCCTACTTGGTAAAACCTGCCCTCTAATGCGTTTGCACTGCTCTCCAAACCACACAAATTGGTCAATTGCTAGATTAATCTCTCGCACACTTTGAGCTAAAGGCTTACCTGTCTCAAGGCTCAATACCTTGGCAATATCAGAAATATCCCTACGTAAAGACTTAGCGACAGAAAAAAGCTTCTCTGCCCTCTCCCATGTATTTAGCTTTTGATATTCACACAATGCTAACCCTGCACTATCTATTGCCTGCTTTACCTGAGAATCACTTGCACCTTTTACATGTCCTAGTATCTCTTCATCAAATGGATTAATGACAGAAAAATGCCTCGCCCTCACCCTGAGTAAAGCTACCATTAATATATAGTCCATATTGTTCATATTGCATACAAATCTCCTTATAGATTATACTTTTTTGCAATCTCTGCAACTTTTACTGCCCTACTGCTTTTATGAGATTCCATAACCGCTAGGGCAATGAGAGTTGCATTGATGCTTTCTTTTATGCCTACACTTGCACTTTTACCTTCACTAAAATGTGCTATAAAATCCTCCAGCTCACTTTTGTATGAACTAGCATATCTTTCTAAAAAGAAATCCAGAGGATTGGAGCGACTTTGATTATTAGCATTGCATAATGTTACAGAATCATTATATTTATTCTCACAAAATACCCTGCCCTTGTCGCCAAAAACCTCTACCCTTTGGTCATAGCCATAACTAGCCAAACGACAATTCTCAATCTGTGCGACACAGCCATTTTGCAGTCTCAAAAGAATACTAGCGGTATCCACATCTATATCACCATAATCGCTAACATAACTCCCAGCCATGACAAAAACCTCATCTACCTCACTAGAGGAAAGATAACGTAACATATCAAAATCATGAATACTCATATCCAAAAACATGCCACCAGACCCCTCTACATAGCTCCTAGGCGGTGGCAAAAAATCACGTGAGACAATATGAATCTGCAAAATGTTACCTACGGCATTATCTCTAACCATAGAAGCAATCTTAGAGAAATTCTCATCAAATCTTCGATTAAAACCAACCTGCAAAAATCCGCCATTTTTCTTTAATATAGAATCAATCTCAAGGATTCTATTTAAATCCAAATCCACGGGTTTCTCACAAAAAATTGCCTTTTTTGCCGCTAATGCGTCTTTTATAAGTGCATAATGAGTATCGCTACTTGTGCAGATAAATACAGCATCTATGTCGCTACATGAAAGCATTTCAACAGAATCTTTAAAAACATGCAGTCCTAGAGAATCTACAAATGCCCTATCCACAAATGGGTCTGCTACACCCTTGATACAAATACGTGAATGATTAAAAAGATTCTTTATGTGAATCTTGCCTATGCGTCCTGTGCCTAAAACACCCACATTTATCTTTTTTGCATTTATCTTTTCTGTATTAATCTCTTGCATTAGCTTTCTCCGCTTTTATATTTCCTATCTCTACGTCTTTTTTTTCTGCAAACATTAACTTTCCTTTCTAAAAAGATTCCAATCTAAAAGATTACACCCTAAAGGTTACCCTAAAAAATTCTAGGCTCCGCCCCCTCTCTACTACCATCGCTTAAGAAATCAAAATCGCAGCCCTCGTGCGCCTGTGTTACATGAGTAGCATAAAGTTTCACATAGCCAGAATCATAATTTCTAACAGGTGCCCTATAAGCCTCTTTGCGCCTTTGTAGCTCCTCATCACTTAGCTCTACTTCAAGCAATCTTTTCTCTACATCAATGCAAATCATATCGCCGTTTTGCACCAAAGCAAGATTCCCGCCGATAAAAGATTCTGGACTTACATATAGCACACATGCCCCATAACTTGTCCCACTCATTCTAGCATCTGAGATTCTCAAAATATCTTTTACGCCCATTTTTAAAAGCTTTTTTGGAATAGGTAACTGCCCCCACTCCGGCATTCCGGGCGCACCAAGCGGTCCTGCATTTTTTAGCACAAGCACAGTATTCTCATCTACATCTAAATCATCTCTGTCAATCTCTGCTTTTAATGTCTCTATATCCTCATATACTAATGCCTTTCCTCTGTGTTTTAATAAATGCTTTGCACAGGCAGATTGCTTAATAATAGCACCTTGTGGACATAGATTCCCACGTAATACCGCCAGAGATGGCTCATCGCTTAGAGGATTTTGCAGGGTATAAATCACCTCTTTATTATAAACTTCTGCATTAGCGATATTGTCATAGATATTTTTACCATTAAGAGTATTCATCTCCTCAAAATTCCATAAAATACTGCCCTTTTCATAGAAAATCTCAAAGCAATGCCTAGAAGTAGGACCATAGAAAACACGACTTGCATCTAGGAATCCAACGCAACCATTCTTAAACTTAACAGATGCTCCCACATAGTCATCATTGCTTACCTCTCTCATGGGTGCATTATCCAATGCTTTCGCATAATGACTTGCCCCCTGCGATGCCTCTGGTCGCTCTTTGATAAATGTCCTAAGATAACCCTGTGTAGATTCTATATCTCCGACTAGAAAATGTGCCATATCAATCACATGACTCAAAAGGTCTGTGATAGCGCCTAGTCCATTTTTTTTCTCAAATCGCCATGAGTAGCAACTCCTACTATCTGCAGCATAGCATGAAAAAAAGCTACCTTTGTAATGATAAATCTTGCCCATTGCACCACTGCTTAATAACTCCTTTGCTTTCTGCACCACAGGCACCCAGCGGTAATTAAATCCTATAAACGTCTGGCTTTTAGCATTTCTGCTAATCTCATAAGCCTTAAGTGTATCGCTAGGAAAGGCACCAAGAGGCTTTTCACAATTTACATGTTTTCCCTTGCTTAAAGCATACTCTACAATCTCTAAATGCAAGGCATTTGGCGCGGTAACATCTACAATATCCACCTTTGGATTATCTACCACATCTCTCCAATTCGTGCTATAAGTCTCAAATCCAAATTTCTCACAAGCTACCTTTGCTCTCTCCTCTAAAATCTCACTGCATATAATGAGTTTTGGTTTTATGCCAGTGTGGGCATATTTGACAGCATAATTTCTATACGCACTGCTATGTGCCTCGCCCATCCAGCCCATGCCAATGACGCCTATTCCATACTCTTTCACTAACAATCCTTTAAAAAATCTGTAATATAACTAAACGCTCTTTTGGAATACTCATAAGGATTTGCCACCCTTGGGTCCTGCTCTGCTTCTATGATAATCCAGCCTTTATAATTTTCTTTTTTTAGAATTTCTGTTATGGATTTAAAATCTAGCACTCCATCACCTGGCGTTGTATAAACACCTTTTAATACAGAATCTAAAAAGGGGGAATCCTCACTCAAGCATTCCTTTAAAACCTGCTCTCTAATATCCTTAAAATGCACGTGATACACTCTCCCTATGTGCTTTTCTAGCTCATAAACAGGATCTGCACCGCTAAAGGCAAAATGTCCGCTATCAAAGGTTAGCCCAGCCTCATTACTTGCATACTGCAAGAAAGAATCTACCTCAAAGGAAGTCTGAATGATAGCTCCCATGTGATGATGATAGGCTAGTGTTACCCCTTCTTTTTTGGCAAACTCATGTAACTTAGAGTAAGATTCTGCATATCTTTTCATAGAATCTATATCCAAAATCGGCTTTTGACTAAGAGGGATAGATTTGCCCTGAATGGTATTTGAACACTCGGCATACACGATATTTGTGCAGTTATTATAGAGTCGTCTCTCAATCTCTCTTGCTAGAATCTCTTGCTCTTCCATAAGAGAATTTACAAGCAGATTCCCACTAAACCAACCACCAGCTAGTTCTAAATCATATTCCTGCAATACTGCCTTTAAATCCTTTTTATCTTTAGGAAATTTATTTCCAAGCTCTACGCCAGAAAAGCCAATTTCTCTTGCCTCTTTTAGAAAAGTCTCAAGAGGGGTATCCCCTCCTAGCTCTAATAAATCATCATTGCTCCAGCCAATAGGCGAAATGCCAAGTTTAATATCACTCATATTTATATGCCCCTTCTCTGTAAAGCCTTACCACTCTCAAAAGATTCTCTAGCCTTTTTTATAGAATCTTTATTGCTCACCTCTGGCACACCGACTTCCCACCAAGTGTTAGAATACTCACTCCAATCATACGCAGACACCTTAATATGAATGACAAATGTCCTATCACTTGCCTTAGCCCTCTTAAATGCCTTCTCAAACTCGCCAAGATTAGAGGCAAACATGCCATCTGCTCCCATACTTTTAGCATGAGATACAAAATCTATCATGAAAGGCTCTACTGCCCTTTTACAATCGCTAATAAGATTATTAAATGGATTTCCTCCTTGATTTACCTGCAGACGATTAATAACGGCATATCCGCCATTATCGCACACAATAATAATCATCTTATCCCCGCTTAAAACAGAGGAATAAATCTCGGAATTTAACATCAAATAAGACCCATCACCTGTTAGAACAATGCTATCCCCGTCTTTGTGTGCAATAGCAGAACCATAGCCACCAGAGACTTCATAGCCCATACATGAGAATCCATACTCATGGTCTATGACGTTAAAAGCCTTATTTCTCCAAATAGTATTAAACTCGCCGGGTAATCCCCCAGCAGCTAGTATAATGCGGTCTTTTTCGCCAACAAGAGAATTAATCTTTCCTAAAACATGCGCATAGCTTATTTCCCCGCCACTATAAGAGATTCTCTGTGAAATATAATCATTATAATCCCTCTTATATCCCAGTGCTTTTTGTAAGAAACCCTCGTCAATGCGTAGATTCTCACAAAGTGGCTTTAATTCTCTCAAACATTCTCTAGCATCTCCTTGTAGTGCCAACCCTCTGTGTTTGATAGAATCCATAGCACAAGTATTAATGTGAATAAATCTAGTATGCGATGAGAAATTACTCCATGATGCAGTGGTGAAATCCTGCAAACGACTCCCGATAACCAGCACAATCTCTGCCTCTTTTAATAGATTATTAGCAGACTTTGCGCCCAAGATTCCCACAGGTCCTATATTATATTTTTCATCATGCAGACACAAAGACTTAGCGCTTGCGGTTGTTACAAATGGAATCTTAAAAGTATTAACAAAATCTAAAAACTCTCTTTGTGCCTCTGAGTAAATCACCCCCGCACCTGCTAGGACTACAATTTTTGAATGCTCTTTTAATAAATCAGAAGCTTTATACAAACTATCACTATCGGCACGATTGCGGACAATGCTATGGGTAGTTTTTTCAAAAAAATCTAAGGGATAATCATAACCCATAGCCTGAGTATCTTGACACAATGCAAGGAAAGCGGGACCGCAAGTAGCAGGATTTAGCATAGTCTCTAATGCTAGAGGCAGACTTTTTAGAATCTGCTCTGGCGTTGTGATTCTATCCCAATACTTTACTATGGGCTTAAAGCAGTCATTTGCAGAAATGCTAGAATCATAGGGTTGCTCTATCTGCTGCAAAACAGGGTCTGGCAGACGGGTATTAAAATAATCTCCTGCCAAAACCAAAAGTGGAAGTGAATTTGTATAGGCAACGCCACATGCAGTTATCATATTTGTAGCACCAGGTCCTATGGAAGAAGTCGCAAACATAATTTGTCTGCGATTTTTTGCCTTAGCAAAGCCCACTGCTGCCATTGCCATGCTTTGCTCATTCTGTCCTCTGTATGTTGGCATTTCATCTTTTACATCATATAATGCCTCTGCAAGGCAGGTTACATTTCCATGCCCAAAGATTCCAAAACCGCCATAAAAAAGCTTCTGTTCCCTACCCTCATTTAGAATATATTGGGCATTGAGATATTTTACAATCGCTTGAGAAAGTGTTAAACGCACCGTTTTCATATCATTCCTTTAAGAGATTCTAAAGATTAGCCGCATCTGCACCTAGCTCGGCACTGAGGTCTTGAATGGTCTTATCCCCTGCCATTTTGCTCTGCAACTGTTCTATGGTTATTTCTTCTTTTGTAAATGTGCCTAGAGTTTTACCGCGATTTAGAATCGTAAAGCGATTCCCCACCGCATAGGCATGATAGACATTGTGTGTAATAAAAATTACGCCAAGATTACGTTTTCGCGCCTGGAGTATATACTTTAAAACCATAGATGATTGTGCAACACCCAAAGCAGAGGTAGGCTCATCTAGTATTAATACCTTAGCGCCAAAATGCACAGCTTTTGCAATAGCCAAACACTGCCGCTCCCCGCCGCTTAATGTGCCGATAGGCTGAGATGGCTCACGAACGCTGATTCCAATCTCTTTCATAGCCTCGATAGTAATGGCATTGCCCTTTTTGAAATCAAGGAATTTTAATCCCAAAAAGCTTTTTGTAATCTCCTCCTCACGTCCTAGAAAAAAATTTCTAGTAAGAGACATCAAAGGAATGGTAGAGAGGTCTTGATAAACCGTTGCTACCCCCTCATCTAAAATCTTTTGTGGAGTGGGATTTACTACATCTTTACCATTGATTTTATAGACTCCAGAAGTTTTCTCATGCACACCGCTTAAAGTCTTAATAAGTGTAGACTTACCCGCACCATTATCACCTAATAGACACATAACCTCACCGGGATACAAATCCATACTAATGCCATTTAGGGCAATGATATTTCCAAAATGCTTGGTTACATTTTCGATATGAATAATTGGCTCTTTCATGTTAGCGTCCCATTACTTTCTTTCTCACAAAATCACTAAAAATCACTGCTATCAATAGCATACAGCCTAAAAACACACGGAAATAGTCATTGTCTATACCTGTGTGGCTAATGCCGATATTCACAACACCAAAGATAACTGCACCTATAAAAGCACCTATGACCGTGCCATAGCCACCTGTAAGCAATGCACCACCCATAACAACAGCAATAATTGCCTCAAATTCTTTTAAAAGTCCTCTTTGTGCATCTGCTGAACCATAGTCAAATACCTGACATGCCGCAAAAATGCAAGCACAAAATGAAGTGAACATAAAAAGCATAATTTTGACTTTATTTGTAGGCACACCCATATTTTTAGAAGCTTGCTCATCGCCGCCTGTGGCATAAATCCAATTTCCGTATTTGGTTAAACGCAAAATTATCACACCAAGAATTGTAAGTCCAATCCACCATACTACCACCATTTTAATGCCCGTTACAACAGGCGTTCCATCATCATAGGTAGCAATGATTCCAGCCTTAGCTAAAAATGTAAAAAACCCGCTAAAAGCCTCGCCGCCAAAAAATGCACCAAGTAAGCTATCCCCTGCACTCTCATTTACCCCTGAGACAAGAGTTTGATTTGTAAGCAACCTAGAAAGTGCCACAGTTAGCCCACGCAAGATAAAAAGACTACCAAGTGTTACGATAAAAGAGGGAAGACGCGTTTTAATGACCAAATAACCATTCAAAAATCCAATCCCAACAGAGACAATCATCGTAATAATAATGGCAAGTGAGGCATTCACATTATAATCTACAATTAAAATTGCCATCATCATACCCGCAAAGCCAATCATAGAACCTATGGATAAATCAAACTCACCTGCTATCATTAAAAGACATACGCTAACTGCTAAGATTCCAATCAATGCCGCCTGCTCTACCCATGAAAGTGTGCCTTCAAGGGAAAACATACTAGAATCTGCTAAGAATAAAAATATAATAAAAATTAAAATCACACCAAAAACGGGTGGAAACTCTGGTCTTTTGAGAATCTTTTTAGGCAGACTCTCACTTTTTAATCGCTCATCGCCCATATTCCATTCCTTAAAAATTAAAAATCAAAGATTAAATATCTGCAGAGATTCTATAACTATCTATACTGCCCCGCAAAACTTTCTACCTGTGCTACATTTTCCTTTGTTACAAATGCAGGACCTGTATATACATTACCGCTAGGAATTACACCATACTTGATATATTGAGTCAAAAAGATAATTGGCAAGCTCGGCATGTAGTGATAGATATGTATGTAATGATGTATATGAAAAGCTCGCGGTAATGATATTAGTGATAAGTTCATATTGTCATGTATTAGCCTTTCGGGTGGTTAAGTGATATAATACATAAAAAGCTATGGAGTGCATACATGAGAAAGATACTTTTATTATTGTTTCCGATGTTATTAATGGCAGATGTGCTAAGTAAAGATGATTATAAATATGCGATTCAATATTTTTATAAAAATTGTGATGAATATCTATATAAAGAATTTGATAGCGACGCTAAAGTGTGTGGATATATTGATTTTTTGCTAGGTTGGAATAAGTATCAAGATGACGATAGAATACGATATACTTATTTTTATCTTTTAGGAATTTTCACAACATTAATCACTCAAGACAAAGAGGCAGAGGAGCAGTTGCTAGGTACAGGTCTTAATATATATTTTTATGATGATGAAAAGAACAATAAAGCAGGTGTGCCTTTTTCATTTTGCAAAACAACAAAAGGCTTAAAAACTCACAGGGTTATTAGTTGTTATAATATTATCGATGGGCTATCACAACTAAGATTTTAATATTTTTATCCTCCGAGCTTGTGCCACAGACTGCAATTAAACTAGCAGAGTTATTTTTACAAGCAGGGGCACCAAAGGGAATCTTGCAGGTAGTGCATGGGCAAAAAGAGCAGGTAGATTTCCTATTAGACCACCCGCTTATTAAAGCATATTCATTTGTGGGTAGCCCAAGAGTTGGGGCATATATATACTCAAGGGCAACTGCAAATCTTAAAAGAGCACAGGCTTTAGTTGGTGCAAAAAATCACATGGTAATCATGCCAGATGCGCAAGAGGATAAAGTCATAAATGCACTTATAGGTTCTGCTATGGGAGCAGCTGGACAGAGATGTATGGCTATCTCTGTAGCTATTTTTGTAGGGGATTCTAAGAAAATGATTCCAAAACTAATAGAAAAGCTAAAAGAGGTAAGACCTGGTGCTTGGAATGATAAAAATGCTGCCTACGGACCACTCATTATAAAGCGGCGCTAAAAAGAGTGCTAGATTTAATTGATAGTGGGATAAAAGAGGGGGCAAAATTAGAGCTTGATGGACGCGATATTAAAATAGATAATTATCCGAATGGAAACTGGCTTGGACCATGTGTATTTACAAATGTAAAAACCTCTATGGAGATTTATAAAAAGGAGATTTTTGCCCCCGTGCTTTGTGTGCTGGAGGCAGGTAGCCTAGATGAGGCAATCTCTATCGTAAATAATAATGAATTTGGCAATGGAAATTCCATTTTCACAAACTCACTCGCTAGTTCCATTCGCTTTAGCAAGGAAATTAGCGTAGGACAGGTGGGAATCAACGTCCCAATTCCCGTTCCTCTGCCATTCTTCTCTTTCACAGGTTGGAAAGGCTCTTTTTATGGAGATTTACATGCCTATGGAAAACAGGCTATCACATTCTACACAGAGATAAAGACTATAACACAACGTTACTTTGTGGGTGAGGAGGAGAAATCCATTATGTTTAATTTTGACGCAAATCATTCAAAATAATCTAATTAACCCATAAATTTCATCAATTAAGCCAACTTCAAGTGCTAAGGTATTATAATTAGCACTACTAAATTCACTTAACGAAAGATACCAAATGTTTTTGACACTCAAAGATTTAAAACAAAAGCTAAAAGACTTTAGTCAGCTAGTCATGTTTGAGCATACAATTTTTAGTGCAAGTTTTATTTTGATAGCTATGATTGTGGCATCAAATGCACATAATGGCAGTCCGTTTTTTGGATTTAAACTACTCTTTCTAGGCGCCATCACATTGATTAGCGCTAGGAATTTTGCCATGTGCTTTAATAGAATCTGCGATAGGGATATAGATTCTAATAATGAACGGACAAAAAACCGCCCGAGTGTAGATGGCAGGATTAGTATGCTTGGCATGATTATATTCTGCCTTGTAAATGCATTTATTTTTGTGTGGGTTAGCTATTTTATAAATGACCTAGCCTTTAAGCTATCCATTCCATTTTTGATTATTCTAGGATTTTATAGCGTTATGAAAAGATTCTCATCATTAGCCCATGTCGTGCTGGGATTATCGCTAGGACTTGCACCGATTGCGGGCGATATTGCAGTTAGCGGGGAGATTCATGTTTGGAGTGTGTGCCTTTGTGTGGGTGTGCTATTTTGGGTAGCAGGCTTTGATATTTTGTATTCACTACAAGATATAGGCTATGATATTAAGAATAATTTGCATTCAATACCTGCGAAATTTGGGGCAGAGGATTCCATGCAGATAGCTAGAATCTTTCATGTCTTAGCAGTATTTTTCTGGGCATTATTCCTAAAGCTATCACAAACGCATACACTTGCTATTATTGGTCTTATCATATCTGCTATAATGCTTATTTATGAGCATACCATTGTGGCTAAGGATTTTAAGAATATTCCAAAAGCATTTTTTGTAACCAACGGCTACTTAGGCTTTGTATTTTTATTCTTTATAATCATAGATAGCCTTGTGAGGTTTTAATGGAACTTGATACGCGACTTGTCTTTTCTAGGCTAAACTTTGAATTTCAAATATTAGATGAGAATCTAAAAGAGGAAGCACAGAATGAATATCATCTGCTAACAAAACTCCACAGTGATTCTATGGATAAATGGTTGCATTCCCTGCAGGTAAAAAGCATGAATTGCAAATGCGGGGCGGGGACACTAGTGCTAGGCGAGATGCTAGGATATATCTATAAAAAGCTAGAACATATAGAAAATATACTTCTAGGCTCTGAGATAAAATATATAGAGTTAAAGAGCATAGGGCATACAAAGCAGCTAGGACATGGCTATATTATCCTAGATGAGGATAGCCTAGAGATTGATAGAGAGTATTATGCAAGGCTTTTTATGCCGACCTTTCCTGCACGTTGTATGCCTTTATTTGGCATAGCTGTGGATAAAAAGATTCTAAAAGTTAATAAAATGTCAGAATCTGATTTGCGGGATTTTGATGGATTTATCGTTAGCACAGAGCGAGAAATGCTAAAAAGTCGCAAGGCACAAAACTAACCATGTATAAGGGAGTGTAATGGATATTACAAATATTTTACATAATATTAGCTATGAGATGATGAGTATTATCGTGGGATTATTATTCATCATCATGATAGTCATCACACTGCTATATATTAATGCAAAAGAGCGGGATTCTATACGCAAGATATTGCAGCTAGAGCGTTCAATAGAGGATTTAAATAAAGAGATTTATAAAATACAAAAGTGGATTTTGGAATCTGATCAAAAACCAAAAACAGAGGACTTAGGCAGCAAGGATTTAAAAGACGTCATGGCTACACTAGCACGTATCGATATAGATTTAGAATCTTTGCAAAATGGTATGCAAGGCGATAGAGAATATTTTGAAAATAAATTTCTCACTATGGAGGAGAGGCTACGAGGGCTAGGGCATTTTAGCACACCATCTCAGAGCAGAAATGAGGAGCAGATTCTAAAGCTTTTTAAAAGTGGGCATAGCATAGATTCTATATGCAAAGACCTTCGCGTTACAAGGAGCGAAGTAGAGTTTGTGCTAAAGCTATCACAGATAAATCCTACACAAGATTAAAGAGGGTAATATGAGTTCTAAGATTCTAATACAAGAGCGAAAAATGGATAGAAATGTAATGATAATTGCCTCTATCATATTTTCCTTTATCATCGTGCTATCAAACTATCTTGTTAGCTTTCGCGTCTTCGATACACACATCACTTACGGCGCGATAACCTATCCTGTGTCATTTCTAGTCATGGATATTTTAAGTGAGAAATATAATCGAAAAGATGTTATGAAAGCCCTTAGAATCGGGCTTATCCTAGCATTTTTCCCCTCACTTTATTTTGCCGATGACCCACGCATAGCCATAGCTAGTGTGAGTGCCTTTTTCATATCGCAGTTCCTAGATGTCGTGCTGTTTTATAAACTAAAGCAGAAATATCCAAAACTCTGGTGGCTACGAAATGGCGTGAATGCCTCGATTTTGCAAATGCTAGATACATTTTTATTCTTCCACATAGCATTTTTATTTGTGATGCCATATTATGATGTGTTTATGCTATTTGCATTTGACTATGCTATCAAGGTCGCAGTTGTGCTAATCATCGATGTACCACTTTTCTATCTCATCGCTGTGCGGACGTATAAAAACTTTCGCTTTTCAAAGAGATGATATGGAATATTTTGATATATTATCTGACTTGCACCCATGCTCATATTTTGATGATAAGGTTAGTCAATACCGCTATCTTGGCATTCGCAACTGCACGCCATATTTCTACAAAGGGCTATTAGAGAGGGGATATAGACGTTTTGGTGAGTATTTTTTCGTGCCGCAGTGCAAGGGCTGCACGGAGTGCATAACCATACGATATTTGGTAGATGAGTTTGAGATTAGCCAAAATATTAAACGCGTGATGAAAAAAAATATTGACACGAATTTCCAAATAAAAAAGCCAAGCGTTAGCGATGATAAGGTAAATCTCTACATGAATTATCATCATAAAATGACGGATAAAAAGGGCTGGAGTATAAATACCATTGATTCTAGCAGATATGTTAGCTCCTTTGTGGCTGGGAGCGAGGTTTTCGGCTATGAGATGTGTATGTATATTAATCACAAGATGATAGCGGTAAGTTACTTTGACATTGTACTTGATAGTATGAGTGCAAATTATTTTTTCTACGACCATACGTATGCAAAGCTAAGTCTTGGTGTGCTGAATCTAACTCTGCTTTTCAATCTAGCAAAAAAACTAAACCTCAAATATCTCTATCCGGGCTTTTGGATAAAAGACCATGCCTCGATGGGATACAAAGAGAGATATAAGCCATTTGAGGCTCTCATTAATCAAGCAGACATTTTTGATAGGACATATTGGAGGAGGCATGATTAATTCTTTTTATTATTCTTTAAATCTCTTAGAATCTCTCTTATAGAAGTTTTCTTTACCCCACGTGTCATCATAAAGCTTTGTTCATGAAATACTAGAAATGTTAACAATGCCCCAGCGACCAAAGATATGGATACAGATAGCATTGTAGAAATATTATTAAAAAATGCCATTAAATATCCTAACTGCTCTGGCTTATGTGCATGCTGAGTGAAAGTTAGCATAGATAAAATACTCTTATATCCATAGCTACCAGGGAACATAGGCAGTAATGCAGGGAAAACAATAACCTCTGCTGGAACTTTATTTCTCCTAGCTAAAGACATCGTAAGTAATCCCATACAAAACGAAACACAAAAACTCGCACCCGCAAGGCTAAACAAAGGGCTTTGCACCAAAATGGAACGCAAAAAATAGCCAAATCCTGCTACAAACACAATGCCAAATAGAATCTTTCTAGGCGGAATGCAGCCAAATGCAAAGCCAAAACCCGCTACCATAGCAAACAGAGTATTCATAGAAATATCAAATAAAGAATCTGTGGTAAAAAAGCTTGAGTGCAGAATCTCTAAAAGCTTTGGATAATGTGTAATATCAAACATGTATCAAACTCACATTTGCAATGCTAAGTGTAAGATATGCTCCTACAGATATACAAAGAAGCAAAATACCCATATTTACCCCTCTGCTAAGTGCCATGAGAGTGTATTCATGCAGCACATCGCTAAAAGCATTGATAATCTGCATACCCGGTATTAAATACAGAATGCTAAGACCTATGGCAATCTCTGGAACGCTTGTGATTCCAAAATGCACACCAATGTAAGCTACAAATGACGACACAAACGAAGCTAAAACATAAATCCCCCTAATATCAAAGCCTCTGTTAGATAGCCAATGTTTAACACCAAAACCTGCAAATGTCCCCATAAACACACATATCAATGCTCCAATATCGCCATCAAATAGACTGCAAAACGACATATTTGCTAGGCTTGAGAAAAATATTGATGATAGAAACGAAAAATCCTTGCTTTGCATAATATGTGCAAATCTTAGTTTTGCCTCTTTTAGAGTTATGGCATTATCATGTATCTGCCAACTTAACGCACTAAGCTCGGATATGATTCTAAAATTCGTGCCTAGCGGTGGATTTGAACTAACCTGTGTGCGTCTATTTTCATAGTTATCCTTCTGGGATATGCTTAGAGTAACGGACTTTATCCAAACAACCATCTGCACGTCATAATTATAACTACTCCCAATCCTCTGTGTGCAGCGAACAATCCTAGAAGTATATGCCCCATTTGATAGTAGCGCTGCCGCATATTGCGCCAAAAATACGCTTAAATCCTCTATATTTTCTGTATCTTTCATATGGTTTGTATGCCCTTATTTAATACTAACAGGTATGAAATGAGAATCTTTGATTCCATAGAATCTATTTGAATATATGATTTGATTCTCATATAGCTTTTCACTAAAAAACCTTTCATCGATTCTATTATCCATTTTTAATAATATATCTACACAAAGCGCCGTGCTGTAATTTACCCAATCATATTTTAAATTTGCACTCATAAGCTCAGAAGTCTCTAAAATCTTCTTTGCCAAAGGATTAATGATGCTTACAATAAAAAGTCTCTTAGCATCCTCTGGTGGTATGAGAGATATTAATGATGGGTTAAAATTTACCTGCGTTGATAAAAATGCTATGGGCATTGTGCGAGTATTGCCAATTTGAGGAATGATTAGCCCAGTTTTTACCAATGAGGTATTTAGGACAATGATAGACTTTTTGATATTTGGCTTTATCTTAGAAAAGATTGAACGAAAACTATTAGCACTTTTGCTATCTATTGTATGCTGAGATACCAATCTTTCACTCTTTTCTTTTATCTTTGCACCCAGCTGCTTACCCACTACGCCATCATCATCTAGGCTAATAATGGAAGCATTCTTAGAATTTGAAAAATCCAAGATAGTATCAATCTGTCTATCATAATCTATCCCGCCAAAATACACATTATCAGTTATATAATCTGCCTTTACTTGATTTTTATTTACCGTTGGCACAAATATCGGTGTGTCTATATCTGTGTTTTCAAGCAAATTCCCCAAACCATTGGCGGTTAATATAGCAATGATATAGTCGTAGTTTTGGTCTTGTATAGATAAATATGTAGATTTTAGATTCTCTATGCTTTCATCTTTGGTATCAAATGCTTTAAACTCAAAGTCAATATCTCTTGCCATTAAATAGGAGATAATAGAATCTGCACTCGTGGAGGAATATCTGCCAATGCTTTTTTGTGGCATCATGAGGGCTATTTTCAACCTCTCATTTCGTATAACATTAGGTATATTTAATGAAGCGTATTTCAATTCTCCATAATCCACATATAGTTTTAAAGCCTCTCTAAAATGCTTATTAAAAGCCCTATATGCATTGCTAGGATATAGCGCTATGAGACTAAAATATCTCTCCTCTTTTACTAAATATCGCATACATGCTACATCGCAATCCTCAGAGGAAAGATTCACTACTTCCTGCTTAGGAGATGGTATGGGCGATAGCTTTTCCTCTTGCGCTAGACAAGGAAATATTAGAATCAAAAACAAGATACAACGTGCTAACATACTCACTCTTTTTATAAAAAATTTGAGAATTATAACAGATTTAACGTCCCCTAACCACCCTCACTAAAGGCGTAAAGATTCCATACTCATGTCTTCGCAGCATATTTGATAGATAATCTCCGCTACTTTGCACTATCTGCACCATGATAATAATAGCAATCACAGAGGAGTATAAAATATCCATTTGTGAATTTTGGAATCCCTCAATAAGTGCCATAGCCCCAAGTCCCCCCGCGCCAAGTGCTGCTGCCATAGCCGAGTAGCCGATGATAGAAATCACAGAAATCGTCATGGCATTAATGAGTGAGGGCATAGATTCTGCTATCATCATTAATATCGTGCGAAGCTTACTTGCTCCCATACTCAAAGTAGCCTCTATAAGACCCTTATCCACCTCATCTAGCACCCCCTCAAATAGCCTAGCCACAAAGGGAATCGCAGATATAGAAAGAGAGACGATAGCTGCATCTGGTCCTATGCTAGTGCCTGTTAGAATCTTAGATAGCGGCCAAATCACGATAATTAATATAATGTATGGCAGAGAACGCAGTATATTTACTATGATTCCTAGAATCTTATTAAAAAGCGGCATGGGAAGTAGCGAGTGCTTTTTGGTAATGCTCAAAATCACGCCCAAAGGCAGACCAAAAATAAAGGCAAATAAACTAGAGAAAAATACCATGTAAATCGTCTCTAAAGAGCTATTTAGAAGCATATTTGAAACATAAAATACATTATCGGCACTCTCCTCATTGCTAATTAGCCAATGCGCTAGAATCTCAAGCGAATTATCCACATCTTTGTCTATTAGATTCTGTGGTATGTCAATGAAATATAATATCCATGGTTTAGAATCCACGCAAAAATTCTCCTGTATTTTTCAAAATGTTACGATTATTATACCAAAGCTTTACAATATCCTAAAAAGCTAAGTTTTGCCAACAAAAACCTAGAAAAAATACGTATAAATCATATTTCAGATTCTATAAAACATTATATTTTCTACCATCATAACAACTTTTGGAATCTAAATCAATAAAAATCATGAAAACTTTCTATTTTTTAATATAATGAAATAACACTAAAGGAGAAAACATGACCATAAACGAGGCAAAGCAGGAATTTATATCCGAGCTAAAGGGACACCCCAAGACTAAAAAGCTTACATTCATGGAAGGCGTAGCAATGCTTGTTGGCACAAATATCGGCATTGGAATCTTAAGCATAGCCCACACCGCTAAGAATGCAGGCTTTTTACCATTATTTTTCTGGCTAGTAGTAGGCGGGATTCTATCTGTTATCACGATGCTTTATGTCGCTGAGGCAACGCTTCGCACAAAGGCGCATTTGCAGATGACAGGACTATCCACTCGCTACATCGGAGGCATTGCAAAATACATTATGTTCCTATCCATAGCCGTAACTGCAATCGGTGCATTGATAGCGTATGAGAAAGCCGCAGGGGAGTATGCAAGTGATATTTTTGGAATCTCAAAAGAGTTAGGCAGCATTTTGTTTTTCATACCAGCCGCCGGGGTGCTTTGGCTAGGACTAAAGGCGATAGGCAGGGGCGAAAAGCAGGTCGTAACAATCATGTTTGTGATTCTATGCGTTTTGATTGTGGCTACATTTTTTAAGGAAAATATCAACTTTGGCTACCTAGCCGAGATGCACATTAATTGGTCTGCTATCATTCCTATTTTTAATACGGTCGTGTTTGTGTACTCCTCCCAGTATGTCGTCCCAGAGATGGCTAGAGGCTTTGCACATAAGCCAGAGTTACTACCGCGTGCAATCATTCTTGGCACGTTCATTACTTTCTGTATGCTATCGTTAGTGCCACTATCTGCTATCATCATCGAGGGACTTGAAAATGTCTCAGAGGTCGTTACTATCTCATGGGGTAAGGCTATCGGTGATTGGGCGTATTTGATAGCTAATTTATTTGGATTATTTGCCATTCTCACATCTTATTGGGGGCTTGGCGGAATGTTTGTAACAAACATAGGCGACCAAATCAACAAAGACTGCGATAATGATTTAAAAACCCGCTTTTTCGTGATACTTTTCGTATCAGTCGTGCCTTTGATGCTTGTGCTTTTTAATGTTGTAAATAGCATTGAGGAAGCACTTTATTGGCCTGGCGTGGTTGGCGGAATCGTCCTTAGCTTTTTCCCTATATTAATACTACAAAACTCCCGCAAAAGAGGCGATATGCAGCCCGCATGGCAATGCCCTAGCATTATTGCAAACTTCTGGGTAAAGGCAATAGTGGTTATCACATACCTTACCGCCACACTTCTTAGCATTGGCGTGAAATATGATTTAATATTATGGCTTGGGTGATTTTGTGTGTTTTGTTTGAGTATGAGTTTGATTGTGGGGGGGGGGGGGTGGATTTATGAAAGTGTTTTAGAATCTCTCTAGCCTAGAGTTATTTGACACATAAATAAGTCGCTCTTAAATAAATCGTTCTTAGAGGTTAAACAAAGAATCACCCTCTCACTGTACACCACATACTTTGTTATTCTTAGTGAATCTTTGTTATTTTAGGATAGAGAGTTGCTTAGGATAGAGATTTGTCGCTCTAAAACAAGCGTAATTTTGAGATATATTATGTCATTCTAAGCAAAGCGAAGAATCTAAAAAACATATTGTTATTCTGAGTTGTTGGCTGAAGAAACTAAAATATCTTTTTATTATTTAAGATGTTTCGGCAAGCCTCAACATGACGGAAAAAATGACTAAATATGACAAAAATTCAATTATAAGATTGAGAATCTTTTGAAAAAAGTTGTTTTAATTAACAACACTTTGTCATTCCGAAAAGTTAGCTAAAGAATCTCCCACGCAATATTGTCATTTTATATCTTTGCTGAAGAAATTTTTAAATTATTGATTTTGAAATTGAGAATCTAAAATAGATTCTATTTAGCATTAAACATGCCTTGATAAGAAAATCTTATAATTTCCTCTCTTTGTTCCTTGAGGGTAAAATGTTGCAGTGGATTAAAAAATATATCTGCTCTTGGTGTTTCCTTAAAATTACTCACTATAAATAGACAATATCTTTCCTGCAGACTTCTAGCCATCTCAAATTCCTTTTGCGTGAGCAAAAAATTCCCATTTTTCTCACGCATACCCTTGACCTCAACGCAGTAAAAATCTTGTTTGTCATCAAGCTTAAAATCAAAACCACAAGATAACATTCGCATATCCTTAAGGCTAAAAACCTACAAAAAAATTTCTATAAGAATCCATGAAAAATTGCTCTGCGGCAAGACCTGTAGCGAGTCTTTTCGCACTTTTATTCTCAATATTAGCCAGATTAAAAATCTCTTTTTCAAGGAAAAAATTCGGATTTATAAAACTACAAATAAGCTCGTAAAAATCGATAAACTCCATATCCTTATATTTTTCATAAATATTGCTACAATATTCTCGCATTTGCCTTTTGTGCCAACCTTTGCGCTCATTGTCAAAATAAGGGTCAAATTCATCGCGATAATTTTTAATGCTACTAGGCTTTCCACCAAGAGCATATCCTAGCACATTAAAAGCCTCTATAAAACTAGAAAATCCAAGCTTTTGATATGCTAGGCAATCAAATTTCGATAAAAACAAAGCACAAATAATAAGTTTTTCTCTATTTTTTAAAATCACTTTTGGCATTACAAGATTCCAAAGATTTTAACTTTTAACATTATATAACCTTAACATTCTCTAAAATAAATGCCTTTGGTTTTTTGACTTTTAAGATATTTGCTAGATAAAAGATAATCTGCCCTTTTTAGCCCCTCTCTTTTGCCGACTATGCTAAAGCTTTGACACGGAAAGCCGCTAATTAAAACATCAAAATTTGGCAGAGATTCTGGATTAATGTGTGTTAAATCTCCAAATTCAATTTCATTATTGACATTAAAAAGCTTTTATAAGTTTTAATGGCGGCTTTATCAATTTCACTGAAACCAAGACATTTAAAACCATTTAACTCAAGCCCAAGCCTCCCTCCACCAATGCCAGAACAAAAATCTTTGTGGGTGATTTTTAGAATCTTTAGCTATCTAGCCTAGATATACGACAATAAATCATCCTAAGAAGATAATCTAATACAGCACCATCATTTCACAATGCACTCACGGATATAGGACGTTTTGAATAGAAAATACATCATTTTACCGTTCAATATTTCACAATAATGGACAAATCGACATGTCTAACTCCCTATAATTTTTTTAAATTATATTGATTATTTTGTGTGATTATTATGTGGTGGTATTTAGCGTTTTGTTTTTGATTTTATAACGTTGCATTAATGAGATTTAATGGCTATGATGAATTTCTAATTTTTTTAAAATATTTTTAAAATCTTCAATGCAATTATTGTTATTTTTAAGTTCCAGATATTCTATATTTAGACTTTTTAACTGATGTTTGTTTTGCAGGCTTAGTGTATCTGCTATGAAAATATCTGTATTCCTTGCTATTACTGCGTCTGCAGATTCTGGATTCCCCTTGCCCATGAGTTTTACCTCAACTCTATACTCCCTACTCTTATCGTAATTATAAAGTTTAAAATCCACCTCTCTATCAAAATCAAGTTCTGCATTTTTCTTAAACATCTCGCTGCTAATATGCTCTCTTGATACCCCACATTTTTCACATAGCACTATCATTAAAGGTTTTTCCACTCTTTTGCCTATACTGCTCCAAGCACTACCACGCAGTGCAATTTTCTTTGTTGCTAGGGCATTTATGACTATAAGACTTTCATTCAAATTAAGCTCTACGCTTATATTTTTATGACTTATTTTAATTATAAGCCCTATATTTTCGTTGTTATCTCCTAGGGAATCTAAAAGAGATTCTAAGTAATGTATATTCGTATTTGCAACATGTAAAACTATTTCTCTTGTCGCACTGCCATAAATATTATTTATAGTTTTTTTATTAATCCCTGCAAAAATTGCTACTTCATCTGCCCTTATAGAATCATTATTAATAAAATGTTTTTTATACCATTCAAGATTAATATCAGTATCATTTATCTTTGCTTCTAATATTTTTTTGAAAAATGAAAACGCAAAGTCCAAAAATTCCACATTGATGGCATTGATAACTTCTTCTCTGTAATCCTAGCCTTTTAAGAGTTTTTCGCAAGTATTTTGTATCACTATTTCATTAAAGTTCATTTTATAACTCCAAGAAACCTTTTTGTAATATATTTTTGGCGTATCCCTCATTTTGCTCACACAAAAGTGCAATGCGCCCCATTTCTCTAGCCACTATACCAAATGTCCCGCTCCCAGCAAAAGGGTCGCATACCACATCACCCACAAAAGAATAGTATTTCAATACCCTAGCGCAAAGCTCTTTTGGGAATACAGCTGGGTGATTCTTACTAGACTTTGGGGAAATATACTAGCAGTTTGTAGGATCTATCTCATCATCATTTATCAAGCTTTTGTCATACATCTTAATATTTTTGTCAAGCAAGAAATGGGAATTTTTACGATATACCAACAGACTTTCGCTAATGCAGTTTGGTTTATAGCTTAGAGGTTTTTTGGTTTGCAGGTATCCAGCTATGCGGTTTGGCACGGAATACTCCGGCTTTATCCATAGTATTTCATCAATGAAATAAAAATTACTCTCAACTAAGATTCTATGAAAATCAAAATGTATAGGATAGCGGATACTCTCAAATTCCCTGCCAGCCCGCCTGCTAATCACAGGAGATACATTTATGATAATAAATCTGCCATCTTCTAGGATTCTATGACATTGCTTTAGGCTATTTTTCATGGAATCCAAATATGCCTGATAGCTTTGATAATCACTATACACCCTTGCGTTATAGTATGGCGGCGAAGTAAAGATGAGCTGGACTTGAGAGTTCCCTATCTTGCTTAGAGTTTGCACATTATCGCCTATTAACAGCGATGGTTTTGTAATCTGCCTTTTTGGAATCTTATGTATTTTTCGACTCTGTTTATACTCATAATACTCCAGCATTTTTTGAAGGACTTCATTATTGTATTTTTGCAGCATCTCATCTCTTAGATTTTCAAATCAACTATCCTCTTTTAACTTATATAAAGTCGTGCGAAACATCTGATACACCACTTCCATGTAATGCTTTCTGTGTATTTCTTTTTGCAAAAAATTATAGATTCTATCATTATCTTTTTGCCTGCCGATAGATGAGACTATCTCTCTTATGATTTCGATATGCTTAGAATCTTTATATTCATCAAAAAGCACTAAAAGTTTCGTGAAATTAGAATCTGATTTTTCCACACCTAGCTTTTTTATAGATTCTATGCTTGGCATGGAAAATAGGTCGTCAAAAGTCATTACAAATCCCTTTGTATTTTACGTTGTATTCCATTATGATAGTTAGGTGAATTATAAATAGGCACGATTCATAAGTTTAATCTCAATTGACATTTTTTAAGATACAACCTCACATCTTAAGCACAACACCTACAACACACTTGCCAAAAAGCTGTTTTTAATAATCAATAAATCTTTGGGACTCCATGCGGGATTTTCCCTTGCATATTCCTTAAACCATGAGAAAAATTTCTGTCGCAGTGGATTATTTATCCATTGTAGCTTACTGATAGTTCCTTTCACATGCCAGATTCTAAGGAAATTCTCGATAACCCGAATCTCCTTGTCATAATATGATGAGAGATTGATATACTTATGATTGCTACCCTGCATAACAAAGCCATTAAACATCTCAAAGCCATTGCTATCATACAAATCCTGCAAGTAAATCTCATTCTCATTCCTCTGAGATAATGCCAGATTATGCGCATTCATTCTATTCATAAAACGCTCTAGTGCCTCTCTATCCTCAATTTCCTCCAGTGCATTTTGATAGCTTATGCCAATCTCTTTTGCGATATGTGCCACATTTGGCATATACGTATCACTTACATCATTGCTTACAATGTCATGTAGCACGATGCTATGCCGCCCCTGCATTGTTAGAATCAAGGAGTAAGATTTACCCTTAAATAATTCTTTAATCTTTTTCTTATGAAGCCTATTAGAGAGCAGAGGCAGAGGGTGAATGAGACTAGAATCCTTAAAATAAAATGCCTCGCCATTTCTAATAGAGATAATAAGAGGAGTCCCAGATATATTTCTAAATATTTTAATAGGATATTTCAACTCTTTAGAATATTTCTCAAACTCAAGTAAGGAATATTTGCGCGACAAATCGCTATCTAGCCGCCTCCCTCTTGCAAATAGTTCCCACTCCTTGCTATCAATAATGCAGGGATAAAAGCAGAAAGGAGATTCCAAAATGTCCTTTATATCGCTGTCATATTCCACAAAAAGCATGTTTCCCCTCTGATTTATACTAGCCTTTTTATTCTTGCTTAGATTATCGATGAAACGTTGTAGTAATTCTTTTTCCTCTTTTTTACTTTTATTGACAAATACTGAATTTTTTAGACTTTTATCTTGGAATCCGCTCTGATTTAGCACCACCGCACGCAAATATCCGCCAAACTCGACTTTTGATTCCATAATAAAATTTCTTTCATACACATTTATGGGTAGCTCTGTGCGATTTCTATGCCCGAAAAACTGATAGCAATCATCGCTAGTATTTTGGCTAAAAGTCTTTGCGATAAGGCTCGTATTAAGGTAGCCACCAACGCCGCCTATGCACTGAGAGGCACTTAGCAGATTCCAATTCTCCACCATATTTGCCACGCCGCCATGTGTGCAGATGACCTTTTTTTCATGATATTTATAAAAGAAAAATGGTTTTAGAAGCTTATAAAACTTTTTGCCATCATTTCTGCTAAAGCCCTTTTTCTCTAGCTCATTTTGCGTATTGAGTCGAAATTCACGTGATTCTACCTCCCTACCATTTGCCCATTCCCATAGCCATTTTTCATGATTTCCCTCTAGGAAGCAGACATTGTTTTTATTAGATATTTTTAGCAAAAATCGTAATACTTCATAATTTTGTATCCCTCTATCTATATAATCACCTAGAAAAATATAAAATTCATCGTCTTTCATATTTTCTAGGTATTTATTTAGCACCCAAAAGCTACCCTGAATATCCCCGATGTGATGTATCGCCTTGTAGCCATTGAGATTCACAGGCTTGGTAGCGATGTAGTCCATAAATTCCTCCGGCTTTAGGCTCGTGCATTTTATGGGAATCTCATGGCTTTTTAACTCGCGATATATCTCCTCTAGCTCCTCATGCGTATAGTGAAAGTATATTTCATCGTGCCATTGCTGAGGGGTGCTTTCTTTATGCGGGAGGTGTTTTGATTCTTGAGATTGAGTATTTTGCTGTTTTGTGGGATTTTGGGAATCTAGATTCTGAGTAGAAATTTCGCTACTGCTTAGATGTTTCGATTTCGTTTTCAACATGACAGAGTTATCATCATTATGGGAATTATCGTTATGAGAATAATCGTTACTATAAGATTTATCGTCATTCTGACATGCCATTTTGTCATTCGCAAGGCTTGCCGAAGAATCTTGTTTGGAATCTAGATTCCCATTTTCCTCTGAACGCAGAGATGTTTCGCTATCGCTCAACATGACGGAGTTATCATCATTATGAAAATTATCGTTACTATAAGATTTATCACCACTATAAAATTTATCGTCATTCTTGTGTGCCATTTTGTCATTCTGACACACCATTCCGTCATTCTGAGGGAACGTAGCGACTGAAGAATCTTTGCTGTCATTTTCTAAAGACTTTGCTTCGCTCAACATGGCATTTTCTTTAGAATCTAAAGAAGTCTCAATCTCATTTGACATTACGGTGTTTTCTGATTCTAGATTCTCATCTTTTTTAGAATCTAATATTTTAACGTCATCTTGGAAGTTGTGCGGCTCAACACCCCTCCCCAAAGCCTTGCAGGTGAGGGAGGAATCCCCCTTAAAATTCAAAGATATTTCACCCCCACTAGACACAAGCCTATTTTTAAAATCCGCTCTTTTTTTTATCTCATCTAGCCCTACATGTGTAAAGTCTATTACAAGCAATTCATAGTTATATAAATTTGCAAGTTGCTTATAATTGCTAAGATAGGATTTCCCCACATGGCTATCCTCTATGATGATAAACTCCCCTCGCTGCATACGCGACTCTAGGGCTATAAACATCATTTGATACGCGACTTTCTCATGTGCGTTTAGCAATGTTACAAGTCCATCTGAATCCATCATAGGACCCTGAACGCACACTTTAAAATCCTTTATTGATAATGTGTAGTTTTGTAAATTATTATCCCTTATCCATTTACTTTTCCCGCAAAATGGCATACCTCGTGTCAATGCTAAGTATCTCATATCACAACCCGTATTACATAATATGTATGTAAATTATACTAAAATACATAGAAAAACTCTTTTTAATGCTTTAAATAATGGTTATAATAAAAGCAATCTATGATTTGAAGGAAGAGAATGAATATTGGCAAGATTGCGCTCTGGGTGGTGCTAAGTGTGCTTGGTGCATACTGCTTTGGCATACTAGCCCTGCATAATGGTGAGAAAATCTCGGCACTCTATCTTGTGATATGTGCTACCTGCATTTATGCTATCGCTTATAGATTCTATGGCACTTTTGTAGCAAATAAAGTTCTAAAGCTAGATGATAATAGAGCAACGCCTGCATGTGTGCATAGCGATGGGCAGAATTTCGTGCCAACGCATAAGGCAGTGCTATTTGGACATCATTTTGCCGCCATTGCGGGGGCAGGTCCGCTTGTAGGTCCCATTTTAGCCGCACAGATGGGCTATCTGCCCTCTATGATATGGATTCTAGTCGGCGGGTGCTTGGCTGGGGCAGTGCATGATTTTGTCGTGCTATTTGCCTCATGTAGAAGAAAGGGTCGCTCATTAGGAGAGATGATAAAAGATGAGATGGGTTCTTTTGTAGGTAGCTTTGCCATGATAGCCATATTTGGAATCATGCTAATCATTATTGCCATTTTAGCCATGGTCGTGGTAAAGGCTCTAGCAGATTCCCCATGGGGCACATTTACTATCGCTATGACGATTCCCATTGCCATTTTAATGGGAATCTACATGCGTTTCGTGCGACCTGGGGCAGTTGGTGAGGCTAGTATCATAGGCTTTGTTTTGCTAATGTTGGCATTATATTATGGTAGATATGTCGCTGCTGACCCTACACTTGCCTCATATTTTCATTTCAAAGAGACTACGTTAGCAGTTATTATTATTATATATGGCTTTGTGGCTTCTATCCTGCCTGTGTGGTTGCTTTTAGCGCCACGCGATTATCTTAGCACATTTCTAAAGATAGGCGTCATCGTGGTTATGGCACTTGCTATTGTGATTGTCCTGCCAGATTTAAAAATGCCTAGCGTTACGAAATACATCGATGGTAGCGGACCTGTCTTTGCGGGTAAGCTTTTCCCATTTTTATTTATCACGATAGCATGTGGTGCCATTAGCGGATTCCATGCACTCATTAGCTCTGGCACAACTCCAAAAATGCTAGAGAAAGAATCTCATGCAAAGCTAGTTGGCTATGGCTCTATGCTTATGGAATCTGCCGTTGCGGTTATGGCATTAATCTCGGCATGTATCATAGAGCCAGGGTTATATTTCTCTATCAATTCACCCATTGCAGCAATAGGTAGCGATTTGGCACAGGTGGCACACACAGTTTCTAGCTGGGGATTTGTGATTACGCCAGATGATATTAGAACTCTAGCTGCAAATATAGGCGAGGAGACTATCATAAGCCGCACAGGAGGTGCGCCGACTTTTGCGATAGGACTAGCGACTATTATCTCTCAGGTCCCTATTCTCTCTAGCGGGTCTATGGCATTTTGGTATCACTTTGCTATTCTCTTTGAGGCACTATTTATTTTGACTGCCGTTGATGCTGGGACTAGGACTTGTAGATTCATGGTGCAAGATATTTTAGGAAATGTCTATAAGCCACTTGGGAATCTGCACTCTATTCCCGCATCTCTTATTTCCACTGCTTTATGCGTAGCGGGGTGGGGGTATTTCCTCTATCAAGGCGCTATTGATAAACATGGCGGAATCTACTCGCTTTGGCCACTCTTTGGCGTGAGTAATCAAATGCTGGCATGTATGGCTATGCTACTTGTATTAGCGATTTTATTTAAGATGAAGCAGGAGAGATATTCATTTGTGCTAATCCTGCCGATAGCCTTTGTATTTATAGCGACCATGTCGGCAGGCATTCAGAAGATACTTCCTGCAAATGGAGAGAGAGTGCATGATGCGATAAGTCATGTAGCTTATGTGCAGAATGCTAGTGTAAAGATAGATTCTCTAAGCAAAGAGCTAGAGAATCTAGTTGCAGATGGCGAGGAGTTTAAGAGTAAATCTCAAGAGCTTTCATTGCTAAAACAAGGCAGAATCAACAATGCCATAAATGCCGTGCTATGCCTATTTTTCATGATAGTTACCTGCCTTATACTGCTACAGGCAATAAGAATAGCCTTTGCATGTAAAAACTCTAGCAATAAATATCCGCTAAGAGAAGAGGAGTATATAAAGGTTTAGTTTATGCAAAAAATATATTTCAAAACATTTGGTTGCAGAAGTAATCTCTACGATACTCAAGTCATGATTAGCAATATTAAGGATTACGAGGTCATACTCAGCGAGGAGGGAGCAGATATTATTGTGGTTAATTCCTGTACGGTTACAAACAAGGCAGACAGGGAGATACGAAGCTATGTGCGGAAATATGCCACTCTTGGCAAAAAGATAGTTTTCACAGGCTGCGGGGTAAAGCATTTAGGCAAAAGCATGTATGATGGCAAGTTTGCCTTTAGCCTATTCTCACATAGTCATAAAGAGAGCATTAATAAGATTCTATCAAGCAAGGAGCGGGTATTTCTGCCAAAGGATAGAGAATATAAGCATGTAGATTCTACCCTTATGCCAAGTATCACGGGACGCATTCGGGCGTTTATAAAGATTCAGGAGGGTTGCAATTTTGCATGTAGCTACTGCATTATTCCAAGTGTGCGTGGGGCGGCTAGAAGCTTTCCTAGAGAGCAGATTCTAGCCCAGATAGAGTTGCTAGCTAAAAGCGGTGTTAGCGAGGTGATTCTAACAGGCACAAATATCGGTAGCTATGGACTAGACACGGGGGATAATATTGCCTTTTTGATACGTGATATACATGCGATTGAGGGCATTAGACGCATTCGTCTAGGTAGCCTTGAGCCAAGCCAGATAGATAAGCATTTCCTAGACATTCTGCATTTAGACAAACTAGAGCGACATTTACACATAGCATTGCAGCACACAAGCCCCCGTATGCTATCTATCATGAATCGCAAGAATGAATATAGCAGGGACAAAGAGCTATTTGAGAATCTATACAAGAGAGGCTTTAGCATAGGCACAGATTATATCGTGGGACATCATGGCGAGAGTGAAGAGATTTTTAATGAAGCATTGAGGAACTTAGAGGAGCTATTCCTAACGCATATTCACCCATTTATTTATAGCCCACGCATTGGCACGAAGTCTGCGATAAACAAAGAGAGACTAGAGCATGTGAAAGGCGACGTGGCAAAGGCTAGACTAAAACGTATAGAAAGCATTGTAAGGGAGAAAAATCGCAAGTTTAGAGAAGAGTGCAAAGAGGAGTTAGATGTGTTAATAGATTCTAAGAAAGATTCTGGCTACTCTGGGCTAGACCAATATTTTAATAGGGTTTGCATTGATAAATCACTGCTAAAAGACATAGAGAAAGGCACATGGGTAAAAGTAAATCGCTACAAAATAGAGGAAAATAATATCGCACTAGAGTTATCCAAGTAAGAATCTAAAACACTCCAAATAACTCTTTGAGTTTAGATTGCTTCCTATCTTGTATGCTATATCAAAGCCTACGCCATGGTCAGGGCTAACTCTCAAAAGTGGGATATTTAAGCTAACATTAATACTTCTATCAAAATAGAGTGCCTTTAACGGAGCAAGTCCGCTATCATGATACATCGCTACAAAGATTCTATATCTCTCTCTATTTGCAGGTATAAAGGCACTATCAGGCGAGACTGGTCCTATGAATATCTCCTCCCCTAGCCTCTCGTTTAGTGCTTCTATGGCTTCCTTGATATATGTATCCTCATGTCCTAGCACGCCATTATCTCCTGCGTGTGGGTTTACCCCTAGCACTAGGATTTGCTTTGATTTTCTTTTTCTGCTAACAGGTTTTATGGAATCTTGTAATATCACGCGTCTCTCTAGTAGCCTTGATACCATCTGAGGTTTTAGTGCGGACTCCTTTATTGCGATATGCTGCAAATTCTTAGCTATCTCTATATGAGTTTGCTCCTTTTCATCATGCCCTACTAACTGCATTAATGAAAGATTTGAGTAAAGATTCCATAAAAAATTTGCCACCAAATTAGAATCTATCCTATCAGATACTTCCCTTAGCGGAATGTGGTCGGTATAGAGTGCTACAAACATCTCCTCACAACCTAGCATCATAATGGCATTATCGCCAAATCTATGACGCAAATACTCCGTGTGTCCAGCGTGTTTTATCCCCGCGAGATTCCACGCATATTTATGTATCGGCAGTGTGAGAAGTGGGGCGTTATTTTGCAGGGCTAAATTTAGTGCGTTATTGAATGAGGCAAAGCTGTATTCGCCACTTTTTGCACTTATAATACCTGCCTGCAGAGATATGGAATCTATGCTAGGGGGGCTTAGGTTTAGAGTGCTTGGCATGGGCAAGTTTAGGATATTTGAGGCTTCTTTTAGCATATTTTTATGGACGCAGTAAATCGGCTCACACCAGTTAGAAATGACCTCATGATTTCGCAATATTAGCTCTAATCCTATGCCATTTGTATCGCCAGATGATATGTAGATTCTCATAAGCGTCCTTTTGTGTAGATTATATGATAAAATTAGCCATTATGCGAGGTAAAAATGATTGTTTTTAATAATGCGCGAATATTTTACAAAGGCAAATTTATAGAATCTAGTCTATGTGTGGAGAATGGAAAGATTGTAAAAGTAGGCTCTAGCACTAACGCAGATGAAATCATAGACTGCAAGGGGTGCTACATTCTCCCCTCATGTATTGATATAAATATTTTCCCGCTAGATAAAAAGCTAAATGCAAAAACCATTCATACTTTGGTGCTAAAGGCACTAAAGGGTGGGGTTTCCACACTTTTTATCAATCCCTACACGCAGCCAAATATCGATAATGAAGCCATGAATGCTCTCATGAGTAGTATTGATAGTAGCGAGGTGGCAAATGTCTATCCACTCCTGCCTAGCGTAGATTCTGAAAATAAACTTGCAAATATCGATACTCTGCATGGATTAAATGAATTTTCACGTGGTATTTTTAGTAATTCAAACATAGGCTCAAACTATCTCTATCAGACTATGCAGTATGCCAAGATGCTAAATCTCCCGCTATGCGTTTTTGCCTTTGATTCTAATATCGAGCAGGGGCTAATGTATGAAAGTCGCTTTGCACGAAGTCTAGGGCTACCCATGATTACACCCATAGGGCAGATAAAGGAGTATGCAAAGATAAAGGAAATGGCTAAATTCCTTGATATAAAAGTCATATTTATGTCATCAAACATTGCCTACTGCCTTGATATGATATGCCATGATAAGAATCTATTCGCACAAGTGGGACTGCCGCATTTAATCTTTAGCGAGAGAGACATAGCAGACTATGATACTAGATATAAGATTCTACCACCACTGCTAACACGAAGCAAGAAAGAAAAACTCTTAAGACGACTTCAAGAGAAAAAGGTAGAACTCCTTACAAGTATGCAGATGGGAGTATCAAAGCAGTTTAAAGAGCAGGTCTTTGAGTATGCAAGTTATAGCCTAGAGGGGCTAGAGCATTTCTTTAGCATTGCATATAGTCTGCTTGTAAAGGAGGGAATCATTTCTATGGAGTATCTAGTCGAGCTTACAAGTAGCAATGCTGCAGATTTAATGGGACTAAATAAAGGCAGACTAGAGGAGGGCTATGATAGCGACTTTATGATAATCGATTTGGATTCCAAATACAGAATCGATAATAAGATAAGCCCCTATCATGACATGGAAGTATATGGAGTCATAAAAGAGATGATGATAGGGGATAAAAGAGTGTGCGTGGAGATATAGTATGTATGTTACGTATGTATTGATTGCATTAAATGTCATTATTTATTTTGCACTATCGGATAGCTATCTTGCAAAGTTTGGATTAAATATTTTATTCTTTTGGCAGGATATGTATTGGCAGATTCTCACTTCTATGTTTCTGCATGGAGGCATTATTCATTTATTATTAAATATGGGTGTGTTATATCAATTTGGCACAGCACTTGAGAGATTCTTAGGGTCTGCACGTTTTATTGGATTATATATTATTGGCGGACTATTATGCTCTGTGCTTAGTGCTTTTTATTTGAAATTCACTTTTGATGACCAACATTTTGTAAATATCGTGGGTGCTAGCGGTGCTATCTGTGTGCTGATAGGATTCTATGCTAGGATTGATAAAAGTCAATTTGCCTCATTATTGATACAGATGCTACTTATTAGCTTTGTGCCGCTTTTGTTTGATGTAAATATAGCATGGTATGCACATATCTTTGGCTTTATCTGCGGATATGTAATTGCTATGTTATTTATAAAATATTATGAGGTTAGATAGGTATTTTTATCTCAAAAAACTTGCCATTTGTGTTATTTGCATTAATACTTCCATTGTGTGCCATTGCGATTTGTTGGCTTAGGGCTAGTCCTAGTCCATGTCCTTTTAGCTTGGTCGTTTTAAACGCCTCAAATAGTGAATCTAGATTCTCTATATCCTTGCCATTATCATAGATTCTACAAATTGCATAATTATCCTCGCTAAAAAATCTCACTACAATCTTTCCATTATCACATTCCCCCTCCTCTATCGCGTCTATGGCATTGCAAAGCATATTGTGAAGCACAATCTCATAAAGTGAAAAATCAACAAATATCTTATCGCTAAAATCTAGCCTAAACTCTATATCAATGTCCTTTGTATAGCCGTATTCACCAAAAAGCTTTTCCAAACTAATCTTAAAGTCTTTTATTTCGTGATATTCTCTATTTGCTTGAACGCCTTTAGAGAATAGTAATGTGCTTTTTATGATTCTCTCCACACGCCAGATAGATTTTTTCATCTCCTCTACAATACTCATTGTATCATTATCCACACGCTTACTCAAAACACCTGTAAGCAAGGAGAGAGAACCTATCGGATTTCGTATTTCATGCGCTAAATGCGCACTTAACTGCCCCATATTCGCAAGTCTCTCCTGCCTTTTTTGCTCAGTTATATTTGTAGCGGTAATAATTTGCTTATGAGATATATTTGAACTTTGCATAAGATATACATTGTTTCCGATTTTTACTTCTTTCTCGGATTTATCCGACATATCAATGTCTAGGATTCCATGCAGATTAATAGCTTTTTTATTTTGATAAAACAAACTACCATTGCTATTAAACACCACAACTGCCTGCGGTATCATCTCTAAAACAGATTCTATTAATACCTTGAAATCTTTAAATTCCTTTTCTATCTTGTAGCTTTGCAATATTAACTCATGCAATAAATTAAGTAAAGATTCTGTATCGCCTAAGTCTAAATTACTCACTGCCTCCGCACTCTCATAATCCTCCAGTAAAATGGCGTTACTAGCTAGTCTCTCTTTTTTTAGGGATTCTTTTTTCTTATTTGTTTTCTCTTTTTTGTATGACTTTTTCAATATAGCTCCTATCTCTCTAGTTTAGCGGGACTCTAAATTGAAAGCCACCTCTATCAATCAAGAATGTCATAACACCGCCATATTTTTCTAATTCCTCATAATATATAATTTTATCTTTTTTACTCTTTCTTGGCTCACCATAGACATCATATATACTTCTAATGCTTTGTGTATCAGAATCTCGCAAGATTCCATCGCCACCAAATGATTGTATGTCGCCAAACGAACCAGAATCTACATTTTTTATCTGTGCATGTTTTTCTTTTGGACTAGATTCTGGTCTTACAAAATCCTCTAAATTCTCCGTTAGTTTTCGCTGGAATGTGCCTTCCTTACCCTTTGTAACATCTCCTTGTTGAAACTGCTCTATGATATTAGAATCTTTTTTTGCCTTATTTTTTATAGTTTCCTCTTCGAGTTTTTTCTGCTCTATGAAATCCACTTGAGTATTTTGTATGCGTGTAAATAACTCTTGAAAAAATTCTGCTTTTTGCTTGTCATTAGTGAGTTTGAATTGCCTCATGTCAATGTCGTTTATAAATAAGATTCTATCCCCACGTCTTAGTTTAGAAAATGGTCCGCTACCTGGCACTTTCTCTACCACAAAGTCATTTGATATTGAAAAGGGAAATCTCTCTAAAAAGCTATCTGGCATTAGCATTCCGCCATATCTTTTACCAACTCTTATATCAAAGCTTTTTGCCTCATCATTTCTACGAATCTTTACATTTACAATAGAATCTAACTCTAAATCCGCTATTAAAAACTCAAGTGCTGCCCAATCCTTTGGTGCAATATCATTAATGGATATTAAAATATCGCCTCTTTTAAAAGGATTGTTTGGAAAAAATGGGTCAGAATACTCAACAGCAAAGGTAGCATTACTCTCATCTACTACTTTGAATCTAACGCCAATATCGCCATAGTATGGCTCACTTTGATGCAGGAATCTATCTATATACCGCTTTTCAATAAAGCCATTTCCTCCCGTGCTTAAGCCGTAGATTCTGTAACAAATATTGCTAATGACGCCATTTTGCGTAGTCTTTGCAGAGAAGCTAGCATAGTCTAAAAAGCCTCTTTGATGAGCTTTAAAACGTCCCTGCAGTGCACCATTTAGGCTAACACTTGCCAACTCACGATTTAGCGCATAATCATCAATATCGCTTAAATCATAGGCATATTTGCTACCAGATTTATCAGAGGCTAGAAAAAGCCCGATGAATGGGTCATACTTTATCAACCCCTTGACATTTGGCTTTGTCCTGCTATACCCTAGTAATCCTATATTTTTTAGCCGTATAGCCCTAAGTTTGCCACCCACATCTACACTTGCCTGTTTATAGAAATCTGCGCAATGAGAATAATCTAGCTTTTCCTCAACCTTTTTCTCAGGAAATAAATCTATCACCTCTAACTCATCGCTACGCAATGTGCCATTATGCTCTTTTACGGATACATCTTTTGCATTCACTATATTGCTATTTGAATCTACAATCTGCGAGGAGGTTTGATTATTATCTGTCTTATCAAACTCGCTATCAAGTATATTTGCACAAGATAGTTGGAATCCTAATAATGATATGCAACATAATCTAGGCATTACTCTAAATATATCTCTATACCCATTATCTAAGAACATGCTAACTCCTAGAACTTAAAAGGACTTAATGTCTGCATTCGCTCCAGTAAATCATTCTTTTTAGATTCCTCGATTTGCTTATAACCCTCATTTATAGCACTAATTAATAGAATCTGCAATGCCTGTTTATCCTGCAATAATTCATCATCTATCTTTACATCAATAAGCTCTCCTGCACCATTAAACTCGACATCTATTAATCCACCGCCACTTTTTGAACTAATGATTTTCTCTTTTGCCTTTCTTTCTAGCTCTTGGAGTTGCTCCTGCATACTTCCTAGCATATTTTGCAAATCTTTTGGGTCAAACATATTCTCTCCTATCTATAAATACCTTTGTTTGATTCTAAAGGTCTATTTTTAGAATCTACAAAAATAACTTTTGATGATAATTTTTTAGCATGTTTTAATGCAATATTTGCAAATGCTAATATGATGACAATATCACCACTTTGCGCCTTTCTAGCAGCTGCACCGTTGATTTGGACTATTCCCGTATTCTCTTGTGCCTCTATAGCATAGGTGGTAAATCTCTCGCCGTTATTGATATTTAGCACCTCTACTTTCATGCCGCTAACAATGCCGCTTAGACGCATTAGCTTTTTATCAATGCTAATTGAGCCTACATAGTCGAGTTTGCAATCTGTAACTACCGCTCTGTGAATCTTTGCATACATTACCTCGACTCTTATATCATTCGCAATATCCTCACTAACCTCATCGCTAATATATGTGCTACTCTCCACATGAGTATCTAACGAATCCTCATTTTCATTACTGCCTTTATCCAAATATGAATATTTATCAAAAAATGATTTCTTGTAATATCTCCTATCTTTTTCAAAACCGCCCTTAAATCCATTGCCAAATGATTTTCTATTACCATTAAAAGAGTTGCTGCGAGGTCTTTCATAGCCTTTTTTTTGATAGCCTGTGTAACTGCTATTTTTATGCGACATTTGCATTCCTTGAAAGTGTAATACTCACTAAGAGCTAATATGTATTATATCGCAAAAACCCGCATTTGATTTTATACAAAATTATGCAAATACATATTGTGTTATGCTAAAATAGTGCGAATTTTATATTTTTAGGAGATAGTATGAACTATGAGATTAGAGAGAAGTGTGCAGTATGCGGTAGTGAATCTTTTGAGATTCTATCTAGCATAGATTATCCCGTGTTTTGTGGCACTACGACAGATAGCATAGATAAGGACTTGATAGCAAATGAGGAGATTGTCATATCAAGTGAGGGAATCTTGCAATTAAGAAAGTTAATTCCCCTTGAGATTCTATACGCAGATGAGCATGGCTCTGGGGCAGTTGGTGGAATCTGGGATTTACATCACAGGGAGTTTAGTAAATTCATTGCTAAATTTAATCCAAAAAAGGTATTAGAGATTGGCGGCGGACATGGCAAGATTGCAAGATTCTGTGTTGATGTTTTAGGAGTAGACTGGACTATTATAGAGCCAAATGTCAGGGATAGGCAGGAAGGCGTAAAATATATTGATTCTTTTTTCAAAAAAGAGTTTTTAGAGGAATCGTATGACACAATCGTGCATTCCCACACTTTTGAGCATATTTATAATCCAAATGAATTTCTAAGGGATATACAAGAGGCAAATAATAACGGGGGGGGGGGGGGGGGGGTAGTTTATTTTTTGAAACCCCCAACGAAAAAAATATTGTTTATAAATGTGGGTTTTTGGGCTGTTTTTT
>CASEHV010000010.1 GCA_949287835.1 uncultured Helicobacter sp.
CAAGTCGCAGGGGCATTTCATAGAGAGGATTTAGGTGATATTGATTTGGTTTGGGGTGATTCTAGCTTTGGGTTACAGCATATATTAGAGAGGAGGACGGAGCAATACGGAGAGGAAAAGGCACTAAGGTTTATTTCGCATTTAGAAGATATTATAAAAGAAGGTAAGATTGTAGAGGGTAGAAATGGCAAAATTGAATTAATAACACCAAAATCCACAGTTATACTAGCAAAAAAAGACAATCACAATTTTATAATAACTGCTTTTGTAGATAGTGGAAATAAGAAAAAACTTAAAGAGTTGGGAATTCCCAGACCGTCCACGATGAGAATTTTACAAACGAGTCGGTCTCTGAACGCAATGGAGCAGACATTCTCTCGCAAAACCAAACCAAATACAGATTCTACCACAAATCCACAAACAAATCTCACAAAAGCACAAGCAAAAAAACAAGAAGTGTTAGCAAAAAAGCAATATAAGCAGGAATTAAGCGACTTAAAGAAAAAGCTATTGAGTGCTAAAAAAGACGCTATAAGTTTTAGAGATAAGGAATACGACTCAAACGTAGGAGCAGGTGGTGCAACTGTAAAAAGTTCAAAAAAAGGAGGATATGTAAAACCATTGCCTCAAGATAAATTAAGCAAAGAAAAACGATATAGACAATCTTTAGAGTATTTCTCAAGAGAGAACAATATTTCATACATTCTAGTTGATGAATATATCGATGCACTAAACAATAAGCAGTCAAAAGAGGTTTTAGAAAAAATACTGCAGAAAATACATGAATCACAAAAAGAGAATGAGAGAGCATTAAAAGAATTGCAGGCAGAAGCAGATAAAGATATACAAGACTTTAAGAAATCTCTAAGCAATAAAAGCATAGATGAAATAGAAAATATATATGAAAACTATAAGAATAAACATATATTTGATATGACGCAAGAGGAAAAAGAGCATAGACACATTGTAAGAGACGCATTGCTTAGACTTCCTCATACATACGACATTAATGTGTCCAATATTTTAAGAGTATTAAAAGGGAAATTTTTAGACTTTAAAGATAGTGATTATTTACTTAGCAAAGACAAAGCAGATGCCGCAATACTTCAAAGAGATAGAAATACAATACAGAAGCATTTCGGTATTAATGTTTTAAGAGATTTCGGAACTAACTATGCGGAATTTGTTGGAGATGGTAGAGGGGCAATACAAAAAATCCTCTTAGAAGCAAAAGACTACGAGGAAAGGGCAAAAGCAGGGAAATTAAGCGATTTTGAAATATCACAGGGGCAATACAAAGGGCAAGTCGCAGGGGCATTTCATAGAGAGGATTTAGGAGATATTGATTTGGTTTGGGGTGAGGTAACAAATGCAGAAAAACAAAAAGGATTTGGATTGGTGCATATACTAGATAAACACCCTGACCTTGATTTATATAAAATACCTGAGATTATAGAAAAAGGTAAAATCAAAAAAACATATAACGGATACAATATTATTTTAGATGATTATATAGTAGGAATAAATAAAGGTTTTAAAGATAAAAAAGGTAATATATTAGGAGATAATCTTTGGATTGTTTCAAGCTTTGACGTTCGCAACAAAAAAGGGGACTAACAGCATAGCACCCGTTGCTAGTCATTACAATGAGCCGATGCCTCAAAAACCTTAACTGATATTATATCGCAAATTTATAAAAAGACGTTTTATTCGGGCGACAATACAAAGGACAAGTCGCAGGGGCATTTCATAGAGAGGAATTAGGAGATATTGATTTGGTTTGGGGGGATTCTAGCTTTGGATTACAGCACATATTAGAGAGATGAACTGAGGATTTTATAAATAAAGGTTTTAGCAAAGAGGAAGCGGAGGAAATGGCTTTGGAATTAGTTAGAAACATTCCGGAGATTATGGAAAAAGGCAAATTAATCAATCAAAACAACGTAAGATATAGAGTTGAATATAATGACTATGTGATAGGACTAAGTGCAGAATACAAGGGCGAAAAGCGAGGATTTATCATAACAGTTTTTCAAAAAAATAAGAAATAAGGTAGTAAATCGGACACTTTCACCGAACCGATTTTTACTCAAGCTTCGGACATTTTAGCTAGAAACCTTGCGTGATATTCTACCACAAACCCACAAAAAGACGTTAAAGATTCTTCGATTTCGTCTCAGAATGACGTGGGAAGCTTAACATGAGGAAATTTAACAATGACACTACTATAAGCAAACGTAAAAATCTAAATTAAACATCGTTAAACCCCCACATATTTAACAAAAATAGCTATATTTACAAAATAAGGTGATAGACATGCGTAAATATACAAAAACACAGATTAAAAACATAGCAGAACGCATATTAAAACTTTACTGTGATGAATGCCCTACTAATATATTTCATATAGCGAAACAACTGGATTTAAAGATATATGAAGCTATATTTGATAGAGACGACGTATCGGGTATGATAGAAGCAAGGAATAAAAAAATATACATAGCAAAGCAGGATAGTGAGCAAAGACAAAGATTCTCAATAGCTCATGAAATCGGGCATTATGTATTACATCACAGCGGGAATATTGACTATGAGCAATATGAACATAAGCATATTTCTTTTAGAGACAATGCCGCTAGTTTAGGGTTTGATATTCGAGAGATTGAGGCTAATTTCTTTGCTACTAATTTATTAATGCCAGAGAGCAGAATAAAAAAGCTTTTTACAGAGGGTTTTAGTTTGCAGGAATTGGCTTATTATATGAATGTATCTAAAGCGGCTATGACATACAGACTTGAATATTTAGGTCTTTTTGATGCCTGAGAGTTTGAAAGAAATTATAAAAGATAATGAGGCAAAAGAGAATAAGGAGCCAAGTGTCAAAACTACAATTTCGAATATAAAAGATGATTTGACAGAATTAGATAATTTAAAACTAAATGAGGAGCTAAATGACACTAGGCATTCTAAAAATAATACCTTTTTATTAAATAAAAGATATTCTGAAATAACTCACTTTCTTTTTTCAAGATATATATTTTATATCATGATTATATTTGTTTTTATACTTTTTATATTAAGTGATAGAGATACAGCTTTATTTATAGGGAAGCGATTAGCTTTAGAAAATGAACTTATAAATTTTATTGTATTGCTTTGTAATAAAATATTACATGTTTTTATTATTATGTTTGTTTCACTTCTAACTTTTCCAACGGTAAAAGGACTAAGACGTTTCTTTAAAAACATTATAGATTCTAAAAAATATAAACGTTAATTTTTCATAAGAAATTTTGATTTATATTTTTATGAGTTTAAATCTGTATGTATTTAACGAATGACGTCCTTTATTTTCAATCAATTAAGGGTGGCGGGGTGAGCTATGCAAAGCGTGAGCTTTGTCTGTAAAACGTCTTTTGTATAACACGTTTTAAATTCGCTTTTCAGTGAATACTTCACCCGCCCGCCACCCCTAGGCTTTTTAGGATTCTAAACTTAGTTCATTAAAGACGTGTGAGTAGTTGAGATTCCACGTCTTTTCATTAAACACGCCGATAGGAAACACGTCATGTTGAGGCGTAGCCGAAATATCTTTAAGATTTGTCATTTAACTAAGGAAAAATTCTAAGACGTCTTTATAGAGATTCTTCACATTCGTTCACAATGACGTTGAGTTGTCAAAATGACGGTAGACATTCGCAATAACGCAATAAATCCACACAAACAATCATCACAAAGACGCAATCACCCTCACCTCATATCGCTTTTACTTAACTGCATTTGTTTTTTTGTTTTGGCATCAGTTGTTTCTAAGTCGTTATTATGATTTGCGGTTTGTGTTAATAGATTTGCTTGGGCGTTGTATTTTGCGGCTTTTGCCTCTGTTTCCTCTATTTTTGATTGTCTCTCGCTTTGTTGCATTTGTGATTCTTGCGCTTGGATTTGGGCTTGTTGTTGTTGTTGCTCTTGGGCTTGTTTGTCTGCATTTGCTAGGACTTCTTCAATGTCTGCAACGATTGGACTATCAGAATCTTTTAACATATAAGGTAATAGTGAGGTTATTAAATCTGGCCTTATTTGACTAATAGTTTTAAGCAATTCAGTCCAGTGGGCAAATCTTTCTTCTCTACCTGTTTGTTTTAGTTGCGTTGTATAGACTAAATCATATTCACCCACTTCTATTGTATTGCTTTCATTTGTATTTATTTCAAAATATCTATCAATATTTTTATTATCTGTAAGTCTAAATAATTGCGGTTTTGTATAATAAAACTGCACTAAGTCTATAAATTTTTCATAAAGAATCCTATCGCTAATATCTGTTTGCATGACGTAATTTTGCAAACCCATAAGTCCTGCGTCACGTCTTTGGGCAATGGCTACGCCGCTTTGTCTATTGGTTGCCATGCCTAGCGCTTCCTCATTTAATCCGCTTAAAATCTTTGCCAGATTACGCTTTTCATTTACCTTTTGAGTTAGCTGTGAAATTTCTGCTTGATGTTCTACAAACTGAATCTTTTTATCTCTCAATGCTTGGTCTCTAACTCTTATCACTACATTATCTTTAGCTAGATTATAAGTAAATTCCTCTAAATCTAGTATTGCAGATTCCTCAACAAAGGCTTTTATACTTCCTCCTAGCATGTTTGCAATGCGATTTTCAGCTATGTTTATGTAATCTTGAATAGGTTTTAAATCTCTAAAGATTCCATACCATATAAAATTGTGGTCTTGTTGAAACTTTGAGACAACGAAAGGATGCATACCATTTAAAAAAGGTTTTTTTTCATATTTATATATATCACCATTTAAATGCCATAAATACCTATCCCAGTCATTGCCATTTTTAAACCATGATTCAATAATTGATTGAATCCTATCTCATAAAATCAACTATTTTTTGATAATCATCGCTACTAATTTGCGTTATATGTTTAAACTGCGTCCTATTAAATGTCATCTGCCTTTTTGCTAACTGCCTTGTATGCAGAGATATTTCATCACTTAGTTTTGAAATATTATTATTCTTTGAGTTAATAAATGCTAGGCATTCCCTTAGTCCTATGGATTTTAAGACACTAATATCCCTGCCATATTTCTCTACTATGCTTTTTGTCTCTTCTAGGATTCCGCGCTCTATCATGCTCTGTGTACGTTTTGCTATGTTTTTGTGTAATTGCTGCTTGTCTATGACTAGGTTAAATATAGTGATTGGAATCTCAAATGGCACTTTTTTATATCTAGCAAAATATCTGCTAGGAGTCATATTGCTTAGTGAGAAAATCTCAATGCCTTTTGTGATTCTATATCTATCATTGCTTGATATATTCTTTGCATAATTAGAATCTATGTTATATAAAAATTCATACTGCTCTTGTAGGCTTAGAGATGTTAGCCATTTTAGTTTGCTTTCATCTCTTTGTGGCATGGGACTTAGTCCCTCTATAATAGATTTTAGATAAAAGCTACTGCCACCGGACACAATTAGATTCTTATTATCATCTTTACAAATATTTATAGCCTCTCTTAGCAGGGATAAAAAGACTCCCGCACTGACAGATTCATTTGGAGATAATACATTTATGCCAAAATGCTTAACACGCTCTAGCTCTTCCCTGCTAGGTTTTGCCGAAGCTATGTTGATTTCTTTATAAATGCTTACAGAATCAAGTGAGAAAATATATGAATTGGAATCTAGTGCCACTTGCAGAGATAATGAAGTTTTACCACTACAAGTAGCGCCTATTATTGCTATAATCTTTGGTATCATAATACAACTTGCATGCCACACACCGCCGCAGAGGCGGCATAAATTTAAGGGCGAATGCTAAATACTAACTAGACTACTGCAACAATCTAAGAATGTTTTGTTGCACTGTGTTTGCTTGACTCATGGCAAAGCTACCAGACTGGGCTAGGATATTTAGCCTATTAAAGTTTGCAGATTCTTGTGCGAAATCCACTTCTCTAATTTGACTTTCAGCGGCTTTAACATTTACCTGTGTTACAGAAATGTTATTAACTGTTGAAATCATCTGTCCTTGAACAGAACCTAAGTCTGCGCGGATTCTATCA
>CASEHV010000011.1 GCA_949287835.1 uncultured Helicobacter sp.
TTAGATAAACTTATCTTGCTTAGTTGTCAAAGATCACTATCAAGAACAGATTCTAAACTGCCTCTGAACTTGCGAAACGCAATCATACAAAAAAAAAGCTTAATTTTTGCTTAAAGTTAGGGGATTTGAGAAAAATGTGGGTAAGAGGTGGTAATAACAGTTGTTTTCATCAACAATTAATTCATGATTTGAGTTAATTGTTAAACTTTTATAGAACATATACAATAATCACAAAACGAAACAATCTTTTATAAAAAACTAAAGCCATATTCCACGTTTTTATACCAAATTTAAATTCCAAACATTATATTGCTAATATTTATAGTTATTTTTTTGTAATGAGGATCTTTAGTGGTCAAATATATTTCAAGATATCCCATTATTACTAACAGATTTCTTTATATTGTTTTAGTTAATGCTTTTGTATATTGGTTTGGTAGTATTTATCTTAATGCTACGAGTTTTCAATAGGCACTTGATACGTTTCAATTCTCTTATATCATCGATTTGATAAAGCATATTTTTAGGAATATCGCCCTGTATTTTATCATCTGCTTTTTATGTGCTATGGTGCTAAAGGAATCCTTGTATCGTATGCTAGAGTGTCTCTTGGTTATTATTAGCTTTGTTGTGGCAGGTATTAATATATTTTTGATGATTAATTTTTACACATGGATTAATCCTATCTTTATTAGTATATTTCTAAGCATGAATGCAAATGAGGCAAAGGAGTTTCTACATACCTATGCCCTCGCCTCTAATGTCATTATTATTTTAGCTATCTTTGCTGTTGTAAGCATTATTGCCAACTACAAGATATTTTTCAAATACATTTATAGACCTATGGCAAATTTTGGCATATTCTTAGTCTCTATCGCACTTTTTGCGATTGGATTCACACATGGCGTGGCATATATTGTGGGTAGGTTTATATATTGGAATGCTAGTGCACATGTGGCTTATAATCTCTATGAGGTCATAATGGAGAAAAATGAGATTATGAATTCTTATGCAAAAATCTCTAAAGACATGCAGGAGTATTTAGATTCTAAAACGAATAACAATGGGGGGGGGGGGGGGGTATGTTTTTAAAAAATCACTTCATATCCCAAATGTAATTTTAATTATAGGCGAATCTACCCAAAGAAATCTCATGGGGCTATACGGCTACCCTTTGCAAAATAATCCACATTTAACAGATCTTCAAAAAAGCGGGAATCTTTTCACATTTACCGATGTGGTCTCGCCGAATGTCTATACGGATTATTGTGTGCCAAAGATTACGACTTTTAGCAATAATGATAATAACGACATTCCATGGTATAAGCAAATGAATATCGTAGATACGATGAGACTAGCGGGTTATAATACATATTGGTTTAGCAATCAGGAGGCATTATCTATCTGGGGAGCAGGTCCTCAGCTAATTAGCAGACGTGCCGAGCATTTATATAATAGTGCATTGGCAGATACTAGCGGGGCGACTAGCTATGATAGCATTTTGCTAAAATCATTTGATAATGCAAAAGTAAGCGGGAAAGAACGTTTCATAGTCTTTCATCTCATGGGCGCACATGTAGGCTATGTAAATCGCTATCCTAAGACCTATAATATTTTTAATGTAAAAACTCTAAGGGAGAAACATCTTGATTTCCTAGGTAGCAAAAAGCTAGATGATAATCAAGCCACTTTTAGAGCGCAGTATATCAATGCGATTTTATTTAATGACTATGTGGTTAATGAGATAATCAAGCGATTTAGCAATGAGGATAGCATAGTCTTTTATCTAAGCGACCATGGCGATGAGGTATATCAAGTCTCAGATTTTGTAGGGCATAGTGCGAGCAATCCCACAAAAAACATGGTAGAGATTCCATTCATGATTTATGTAAGCGATACGTTTAAGCAAAAGCATAAAGACATTGTAGAGCGGATAGAGAAGTCTCAGAATCTACCCTTCATGAGTGATGGCTTTATCCATGCTTTTTTAGACTTGCTAGGTATACAATCTCCAGAGCTAGACTACACCAGAAGCCTTTTTAGCAAAGATTATAATAAATCAAGAAAGAGAATAATACTAGGCTTAGATTATGATAAAGATATAAAAAATAGCACGACATCTCTAAAGCCAAAACTTTAGCAAAACTCAATCTGTCCCTGGTGTGCTATGCCACCATCTTTATTTATCCATACCTGTGCGACTTTGGAATCTTTGCTTAATTCATTTATGAATCTTAGTTCCAAATCGCTAGTAGATTCTAAGATTCTACCCTCCGCGCTAAATCTTTGTGGCACACACAGGGCATGTAAGCCACGATATGAATACTGCAATGCCTTTTTGTCTGCATATTTTTGCAAAAATGTGTGAATCATATATGTGGCTAAAAGCGGTCCGTGAATCACAAGTCCGCTATATCTCTCTGTCTTTGTGGCATACGGGAAGTCATAGTGGATTCTGTGTCCATTAAATGTAAGGGCGGAGTAGCGAAATAATGTCGTCTCATTTGGCTCATAAGTTTTGCTAAAATCTGCACTAGGGGCTGCCAAATCGCTACTTAGCTTAGGCGGGGTAGGCTCTTTATAGACGATGTCTTGCTCCTCGCTTATTTTCTTTACAGAATCTTGGAAATACTCATGAAGTAGCGTTACAAAGACTAACTTCCCACTGCGTCCACTTTTCTCGTTAATAGCCTTTATGGTCGTAACCTTTTTGCATTCTTTTCCTATGATAAGAGATTCTAAAAAAATAAATCTCCCCCCTGCCCACATGCGATTTACCTCGCCAAAATCTGGCAGGAAAGAATCCTCGCTCCCGCCAAGACGCGGGTGTCCGTCCCTACCTAGATTCTCTTTGTGCAATGCCCTAACAAAAAAGCACCACTGCCATAGATGTGGCAAATAATCACCATCTTTTAGCTCTCTGTGTCCTAGCGTGGCACAAATCTTTTGTGTCTGTGTAGCACTAATTAGCTCCTCTACACTCTCGCTTTTTCCTATGTAATTTTCAAAACTCATTGCTTTTCCTTTATCTTAAGATTCCTATAAATAATAATACCATACCAAATGCCACAAGCACAAAGGGTAGTATAAGTAGCCTTATGAAAAGATAACGTCTCTCCTCCTCATCTTTTGTCCCAGCAAGCACCAAGGCTCCCCCTGTCGAGAAGCTAGAGTATCCTGTGAAAGTTGCAAATACTCCAATGACAGAGAAAGCTAATGAGTAATTTGTAATTTCTAGCCCTGGCACAAGTGGAAAGAATGTAGGCATGACGACCCCCATGCTAGATGCAAATGTACTCATAGCAGAACTCATTAATGCAAGTAGATAGAATATTATATCCCCACCATCTTTTGTATTCGCATTTAAAAAATCGCTAATAATCTTCATAGCACCCGCCTCTTTACCAAGTGCTACAAGCATACCCAATGCACTAATCATAAAGATTAAATCCCAAGGGATATTTTTAAACGCCTCTTTCTCACTGCCAAGCTTAAAGATAATGGCTAATGCCACGCCCAAAAGGCAAAGAAATGTAGGATTCATCATCTTTGTAAATTTGGCTAATGCTGCATTATCTGGCGTGATAGCAAGCCAGACAGACGGCACGGTAGTCGCTAGAAATACAAGTGCCACTATAAAGATGGTGCGAATCTGCACCGCATTTAGCCTCTCTGGTGGCTCTATATCCCTTATATTATCATTTTTGTAGCCTTTTAGCAGAAAATAACCAAAAACAAAAATAAGGGTATGCGCTATAAACATATTTAGCCCTAAGGATAGCTGAAATGATGAGGCTACCTCTGCTGTGTAGCCCTGCTCCAATATTAAAGAGTTGGTAACCCTGCCTCCTAGTGTAAAGGGATTAAACCCACCTGCACAAGAGCCAGAGTAAATAATAATGGCAGCTAGAATCTTATTCATATTTATCTTATCTGCGATGTAAAGCACAAGCGGACTCATAAAGGCAAATCCCGCATAATGCCCAGGACCTATGCCTACAAACACAACTACGACAATATAAAGCACGATAGGCACACTCCATGGATAATGCCTAGCGCTATACATTGCCTTCATAGCTAGATTACTAAGTGTGCCATTGCTAATCGCAAAGCCGTAAAAAAACGTAATCGATACCAAAACAAAAAATAGTTGCAACCCCCAAAGATTCTCCACATTTTTCGCACTAAGTCCATACATGTATGCACCAATAAAGCAAAGAGGAATGGCAAAGATTCCAATATTTGCCTTATATAAATAGCCAAGCACTATGGAGGCTAGTATGAAGATTAGGACCATGGTGCTAATAGTAGATGATACTTCCATTTTTACTCCTTTAAGTGAAATGAGGTAATGCTATAAAACATAACAGCTTTTATTAATAAAACTATGAAATCGTTTTTTTTTTTTTTGGTATGTATAATATTTTTACAAAACTACACATTAAACTTTACTTATCGAAAATATTTAGTTAAAATATGATAAAAATAGTTAAAAAAATTAGAAAACAATTATTATTTATTATTATGATATTTAGTATTTTATATAAATAAAACTTAATTTGCGGTGTCTAGGGAATCTTTAGCAAAATTCTTAGAATTATAATTTTTATTATTTGAGATAAATTACTACTATATAATTATAATTGCAAATATGTAGGAAATATTAAATAATTATGAAAAAAATGAGATAAGAAATAAATAAATCATAGTGCGAAATAAATATTTTGAATGCAGTGCTAATTGGGTATAATGCTACAATTCTTAGGGAAATGAGGAATAATGCAAGAGCTTATAAAACCACGATACAAAACAAAGCAGATTCATGTAGGCAATGTAGCAGTAGGCGGCGATGCGCCCATTAGCGTCCAAAGCATGACATTTAGCAAAACGCATAATATAGAGGAGACCAAAGCCCAGCTAGATAGACTGCAGTTAGCAGGAGCGGACATTGTGCGACTAGCCGTGCTAACAGAGGAGGACGCAAAGGCATTAAAGATTCTAAAGCAAAGCACGAGTTTGCCACTCATAGCAGACATTCATTTTAAATACAAACTTGCGTTAATGGCATCTGAGTGGGTGGATTGCATTAGAATAAACCCTGGCAACATAGGCTCAAAAGAGAAAATAAAAGAAGTGGTAAAAGCATGTAAGCAACGCAAGATTCCGATACGAATAGGTGTGAATGGCGGTAGCTTAGAGAAAGAGTTTGATGTAAAATATGGCGCCACTCCAAAGGGCATGGTAGAATCTGCCCTCTATAATATTAAGCTGCTAGAGGACTTTGACTTCACAGATATAAAAATCTCGCTAAAAGCAAGTGATGCCCCTCGCACGATAAAGGCTTATGAGGATTTGCGTCCGCTTGTGCCTTATCCCTTTCATCTAGGCGTTACAGAGGCTGGGACGCTGTATCACTCTATGGTTAAAAGCTCTATGGCACTTGGGAATCTGCTCATGCAAGGCATAGGCGATACGATTAGATGCAGTATCACAGGTGAACTAGAGGAGGAAATCAAGCTAGGCAAGGCAATCTTGCGATATAGCGGCAGACAAAAAGAGGGCATAACGATAGTCTCATGTCCTACATGTGGTAGGATACAGGCTGATTTAGTCAGTGCGATAAAAAAGGTCGAAAGTAGCCTCTCTCACATTAAAGCCCCCCTGCAAGTAAGCGTAATGGGCTGTGCGGTCAATGCTTTAGGTGAAGCAAAACATGCAGACATTGCCATAGCCTTTGGTAATAAAATCGGGCATATCATCAAAGGTGGCAAAGTGTTAGCAAAATATGATGAGAAAGACATTGTAGAAAAGTTTGTTTTTGAAGTAGAGAAATTAGCAAAAGAGAGGGAGATGGAGGAGTGAGGGCAGTGTAAAAAGTAATAATAAACTTTTTGTAAATAAAGAACATATACAATATTTGCAAAAGTTTTAAGCATATTGAATTGTATAACTATAAATTTCAGAGATCCTTTATACAATTCTAATTATTTTTGCCCCTATTGCATTTCAAAACTTCTTTCATTAAAGTGAGGTATTTAAAATGATTCTATTTTGCAATATTTGAAGTTATTTTTAGAGTAGCTAAATTCTAATCATAAATATAACTAATCTCATCATAATTTTTATAGCTACTTGGGAATCTATATTCTCAAATCCCTCAATACCAAAAGCTATTTCAAGCAATCAAGTGCATATTTTTTGCCTAGCTCGTAAGCCTTTTTATTTACCTCGGCGACCTTTGCAGGGACTTTACTAAGCATTGTGTCAATGACTAAATCCTCTGGGACGCAGTTTGTAAAAGTAACGGTGGCAGCTAGGGCAACCACGCTTTGCGTTACTACATTGCCTACTTCCTCTTTGGCAATGGTAATGATTGGAATCTCATAAATCCTAAATCTCTTTCTATCCTCATCTGTTGGTTTTACGAGATTTGGCTCTAGCACCATGATTCCACCCTCTTTTATCCCAGCTTTATACACATCATAGCTCATCTGTGCGACAGATAGCATGAAGTCAATATTACCGTCCATTGCATAAGGATACAAAATCTCCTCTTTGTCAAGCAAAATATCGACTTTCGTAGGTCCGCCTCGCACTTGACTTGTATATGTAGAAGCCTTGACGCCATAGCCACCACCGCGAATCTTAGCCTCAGCTAGAATCTCGCCTGCTAGTAAGACACCCTGTCCGCCTACGCCTGTGAAACGAAGTTGATTTTCCATTAGTGTCCTCCCTTCTTATTGATAGCGGCTTTATACTCCGCATAAGCCTCGCAGTATTCCTTAGCATCTTTATCATGCTTTAAGATTCCAGTAGGGAATTTATTTGCTTTCTCCTCATCGGGCAATTCATCATACTTTCTCTTAGGCAAGATTCTAGAATCTAGCCACTTAAGCATATCTGTAGCCTCTATCATTTTATTTTTCCTACCAAGATTCACATGGCAGTTTGAGTGAATGTCAAATAGACTAAAGCCCTTGTGCTTAAAGCCCTCTATCATGACTTTCTCAATCTTTTTAGGGTCTAAAATACTCTCGCGCGCTACGAAACTAGCACCAGATGCCATAGCAAGCTCACATACATCAAATTGATTGTCATAGTTACCACCAGGTGCGGTAACAGTCCAGAATCCTTTCGGAGTAGTGGGCGAAGTTTGCGAATTTGTCAGACCATAGATAAAGTTATTTACGATGATATGATTAATATCTATATTTCGCCTACATGCGTGTATGGTGTGATTTCCCCCGATAGCAAGGCTATCACCATCGCCACTTACTACTATGACATGTTTATCGGGATTTGCAAGTTTGATTCCAGTCGCATAGGCTAAAGTCCTGCCGTGCGTGGTATGCACTGTGTTGCAATTCACATAAGAACTCATACGCCCACTGCAACCAATCCCGCTAACCAAACATACATCATTCATATTCCAGCCAACTGCATCGATAGCACGAATGATACTTTTTAAGATAACACCATCTCCACAGCCCCAGCACCAAAGTGTCGGCATTTTCTCAACGCGCAAATATTCATCATAATTAAAAGCCATAATCTTTCCTTTAATCCTATATCTTTCACAAATTACATAGACTTCAATTTCTCAATGATTTCATTAGGTGCGATAGTCCTACCATTCGCACGACCAAAGAAATCTACCTTTCTACCCAAAATCCTCTCAACCTCCTCTCTATACTGCCCTTTATTTAGCTCTACCATGAGAATCTTTTTGTATTTTTCCCCGATTTTTTTAAGCTCTTTTTCAGGGCTTGGCCAAAGAGTTATGATTCTAAATAATCCCGCCTTGATAGAGGAATCTTTGCGTAGCTCGTGCAATGCTTCCTTAATAGCAAGTGTCGCACTGCCATAGGAGATAATGGCAATCTCAGCATCATCAAGATATAGCTCCTCATTATTGCTAATATAATCTGCCCTACTCTCTACCTTATTAAACAATCTATCAATTAGTGCCTGTCCCTCTTGTGCATTTTCTGTTGGGAATCCGATAGCACCATGATGCAGTCCTGTGATATGGTAGCGATAGCCTTTGAAGAAAGGATTCAAAATCGCAGGTTCATTAGCACCCACGCCGTAAGGTTTATAATCCTTAGGGTCGCCACTAAATTCACGTCTTGTTTTGTTATTTTTATAGACATCTTCTAGGTCTGGTAGCATGGTTTTACCATACATGTGTCCTAGTGTCTCATCTAGCAGTAGGAATACAGGCTGCATAAACTCCTCTGCTAGATTAAATGCACGAATAGTCTCTGTGTATGCCTCATCTAATGTCCCTGGTGCTAGAGAGATAGACTTGTAGTCGCCATGTGTGGGGTGCTTTGCAAATGCCACATCGCCCTGTCCTACACGCGTAGGCATACCTGTGGAGGGTCCTAGACGCATGACATTTACAATGACTAATGGAATCTCAGCCATATATCCTAGCCCTATTTGCTCCGCTTTTAGAGAAATGCCCGGACCAGAGCTACCTGTCATAGCCTTTACGCCACTCATAGATGCTCCTAGTGCCACAGATATACCGCTAATCTCATCTTCCATTTGTATGAAATTCCCGCCGTGCTTTGGCAATAAATGTGCCATTTCATGCATGACATCAGAGCTTGGGGTGATAGGATAGCCACCATAGAATCTACAACCAGCGTCAATCGCACCAAGTGCCACAAGCTCGTTGCCACCAGAAATTACCTCACGCATACTATTCTCCTAAAGCCATAAATTTATTTGCCTTAATCTTCTCTGCTCTTTCCTGTGCCTCTTTGCTAGTCTTTGCAAATTTGAAAGACTTTCTATCAGCAACGCTAATGGCAAAATCAGGACAATGCAGTTCACACTCCAAGCAACCAATGCAACTCTCAGGGTGGATTACTTTCACAATTTTACCTAATACTTTATGCTGGTCTAATTTCATAGCCAAAACGCCGCTAGGACATCTTGATACGCAAATATCACAAGCCTTACATCTAGCCTCATTCACCCACACAGGCGTATTCTCAGGCATAAAAACATCCGACATCTTATTATCTCCTTAAGAAAGCTTTAGAAATATCTAAAGTCAAAACGAACTACAATAAATTGTGATTATCCACTATTTAAATTAACATGAGACCTTTTTGATACCCAAATAAGTAAATATTTAATAAATTTAGCGAAATTACACATTATCACACACTCAAAACACCAACGCAGGGGGCAGGGGGTAAAAATAAATATACTTTTGATAAGATTAGCGAAGCTAAAAGTTTTAAGGATATTGCATGAGTTATGAAAAGCCAGATTCTAAGTGGGAGCGAAAGATTTATGATGAATGCGAAGCTAGAGGCTACTTTGAGATAGATGGTAATAGAAAATTAAGAACATCAAAGGAAAATAAAATATTCTGCATTATGATGCCACCGCCAAATGTAACGGGTGTGCTACATATAGGACATGCACTTACTTTTACTCTGCAAGATATTATGACTCGCTACATGCGTATGCGTGGCTATGAGACGCTTTGGCAGCCTGGGCTAGACCACGCTGGAATCGCAACGCAAAATGTCGTAGAAAAACAGCTTTTAGAGAAAGGCATAAAGAAAGAGGATATAGGCAGAGAAGAATTTGTAAAGAAAGTATGGGAATGGAAAGAGGAGAGTGGTGGCAAGATTTTAGAGCAGATGAGAATCATGGGCTTCTCTCCAGCCTTTAGACGCACAAGATTTACAATGGATGAGGGTTTGGCAAATGCGGTAAAGACGACTTTTAAAAGCCTTTATGATAGGAATCTAATCTATCGCGGTGAGAAAATGATAAATTGGTGTACAAAAGATGGCGCACTAAGTGATATTGAGGTAGATTATCATGAGAATAAATCTAAGCTTTACTATTTGCGGTATTTTATCGTGGAGGATTCTAAGAATCTAAATAAGAAAGACATAGAATCAAAATCCTACATCATCGTAGCGACCACGCGACCAGAGACTTTCTTTGGCGATACAGCGGTAATGGTAAATCCAGATGATGAGAGATATAGACATTTAATCGGCAGAAAAGTAAGACTACCACTCATTGATAGAGAGATAGAAATCATCGCAGATAGTGCGGTGGATATGGAGTTCGGCACAGGTGCGGTGAAGGTAACGCCTGCCCATGACATGAATGACTATGAGGTTATGCAAAGACATAATTTAGATTCCATTGTAGTCTTTGATAAGCATGGAATCTTAAATTCACAATGCGGCGTGTTTGAGGGACGTGAGAGGCTTGAGGCTAGAGAGGATATTATCCTGCATTTAGAAAAGCTAGGATTTATAGAGAAAATCGAGGATTATGAAAATAAAATTGGCAAATGCTATCGCTGCGGGAATATCATAGAGCCATACATATCTAAGCAGTGGTTTGTGAAAAAAGACATAGCAAAGGGTGCCATTGATAGGGTAAATCGTGGCGAGAGTAGATTCTATCCTGCACAATGGAAAAATAACTATGATGCGTGGATGTCGGATTTGAGGGATTGGTGCATTAGCCGTCAGCTATGGTGGGGGCATAGAATCCCTGTTTTTTATTGTGAGTGTGGGCATGAGTTTGTTAGCATAGATTCTAAGCATTCCTGTCCTAAATGTGGAGGGGATAATGTGGTGCAAGATAGCGATGTGCTTGATACATGGTTTAGCTCTGCACTATGGAGTCATAGCACACTTGGCTTTGGAAATGGAGACTTTGGCAGGGGGAGATTGTGGAATGATGGGGATTTAGAGAAATTTCACCCAAATTCTCTGCTTATCACTGGCTTTGACATACTCTTTTTCTGGGTGGCACGAATGCTTATGAGTGCAGATGTGAATATGAATGAAATCGCCTTTAAAGACATATATCTACATGCCCTCGTGCTAGATGAGAAGGGTAATAAGATGAGTAAGAGTAAGGGGAATGTCATAGACCCACTTACGCTTTGTGAGACTTTTGGCGCCGACGTGGTTCGCTTTACCCTTGCGTTTTTGTGTATTCAAGGCAGGGATATTCGCCTATCTAGCAAACAGCTAGAGATTACTAGGAATTTTACAAATAAGCTTTATAACGCCGCTTCTTTCCTAGATTTATATGCAGGGCAGCAAGATAGTAATTATTCTTTTAAGGAAAGAAAATCTTTAAGCGATTACACAACGCCGCTAGGAATCTACATGAAATCGCGGCTAAATCACATAGCAAGTCAGATAAGAGAAGCACTAGATTCATATCGCTTTGACTTGTATGCGGGGATTGTGTATAAATTCTTGTGGAATGAGTTTTGCGATTTGGGCGTGGAGTTTGCTAAGGCTAGTAAAGAGAGCATTTTTGAATTAGCAAGTGTGTTTATAGAATCTATGAAGCTACTTCACCCGCTAATGCCATTTATTAGCGAATATTTATTCCACAAATTGCTAGGACACGATATTGATTTAGGACTGCAGGGACATGATTCTATCATGATAGAATCTTTTATAGAGGATAGAGCTAGAGATGAGGATTTAGAGAGAGTCTTTGATGTAGTATCTGATATTATCACGACCACAAGACGCATGAGGGCAAATCTTGATATAAACGGCGAGATAGATTCCATATACATCGAGCTAGATGGCACTTTGAGCGATGAGTATAAGGCGTTTATCAAAAAGCTATGTCGCATAAAAGATATTGTTATGATAAAGCAAAGGGTAGAAAATAGCATAGCAGATGTGGGGCAGTATGCAAGAATTTATATTAAATCTGAGAATCTAAACCTAGAGGCACTAAAGGCACGTATCTTAAAGCAAGAAGAAAAAGTGTTAAAAGAGATTCAAAAACTAGAGGGTATGCTAAATAATCAAAACTTCATAAAAAATGCCCCAAAAGAACTTATAGAGACAAATAAACAGAATCTAGCAGCCCTGCAAGAGAGAGCAAAAAAGATTGCGGAGGAAAAGAGAGTGTTTGAGGGGTAGGGAATACGTTAAAATAGTTTTAGATTCTAATTAAAAGGCATATTTTTAAATTTGCTTTAAAAATATTTTTATTTAATATCCTTTAAATATGTAAAATATTTACACATTTAAATCACTTTATATCATTAGCTACTTGCATTTTCAATAAAATAATGATTTTTCTGCTATATTTTGCGTTGATTTTTATAATTATTGGGAGATATAGATAGAATGCAAAGCGTATATTTAGATAACAACGCTACCACAATGGTAGATCCAAAAGTCAAGGAAATCATGCAACCATATTTCTGTGAGTATTTTGGGAATCCAAATTCTTTGCATAAATTTGGCACACAAACTCATCATGCCATACACGAGGCAATAAGCGAACTATACAAAGGAATCAATGCCGATGATAACGATGATGTAATCATCACAGGTTGCGCTACTGAATCTAATAATTGGGTGTTAAAAGGCATATATTTCGACCTTATTTTTAATGGAAATAAAAAGCATATCGTTACCACAGAGGTCGAGCACCCAGCAGTTGGTGCTACTTGTAGTTTTTTGGAATCTCTTGGTGTTCGCATTACAAGGCTACCCATTAATGAGTATGGCAATATTTCCGCCCAGCAGGTAGAGGAGGCAATATGTGATGATACCGCTTTGGTTAGCATTATGTGGGCTAATAATGAGACGGGATTAATCTTTCCTATTCATGAGATAGGGCAGATTTGCAAGAAAAAGGGTGTGTTATTTCACACTGACGCTGTGCAGGCAATAGGCAAGATTCCCGTGGATGTGCAGAGTGCAAATGTGGATTTTCTAAGCTTTAGCGCACATAAGTTTCATGGACCAAAGGGCATTGGTGGATTATATATTCGAAATGGCGTTAGCCTTACCCCACTTCTGCATGGCGGGGAACACATGCGTGGCAGACGAAGCGGGACGCTAAATGTGCCTTATATCATCGGCATGGGCGAGGCTATGAGACTTGCTGTAGAGTATCTTGATTTCGAGCATGTAAGTGTTAGGGGATTGCGTGATTATTTAGAAGATGAATTATTGAAAATAAAAGATGTCTTTGTCGTAGGTAGTCGTGAGAATCGTGTGCCGAATACAACTCTCATTAGTGTGCGTGGCATAGAGGGCGAGGCTATGCTATGGGATTTAAATAAAGCAGGTATTGGCTGCTCTACGGGAAGTGCATGTGCTAGTGAGGATTTAGAGGCAAATCCTGTAATGGTAGCAATAGGTGCTGATAAAGAGTTGGCACACACCGCCATTAGAATCTCCCTTAGCAGATTCAATACAAAAGAGGAGATGGACTATATGATAGCCGTCTTTAAGAAGGCAGTGGATAGATTGCGAAATATCTCTAGCTCATATTAGTGTGATATGGAATCTAGTCGCTAGATTCCAAAGCTGTGTAGATATAGAGTAGTAAGTGCTATTCTATATATAGACAGATGTCTAATTCCATAATAAAGGATAGATAATGGCAAGGAATGAATTATTAGGAGGCGCCCTTTGGGACGCTTATAGCAATAAAGTTAGTGAGAGAATGGATAACCCAACGCACCTAGGCGTTCTAACGCAAAAGGACGCAGACGCTAGAAATGCAAAGCTTATAGTCGCAGACTATGGTGCGGAATCTTGCGGTGATGCGGTAAGGCTATATTGGCTTGTAGATTCTAATGATGTAATCATTGATGCGAAATTTAAAAGCTTTGGCTGTGGCACTGCCATTGCTAGCTCTGATATGATGGTAGAGTTATGCCTTGGTAAAAGAGTGCAAGATGCCGTTAAGATTACAAATCTTGATGTGGAAAGGGCATTACGTGATGACCCAGACACCCCCGCTGTGCCAGGGCAGAAAATGCACTGCTCGGTAATGGCGTATGATGTTATCAAAAAAGCGGCGGGAATGTATCTTGGCAAAAGTGAGGATTCCTTTGAAGATGAGATTATCGTATGTGAGTGCGCGCGCGTTAGCCTCTCTACGATTAAAGAAGTCATTAAACTAAATGACTTAAAAAGCGTAGAGGATATTACGAATTACACAAAAGCAGGGGCATTTTGCAAAAGCTGCATTAAAGAAGGCGGTCATGAAAAAAGAGAATATTATCTAGTGGATATTCTAAGAGATGTAAGAGCAGAGATGGATAGAGATGCGCTAAAAGATAATATGGCTAAAAATAGCAGTGGAGAACTTTTGTTTGCAGATATGACTATGGTGCAGAAAGTAAAAGCCGTTGATAAAGTCATCGATGAGCAGATACGACCCATGCTTATGATGGACGGGGGGAATATGGAGATTTTGGATATAAAAGATTCTAGCGATGGATACATTGATATATACATTCGCTATATGGGTGCATGTGATGGTTGTGCTAGTGCTGCCACTGGGACATTGTATGCCATAGAGGAAGTGCTAAAACAATATTTAGCAGAAAATATTAGGGTGTTTCCTATTTAAACTTTTGATTTTACAAATGCTTAGTAAGCATTTGAGGTTATAGGCTAAAAGGCTTTAGATTTGACTTAAGTCTTTTAGCTAGTGTTTTTTTTATTTTAATTTGAAGTAAGCAATTATCCCTTTAAGTCCGAACTAGCTTAAGTGTTTTGCTGTAAAAGCATTAAAACTTTCTCTAAGTTTTGCTTTCGTAGCTTCTTACCCACTAAGAATAAATCTACAAACCACCATATCCAGCTAGCTGCCATTATAAAAAGCATAAAATCAAAAAAATCAGCCACAGAATCACTTTCGGTCGCAATAGCAACAACAACAGCAATACAAAAAAAACATATACAAAATAAAAAGAAGAATCTTTAAACTACCCAGCAGTACATCTCCAATCATAAAGCGTCCAATGCCCAAACCACCGAAAAAAAGCTACCCACCCAAAAAACTAAAGCTGGACTTTTTAGCTTTATCATGCTTATTTTAAATGCAATATCGTCTAGCTGCTTCTCATCTAATTTATCAAGTCTCTACCTTAGTAAATCGATGGCTAATGGGTCATTTCTTGGTAATTTATCCTCCAACATTAAGATAAAAGTCTCTGAATCCATAAAAACTCTCCTAAAAAATGTGAATGATAACTTTTTTAAAACAAAATATCTATATTTACAAACTATTCAGCCCTCATTGCACTCTAGTCTGTAATATTTTGTAGCAATAAACTCTCTTTAAGATACGTATCTTAGTCTTTAAAGTATGCAAAATAGAGTTTTATTTACAAGTTTTAGGCTATGCAAAATTGCTCTTGTGTTTGTAGAATCATTGTGTGGTTTGCATAACTGCAGAGTACTTTAAGCATTTGTGCTTACAAATCTTAGCAAAATATAAATAAGTCTTGATATGGAATCTTTATTAAAAACACCTCTCCATTAGGTGATATAAAGCAATCTTGTTAAGACATTATCCCTGAAATCTCAATCATCTTTGCAATGCTAGATTCAAAGGGGACTTGAGAGTTTTCGTCCTGCCCTAAAAATTCCTCCATGGCACTTTTTTTGTCGATTGCTTCATCTAGCTCTGTGTCATTGCCTTTGACATAGCTGCCGATTCGTATTAGCACTTCATTTTCTTTTAGCAGGGCTTGCATACGGCGAAATTTTCTTGCGGCTAGTTTATGCTCCTGAGAAATGATGTCATTCATGATTCTTGATGCGGAGTTTAAGATATTAATAGGCGGGTAGATTCCAAAATCGGTAAGATTCCTATCTAGCATAATATGCCCATCTAGGATACTTCGGCTCTGGTCGGCTATGGGGTCATTATTATCATCACCCTCTACTAGCACGGTAAAAAATGCGGTAATACTACCTTTACCCTCTTCTTTACCTGCTCGCTCCATTAGCTGAGGCAGTAGACTTAGCACAGATGGGGGGTAGCCCTTGCTTGTAGGTGGCTCTCCTAGTGCCAATCCTATCTCTCGCTGTGCCATTGCAAAACGCGTTACAGAATCCATAATGAATAACACATCATGCCCTAGCGATTTGAAAAACTCCGCAATAGCCATAGCCGAAAATGCCCCATACTTTCGCATAAGCGGGGAATCATCACTTGTAGCTACCACTAGAACGGTATTTTCTAAATTCCCATTTAGATTCTTTTCAATAAATTCAGGCACTTCTCTGCCCCTCTCACCTATGAGTGCTACGACTTTTATTTGCGCTACACTTCCCTTTACTATCATGCCCATGAGTGTGGATTTCCCCACGCCAGAGCCTGCAAAGATTCCCATCTTCTGCCCCTTGCCACAGGTAAGTAGAGAATCTATACATTTTACACCAACGCTAAAGACCTCATTTATCAAGCCCCTCTTCATCGCAGATATGGGAGCATTGATGATTGGCACACTTATCTCGGTATTTAATGCGCCTTTGGAATCTAGCGGGACTCCAAGCGGATTAATCACCCTGCCAAGTAGCTCCTCTCCCACAGGCACTTTTAGCCCCTCTTTTGCAATAATCACTCTATCGCCACTTCTAAAACCCTCTGTAAAGCTAAAAGGACTAATGCTAAAAACATCTCTATTTGTGGCAATCACGATGCCCTCACTGCGAGTATTATCACTACGAACAAGCCACACGACATCGCCCACGCTAGGCGAGAGACCACTTGCCTTTATGATATTTGTCTCCACAGATATGATTTCGCCAAAGTTTGGTGAGAGATTGACTTTTAGATTCAGTTTATGTTTTAAATGCTTGATACTATCAGATGCAATAGACATTTTGATTCCTTGCAATTATTTCGTTATAATACAAAATTATACTTATAAAACCCTTAAGGATAGCTATGAATACAACTTCAGTTAGTGTGAATAGACTAGATAATGCGAATGCAACTGCAAGTGGCAACATACCAAAGGATGTAATAGATTCTCACATCGAGGCTTTAGCAAGTAAATATGCAAAGACGATGAAAATCGATGGCTTCAGACGTGGAAAAGTGCCTGTTAGCCTCGTAAAAGACCGATATAAGCAGAATCTAAAAGAGGAATCAAGGCAGAAAAGTATCGATGATTTTTATGCTAAGGCAATCAGTGAGCTTAAGCTTGAGAGTAAAGATGTGATAGGGCAGCCTTTGATTTCTAAGTTTGATGAGAGTGAGAGTGGTATAGATATTGAGCTAAAGATTGGCATTACCCCTACCTTTGAGATTGATAATATCATGGACTGCATTCCGACTTTTACGCTAGATGGAGTGGAGGATTCTAAAGTCGATGAGAGGCTAGAGCAGATGGCTAAGGCTAGGGCGCCCATTGTGGAATCTGGCGAAAGTGAGCTAAAAGATGGCTTGATTGCTAATATCAATTTTGAGGGCTTTATAGATGACATAGCTTTTGATGGAGGAAAGGCGGAGCATTTTGATTTGCTAATAGGCTCGGGGCAGTTTATAGCTGGCTTTGAGGAATCTTTAGTCGGCATGAAAGTAGGCGAGGATAGGGAAATTAATGTAAGATTCCCCGATGATTATCAAGCGACAAATCTAGCAGGAAAAGATGCTAAATTTAAGGTAAAGCTAAATGCCATTAAGAAACGAGAGAGTGTCAAAATCGATGATGCCTTTGCAAAAAGCCTTATGAGCAAAGAGGAAGCAGAGAAGGAAGAGAATCAAAAAGAGGGTGCCGCATTATCGCAACTAAGAGAGAGAATCAAAAAAGAGTTAGAAATAGAATCTCGCACAAAGCTTTATAATGAGAAGCTAAAAGAGGAAGCACTAAAGAATATAGCCGATAAATATAGCTTTGACCTGCCAAATAATATTATTGAGCAGGAGATGAATGTGCTTTTCAATAATGAGTTAAGCACCCTGCCAAAAGAGAAGCTAGATGAGCTACGCGATAGTAAGGATAAGAGTAAAGATCTTTTCGAGGCACAGAGGGAAAAGGCTAGTATGAGTGTGAAAGTTACATTCATCATCGATAGACTATCTAAGCAAGAAAAGGTTAGTGTCGAGGATAATGAAGTCTTTCAGACAATATATTATGATGCGATGATGAGTGGGCATAATCCTCAGGAAGTCATAGAAAGCTATCGGAAAAATAATCTACTCCCCGCTGTTAAAATGGCTATGATAGAGGATAAAGTCGTTACGCATTTGCTAAATAAGAAAAATGGGGTGGAGTAGTTTAATCTTGTCTTTCCTGCTTTTTGTGAATTTTTGTTTTGGTGTAGTTTGCAAAAAGATTTAGATTCTGTTGAATGCAGTTTTCTCGTTTCAAAAATATTTTGCTTTGCCAAAGCGATTATAATGTGTTAGTTTGATTTATATATTTTATAAAAGTGCATTGTGCATTTTGGTATGGTGCCAAGAATTTTAGAAAGCGATTTGCTTATCACGCCTAAATTCAGAAAACATGAAAGCTAACTAAAATTATTTTTTCTATCAAAATTCGCCATTTCTACAACAACAAATTTTAGAATTATTTTATAAAAATTTAATGTCTTACACTTAGTGTTTAAAGAAAGAAGTTAAAACTTACAAATTTTTTATAGTGCAAAAATTGCTATAATTGCGAATATCATTTATGTGATAAAAAGAATAATGATGACGCAAACACTAAAATACGCAAAAGACAATTTACTAAACCAAGTTTTTTATAAATCAAGCATAGACATGAGTGAAGTGCCAGATTCTAACATAGACTTAATTATCACAAGTCCTCCGTATTTTAATATCAAAGATTACGCAAAGGACGGTTATCAAAACCTTAAACATTCAGAAAGTAAAGCTTCAGATTTAGGGGCTTTAAAAGATTATAAAAGCTATATTAATGAGCTTTTAAAGGTGTGGCAGGAATGCTTTAGAATCTTAAAGCCAAATGGCAAACTCTGTATCAATGTGCCTTTAATGCCTATGCTTAAAAAAGACTTAAATACACATTATAATCGTCATATTTTTGATTTGCAAAGTGATATTCAACACTCTATCTTAGAATCTACGAAGTTTTTTCTCTTAGATTTGTATATTTGGAATCGCACAAATACAACCAAAAAACTAATGTTTGGCAGCTATCCATATCCTAGAAACTTTTATGCTCAAAATACAAGTGAGTTTATCACTATCTATGTGAAAGACGGTAAGCCTAAAGAGATTGCAAAAGAGCTAAAGGAGCAAAGCAAACTCACTCAAGATGAATGGGTAGAATACACCAAGCAAATTTGGAATATCCCCATACCAAATAAAAGCGATATAGCCTTTGGTAAGCATCCAGCGATAATGCCTAGTGAGATTCCCTACAGGCTTATTAAGCTTTTTTCCTTTGTGGGCGATGTGGTATTAGACCCTTTTGCAGGAAGTGGCACGACTCTAAAGGTAGCAAAGGATTTAGGTAGGCATTACATAGGCTATGAGCTATATGAGAATTATAGAGCTGTGATGGAGGAGAGGCTAAAAGAGGATAGTTTATTTACTTGATGTCAAATTTTATAAGACTTTGATACAATATTTTATAATAGATAATTTAGGATTATTACAGTGAAAAAAACCTTTAATGGATTAAGCACAAAGGAGTGGGCGAAAAATTCTCGAAGTGTGTGGAATGATGTTTCTTCACCTAGAGGTAAAAATGCCTTAAAACACGGTGCAACCTTCCCAAAAAAACTAAGCGATAGAATCATTGCTTTATATTCTGATAAGAATGACCTTGTGCTAGATCCATTTTTAGGCACAGGCACAACAGCTCTAAGTGCTTTAGAATTACAAAGAAATGTCATAGGCTTTGAGCTATCAGATGATTTTTATAAAATAGCTTTAGATTCGTTACAAGCATTATCGCAAAATCATCTCTTTAAGGAATCACAGCATACTTATAATGTCATATTGGGTGATTGTGTGGAGCTTATAGATACGCTAGATGATGAGAGTTTGCAATTAACTTTTACTTCGCCGCCTTATGCGGATTTGATTCATAAGGTTATTGAGGATAGGACAAAAAGACATAAAAAATCTGCTTTTGTGGTAGATAATAATGCAACAACAAAAGTGTATTCTAATAATCAAAAGGACTTAGGAAATATGGATTTTGAAAGCTATATGCAAACAGTTAAACAAATAATGCAAAAGCTTTTTGTAAAAACAAAGCCCAATGGCTATAATATTTGGGTAGTCAAAGATTATAGGGATTCTAAAAATAAAATTCCCTATATTGATTTACATAGTAATATTGCTAGGGCTGGAGAAGAAGCTGGATTTAAATATCACGATTTGATTATATGGGATCAAAATGAGAGAAGAAGGCTTGTGTTGCTTGGCTATCCTAGCGTATTTTATGTAAATCAGAATCATTCTTTTATTGTGGTATTAAGAAAAACTAAGGATTAATGGTGATTGAGTCTTTGGAAAATTTTTTGTTTCAAGAGGAAATGCCATACTCTTTTGATAGCAATACTGTAAGAAAGCTTGATAGAATCCACCCTTATCCAGCAAAATTCACGGTTGATTTAGCCTTGCAACATATAGCGAGATATTCTAATAATACTGATTGTGTACTAGACCCATTTTGTGGGAGTGGGACAACACTTTTAGCTTGTAGAATTTTAGGTCGGCAAGGCTTTGGTTTTGATATTAATTTTATAGCACATTTGATTACACAAGCAAAAATATTAGATTTAGATTCTAAAGATTTGGAATATTTAAAAGGCTTTATAGATTTTTTAGAAACTAAACAAACACACAAGCTACATTCCTATGAGAATATACACCATTGGTTTAAGCAAGAAGACATCGTTGCCCTATCGCATATAAAAGAATGTATTAAGATCTATACTAAAAATAATCCAAAATACACAATCTTTCTTTCTCTTATTTTTTCCTCTATTATCAATATTGCTTCAAATCAGGATTCTGATACACGGTATGCGAGTGTAGAAAAACCCTACATAAACCAAAAATATATCATTGAAAAATATAAAGAAAAATATAAAAATGCTTTAAGCATTTATGAGAATCTTTACATATACACAAGAGTAAATTCTCAAGTGTTTTTGCATAATGCCAAAAAACTAACTCAAAAGATTCCAAGCAATACTATATCACTAATTTTTACCTCGCCACCATATCCAAATACTTACGATTATTATCTCTATCACAAGCATAGAATGCTATGGCTTGATTTTGATGTGAAGTTTTGTATGCAAAATGAGATAGGTTCAAGGAGGGAATATTCAAGCCTTAAGCTACCAAAAGAGAAGTTTAATACTGATTTATTAGAAATTTTTATGCAATGTAATGAAGTTTTGCAAAAAAATGGCATCATTGTTTTGGTAATGGGTGATGGCAGGATTGCTGGATGGCTATATAATGCAAAAGAGGAGTTATTGCAAATAAGTAAAATATTGCAATGGCATTTAATTGATTATTCATATAATGAATTAGATTCTACAAGCAAATCTTTTAAAAAAACTTATCGCACCAAGAATAAAAAAGAGCATATTATGGTTTTTCAAAAATCTTAAGGTTGAAAATATGGACATTAAAGAAATACGCATTTATGCAGAATGTTTAGAGCAGGGGTTAGATTTCAAGTAATATTTCTTAGATATTAATGCAAATCTTATTATTAAAAATGTCTATCCACTAAAAACAATAGGCAATATTAAACAATCTTATTCTATTTTAGAGAAAATCACAAGGCTAAAAGACTTCGATATTATTATTACTTGCCTTATAGAATCTAGTGAAATACCTATTCTTTTAATAGAGTATTCCACTGCAGTGCCAACAGATGAGCATAAAATGCAAAGAAGCGATGTGTATTTCTTCGCTAGTATATTTAAAATTCCTGTGTTAAAGATTAGCCCATTGCACAAAGATTCTAATAAATCACACGGGGGAGGTGATAAAATTTCAAGCTTACAAGAAATCAATGTAGCCTTATTGCAAGAAGCTGTTGTATATTTTATAGATTGGGAAAGTAAAAATAATATTTTGCTTACAAAAGAAAATAGATTATCTTGTCTGCCTTATAATATAGAAATAAGCCGTATCTTACAAAATATTTTAGATAAAATCACAAAACACTCTAGTTTTGAATCTGTTTATAAAGAGTTGCTACAAGAGCATAAAAATACTTTTTTTAATCAACAAGAATTAGAAAAACTCAAAAATACTTTTGTTAATTCGACAAGATTCCAAAGAAATAACGAAAAATTGATAGTAAAGATAAATCGTTTTGGACATGCAATGGACCCTGATAGGGGAATTTTATATTTTTGTGCCATGCTTTTTGGAGGGCAAAACATCACGACAAAAATAATTATCCATAGAGAAAGAAAAATTGGCAAGGAAAGCCATAAGACTTTATTTGATGTATTATCAAAAAATATTGTAAGCAAACTTTATGCTTTGCTAGATTGCCAAATAGATTCTAATCAAGCACTAAAAATCTTTACAACCGCAACAGGCATTATGTTGGATTTTGAAAAAGTAGATTCTACGCACTATATTAAAATAAGTGATGAAAATTTAGAAATATTTTTGCAAATATACCCTAGCATGACCTATAAATCCTTGTTTTTAAATGCCACAAAACTTCAGTTATGTGATTACAAACACGATATTTTGTGCGAAATTACTTGGAATTATGAAATAATAAAAAAATATCTGCAAAGCTTATATTCTATCCATTCTAATACACCACTAGATATTAAGCCTCTATCGTTTAAAAATGCCAAAGAAGATATTATTACCTACGCAAGTTGTATTTTATTGCAAAAAATTGGTTGTAAGATTCTTGCGATGAGCTATCCAGCCGCACAGGGCGATAAAGCAATAATTATAGGGCAGGGCAGGGAAAATCGCAGAATCTATCTTGACATAATCGCCTATAAAGATTCACAAAAATTTTTTGTTTTACTGCAAGAAAATAAAGAAAAATATAATGATTTAAAAGACGATGTAAAAAAACTTAACACAATAAAAAAGGAATATCTACCAGAATTACATGCATTGTTGCAAAAGTTAGGATTAATAGAATCTAAAAAAGAAAATATAATTTTGGGACTCGGTGCAAAATATCCTAAAAATATGCAATATTTTGATGTGGATTATATTTTTTCTTTTGATATAGATTCTAAATAATCTAAAACCTCTATTCTTTATAATATTGCTGTGATTAATGTTGATTTGATACACATTTTTAAATCTTTAGCTAATCAAGATAATAAGTTGCAAGGAAAAATACAATTAGACGCTATATACAAAATATTTTATATTTAAAAGTCTTGAAGACATCATAAATGCTTTTAAAAACGAAAAGAATCTAACTCCCCAAAAGGGAGTATATTGCAAAAAAGTGCGTATTGACAAAAAAATCCACAGCACCTATAATTACATTTTCAAGCTTAAATAAACTTTTAAAAGGAGCAAATATGCAAATAATCAATCTCAATAACGGCTTGAAAATACCCATTTTAGACTATGGTGTTTTCCAAATTGAGCCCAAGGACACGCAAAGATGTGTCGAGGACGTGCTAGATGTGGGCTACCGACTCATCGATACCGAAGAATCTAGATTCTCTGCATGTGTTTAGAATGAAACAAATGCCATGTTAATGGTAACACCCGAAACATCTTTTGGGAATTTAGATTCTAAATCTCCCACCAAACATAACATATCTATTTAAAAACAAAGGTTCCAACCCCCCTACATCAACACATCTGTTACGCTAATGCACTCTGGTATGGAACGCAAATCATTTATCAATGCTTTGGTTATCTTATCATCTACAAGTATCAGTGCTAGGGCATCGCTATTTGGCATTTCACCCCGTCTGCCTAGCCTAAAGTCTGCGATATTTACCTTATGCTTTGCTATGGTATTCCCGATGCTACCTATGACGCCCGGCACATCTGTATTTCTTACCAAAATCATATTGCCCCGTGGCTCTAAATCCATCATAAAGCCATTAATATTATTGAATCTCAAAATGCAAGAATCATACACCGTGCCGCTTACGCTTATGCTCTCATCTTTTGTATGCAGTGTTAGCTTGATGAGATTCCTATAATGCGTATCTACTTGCTTGATATTTACAGAACTCTGTATGCTCCTCTCCTTTGCCACGAATGCGGCATTTACATAGTTTATAGAATCTCCTAGTGAAACTTTAAGTGCGCCTAGCATAGCAAAGGTCAAAAATGCGTCTGCATAGCCCTCTAGCTCTTCGCCGCAAATATCTAAATTAATCGATGAGATAGCGCCGTTTATAGCCTGTGATGCAAAGAAGGCAAGTTTCTGACTTAGCTCTAAGAAAGCAAGTATAGCACGTGGCATATCCTGAGTCTTTGTAGGCAGATTTAGCGCATTGGGGAATGCAGAGCCTCTAGCCGCAGAGATAGCGGCATTTGCGGCTTCTATGGCGATTTTCTCTTGAGATTCCAATGTATTTGCACCTATGTGGGGCGTTACATACACATTATCTAAGTCTAGGAGTTTATTGCTAGTGGCTGGTTCTTTTATGAAAACATCAATGCCAGCATGGGCTATCTTGCCACTTTTTAGCCCATCATATAAGTCATCTTCATTATATAGCCCACCCCTAGCGCAGTTTATGAGAATCACGCCATCTTTCATCTTAGCTATCTCTTTGCTTGTTATCATATTTATAGTCTGCTTATTTTTTGGCGTGTGTATCGTGATAATATCGCATGAGAGTATGTCATCAAAATTCTTTGTATATTCGATGCCTAGCTCTATTGCCTTGCTAGGATTAATGTAGGGGTCATAAGCGATGATTCTAGAATCAAATGCCTTTAGTCGAATACCTACACGACTGCCGATATTGCCAAAGCCGATAATGCCAATCTTTTTATCCTTTAGCTCTATGCCATACCAATCCTCTCTATTCCAGATTCTATCATGCTTTAGCTGTTTGTTTGCCCCAGGAAGTCTCCTTGCCGCACTTAGGATATGTAGCATGGTTAGCTCTACTGCGGCTATGGTATTTGCCGTTGGGACATTCATCACTATCACGCCGCGATATGAGCATGAATCCATATCGACATTATCCACGCCCACGCCTGCACGCACGATTGCCTTTAGCTTATTGCTATCTCTAAAGGCTGTATCTAGTAGTTTGGAATCCACATCAGTAGAGCTTCTTGTAATAAGGACATCTGCTTTGTGCAGATGGGTTAATAACTCATCTTTTGGCAGGGAGGCTAGATTCTCTACCTCTATGTCGTCTTGGGATTGCAGGATTTTTAAGCCCTCTTCATGTATGTGGTCGCAAACTATAATATGCTTTTTCATATAATTAATCTCCTATCGTTTGATGCCTACTTCATAATCTATATTATAGTATGCAAAATCACTCAATATCTCCTCCCGCTTTGCTTTATCGGGGATAAATAGTAACAAATCTAGTGAATCATTCTTTTTAAAATATGAAAAATCAATGCGATTTTGTCGCAGGATTTCATTTAGGCACAAAAATTTATAGTCATCAAGATTCTTTACAACTACCTTTGTGTAATCTGTCTTTAAATCCTTATACTGCTTTACCTCGACATTAATATCAAGTATATTTGATGGAAACTGATGCTTTGAATCCTCTGCCTTCTGCCTAGCGTTTTCTATCCATGCAGCATCGGTGGAATCTAGTGAGGATTCCTGTGTATCTGTATTTGTGTCAGACTGCATGAGAGGAATATTTTCAACCGCATTACTAGCGCTAGATACACTATATTCCACATCTGCATTTTGCATTTTCTTATAGAATCCATACAGCACATAGCCACCTATCAAAAACACTATGACCAACACGCCAGAAATAATAGCTTTTATCATTAACAATCCTTACTAGATAATAAAAATCCCCTAAGCACCTCAATCTGCCTTTTTACCTCACCGAAGTTACAGCCACCAAGGCTATTTCGCCTCTGCATACACTCATATAAATCTAGGGTATTTTTTAGCTTTTCTGCATTTACACTCTGCGTTTTTAGAATCTCTTTATTCAAAAAAACAGCTAAGTCATCTGGATTAATCGTGCTTAAATCTTCTTTTCTACTCTCTGCATATTTTACGCACTGTCCTGTGATGAAATGTGCTTCTCTAAAGGGAATGCCACACTCCATTACCAAACAATCCGCTAAATCCGTGGCGACTAAATGCCCTTTTTGACACATTTCTAGCATATTTTTCTCATTTATCTCTATGCTTTTTAGACTTTCATTTAGAATCTTAAGGCTAATTAAAGTCGTGTGAATGGAATCAAATATGCCCTCCTTGTCCTCCTGCATGTCCTTATTATAGGCTAATGGGAGTGCTTTCATTGTCGTTAGTAATGCCATGAGATTCCCATACGTCCTGCCACATTTGCCCCGTATTAGCTCTACTACATCGGGATTTTTTTTCTGCGGCATAATCGAGCTACCTGTGGAAAACTCATCGCTAAATCGCACAAAGCCAAACTCATAGCTACTCCATATCACTAGCTCCTCACTCATGCGAGATAGGTGCATCATAACACTTGCACACGCATATAGCATATCAAGGGCAAAATCTCTTTGGCTAACAGAATCCATAGCATTCAAACTAGCCTCTCTAAATCCTAACGAGAGCGCTAGATTCTCTCTCTCATTACCATAAGGCGTCCCCGCTAGCGCCGCAGAGCCAAGTGGGCAATCACTACTCTCCTCATACATATATCTTAGCCTTTGTATATCACGTTTTAGTGGCAGACACCATGCCACAAGATGATAGCCAAAGCTAATTGGCTGGGCGTGCTGTAAATGCGTCATGCCGGGCATGAGAGTTTGCGTATGATTATCTGCTAAATCTAAGAGGGTAGAGATGAGGGCTTTTAGGGAATCTCGCAGTGCTAGATTCTGTTTTCTACAATATAGCTTAAAGTCAAGGGCGACTTGGTCATTGCGACTTCGCGCGCTATGAAGTCTCTTTCCTACATCGCCTAGCTTTTGGCTTAGGGCAGATTCTATTGCCATGTGTATATCCTCATGGCTTATATCAAAGCTAAATTTCCCCTCCTCTATGCTCTGCTCTATGCTGCGTAGCTCATTTATTAGAGAATCTAACTCATCTTTTCTTAGCACCCCTATGCTATGCAGCATTTTTGCATGCTCTATTGAACCTTGAATGTCCTCTTTGTATAGATTCCTATCAAAAGGCAGACTAGCATTAAACTCATCTAATAAAGAATTTGCACTGCCCTCAAATCTACCCGCCCAAAGCTTTGCCATAATATCTCCTTGTGATTTTGGAATCTTTATTATACAATCCTAACAAAAGGAAATCTATGAAACTTGATAAAGAGAAATATATTAGCAGGGATAAGCTAGATTTGCTAGAGAGGATTCCTAGCATATCAAAGGAAAAAAATCTCTATGGCAAACATCTCTATAAGGATTTAGGGAATCTAAGCTACATGGGGAATCTAGCCTTATTGCAAAAGCCAATCATTGCCATCATCGGCTCAAGGTCGCCAAATCAATATGCAAAGCATTATACAACCATGCTATCTAGCAAACTTGCCCTTAGAGGATTCTCGATTATTAGCGGGGGTGCCATAGGCATCGATACTCTAGCACACAGACATGTGGAATCTAGTGCTATTATGGTGCTACCATGCGGGATAGATATTTGCTACCCAAAGGAAAATAAGGATTTAATTAGCAAGGTAGCAAAAAGCGGTCTTGTGCTAAGTGAGTATGAGTTAGGCTTCATGCCAAATCGTCATCATTTCTTAGAGAGAAATAGAATCATCATCGCACTAAGTGATATTGTCATCATTCCCTATGCAGATACTAATAGTGGCTCTATCTCATCGGCTAGGGCAGCGGTGGCACTGGATAAAACTTTATACGTCCTGCCGCATAGAATAAATGAAAGCTTAGGCACTCAAGAGTTACTAGCTACGCACAAAGCGGAGGCAATCTATGATGTGGAATCTTTTATAAATCATCTTTGTGAGAAATTTAATATGAAAACTCAAGAGATAGAGAGTGATGAGATTTTAGAGTTTGCAAGGAGTAATGGATTATTCGATGAGGCATTAAGACGATTTGGAAATAAGATTTTGCAATATGAGTTAGAGGGTAGGATTAGACGAAATGGAGGGTATATTGAGGTTGTGTAAATGTTAAGATATGTCAAAAAGTTAGGTAAGAAATTTATTATCTAACCTTTTGCTTTGGCTCTATAAATTCATCAAACATTCTAATCATCTTCTTATGTGCCTCTAAGTCATGCACACGTATAATATTTGCACCATTTTGCAAGGCAAAGAAATGTGCTATTAACGTCTGCTCTAATCTCTCTTTGCTATCATCTTTGCTAATTACTGCAAGGAAGCTTTTATGACTAGCCCCGATTAATAGCGGTAGTCTAAAATGCCTAAAATGCCTAAGCTCTCTTAGCAGCTCTACATTCTGACTAGCACTCTTGCCAAAGCCTATACCTACATCAAGTATAACTCTATCAATGCCACTTTTACTTAGAATCTCTAATCTCTCCTCAAAATATCTATCTATATCTAAGATTAGATTCTCATACTCGCAGTTATTTTGCATATTCTCAGGTGTGCCTTTTATATGCGTTAGAATATAACTTGCATGTTTATTTGCACTTAGAATCTCTAGCATGGATTCTACATTTCCGCTAATATCATTAATGATACTAAAACCACTATCAAGCGCCCTAGCAGCGACACTAGCATTATAGGTATCAATGCTAAAGGGAATCTCTGTTTTTATATTTCTTATTTCCTTGAATATAGAATCTAGTCTCTCTAGCTCTATGCTAGATTCTACAAGACTGCTTCCCGGACGTGTGCTAACCGCACCAATATCTATAATATCCGCTCCTAGCTCTATATTTTTATAGATTTCATCTATGGCATCTTTTACGCCAAAGCTCTTATAAAAGCTATTAGAATCTACATTCACTATACTCATAATCTTATGACTATAGTCATGCTCTTTATTAAGAAATTTCCTTAAATCCCTCCCTATCTCTCGCAGTCCAAAGGGCTGAATTTGCAGTTTTTTTGCTAGTAGTTTTAATGCCTTTTTACTGCCAAATAATACACAATCATAGCTTTTATTCTTTCCTAAAATCGCATCTCTTGGCGTGGTAACCTCGGCATTAAGACTTAAGGCATCTTGCTTTAGTATATTCATGGCTCTTATATCAAGCGAGTTAATTCTAAAGGCTAGAATCTGCGCCTTATCACTCATAATCTCATAGCCTACCCTATCTGGATTGATAGATTTTATAGCATTCTGTATGTGTTTAATTTGTTTTATTCTCATATTTCCCCATTAGGTAATGTTATTTTATAAGTATATGCGTAATATAGTAACGATTGAGAGATTCTTTCATTTTTCTTACATACAAGTGTAATTTTCATGCAAAATAGGCATTTTTCATATATTAAAAAAAATAATTATAAATATCATTTTGTAATTATTTTTCATATTCAACGATTCTATAAACAATTTATTGACATTTCCGCGAAATGTCCCTTATAGTTAAGTGATTTCAAATGCTGGAGAGGGATATGAATCCTAAGAAAAAGATAACTCCGCATACGTATTCGTCAAATCAGCAGATGGATAAAGTGCTAGTCTTTGTCTCGCTGATTTTTATCGCAGTCATTGCGGGGACTATTACGCTCTTTCCGAGTTTTGCCAATGAGGGGGCAAAGAAGCTTTTTGGCTGGATTACAGGTGGGCTTGGCTCAAGTGTGCAAATCTTAGTGCTTTTAGGCTTTATCTTTGCACTCTACATCGCCATTAGCAAATACGGCAATATCAAGCTAGGCGACCAAGACCCCGAGTATAAGACACCGCCTTGGATTTTCATGTTTATTTGTGCAGGGCTTGGGGCTTCTACGATTTACTGGGCTATCATTGAGTGGGTGTATTATTATCAAGACCCAGGGCTAGGGCTTGAGCCAAAATCCCAGAGAGCACTTGAGTTTAGCGTGTCTTTTTCCTTCTTTCACTGGGGTATCGGGGCGTGGGCGACTTATGCTGTCGCCTCTATCGTCATGGCGTATCACTTTCATGTGAGGAAAAATAAAGGTCTCTCGCTTTCTGGAATCATCTCCGCGATTTTTAATGTGAGTCCGCAGGGAGTCATCGGGCGCATCGTGGATTTGGTCTTTCTTATCGCATCTGTGGGGGCTTTGACGCTATCGCTTGTCATCTCTGTGGCAACGCTTAGTTCAGGTTTTGCAGACCTGCTAGGATTGCCCAATAATTTTGCCTCACAGGCAATCATCACCATAGCCTCTGCTACGATATTCTGCCTTAGTGCCTACATCGGCATCGACAAGGGTATGCAGTCTCTAAGCTCTGTGGTGGGCTATGGGACACTCATCTTTGCGGCAGTTCTGCTTTTCATAGGACCTACCGAGTTTATTTTGAATAACATTACAAATTCCGTAGGATTAATAGCGCAGAATTTCTTTGAAATGTCCCTTAGCACAGACCCCTTTGGTAGCGGGAGTTTCACAAAGGGCTGGACTGTGTATTATTGGCTTTGGTGGATTTCCTATGCCCCTGGCTGTGCCTTGTTTGTTACACGCGTATCGGCGGGACGCAAGATTCGCGAGGTGATTTGTGCTTTGATTATCGGCGGCGGTGCGGGGTGCTGGTTTTTCTTTGGTGTGCTGGAGAGCTATAGTATTCACTCTTTCTTGCATAATGTCGTAGATATGGTAGGCATTACCAATCAAGCAAGTGCAGGCGGTGGCGATGGTGGGAATCTCGCGGTGGTCGCATTCTTGAGTTCGCTGCCTTTTGGCAAGATGTTTTTGCTGATATTCTTGCTTCTCATGATAATTTTCCTAGCCTCACATGTAGATGCAATCGCCTACACCATGGCGGCTACTTCTACACGCAATTTAGAGGAGGGGCAGGACCCAAGCAGGAATATGAAGCTCTTTTGGTGCATAGTCATCACGCTCATTCCACTCGCCATTCTCTATGCAAATGCGCCGCTGGATACGATAAAGACTTCGGCAGTTCTAACGGGTCTGCCGTTTTTGATTATTTTGCTGATAACCGTGTTTGGTTTCGTGCGGTGGTTGCTCGATGATTATGGCAGAGTTCCATCGCACATTATTGACACTCACGTCGTCAAGACGGAGGATTCTAAATCACATTGAAGGAGAGAGTTATGTCTGAGAGAATATCACTGAAACTACCAGAAGGTTTTTGCAAAGATGCAAAAGAGGCTTATACGCTACCTGCGAAGTATTACACTTCAAAGGAAGTGTTCGATTATGAGGCAGAGAAGATTTTCGCGAAAGATTGGATTTGTGTCGCACATATCTGTGAGGTGAGTAAGCCAAACGACTACATTACGCGTGAGATTTTGAATGAAGAGATTCTCATACTGCGTGGGCGCGACAATGTCTTGCGTGCATTCTATAACGTCTGTCCGCACAGGGGGCATAGGGTAATGCAAGGCTCTGGCGTGGCAAAAAATGAGCTTGTCTGCCCTTATCACGCGTGGGCTTATAAGCACGATGGCACGCTTTCTAGTGCGAGAAACTGCAACAATGTCTATAATTTTAAGAAAGATGACTTCTGCCTTACCCCGCTAAAATGCGAGGAGTATGGTGGCTTTGTGTTTATCAATATGGACCCAGATTGCACAAAAAGTGTCGAGCAGCAATTGCCCGGTCTAAAAGATGCAATCCTTAAGGCTAGACCTGAGATGTATGATTTGAAACTTGCGGCTAGATTCGTAACCCGCACTCCTGCAAATTGGAAAAACATCGTGGATAATTACATGGAATGCTACCACTGCGCCCCCGCACACCCGGGCTTCTCTAGCTCTGTGCAAGTGGGCAAATATTGGCATAATATGTATGAGAATTGGACACTGCAATACGGGCTTGCCATTCCCTCAGACAAATCCTTTAATTTCGAAGGAGAGTCTTCATTCTCTGGATTCTGGCTGTGGCCTTGCACAATGTGGAATGCAACTCCTATGCCCGGAATGCTGACTGCGATTTTTGAGTTCCCCATAGATTCTGAGACGACATTGCAAAATTATGATATTTTCTTTACCAATGAGGAGCTAACGCAGCAGCAAAAAGACTTGATTGAATGGTATCGCGATGTCTTCCGCCCAGAGGATTTGCGTCTTGTAGAGAGTGTGCAGAAAGGACTGCACTCACGAGGCTACAAAGGACAGGGCAGAATCATGGCAGATGACAGCAGCTCGGGTATATCTGAGCACGGCATAGCTTATTTTCATAATCTTGTGGCAAGTAAGTATGAGTAGGAAGTAGGGGGGGGGGGGGGGGTAAAATGGAGGGGGTTTTGTGACATTTTTTATGGTTTGGATTCTAAAGGATAGAATCTTAAATGACGTATTTGGTATTGGAAAATGAGTGAGACTTAGCGATAGATTCTAAAGATTTTTCGACAAATGTTCAAAATCAAAGAGCAAGTTTTGTCATAGCATAAAAATTGCAAAGAATATCTTTATTTACGAGGTTTTAGATGGTGGAATATGTCAATGTAAAACATATAACAAGGCAATACAGATATATAATGGGATTAATATGAAAGTAACTTTTTCTTTTATGCAATACGAAATCATTGAAATAGCATTTTTTCAAAAGACACAAGTGTGTGGACAGTTACATGGGAGTAGCTTTTTGATGATTTGTCGCAAAGATTTAAGAATGAAAAAGAGTATTTTTAGGTTCTATAATATACTTAAGCAACTACCAAGTAATGTTAAAGAAAGATTAAAAAACAATCTTAAAAGTAATTATCACCCTTTTGTATTACTTTGCAAAAATAACTTACAAGAACTTAATTTATTCTTTAAATCATCACTTCCCTTACCTCACAAAAAGATTCTGTGCGTTATAGCTAAGTAATTTATTTGTATGTCGTAATTCAAGCAGTCTGTTATACTTAGCGTTTCTCTCGCCTCTAGCGGGTGCTCCTGTTTTAATTTGTCCTGCATTGACTGCCACGCTCAAATCAGAGATAAAAGAATCCTCACTCTCGCCACTTCTATGGCTAATTATTGTATTATATCCGCTACTTTGGGCTAGTTTGATAGCATCTAGGGTTTGGGTTACCGTGCCTATTTGATTTGGTTTGATTAAAATGGCATTTGCGATATTTTTGCTAATACCCTCTTTTAGAATCTCTGTATTTGTTACAAATAAATCATCGCCGACAAGCTGCACTTTGTTGCCTATTCTTTTCGTCATATCTGCCCAGCCACTCCAATCATCTTCGCTTAAGCCGTCCTCTATTGACACTATGGGATATTTTGATATTAGATTCTCATAATATGATATTAAAGCATTTGAATCTAGTTTTTTATCCTCACCTTTTAGATGATAGACACCGTTGTCATAAAACTCGCTACTTGCTATATCAAGTGCTATTGCTATCTCACTACCTGCCTTATAACCAGCCTTTTGTATAGCTTCCATAATATAAATTATTGGTTCTTCATTATTATTTAGATTTGGGGCAAATCCACCTTCATCGCCTATTCCTGTGCTTAGATTTCTGCTTTTTAGAATCTCTTTTAATGTATGATACACTTCTACACTAGCCCTAAGTGCCCTTTTGAAACAATCAAAGCCTAGTGGCATAATCATATATTCTTGGAAATCTACATTATTATCTGCATGTGAGCCACCGTTAATAATATTTAGCATAGGAGCAGGAAGTGTAGTTGCATTGATTCCGCCTAGATATTTAAATAATGGTGTGTTAAGAGAAATAGCTGCTGCCCTAGCAATTGCCATAGATACGCCAAGGGTTGCATTGGCACCTAATTTCTCATAATTGTTTGTATTATCAACTGCTTTTAGGACATAATCGATACTCATCTGTCTGTAAGCCTCAACACCTATAAGCTCCCTTGATATAATCTCTGTTACATTAGCACAAGCCTTTAAAACTCCCTTGCCTAAAAAACGTGATTTATCATCATCTCTCAATTCTAACGCTTCTCTCTTGCCAGTGCTAGCGCCACTTGGCACAATAGCACTTCCTATGCTGCCATCGCTAAGGGTAACTTTAACGCAAATAGTGGGATTACCTCGGCTGTCTAATACTTCAAACGCATCAAGTTCTTTGATTACTGTCATTGAGATTCCTTAAATATAGATATAAAGTAATGTTAGCATATAAAATAGCAGATTTTTTTTAAATGTTTTGTTATTATTAGATTCGGTGTAGCGGGTAATTGCTATTATTGTAGAGGAAAGTCCGAGCTGCAGAGATAGGATTCCATTTAACAAATGGCTAGGGTAACCTAAGAGATAGTGCAACAGAAATATACCGCCCAAGTCTTTGGGTAAGGGTGAAAAGGCGGGGTAAGAGCCCACCGATTTTTTGGTAACAAAAAATGCTATGCAAACCTAATCCGCAGCAAGAATAGCAGGTTAGTATCTCAAATTTTAGCTATTCGCTAGAGTGGCATTGTGAAATGTCGCCAAGATAAATAATTACCTAATACAGAACTCGGCTTATAGCTACACCTTAGCAGGAATCTTTTTTGCTTTATTTGTAAATATACGAACTTTAAGGATATTGCAATGGTATTTTTTGTAAGACATATCTCCTTATTTATTCATATAACATGCACTATACTATTAGCATCTTTGCTTGTCGGGTGCTTTGGTAGCGTAAAGTCGGAGTATTATTCCACTGTGTTGCCAACATACGATTTTGACACAAATGCCCCTACTATCATAGTCGCGGACCCATGGGATTTATCCTCTAAATATTACGCTGGAATCGCACTTGAGCATTTCAAAAAGAGGGGATTTAATAATATTTATTTGCAGGGGCAAATCGACCAATCCTTTGCAAGAAATGTTATATATGTGAAAGTTGGAAAGGAGAGATTAGACCCCTCTACTAACTATCAATATAAATTTAACGCCAGTGGTGTATGTAATGTGATAAATGGAGTTCCATCATGCGTTATCGATACTAGCAATAGCGATACTTCAAAAAAGACAATTAAACGCACAGTAATGGACGTCTATAAAGTAACATTTGATTGGTATGATGTGTATAAAAAAGCTAGAATCTTATATGTGGCAGGTAGTTCTACGGTAGATGCACAAAAACATACAGATCTAGAGGTTGTAAATAGCCTAATTGGCAACACCATAAAAAGAATGGAATTTAAAAGACCTGTGCAGTATGTATATAATGGCTCGGTATCATCAAAGTAATGCCTATACCACGAACGCTTAGTAAAGATTGGGCAGATTTATTAAAAGATGAGTTTGATAAACCATATTTCCTTGAAATTATTTCTCACTACAAACAAGCCATTAGCAACACAGTGGTGTTTCCACATAATGAATTAATCTTTAATGCCTTTAATCTAACGCCGTTAAAATCGCTTCGCATAGTCATACTAGGGCAGGACCCCTATCATGGTAGCGTTGTAAAAAATGGTATTGAGATTCCACAGGCTATGGGACTTAGCTTTAGTGTCAATAGAGATATTCCCCTGCCACCTAGTCTAAAGAATATTTATAAAGAAATCGAAAGCACATTAGGAATCAGTATGCCAAATCACGGTGATTTAAGCAAGTGGGCTAAAGATGGTGTGCTTTTATTAAATTCGATTCTAAGTGTGGAAAAAAATAAACCAAGCTCTCATAAGCATTTTGGCTGGGAAATATTCACAGATGCAGTAATACAGAGAATCTCACAGACAAAAGAGGGGATTATATTTCTATTATGGGGAAATTTCGCAAAGAAAAAACTGCCTTTAATTAGTGATAAACATATAGCATTAGTAGCCCCTCACCCAAGCCCACTTGCTAGAGGATTTGTCGGCTCTGATATATTTCTAAGGGCAAATCAATCTCTAATATCATTAGGAAAAGAGCCTATGGATTGGCGGATAATATAGTATATCTTTTGTCTGAGAGTAAAACGGGGTTAAAAATCACAAATTAGGTTTTAGTTTTTATCTTGAAATTATAAATTTAAGTTTATCAACTAAAAAGAAATTGCTTATTAAAAAATGATGTCTTAAAATTTAATTAGTTAATTTAGTCTCTTACAAGGGGTGATTAGAGTTGTCTGGAATAAACAAAAAGACTTTAGTGTTAGCAAAGATTGCTTATCTTTAATCTTCTGCTTGGAGTGATTCGCATGTTACTCTGGTGCTACTACCTTGCTATCATCTATGACAAAATCCACATATTCGGATTTGAATCCATGATTTGCAATACTATTATAATGCTGCGCTGCTGCGTTGTAGTTCCCCTCCTCTTGATACAATAATCCCAAAGCATATTTACTCTCATAATTCACGCTAGAATCCATTTTTGATAATTGCAACAATAAACTTGCGGCATTCTTATATCCAGCACCAATGGCTGCAAGTGCACCCATTAATCTAGTATTACTATCATCTTCTCCTAGCGTGTTAATTAATCTATCATAGATTGCATAGCTTTCTTGAAAATTTTGCTGATAGATATTTAATAATCCTAGTGCCTGTAAAACGCCATTTGAATTACCTGCTTGAGTGCTTAATTTATTATTTAAAATCTCTTTTTCTTTGTCTAAGTTACCCGTTATAAATCCTGTGTATATATATAATTCTCTTGCTAGATTTGGACCATAGAATACATTATCAAGGTTTATCGTGTTATCTCTAAAGAGATATTGCAGATTTAGCACGGAGGTCTTGATATTTGAACCATAATTCTTAGCTAAATCAAACAATATATTAGAGACAATGTCGTTTGGTTGATATGTTTTTAATCTTTGGAATCCACCTACGATATTATTAATATCCCGTGAGTGCATGGCACTAATAGATTGAAATGCTAGATAAATGGCACGGTTCTCATTAGCAGGAGGGATATATGTGGATATAGACTTAGGGTCATTTGCCCAATTTCTTATTCTATTATACAAGTCAATCTCTGCTTGCGGTAATTTGCTTTCCTGAATGCTTTGTGCGACATTTGTGTTTAGAGTTTGAGTATTTTTATAGATTAGATTCCCCGTTACTACTGCAAAAACGCCAGATTGCACATCTGCATTATCAAGATGATATGCTCTCAAGAAATGTTTATAAGCATTTCCAAAATCACCCATTTGCGCGTATATCAAGCCAAGATTGTAATGCAGAACTGAGTGATTTGGATTCTGTGTTATGTATTGTTTCATAATAGCAAGTGAGCCTCGTAAGTCGTTATGATTAATACGTTTTAGTGCTTGTGCTATGCTAACATTAATATTTGATATAGTAGCACCACGAACAAGTATTGCCTTACTCTCCTCGAGATTCCCCATATTAATCTTAGAATCTAAAACACCATCAGATATAATATTTAATGCCTCACTCACATTAAATACGCGATAGGGTGCATAGTAGAACAGAATCTTGCTTGTAAGTAAATTTGAATGTTCAAATGTCCTATTCCAAAACTCACTCTGTGCTAATTGCACGTCAAACATAGTAGGAGAAACTCTAGCTTTTATTGGATATGGATTATCCATGCCCTTACTTGCCTCATCTTGCCCAAACTCATCTATAATCTTTGCAGATTCTATAAAATCGCCAAGCTTTAGACTAACTAGCTGCATAGTCATCTTAGCATTCCAATCATCTGGATAATCTAGCATATAACTATATATATGTCCCCTTGCTGCATTTAGGCTACCCTGCCTTGCTAGTAGCTGTCCTAGGGCTAACTCATCTTTCTTTTCTGCCACTGCTTTGAGATTATCGTATGCTTGAATATTATCATTAAATAGCATATATATCTTTGCTGCAAGCCTTTTGGAATCTTTATCAAAACCATTGCTATTATCATGGCTAAGAGGAGATAGAGTCTCAAAGTATTGCCCATTGTAATATTGGCTTAAGGCATAGGAGTAGGCATACGGTGGGAGATTGCTTAGCTGATTCACATAGGCATTTGCTATATTTATATAGTATCTGTATCTATTCATATCACCTAGCTTAAAGGAGCTAACTGCCGCATTAATGGCGCTTAATGTTATATCCTCACCTGCGTTTATGGCTTGGTCGTAGTATTGTATGCTTTTTTCATAGTCTTTAGATTTTGCATTAATGACACCTAGGTTGTAATTGGCAATCGATTTTGAATAATTCGCGATTTGATTAAAAAGATTTAGTGCCTCCTCTCTACTGCCACTTTTATATAGTGCATCTGCCTTTTGTATGAGTAAAAGTAGATTCTTATCATCAACGACAGGTGGCTTTGCGGTAATATTATCTAATGAGGGAAGAGAGGCTAATCCACTATTTATTCCAGAATCTTGTATGCTATTATTACTAGAATTTGCATTTCCACCACTAGCATTATTAGCAGAAGATGAGCTAGATTGCTGCATATTTGCATTATCGCTAATCTCTTGTGTATCTTTATTTGGTCTAAAGGCACTTACAAGGATTAGAATAATAATTATCAAAAACAATAATGCCAATACTACAAGTAATATACGTTTTGTAGTTGTATTTAATTTTTCATCAAGCCCTCTAATGATAGGAATATCCTTAGCATTATCCTTAGCAAAATTCTCTAGTGGCGTGAATAATGCCATAAGTTTATTTGGCTTTTTTTTGACTTCTTGTGTCGCACCCCCCTCCCCATTGGCACTATCGTTACTATCTTTCTCTTTATCCTCTTCTGCCATTAAAATATCCTAATCTAAGCTATGAGACACTTAATTATATCACAAAAGCATATTCAAGAATTTCCATGAGTTATAATTGCATATATTTCATTACTAGGATATATCGATGAAACCTATGTTAAAAGATTGCATAACAAAGAACAATATAAATGATATAGAATCACCCTGCTATGTATTAAACTATGAATCCTTGCAATACAACGTAAAACTCCTATCTAGCATAGCAGAGCAAAGCGGGGCAAAAATACTTGTAGCACTAAAGGGATATAGTTTTTGGCGCGAGTTTGGACCCATTAGAGAGTATCTGCATGGAGCCACCTGTAGCGGAGTAAATGAGACTAGACTTGCTTATGAGGAAATTGCAAATAATAGTGAAGCAAAAGAGATATGTGTTTTCTCTCCAGCTTATAAAGAATCTCAGATTAAAGAAATAATAAAATATGCAACCCACATTATATTTAATTCGCTAAATCAATATAGCAATCTAGCCCATATAATAAAAAGTAAAGAATCTATACAAATAGGTCTTCGCATAAATCCAATGTATAGCGAGGTAGAGACAGATATTTATAATCCATGCGTAAAGCAAAGCAGACTAGGAATTATTCCAGAAGAATTTTATAAAAACATAGAATCCTTAGCACGAAAGACAAATCAAGAAAGCAAAGAGTTTTTCAAAGAGCATTTTGACGGACTTCATTTTCATACATTATGCGAACAAGATTCTGCGGTGTTAGAGAGGACATTAGAACATGTAATAAAACATTTTGGAGATTATATTAAAGAATGCAAATGGATAAATTTTGGCGGCGGACATCATATTACGAGAAAAGATTATGATATTTATAGATTAATTCGTATTATAAAAGATTTCAAAAAAGAATATAACACAGAGGTATTCTTAGAGCCCGGAGAAGCAGTTGGGTGGCAATGTGGCGATTTAATTGGCGAGGTAATTGATATTGTAGAGAATCATGGCAAGGTAGCTATACTTGATATAAGTGCTAGTTGCCACATGCCAGACTGCCTAGAGATGCCATATCGACCAGAGTGCTACAAAATATCACGACAATCCTGCGAAATAGAAGATGACTTAGGAATTGGCATAGGGGAGTATCAATACAGATTTGGAGGACCTACATGCCTTGCCGGGGATATTATCGGAGATTATAGTTTTTCTACTCCTCTAAACATAGGCGACAGAATTGCATTTTGCGATATGATGCACTATACGATTGTAAAAAATACAACATTTAATGGCATAGAATTACCATCTCTTGGGGTAATGAAAAATGGGGAATTTAAGATTCTAAAAAGATTTGACTATAATCATTTCAAGGATAGAAATTAAACATAAATACTTGAATAAAAATAAAAAATATGTAACAATGTAACCACGACTTTACAAGGATATAACATGTGGGAAAATGCAAATAATGAAGACGGAATGTTTGAGGGAACACCCATTGGCAAATGGAAAGAAGTAGTTTTTAACGCCAGTAGAGGTTTAGCAGAAAGTGAGCTAGAAAGACTGCTAGAGGAGTTGGCATTGTATGAAATGGCATTTGAGGATAGTGACATTGATATAAATCTACGAGAGCTATTCTACAAAGCACATCATGATGAAGCTTTTAAACAGCGATTGCAGGAGAGAAAAAATAGCATAGCAATAGAATCTATGTCAAAGATTCTTAGCGAAAATGAATGATAGTTTCACAAAAAAGCATGAAATATAGAAACTATTTTTCACAGACTCTATTTTTTATGTGAATAATCCTATCTTTTATAGTAGAATCTACATTACCCGAAACTGACCTTTAAGGATAAAACATGCAAAGCATGAGTTATAGAAAAGACGATATTACTCGCACACAAGAGATTGGACAACTTGAAAAACAATATAGCTTTCATACTAAAGATAGTCTCTTTAACAAAATAAAAGCAAGATTAGATTCCCTAGCAAAATTGCCCTCACTATATAAAAATGGCAAAAAAGAGTTAAAAGATGTCCTAGAGGAAAAAGGTGTAAAAAGACGCGATTTTATGAAATGGGCGGCAGTTATTACCGCTTCACTCGGACTTCCCGCTTCCTTTGCACCGCTAACTGCTAGGGCTGCTGAGTTGGCTGGTCGTGTGCCTATTATATGGCTACACATGGCTGAATGCACAGGCTGCAGTGAAAGTCTTTTAAGAAGTGAGGACCCTGGCATAGATTCTATTATTTTTGACTATGTAAGTCTTGAGTATCATGAGACCGTGATGGCTGCTGCTGGACATCAAGCAGAGAAGAGCCTAGAGGAAGCGGTAGAGAAATACAAGGGGCAGTATGTAATGATGGTAGAAGGTGGGATTCCAAAAGATACCGAATACTTCCTTACCATAGGTGCACATGCTAGAACTGGTGCCGAGGAGTGTCGTCATGTGGCAGAGCATGCAGCGGCTATATTTGCCATAGGCACTTGCTCTAGCTTTGGTGGTGTGCAAGCAGCTGCGCCAAATCCTACCAACGCCCAGCCTTTGAGTAAAATCGTAAATAAGCATATCATCAATGTCCCAGGCTGCCCTCCTAGCGAAAAAAATATCGTAGGCACTTTAATGCACTTTATTTTATTCAAAGAGCTACCTGCAATAGATGCTTTCAATCGTCCCAAATGGGCATACGGACATAGAATCCACGATTTATGTGAGAGACGAGGGCATTTTGATGCAGGCGAGTTTGTCCAAGCCTTTGGTGATAAAAATGCGGAAAATGGATATTGTCTCTACAAAGTCGGTTGCAAAGGTCCATATACCTTTAATAACTGCTCTAAGCTTAGATTCAATTCCCATACAAGTTGGCCAATAGGTGCAGGGCATGGTTGCATAGGGTGTAGTGAGCCCAATTTCTGGGATACCATGTCGCCTTTTGAAGTGCCGATAGCAAATCGCTATCAGACTGCCTTTAGTGGCTCTGGTGCGGATAAAACTGCAGATACAGTAGGCATAGTATTACTAGGAGCAACGGCTGTTGGAATCGCTGCACATGCTATCGTCTCTGCGGCTATTAAGCCTAAATAAAAAGGAATCTAATGTCAAAAGTTTATTTCTTTGCAACATGTCTAGGAAGTGTCGCATACTCTGATACTTGCATATCTGCTATTAAATTATTACAAAAAGAGGGCATAGAGGTAATATTCAAAAAAGATCAAACCTGTTGCGGGCAACCTAGCTATAATAGCGGATACTACGATGAGACAAGGAAGGTTGCACTGCATAACCTAGAATTATTCAATGAGGACTATCCCATTATAATCCCCAGCGGTTCATGTGCGGGAATGATGAGAGAGGATTATAAGGAACTATTTCATAATGATGTTTATGGCGATAAATTCAAGAGTTTTTCATCTCGCATTTATGAGTTGAGTGAATATTTAGACAAAATTTTAAATGTTAGATACCATGACGTGGGCAATCCTGTCAAAATCACATGGCATTCAAATTGCCATGCCCTAAGAGTTACAAAGTGCATACCTAGTGCTAAGAATCTATTAAGAAAATTACAAAATGTGGAATTAATAGAGTTAGATAGAGAAGAGGAATGTTGTGGATTCGGAGGGACATTTAGCGTAAAAGAGCCAGAAATCAGCCGTGCCATGGTGAATGAAAAAATAGAGGATATAAAATCTAAAAATATAGATTTGCTAATATCTGCAGATGCAGGTTGTCTTATGAATATTAGCGGTGCTATGTCAAAAATGGGTGTAGATATAAAATCCATGCACCTTTATGACTTTTTAGCAAAAAGAATTGGGGTTGTTTAGTTTTTGATGACTTGGGAGTAATTAGAGATTGTGCAAACGGGTTATTACATTGGTGTGCGGTGTATTAGACTTGATTCTTAAAATATTGTATTTAAAAAATATAAATAATGCTTTGGAAGTGTTGGTGCTAAGTGGTAGAAAAAATTTAGCAAATGTTTATGTAAATAAACATCTATCCATTTTTAATCTTTCTAAAATCAAATAGGAATTTTATATATCCTCCGATATAGCGAGTTTTATATGCCTTTAGAAAAGCACATCCGATTTTATATTGTTTTGTTTGTTGTATTTTTTCATTATTAGATTCTACTATACTGCCATTCGTTTTATAGTATTTACGCAGTTTGCAACCTACGCGATATATTGCGTAAAGACGCTTGATACCCCCCCCCCCCCGTTGTAATATTTCATTACCTAATTTGAATTGAATATCTTTATCTGTTATTTTTAAAAATTGTGAAACATCATTGGTGCCTGTAATAGTGGCTCTTGTTTCATCAATATTTAATATTCCATATTCGTTTATCAATTCATCAAAAAAATCTCTACACTTAGCAATGTTTTCTTCGCTTATGCCATTTTTTCTCATAAACTCTAAATCAGTTTTTACACTTTCTTTTATATCCGGCAGTTTTATACCACTTAGACATTTTGTATTTCTTATTGTTAAATCACGTTCAAAATTGACATTTTTTAGCCGCATTATCTGGGAATAATAAAAGAATGCTTGATGATTCTCCCAAGTTCCACCATGCGGGAGCGATAAAAAAGGAATTTCATATAAATAGTTGCAAAGAGCAAGAACTGCCGCCCTCTTTCCATAAGGCATACCTTGACCAGTACCCATTTCAAAATGTCCATCCGCAACCTCATCAAATCCCATTTTCTCTAAAACTTCTAAAGCAAGCGGTTTTATAACATCTGCATCATTTCTAGCTATTACCACATAGTCATACTCAAAGACGTTATTTCTCTCATACTCCTTCATTAGCTCTACACATCTATACATGCCTGTGTATAGCTTCGTATATACATCTTGTTGTTTTAAAGTTAGCTGATTATCAAATCTGTATAGTTTAATCCTTTGATTATTAGATGCAAATTTGGAAAAATCTTCCTCATCTACCTTGCCAAAATACTCAACCTGAAGCGCCTTGTATGTATTTGGCATCTCTTTTGAAAACGTCTCATGCGTTTCTATAAATGTAGGAACAATATCTGCAATATTGTTTTTAAAGATGCGTCTAGCCCAGTGGAGTCCACCGCACAATGTGGGATATACATGATACTCGTCCCAGCTAAATATAAATACATCTGCATCAAGTGGCGCCGCTAGATTATCTATAATATCCTGCAAAGTATCCTTGTAAGAGCCTCGAAAAATGCCATAAGTGCATACTGCCACTCGTTTTTTTCTTTTATTATAGCCTTGTGCTCTATCGCAGAATTTTTCCATTAGCTTACGATATAGCAGACCAGCACCCATAGACCGATTTTGAAGCGCTTGGAAAAAGAAAAATGTAAATGGACTTTCCCTAAACATCTTTGGTTCAAAAAATTCTCTAAAGTCCTCCTGCCTTGATAGCATGAAAGATAAAAGTGCATTGCAACCATAGAATCTGCTAAAAAGATTTGGATATAAATAAATCTTGAAAAAATATTTTTTTGCCAAATCAAAGGTTAAATTATTATTTTTTATAGCAAGATTTATTTTATACAATGCTATAAGCTCATCTTTTAAAAATTCTACACCCTCCAGCTCCTCCTCTCTTAGCCTCTTTAAATGCTCAACTCTAAGTCCTCTATATTCATCAATAAGCGTAAATAATTCGTCAAAATCCGCAATGTCATATAAAAATTCTAAATACTGCTCTCTTAAGCTATCATTGTTTTTTAAAATATTTCGCAACATATCAAAATCTAAATTTTTCTTTAGAATCTCAATCTGTCCTCGCAACGAATTGCTCATACATATCCCCATATAACACCAAAATTACATGCTAAGATTCTATCAAAAAAAAAAAAACGACTTATGAGGAAAATAGTGAGCGTATCATATAATTTAGCATTGTTAAATTTCTTTATAGCCGATGTGCAAGATGGCTTAGGTCCATATCTTGGCGTGTTTTTGAAGCAAAAGGGCTTTAGTGAGTTTAGCATAGGTGCGATTAATTCCATCACAAAACTTTCAGCACTAATCCTTGCTATTCCGTTTGGAATCTTAGTAGATAGGACTAGGTATAAAAAGATTCTTATAGCACTTTGTGCCACTCTTATATCCACCGCTACACTGCTAAATTATTTCTATCATTCATTCTATTTTACGCTACTCTCTCAGCTAGTAATCGCCCTGTGTGGCACTCTGTTAGCCCCCGCACTTGCTAGTATTACACTAGGCATTATGGGACATAGTGGCTATGGAGTTCAGGTTGCAAAAAATGAAGCTTTTAAACATGCTGGCACTAGCTTTTGTGCGGCACTTAGCTTTGTGTGTGCTATGCACTATGGCATTGTTTCTGTCTTTATCATCACTGCATTAATGGGGACTTTGACACTCATTAGCCTATATTGTCTTAGAAATGCAAAGATTAATCATCTAGTGGCACGTGGTGGGAATCAAGAATGCAAAATACCGCTTAAAGATATGTTTAAAAACAAGCATATCTTGCTGTTAGCTATAACATTATTTTTCTTTCACCTAAGTAATGCTCACATGCTACCACTACTAAGTCATAGGGCATACGAGCTAGGAGTCGATACGAGCGGGTGGTATGCCTCACTTACGATATTGGTAGCGCAAAGCACGATGATACTAATAGCCGCTAATCTCACAAGATTTAGCATAGATGAGAATCTAGCCTTTAAACTCATGTCATTAGCACTATCAGGACTAATCATTAGAGGGCTAATCGCTGCAAACACTAATGGCATAGTAGGCATGATAATCGTGCAAATCATAGATGGTATATGTGCGGGGACAATCGGCGTGATAGTGCCGATTTTAGTGGCAAAGATTCTAAAAGGTAGCGGACATATCAATGCAGGACTTGCTTTTGTGATAATGAGCGGTGGCATAGGCGGTGCATTTAGCGGCTTGCTTGGCGGATATATCGCTAACTCTTTTGGATATTTTCATGCTTATATAACATTGGGCGCTATGGCATTATGTGGGCTTGTGATTTGGATTTTAGGAGCCATACGTGAATCTACTAGACAAAATTAACCTCATCTCAGATTACGAGACTAAAGCCATATACGCCGTGGTAAATAATGAGATAAAAGATTCCATCATTTTTTCTAATCACAAAAAGATAGATTTAGGAAATGGATTCCATATTTTCATCTCATGCGATAGGCAGACACAGGAGAGTATAGAATCTATCGTGCTAGATTTAATGCCATGGAGAAAGGGACCATTTTATATTCACTTTGACAATAGCACTTTGCATATAGATTCTGAATGGCGTAGCGATATGAAGATGTCTTTGCTACATGACTGCTTTGACAAGCTAAATATAGATTTGTATAATAAAAGAGTGCTAGATGTGGGCTGTAATAATGGCTATTATATGTTTAATCTAGCTTTTAGAGTAAGCGAAATTATCGGCATAGACCCTATAAAACAAGTCTTTTTGCAGTATTATCTTTTTATGAAATTATCTATGTTTTCTAATATTTCCTTTCACACGTTAGGCATGGAGGATTGCAGAAATATTGGGAAATTTGACATTGTGCTATGCCTTGGGGTGCTATATCATAGGAGAGAGCCGCTTTTGAGCCTAAAGATTCTAAAAAATTGGCTAAATGATAATGGAATCTTGCTTTTAGAGACGCTTATACTAGATAGCGATGATGAGTTATGTCTTTGCCCTTATCCTAGCTATGCGGGTATGAAAAATGTCTATTTTATCTTTAGCCCTAAGTCTTTGCGTAACCTTGCTTACCATGCTGGATTTAGAGAGTGCGTTTTACTAACCAAAGAATACACCACAAACAAGCAGCAGCGAAGCAGTGCCTTTAGTAAGAAAAGCTTAGGAGATTTGCTAGGAGAGAGGAGCATAGAGGGCTATCAGGCGCCTTGTCGTGCTATATTTGCACTTAAAGTTTAAAGGATAATTATGAATAGCATTGGAATCTTATTTCGCTTTAGCACTTATGGCGAAAGTCATGGCGTTGGCATAGGAGGCATTATTGATGGAGTGCCAAGTGGGCTATATATCGATACAGATTTTATAGAATCACAAATAATAAGGCGAAAGGGCGGCGGGAAGTTTGCCACACCACGCAAGGAAGAAGATAGATTTGAGATTCACAGCGGAGTCTTTGAGGGATACAGCACGGGCGCGCCCATAGGATTTTTTATACCAAACTCAAATGTGCGTAGCAAGGATTATGACAAAGAGATTTTGCGACCAAGCCATGCAGACTTTACCTATCATCACAAATATGGCATAAGGGATTATCGCGGCGGGGGACGCAGCAGTGCTAGAGAGAGTGTGGCTAGGGTATTTGGCGGCTCTATTGCGAAATTATTACTTCGTGAGTTTGACGTGGAGATTCTAAGCGGGATTATAGGCATTGGCGGGGTTATCTCTAATAGAGAATCTTTTAGCAAAGAGGATTTCCTTAAAGCGGGGCAAAGTGAGATTTTCGCACTTGATTTAGAGCTTGAGGAGGAGCAGAAAAAAGAATTACTAGAGGCAAAGCATAGCGGAGATAGCATAGGGGCAACTGCGATGATAGTGGTAAAAAATATGCCACTCTCACTAGGAGAGCCACTCTACTATCGGCTAGACCAAGTGCTATGTGGGAATCTCATGGGACTAAATGCGGTAAAGGCAGTACAGATTGGCAGCGGAGTAGAATCTAGCAGGAAAAGGGGAAGTCAGATTAATGATTCCATGAGTAAAGAGGGCTTTTTAAGCAATCATTCAGGCGGTATTTTGGGTGGCATTTCAAATGGTGAGGATATTGTTATCAAAGTGCATTTTAAGCCAACGCCTAGCATTTTTTTGGAGCAGAAAAGCATTGATATTCATGGAAATGAACGCATGATAAAACTGCAGGGCAGACATGACCCATGCGTTGGCGTGCGAGGCAGCATTGTGTGTGAAAGCATAGTAGCAATGGTATTAGCCGACATGCTAATGCTAAATGCAACCTCTAGGCTTGATAGTTTGAAGAGGACTTATAAACACCACACTTAGATAACCTTGACGCTACTAAGCATAGCATTATATTTTATAAGATTTAGGAGTTTAGAGGATTAAAACCCCGCATTTTTTAGCTGTGCAGCCCAGGCGTCTAATCTGCCATCTGTTTTATCATCTGCATTTGCCTCATCTATGGCAAGACCAAAAAATTTACCATTCTCAGCGCCTTTTGAGGAATCAAACTCATAGCCGTCTGTGGAAGTCTCACCTACGATTTTCGCACCTTTTGCGACATTCTTTAGATGATATAGTGCATCACAGAATGTATCGCTATAGCTATCCGCATCGCCTAGCGCTAGTAGTGCTACTAATTTCCCCTCAAATTTACCACTGCCATCTAGTGCCTCAGCAAAGCTTTCCCAATCGCTTTGCAACTCACCATCACCCCATGTAGAACTAGCTAGAATGATTTTGTCAAATTTTGCAATGTCATCTGGAGAAGCACTTCCTACATCTACTAGCTCTGCACCGCCAAGCTTTCCTGCTAGTCTCTCGCACACATCTGTTGTAGTCCCGTTGTCGCTACCGACAAATATTCCAATACTCATAAGTAATTCCTTAAGTCTAAAATCACAAACTAAAGTTTGTCAAATCGTAAGCATACTATATTTTACCTAACCACCTATCTAATCTGCTATACTTTGCCAAATTTTACACTCCTAATGAGGAAAAAATGGAATCAAATATCAAACGCATTATCACAAATCCGCTACTTTTCACGCCCGGACCTACGCCCACGCCAGAGAGCATTCGTGCCGCTATGGCTACGCCTACATTGCATCATAGGACGCCAGAGTTTGAGGCTATCTTTGCAAAAGTGGCAAGACGATTAAGGGAAATGCTAGGGTGCAAGGAAGTATTAATGTTAGCAAGTAGTGGCACGGGTGCTATGGAATCCTGCATTTCTAGCTTTGCTACAAAAAAGATTCTAAACATTAACAGCGGGAAATTTGGCGAGAGATTTGGCAATATCGCACGTGCACTAGGACTTAGCGTAGAGGAGATAGTAACGCAGTGGGATAGTCAAGTAGAGCTAGATTCTATAAGGGAAATGCTAGAAAAGCATAAAGACATAGAGGCTATTAGCTTTCAGATTTGTGAATCTGCGGGGGGATTAAGGCTACCTTATGAGCAAATCGCAAGGTTAGTAAAGGAGCATAATAAACATATCTTTGTCATAGCAGATGGAATCACAGCAATAGGCGTAGAGCGGATTGACACAACGCATATTGACGCATTAATCGGTGGCTCTCAGAAAGCTTTTATGCTGCCCCCTGGACTATCTTTCATAGGACTTAGCGAGTATGCCATATCACATATAGAATCTAATAGTCGTGGATATTATTTTAATCTAGGACGTGAGCTAAAAAATCAACGCAAAAATACCACCGCATACACGCCTGCTACGACTATCATAGCAGGGCTTGGCGCATATTTTGACATATTAGATTCTGCTAAAATAAGCTTTGATGATATATATGAATATGCAAAAAGACTAGCAAGTGCAAGTAGAGAATCGCTAAAGGCAATAGGACTACATATTTATCCAAAGGCACCCGCTAACTGCATGAGTGTGGCTAGTCATGAGAGGTCAGGAGAGATTATTAAAACTTTAAAGCAGTGCTATCAGGTCAATATCGCAAATGGGCAGGATAGATTGAAAGATAAGATTTTCCGCATAAATCACATGGGATTAGTGCCGCTACACGAAGCCTCTTTTGTGCTAAATGCAGTTGAGCTAGTCTTACAAAAGCTAGGCATAAGAGAGTTTAGCGCAGAGGCAAATAGAATCTTTTTTCAGCACATAGGAGCATAGTATGGAGCTAGTGGTAGTAGGCTATGGCAACATGGCAAAGGCAATGCTAGGCGGACTTTTAAAGGCAAAAAGAGAGAGTCTTGATATAGATAGAATCTGCATTAGCGGGAGAAATCCAGATAAAATACAAGGTTGGCTTAATAACTTTTTTGCTAATAATGATTGTAGTTTTAGTGCAAATGAAATAGTTCTGCACTCTAGCGTAAAGATTGATTGTGATAATAAAATGGTTTTACTTGCGTGTAAGCCCTATAATCTCTCAGAGTTTAGCTTTAGCGGCTATGCAAATATCGTTTATAGCGTCCTTGCTGGAATCAATGTAGAGATTCTAAAAACACATATCAGTGCTAATCATCACGTGCTAATCATGCCAAATGTAGGCGCCATGCATGCCCTTAGCTCTAGCTCTGTATTGTGGAATCCAAGCAAGAAACAGGATAAATCAAAGCCACTAAGTATAAAGGACGTAGGGACGCGTCTTAGTAGCATAGGTGGCACTCTTGCAGGAGAGGATTTTGAGGAGATAAGGCAGAGGATTTTTAGCTTTGTCTCTAGCTTTGGGAACTGCGTATTTGTCGAGACGCAAAAGGAGCTAAATGCTAGCATTGCCACAAACGGCAGTGCGCCAGCCATTTTAGCATTAGTAGCACAGGCATTAATAAATGCAGGTGTACATCAGGGGCTAAAGCTAGATTCTAGCAGGGAGCTTACATGTAAAAGCTTTGAGGGCATAGCGGAGTTATTAAAACACAAAAGCCCTCAAGAGATAAAGGATAGTATCACAAGCCCAGGAGGCACGACTGCGGAGGCACTACTGCACTGCGATAAAAATGGCGTACAAGGAATCATAACAGAAGCCCTTACAAGAGCGGTAAAAAAGGCTAATGGGGAGTTATAATCTAGTTTCAAATATATTTGAGATATCCGCTTGAGAGTTTTTATGTATTAGAATTATTTAATTATTTTTATTATGAAATCTTAAACCAATTTATCAAGATGGAATATTTAAAGCAAATATTTTATTTCTTATCAACATAAGATAATAGAGAAAAACTATTGACAGATTTGCCAACTAGCAAAGAAAAATATATAAGAAATCAGATTCAAAGTAGCGATAAGGTAGAATTAAGACAACTGGCCATTAGCAATTTCGACACCGTCACTAAGAAATAAACACTAACCTACAGAGCCATTGTGCCACAAAAACGAAAGTGATTTCAACCTAACCATTTATGATAATTCTTTTAGCATGGTAGAGTCCATAGATGATTTGATGATATTTGATTCCCTCACGTTTTAACTGCTCCTGCGTTACTTCTCTAAACTCCTCTAGCCTAGCAGTCGTTAGGATAATATGCACCTTTCCTGTGTCATAAATCTTGTTTATAATCTCTACATTCTGCTCTATGGCATGTGTATCTCCCCATCGTGGCGATATAAATTCCCCTGAGTTATACACAAGTGTGCCATCTATATCCACAAACAATTTCGCATACTGACTTTTGTAGAAATTCCAATCTTTTAGCGTCCCCCAATCTACATATTCCCGTGCCTGTGATATATGAAAGTTATGTTTATCTAATATCATATTATAAATAATATGCGAGACATATAAATCTTTCTCTACACTTAGATTTTCATAATATTTACAAAATAGTGCAGAATCCTCAAAGCCATATCCACCGACATTAAAGGTCGCACTGATGATGTGCTTCTCACTTATGTTGGTTACTATGCCATGCTCATTAGCTAGGACATAGCTCTTATTTTTAGCATTGATAATATCTGTGCTGTTTAGATTACAAGTAGAGATGAAATTCCCGCTAATCCTATCCTCTATCTTCCATGCTAACTTTAGGCTACCATTGTCCCCCCACCCACGTTATTATTCTCTTTATGATTGCAGAAAAATTCGCTAATAACTTCTGTGATTATAAAGCTATCATTAAGCAATGTGCCAAACTCTTTTGTTTATCGGACTACTTTTAGTATGTCTGTATAGTCATAATTTTAACTCTTTATAACGATACTATCAATGATTCTTAGCTCACAGCTAGAAGTCCTGCAACTACTATTTTATTTTTTATATCCTTGCAATATTTCATAACATAAGTGTAATATTTTTTAAAATAAATATCAATTATTACTACACAAAATATCTACCCCTCATACCCATACTCCATAAACTCCCGTAAATCCTCATACTCCTGTTTGCTAAAAAATCGCATTTTCCCAGCTTTTAGATGATTTAGATGAATAAAGCCATAGCTTAGTCGCACGAGGTCTAGTATCGTGGCATTGAAATGTGCGAAAAATCTGCGAAGTTCCCTATTTTTACCCTCTTTTAGCAGAATCTTTAGCTTTGAGATATTGGCATTTTTTATTATCTCAAACTCCATAGGTGCAAAACTCATCTCTTTTATCTTGCTAAGTTTATGCCCCCCCTTTCTTGCGTCCTTTAACGTTAGTCCCTCGTTCATAGCTTTTATCATCTTTTCATTGATTTTACAATCTATCTTTACAGAGTAGATTCTAGGAAGGCTAGATTCCATGAGTTTTTTCACCACTTCCTTACTATCGCTTAGAATCAGCACACCCTCACTAGCAAAGTCCAGCCTCCCAACAGGCATAAAATGCTTATATCTAGCACCTAGCCCATCATAGATAAGCCGCCTATTCTTAGAATCCACACGGCTAACCAGCTCCCCCTTTGGCTTATGATAGACGATGGCGGTGTAGTTAGAATCTTTGTGATAGAAAAGCTCTTTATTATCGATAAAGATTCTAAAGTTTTTGTAGTTTTTGCGTGGATTTTCTAGGATTTCTTGTGGAATCTGGGTGGCTACATCAGCGATTTTATGCCCGATTTTTACCCGCCCACTTTGCAGGAGTCTATCAGATTCCCTACGAGAAAACTTACTATGTATAGAAATAAACTGATTTAATCTCATAGCTTACTCAAATGAAATAGGCTTATACTCGACTTTTAAAATCTCAAAGTCAGTCTCACCTGCGGGCAGATTTATCGTTATCTCATCGCCCTCCTCTTTGCCCATAAGCTCACTTGCAAGGGGGGAGTTAAAGGATATTAGCCCCTTTGATGGATTGCTCTCTGTCGTGCCGACTATGGTATAGACGATTTCCTTGTCTGTGTTGAGGTTTAGAATAGTAACGGTGCTGCCAAAGCTAACTTTATCATGCTTCAAACTCTCAGGGTCTATGACCTCCGCATTTGCCAAAAGATTGCTTAACTCGCTAATGCGTAATTCTATGAATCCCTGCTTTTCTTTTGCTGCATGATACTCGGCATTTTCTTTCAAATCCCCGTGCGCACGGGCAATGTCAATCTCCTCTGCGACCTTTGGTCTTTGCACTTCTTTTAAGTCTTTTAATTCTTTTGATATTTTGTCGTATCCGTATTTACTCATTGGTTCTGGCATAAAATTTCCTTAATTATTATATGTGAGGATTATAGCTTAATTTTGGGATAGAGGAAATAAATGATTGATGCTAACTTCGAGCTGGAATTTAAATTTAAAGGTTAAGTTTATTTCGCAGAGATTATTTTTGATTGAAAATGACACAGGATTAACTTAAAATCCAACAATAACTAAAAAGATGTAAAAAATAATTATTAGATGAGATTAAAGAAGATGGTTTATGATGACATGCAAAAGATAAAAGATGAAAGTGGAAAAATAAAGCTAAAAAACAAGACGACTAAACAAGAGTTAGAGTCTTTGAAAAACAAACTAAATAATGCTTTAATGGAAATATGAGAAGCAGAAATGTAAATAATGACATTAGATTTTGCATACTGAAAATCATTTATACAAAAAATGAACTTAATATTTCAATGCCTTATAAATGAATTTACAGCTATTTATCAAAATAAGTAAAACATAATCAAAAAAGTAAATAGCACAAAACATGAGGAATTCAACAGTTTGTTATATGATAAAGTAGCAACAAATCTGGATTCTCAAATCCATACAGAATCTTCAAATCCAAATATCATAAAGAATTATCAGAATGCTAGAATTTATAGTTATATCCAGCAGCTAACAACATAAATGCACCAAAAGTAGCACTACTGTCATTATATAATGCAGCACCAAGTTTCATACCTATCTCGAAATCATGATGCTTACGCACTACGCTTCTAAGACCGATATTGACACCAGTGGCAACACCAAAGCTTGATTTAGAATCTTGCCCTATTCCAACTCCCATTATTGAAGCATCTTTTAATGGTATAGATGATATAACACCAGTCAATAAACCAACATACATACCAAATTTAAAGTCTTCTTCACGAATAAAATTAATTAATACATCAGCATCAATATCACCTAACAAATACATGTCAAGCCCTGGAACAGAACCGCTCTTTACACTTCCTGCAAATTGAAAGGAAGTAATAGCGGATAGATAAACTCTAATCCCAACTGTCTCACTAAAATTAGCCTCATATCCAGTCCTAAGACCAACTGCACTCACAAGACCAGCAGATGGACTTTCACCATACTGTCCTGAAAAACCGGTACCTAGTTGGAATCCTAGAAACCATCTATTAGCATCTTTAAGGTTTACCTCTTCTTTTTTAGAATTAACACTCCTAGAGCTATTATTCTTGCTATTCTTATCATCCTTGTTATCACCCGTAGCAGCAAACGCAGTACCAGCGCAAATAGACCTACTAACACGCTAGATAAAACAATCTTCTTCAAAACAACATATCCTTAATGCAATACGCAATTAAATCAAAATAATACATCGTTATAGCAAAAGTTATAAGCATAGCGTTACAAAATTTTATATCTGAGAAAATATATAACAACTATTTACTAATAGCATATCTAATTCTATCTTCATACCCAGCTTTTTTAAATCCCTCTAGTCTCAATAAACAGCTATCACATGCACCACAGGCTATTTCATTACTCTCATAGCATGACCATGTAAGCTCTAATGGGACACTCTCCTGCATTGCCAACGATACCACATCAGATTTGTGCAAATGCAAAAGAGGCGTTTTAATATCAATTTTAATATTTGTGGCTATGCCTTGATTAATAAAATCACGTGTTTTATTTACAAATTCCTGTGAGCAGTCTGGATAGCCACTATTATCATTTTGTATGATTCCCATAAATATTGCCTCGCAATGTTCCACCTCAGCTAATGCAGCCGCAATGCTAAGAAAAATACCATTTCTAAAAGGCACATAAGTGATAGGCGTATCATGTTTATGCAGACTATGTTTTGGAATCTCTATTTTAGAATCTGTGAGTGCATTGCCACCTATATATTTTATAAAATCTGCATTTATACAAATATGCTTTTCTACACAAAGATTCTCACATATAGCATAAAAACATTCTCTTTCTTTTTCCTGTGTTCTCTGCCCGTAGTCAAAATGCAGTGCTACTATATCATAGCCACCTTTCTTAGCCAGATAAGCGCATAATGTGCTATCCATACCACCGCTTATAATACAAACTGCCCTCTTGCCCATATTACTCCACCGTAACACTCTTTGCAAGATTGCGTGGCATATCCACATCATTACCTAATCGAATGGCAATTTCTAGGGCAAGTAACTGCAAAATTACCATCATAGAGAAAAACTCCTCCATATAGCTATCATATAATGGAATCTTGACTACATCATCTGCTAGGTCAAACTCAAGCGGAGTTATGGCACAAATAGTAGAATCTCTAGCAATTAGCTCTAGCACATTACTCTTATTTTTATCATAAAGCAGATTCTTAGGCATTAGTGCTAGGGTAAATAATTCGCTATCAGCTAGGGCAATGGGACCATGCTTCATCTCCCCGCTAGGATAGCCCTCTGCATGCAGATAGCTAATCTCCTTTAGCTTTAGCGCCCCCTCTAATGCCAAAGGATAGAACACATCTCGCCCGATAAAGAAAAAGCCATGCCCATGCAAATATCGCTTTGATAATCGCTTGATTTTCTCATGCATCTCAGATTTCACACCACAGGCAGATATGGCATTTAGCATAGCTTTTGCCTCGCTTTTTATGTCCTTGCTATCTATAACATTTCGCTTTATACCAAGCATAATGGCAAAAATCCATAGCACCATAACCTGAGTGGCAAATGCCTTTGTGCTAGCCACGCCCTTCTCTATCCCCGCCCTTGTAAGTATCACATACTCGCTTAGACGTGACATAGAGCTATTATCGACATTGCATATAGATAGGGTTAGCAGTCCGCTTTCTTTGGCAAGTTTTAGTGCCTGCAGTGTATCTGCTGTCTCGCCACTTTGTGATATAGCTATGAATAGCTCATCTCTCTCTAGCACGGGCTTTGCATAGCGAAACTCACTTGCGATATGCACACTCACACGTACCCTAGCCTTTCTCTCTATTAAATATTTCCCAACCAAAGCACTATGATAGCTTGTCCCACACGCACAAATCACGATACTCCTAAAACGTGTAAAAAACTCAGAATCTAACTCATCTAATCTAAAATCATCGCTTGACACCCTGCCCCTAATCGTCTCTAGTAAAACATACTCCTGCTCGTAAATTTCCTTTTCCATAAAGAATCTATATCCATCTTTTTTCGCAGAGACTCTATCAAAGGAAAATTCTCTAGCACCACTAAGAGAGGAAAACTCGCCTCTAGCAATGCTCCCCACACTGCCATCATCAAGATAGACGACCCTATCTACAAGACCTACCAAAGCACTATCGCCACTTGCCAAAAAGACCATGTCATCATTCTTAGAATCTATGCCGATGACAAGGGGGGAATGCTGCTTTGCATAAAAGATTCTATCGCTTTGCAAAGTCGTGATAAGCAGTATCGCATACGAGCCTTTTAATCTCTCTATCATGGCAGAAAATGCTTCTTTAGCACTCATGCTCCTAGCATAATACTCAAACAAATGCACGATGACTTCTGTGTCTGTCTGACTATTTAGGGAAATGCCAAGCGATTGCAACTCTGTCCTTAACTCTTTGTAGTTCTCAATGATTCCATTATGTATTACAGCGCTAATCTTGCCTAAATGCGGGTGTGCGTTTATCTCAATAGGAGAGCCATGTGTAGCCCAGCGTGTATGCCCGATAGCGATGCCAAAGCCATCAAAGCTTAGATTCTCTAATTTAGATTCTAAATTCGTTAGCTTCCCCACTGCCCTAAAACTTTTTAACTCATCATTTTGTATCACAGCCATACCAGCACTATCATAGCCTCTATACTCCAGCTCCCGTAACCCATTTAATATAATCTCTTTTTTTTCTCTATTACCTATATATCCGACTATGCCACACATGTATGTCTCCGAATTTTAGATTCTGTTATTTTATCAAGAAAAGATTGAAATGTTAGAGTGCATGAGAGTGTTTTATATTATAATAATATTCATTATTAATATTAAAGTAAAAATGAATGAAAATAAAAACTTATATGGTATGTGGAATTTTGTCTTGCTCTTTGGAATCAAAAGAGATAAATAATGAAATAAATATCCTAGAAAAAATTATTACCTCTGCAACAGGATTTGATTTACCGCTAAAAGATGAGGCAAAAAATGTCATTATAATAGACAAGCAAGATTTACAAAATAAAGGCTATGTAAGCCTAGAACAGGCATTAGAAAAACAACCCTCAATATCATTTATTGCAGGACCAAATGGCACAAAGGAAATCGACATAAGGGGGCAAGGGTTAGATTCCACAAAGGCAGTTAAAATTTTGCTAAATCTCATTCCGCTAAATCTACAAGATACAGGAAACGGAGGACATAATGCAGGTGGTGTTACGCCATTTAATCATATATCAATAAATGATATAGAATCCATAGAAATAATCCCAGGTGGTGGAAGTGTAATATATGGGAACGGAACACGTGGCGGTGTGATAAATATCGTTACAAAAAAGCCAAGTAAAGATTATATGAGATTTAACGCACATATAAATAGCTATGAATCTTTCAATACATTAGGCACAAATCTTGGGGCAAGTGTCGGCAGAAACATAGGAGATATATTTATCTTTGGAAACTTAGATTATCGCTATCAAAATGGATTACGAGATAGAGAATATACACAGAATCTATATACTGCACTTGGCGGAATATATCATATCAATGAGAATCAAAAATTAGATATTAATCTCTCATATTCGCGTATGTGGAGATTTTTTGGCGGCTATCATAGCATTCTTAATAATGGAGTGCTAAAAAGCAAAACACAAATGAAAGACGAGCGATATAAGATTCCAAATGCAAATAATGCAAATGGCTATGTAACGCAGGATTTCATTACTGCATCTCTAAATTATAGATATAATATAAATGAAAATTTTGAAATAGATTCTATTTTATATTATCAATTTTCAAATTTTTTATTCCCAGATATTAGTTTAGAAAATAGCAATTTTGTCAATCATAACACAGGCTTAAATCTAAAAGCAAAATATATAAATGGCAAAAATAAATTAATTTTTGGATTAGATAATATATTTGAGGCAAGTGATAATCTATCAAAAAGCTCTTTTAGTAATCTGCAAAATAAAGGTAGCAAATATTCATTAGCGCTATACGCACTAGATAGCTATCAAATCACAGATAGATTCTCTATAAGTGGCGGTGCTAGGGGTGAGTTTTCATATTTCAGTATCATGGGACATACCGGAATCTCATTTGGCTCTCTTAATGGATATTTTGATATAAATGCTAGTAAGCCGCAGTTTAGCTATGCACTAGAAATTACCCCTAGTTTTAACTATACAGATACAGGCAGTATTTATGCAGAGGCAGAGGCTGGTTTTATATCCCCATCTATAAGACAAGCAGTCTCGACAGACCCAAATTTTAATACAACAAGCACAGGCGTGGGACCAAAGATAGCTAGTGATATAAAGCCAGAGCAGTATTTCACAGCAGAGATTGGGATAAGAGATGAGTTTGACTTTGCTTTTCTACAAGCAACATTGTTTTATACACATACACTAAATGAGATTCGCTATAACCTCTATGGTTTTAGGACGGAGTATTATAATCTAGGACAGACTCAACGATTTGGCATAGAGTTGCAAAGCAAACAAAGTTTTTATATCTTTAATTTTACACAATCTCTTAGCTACCTATACAGCAATGTGCTAAAAGGTAGAGAGAGTGCATTAATGAGTGGGACTAGCTCTACTAGTGGTAATTTTGAGGGAAAACCGATTCCTTATGTGCCACTTATGAAAATTACACTAGAAATTGAAGCAGAACTAATAAATAGGGGTAATGAGAGACTTAATGTGTGGCTACTTAATAGCTACTATGCTAGTATGGTAGATAATAATCAACTAACCATAAATAAAGGCGGCTACTTATTAAGTAATCTCGGCTTTACCTATAAATACAATAATCTATCCATTAGCGGGGGTATTAGAAATATATTTGATTCATTTTATATTTCATATCAAAACACAACCATAAGAAATGGCAATCTCACAAATGGAATCTACCTAGCAGGTGAGGGTCGTAGCTACTTTTTGGAAGGGAGGGTTGAATTTTAAAAGACTACCTATCATTCTGCCTTTCTAGCTCTGTTTGCTTTGGAATATTAAATGCCACAAAAATACAGCAAAACAAGAAAAACATCATATAAATAAAATACCCCCACTCAGGTAAGCCTAGCGTTAGCATGACTTTCTCTCCACTCTCATTAATGGCAGTGCCATATACCCCGCCTTCTTTAAACCACAAAGCCACATTAGCCGCCGTGCCGCCAAACATAGCCACAGCAATGGCATACGGGAAACTCGTGCCAAGTGCCCTAATCTTCTCTGGAAACAACGTAGCCTTTGCAATGCCTGCTATGGACGTATAGAATCCCGATATGATAAGCCCTAGTGCGATTAATATAAATGCCACAATAGGAGAGTTGATAGAGCCATTTGGTCCGCACTCTGCGATATAAGTCATAATAGGAAAGACAGAGACAAAGCCCACTATGGAGAAGATTCCAAGCATTTTTGCGACGCCAATCCTATCTCCTATCATGCCCATGAAAGGCTGGATTACCATACCAAAGGCTAGTGCGTATAGGGAAATCTGTCGTGCCATCGGCTCACCAAATCCTGCACTTGTGGTAAGATAGTTGTTCATAAAAGCCGTGAAATTATAATAACACATGCTACCTGCAGCCGTTAGCCCAAATACCAATATGCAGTATTTTTTATACTTCCAGAGTGTCTTTAGTGTGCCTTTCTCTTTTGTCTTAGAATCTATCTCTTTGGCACTCTCGTGCATTTTTGCCCTTAAAAAGAGAGAGCCTAGCGCTAAGATTCCAGCTAATACAAAAAGATAGCGCCACGCATAATCCTTCATCGCTTCTTCGCCAAAGATTTCTGCGGCTATCCATACACAGCCTAGCGCTACGAATTGTGCGGCGATTAATGTTACATACTGAAACGATGAGAAAAATCCGCGATTGCCCTTAGTAGACATCTCAGATATATAGGTAGCCACCAGACCACCCTCGCCGCCCACAGATAGCCCTTGCAACATACGTGCTAATGTAAGCAATATCACCGCATAATCGCCGATTGTCTCATGCGATGGTATGCCTGCTATCATGAAATTCCCAAATGCCATGAGCAATATGGCATAAATCATTGTCTTGCGTCTGCCTATTTTATCGGCTATAGAGCCAAAGATAAGGCTACCTATGGGACGCATGAAAAATCCTATGGCAAAAATACCAAAGCTAATGGCAAGTGCCACTGTCTCATTGTCTGTCTGAGTAAAATGATGAGTAAAATATTTGACAAGTGATATATAAATGTAGAAGTCAAACCATTCTACAAAATTACCAGAGCTAGCCGCTAATATAGAGCGAACCCTCTGCATCTTGCTTAGATTCTCTGCCATAAGTAACTCCTTTTATATGTTTTATAGCAGAAAAACTAACTATACGCAAGAGTTAATATAAAAAATTATTTTTTATAATTTTTAATCGCGTCTTCTAATAGCTTTTGTGCATGTGCGGCGTCTTTAAACTCATGGACTTTCACCCATTTATTTGGCTCAAGCATTTTGTAGGTCTCAAAGAAGTTTTTGATTCTATCAAGCGTAATTTTTGGCAGGTCTAAATATGATTTTACGTCCTCATAAGTGGGGTCTATTTTATTATCCGCAAGGGCTAGTAGCTTTTCATCTGTGCCACCTTCATCTTCCATTAGCAAAACGCCTATCAAGCGACATTTGATAACACTACCTGCCTGAAGCGGATATTCATTCAAAACCAAAACATCTATAGGGTCATCATCACCTGCTAAAGTATGTGGTATAAAGCCGTAGTTCGCAGGATAATAAACCGCACTTCTCATAACTCTATCTACCACAACTGCACCAGATTCCTTATCTACCTCATACTTGACATCAGAGCCGTATGGAATCTCGATGATAACATTTAGCGCGTCTGGAATCTTGCCTATCTCAATTTTTGAAATATCCATAGATAAATCTCCTTAATAATATTAAACCAAATTATAACAAAACAACATATCATTTCAGTAGCAAACACTATGAGGTAGCTGTAATGTTAAGATATTTATTCTCATGTTTAGCTCTATTATTTATAGCGTGTAAAAGCTCTGATAATAAGATAGATGATGAAGCACTAAGCAGTCAAACATGGCTCTTTGATACAAAATATATAAAGACTATCAATGATTCTAGCTGGGAGAGTATTAGCATTACTGCGTTAAATGATTATAATGACTTTAAGATTGACCTTTCATATATATCCACAGGGAAGCCTCGCACATGCGGACTTTATGCTAAGGGGGTGCTTGTGAATAATGATATATATGATGATTCCAAAATGAAAGATAAAAGTCAATTTATGCTACGTCCAAATGTGATTCCTAGCACTACAATATTAATTAGCAAAGATAATAGAGAGAATGAAAAATATATCATTGTAGAAATATCAAATATGACAGATTTCATCGCGGCATGTGGTGATTCTCATCAATATGTGGAGGGGAAATATATTTCATCTGAGGGGTAATATTTCCAAAATAAGTATGGATTTTAAGTCCCCAAAAATCTATGCTCAATTAGATTCTACCTGCTATGAGGATTATGAGGATTCCCTCCATGTGGGTTTCCATGTGCGTGAGGATTTCCATGTGGATTCCCACCTTTGCCGCCTAAATGCTCTATGCTACCATCTTGCTTTATAAGATATGCTTGTCCAAAGCCTTTTACAAATCGACCTAGCATGAAATTAAGTTTTACTAGATGAAAATCACTCATGCCTCTAACGGTAGAAACACCTCCGCCCTTACCGACCTTTGCTTCAAATGCGTCAAATACTTTCTCAAATAATTCATCTCTTGGCATAAACTCGACAGAAATATCATAAGTAAGTCTTTTTCTAGCCAAAATACTATTCGCATCTCTCTCGTCCTCTATAAACATGACTTGACTCGCATTTGGATTTGTTCTTAGATTCTCACAATGATTTGCCATTTCACTTATATAGATATAATAATTATTCTCATATCGTAATAGTGGTGCATAGCTAATATGTGCCTTATTATCCTTTGATAGAGATGATAGTAATATTGTATTAAACCCAGATATAAAGCTATGTATCTCATCTAGCAGTGCAGAATCTTGCTTTGAATCTTTGCTCGATATAGACATGCAAAGGCTTATAATCGCATTTTTATACTCTTCTTTTGCGACAGGTGAGGGAAATGGGGCAAAAACATCTCTATTATCTGCGATGATTTTTAAGCCGTTATTGCTAACATCTACTAGCCTTACATCATTTGCACTAAATCCTGCGAAATGTGATACTAAATCCTTTAATTCCTTATTGTGATGTTCATTCATGTGAGTTAGGATAGTTTCTATACTCATGCTTCTCTCCTTAAACTTAATGACTAGATTCTATCATAATAATTGATAACATTAATTCTTATTTCTATAAAGGTGGTGTTACATACAGCGGGGTGCATGTTTCATCAAAATCGCCATGTTTTAGGATTGCTGGTAACTCTAGGCTCTCTGCGGGGTTTATACTTTGTGCTATTAAAATATATTTATCTGCCATGTCATCACTGATTGCCATATCTCTGCTTTGCAAAAAAAAGGATTTATTTGCAAATGCCTTTATCTCATTGCCTGTTGTAAAATAAAAGCTATTTTTTGCAAAGAGTGGAATCTTTTTGCTTTTGCAAAGTGTGTGTAAAAAAATATGCGTTAGCTTTATAGCACTAAGACTACCAACGCCCCTAGTATAGCATATACTATTAATATGACTTATGGATTCTAGGGAATCTGAAATATGTGTCATAGAATGCTTTGTAGTAATAGTATTTGGCATAGCGATATTACCTTTATCGCTAAAAATGTATTCAAATAAAAAAGGGAGTGTATGAGAAACCATGCCATTTAGACAAATGGCAGATTCTAAGAAATCTTTAGAGTAGATTCCTAGTTTGGTTGTGTTATTAACACTTATTAGGACTAAATCTTTTGCGGATTTATCCATGCCATTAGAAGCTAATTTTTGTAAAAGCTAGTGCAGCATGGTCTCCACGGAATCCATTATTCACATAGCCACCACCTACGCTCCATTTAAAGCCATCGCTATCTCCACCGCCTATGATTGTATAAGATGCAATGGCAGAAAATTCCCTATAATCTCCGCCAGCATACAATATGTCTAAGTCAAGTGAATCGCCAAGTTTTGCTCCTGTAAATAAATACCATGTGCCTACACCCGCACCAAGGTAAGACCTATATGATAAACCTGTGCCATCTGCAACGCTTGCAGGATGTAGATACTGACCATAGAATCTAGTTCTATCCACAAGGCTTAAACCATTTAGAGATATTCCACCTATGCTAAGATAACCACCACCTAGTTTAATCATATCTAGGAATAAAAACTCTTGGTCTACCTGCCACATAAAGCCACTTCCCTCATTGAATATTTTGCTCCAAAGCACCCTTGCAGTAGTAGTAGATTTAACGCCGCCAAGGTCTAAATCCGCTATCGCTCTACCACCTACCTGCAATACATCATTGCCATTTCTTAGCCAATATTGCACAAACGGACTAATCATAAACATATCGCCAATTTTTACATCAACACCACCTGCAAAAAGCTCATTGTTGAAATTAAAATCAAAATAGTTTGAATATCTACCTAGCCTAGATATATCAAAACCATATCTACTCTCTGCTCCTATTTTATGACTAGCATTAAATCCATTTCTAAGCACTTCATTTACATAAGTAGCCCAAACTCCAAAGGAATCTGAACCATACGAAAATGCTATACCTTGATTGTATCCACCTATCCAATCTGCTGTCTGTAGAATCTCGCTTCCATTATATCTACCAAGCTTGATTTTAAGACCATCGGTTACATAGCCAGCATATAAATCCGATAAATCAACCCAAGGCTTAGGGAATATCTTACCAGAGCCAACAAACTCATTGTTTGTAAAAGTGCCATGAGTTCCGACAGTTAGCGGAGCATAACCAGCTATAGCACCCACGCCAAGCTTAAATCCAGAGAAATCAAGGTCTAATCCCAAATGTCCTACAACGCCTACATAACCACTGAGTGATGTGTTATTAATTGTGTTATTTCCAAATTGAAATAACCCCATTACACCCGCATCACCAAATAGCTTTAAATCTAAAGCATTAGAGCTACTTACCAATGCACCAGCTAACATTGCCGATACTAAAATACTCTTTTTCATGATAATCCTTTTTAGAGAATTTGGCTTGATTAAGCACTGCATAAATATCGGTTTTTAAAATATTTCTTGTAGTGTTTTATTAACTCTGTTAAAATCCTAGCTTAACTTTAGATTTTTGGAGAATATTATGAGTAAGATTCTAAGCGTTTTATTTTGTGCGGCCACCCTTAGCTCTGTTTATGCTAGTGCATTGACAGATTTGATACAAAAGGAAGTGGGCGAAAATATGAGTGTGATAGAGGAGAACTATTTATCTCAAGATAAAAATATAAAATTCGTAACACTAAAAGATAATGGCTCTGGCTATAAAGTCGTTGTAATTACAAATAAACAAGAAAACTTCATTATCCCAGTTACCGCCTTTTTCTCTGGAAATGAAAAAGATAGAGACCTTGTAAATGGCAAACTCGCAGATGTGGCAATATATAACGAGACTTTTAAAAGTCATGCTGCAGTCAAAGCCGCTATAAATAAGATTCCAAAAGACTACATAATAGACATTAAAGGCAAAGGTAAAAAGGTATTTTATATCATCTCAGACCCTCAGTGTCCGCATTGTCAAGTCGAGCTTGATAATATAAACAAAAGGCTGGAGAAAGGCGATGTAAAGATGATTCCTATCGGCATGCTAGGCGATGAATCTGCAAAGAAAGCCGCTGAGATTCACAAAAAGATGAAAAATGTAAAAAGCGATAGTGAGAAAATCTCTATTTTAAAAAGCATTTATAGTAAGGCACATGAGGCGCCAAAAGACATTGATACAAAGAAGGTTCAAGAGATTACACGCAGTCTGCTAGGTCCAGATAAGGTTCAAGGCACACCTTATATACTAGAAGAGGATAAATGATGTCAAAAACACTTGGCATCATCGATTATGGAGTTGGGAATCTTGCAAATGTAGAGAGATGTTTGGCAAAGATTAATTCTAGCTATAAGATTGCTAGAATCTCTAGTGCAGATAAAGTTGCTTCTTGTGATAAATTGATTCTGCCAGGCGTAGGAGCATTTGGTGCCGCTATTTACGAGCTAAAGGCACGTAACCTAGATAGTGCAATATATGATTTTGTATCAAGTGGTAAATATATGCTTGGAATCTGCCTTGGAGCGCAACTATTATTTGATACTAGCTATGAGTTCGGTACTCATAGCGGACTTGGAATCATAAAGGGAGAGATAATAAAATTTAGCCATAATCTAAAAATCCCACATGTAGGGTGGAATAAGAATTTTATACGCAAAGATAATTCTTTACTGCTGGGAGTGCAAAATGGCTTTTATTTATACTTCGTGCATAGCTATCACATAGTCTGCGATGAGAAATATATCCTTGCTACCTGCGATTATGGAAATAGCTTTCCTAGTATTGTTAGCTACAATAACGTCTTTGGCATACAGGCACACCCTGAGAGAAGTCATGAGATTGGATTCTCATTGCTTAGAAATTTCATGAGTTTTTAGGCACGGATTTTAGAAATAATAAGAGTTTTTGAAACTCCACTTTTAGCTCATCTAACCCCCCGCTATTATCTAGCACGAAATCACTCTTTGCCCTTTTTATCTCAATGTCAATCTGGGAATCCACCCGCTTTATAGCCTCCTGCATTGCTAAATTATTCCTAGACATGACTCTTTGTATCTGCAAATCTCTACTAGCATATACGCATATAACGCATTTATTAGCATATTCATAGCTACTCTCAAAATATAGAGGTAATTCCAAAAAATAATCTCTATCCTTTTTCTCTAGCATCTTACATTGCTCCAAAACCTTAGCGCGAATATCGCCATGCAGGATAGATTCTAATTTCTTTCTTTTCCCCTCATCGCTAAAGATAATATTGCCAAGCCTAGCTTTATTTATAACACCACCCTCCACCACGCCACTGCCAAACTCCTGCTCTATCTCTCTAGTCTTGCTTGATAACACAATAGATGAGATTTTATCAGCAAAGATAACCTCATAGCCCTCATCTATTAGCATATTTGCCACCGTGCTTTTCCCGCAACCTATACCGCCTGTTAAAATATTGCAATACTTCATGACCCATTCCTAAAAAAATAGATTTAATGTAGAATCATCACAAATAAATATCAAGGCTTTACATGGATATAAGAAAATATTTGCTTGATTCCTCGATTCTATACTATAAACACCTAGATGACAATAATCTAGGCATAGATGAGATAAAGATTCTAGCCCATCATCTATCATCAAACCAGATTCACTTATTAATCGATAAGGCAATCATAGCGACTGAATATTTAAATTTATTTATAAATGACAAAGAGGTTGATATTTCAGAATCTAGCATATTTAATAAAAGGACAAAAACGCTTATTATAAGGCTAAGCGATGAAAATATTTCTAATATTAAATCAAGCTGCAATGTAGAGAAAGATATTAAAGATTTGCATATACATATTTGTAGAGAGATTCAGAATAAAAATATATATGAAAATATAGAGAGTTATGAATTTTTTAGAAAATATAATATTGCTAAAAAACACGAATTTATAAATGCCATGATAGAGCATGGCAAAACAAGCCTTGATATAGAATCATTACTAAAGAAATTTTTTACCCTAACAAATTTTATACAAACCATAAAACTATATAGCGATTTGAAGTTTTTAGTATCTAATATGAGGGATTTCTGCCTAAACACCCTAGAGGAAGTTAAGATTCCAACAACAAAGCCTTTAGCGCTAACAGTAGAGATTCCAAGCTATGTAAATGAGCAGCAAAGGTTGGCAATAAAGGAAATCTTTTCAAATCCCATTAGCTATGTATGGGGCATAAGTGGTAGTGGAAAAACGCAAGTCGTGCTATATCTCTCAGCATTAAATATTATCTTGCAAGATAAAAAACTACTTATCCTAGCACCCACAAATACCGCCTTAGAGCAGATATTATCTGCCTTGATAAAAGAATGTGATAAGAGAGTTCCAAAAATTGATAGAAAGATATTTTTGCGTCTTGGCATGGCTAGTTTTGACTTTGTTAGCGAGTTTCCAGAGGTTTGCACACATAGCGATGATGATGAGGGGAGATTATTTTCCTACAATGATTTAAAGCAGAGAATGCAGGAGGCAAAAGTTATAGCAGCCACACTTGATACATTTATTATGAAAATTGCTACATTAAGTAGCCTAGAGTTTTCACATATTTTTTTAGATGAATGTGCTTTTTCGCCACTCATCAAGCTAATACCACCACTTAGCTTTAATGTTCCCATAACATTGCTTGGCGACCATAAACAGCTAATGCCAATATGTCTCATGGACGAAAATAAAATACGAAATCATGCAAAGGAAGTATGCGTATGGAATCTAAACACATTATTTATAGAGGAGCTGCTAAAAAATCCGCAATATCTACATTTAAAGAGGAATCAGGACGACATTGAGTTTGAAAAACTTGCACATTTCAAGCTAAATGTAACGCATCGTTACGGAAATAATCTTGCCAAGATTCTAGATTCTCATATATATTTTAACGGATTAATAGGAAAGGGAGAGGAGATTGATATTTACTATGTCGATACTGCGGATAAATATGGCTATGAAAGTGGGAATGAGAATCACGGCGAGGCAGTTGCCATATCAAATATCGTAAGAAATCTTAGCAAGAATAAGGACTATGCGATTCTAACGCCTTTTCGGAATCAATGCGCACTGCTAATCAGTCATAAACTGCCGTATTCACGTGTGCTTACCATTCATAAATCGCAGGGCAAAGAGTTTGATTTAGTGATATTATCGCCTGTGAAATTTAGCCAATACATGACAGATTCTAATAACAGAATTGCACTTTTTACACTAAATGTAGCAGTTAGTCGCGCTAAAAGGCATATCATCATTGTGTGCGATTATGCCCTTTGGATAAGGAAAGATGGGCAATTTATCAATTCCTTATTAAAGATTGCAAAACCTTATAATACGACTATGAAGGGGTTTTTGTGAATTTGGATTTGCAAAACTATGAATAAAAAATATTAAAAACTAAAATTTATGTATAATCTAGGAGAATTTGCATAAAAGGATTCTTAATGATTACAGAAAATTTAGGAAAGCTAATTTTGCGTCTATGTGTGGGTGGTCTTATGCTTTTTCATGGTATTTTTAAACTCATAAATGGCGTTGATGGTGTAATAAAGCTATTGGAAGCTAGAGGATTACCATCTTTTATGGCTTATGGCGTGTATGTGGGAGAAATTCTAGCACCGATTCTTATTATCATAGGCTATCGTGTGCGTATTGCGGCACTTGTGGAGATTTTCACAATGCTAATAGCGATTTATAGCTTGTATGGATTTAATGTTTTATCGCTTGATAATACTGGCGGCTGGGTTATTGAGCATCAGCTTTTGTATATCATGCCCTGCCTTGCACTTTTAATTATGGGTGGAGGCTCTTATGCGATTCTGAATAGAAAAATCTAAACTAAGAAAAATTATGATAGATATGTCTGTATTTTTCTATTAAATTTCTATTACATTAATAGTTAAATATTTCATCTATCTTAACTTGATAAGTAAGTATTTTCTTGCTTGTGGGATGATTTCATATTTTTCTCATATCCACTTATCTGTAATTTGTGATTTAAAATTTTGTATTTGCAAGTCTAAGCTCTTTGTCTTAGACTTTTTTCATAGATTGTGGATTAGTTAATAATCGCATATATTATAATATACGGAATTTTTTTATTTGTCTGAAAATCTGAAAAAACGTAACTCAATATATCCTATTCAAAATCCTCCTCTCCCTCGAATGCTGGGCGGTTGGGGCCATATTTGATTCTTGCTAAATACATATCTGGAAACAAATAATCGGCGTGCATATACTCATACTTTTCGGCTTCATCTTTTCATATGGTAAAGGATACTTCTTCGTCCTCTAGCTCTAACAAGGGCATTACGTTTTCATAAAATTCCTTTAGCTCCTCGGGACTCATTTTGTCTGTGTCAAATATACCTATTTTCATAAAAAACTCCTAATAAAAAAAAATTAGTTACTCATAATGGATAACTTTACTATTTGCCCCTTGGGGCAAACATAAAGCTATCATAAAAATGAAAATTGGTCGCAATTATATTCTCTAATTTCGTCTTGGGATTCCAAAGATTCTGCCAGTGTGATATGGAATCAGTATTAAAACCAGGTTCTCAAAAAGACATCATGAAAAAAATAGAAAAATATTCTTCGTCTTTGGCTCAGAAAGCGAACGTTATATTGAGCGTAACGAAACATCGCGCGATTCTACGCTTCAGAATCTTTTATGAGTTTTTAGAATCTCTTTGTAAATCTTTGGAATCTAGATTCTATGTAGATGTTTTGTTGCGCTCAAGATGACTTAAATTTTTCATTCCGAATGAATATGAAGAATCTTTTGTGTGCTTTGAAAATCTATATAGATACAACTCACTCCAGCGAGGTGAGATTGTGGCATTCTATTAGGTGTTATCCACTTTTGCCATTAAAAACTTCTTAAATAAGGATATTATTTGCATATTAGACTATCTACGATACATTTTTCCAGTGTGCTATTTGAATACTTTTTATAAAGTTATTCTTTGCAAGTAGTTTTTTATGTAAAGGCATTTTCTTGCTTTTTAATAACGCTCTATTTTATGATTAAATTCCTATAAATCTAATATGCAGATTCCTTAGACAAATGCCTTTATGCTTCTTTCTAGCATGTTTGCAATTGGATTTTCTGCTATTTTTATATACACACGTAATTTGCTGAATATGCTTTTTCTGTCTTTTTGTGATTTTTTATGGTGAGTTATAATTTTATTTTTTAACATTGCTAACTCAAGTGTATATAGTAAAGAAAATCTAATTTCCATCATCTTGCTGCCCTATCGTCCTTAGATAACCATTCTCCGATAGCATGACATAGAGTTTGCCTAGCACGACTTTCTTTGCCTCAATGTCTAAATCGCTATCCTCTATGTGCTGCTTTAAGATTCTCTCTATCTCCTTAGTATCATAGTCTAAGTCATCTAGCACATCTACAATCGTTTGTGCCTCTAGCAGATTCTCTATCTCATAGCCCTTGTTTAAATCATCATCAAATATGACGCTAAACTCCGTTGGGTGCGTAAAAAGATTATGCCTCATGCCTAGCACCTCCTGATATGCACCAACAAGGAAAAATCCTAGAAAATACTCCTCCTTTGATACATCTACATCATGCAGAAATAGCGGGGTTTTTGGATTGAAACTAATCTCACCATCGCTATCACATGTAATATCCCAGAGGCTAGCTGCCCTTGTGGGACGGCGATTTAGCCTATCTAGCGGCATGACAGGGAAGCTCTGCTGAAGTCCCCAATAATCTGGCAGACTTTGAAAGAAACTGCAATTTAGCAAATATCTCTCCTGCACACTCTCTTGTATTTTTAGAATCTCATTGTGATTTTTATACTTTAGTAGCTGTATGACTTTTTTGATAATCAAATGCACAAGCACCTCTGTATTGCTCCTATCCTGCAAGTCGATATAGCCTAAGTCAAAAAGCGTTAGCAAAGATTCCATGTGGTCTAGGCTATCGTGTAGATATTCTATGGCATTTTTTTCTGTGATTGAGTTATACAAATCATTTAGCTCTGCTACAAGCGGAGGGTTAGAATCCTTTAGCTTTAATGCTTGCTCATCATACTCTTGGCTAAATAGCTCTAGCACGGGTGCTATTAATACCGCATGTGAGGCAGAGATGAAGCGACCTGATTCTATAAAAATATCTGGCTCTAGCTCATTTTTATTCCTAGCGATTTCTTTAAGGCTAAAGACGACATCACCGCTAAATTCATTTAATGTATAATTTCTGCAGTTCATCGCCTCATGCTGGGCATACTCCACGGCTAAACCGCCTCCGATATTCACGGATTTAAGGTTAGAGGCACCCATTTTACGAAGCTCGGCATAGATATTTCCCACCTCTCTTATAGCCTTTTTTAGCGGGGAAATATCGCTTATCTGACTGCCAATATGAAAGTGAATCATTGTAAATTTATGCAGTAAATCACTAGATTCTAGCATCTTCATAGCCTCTAGCAACTCTGTGGAAGTCAAGCCAAACTTGCTAGTAATGCCCCCGCTCTTTGCCCAGATTCCCGTGCCGACACTATGCAGTCGTATGCGAAGCCCGATATTAGGATATGGCTCACACATTTCTTTAGCGACCTCAATGATGGTTTTTAACTCGTTGATGCCCTCTATGGTAAGCGTTATATCATGCCCCATATTCGCAGCGATGAAGCCCAGGCTTATCATCTCCTTATCTTTGAATCCATTTACGGTAATGGGACTATCCATATTTGTATAAGCCATAGCGACTATTAGCTCTGATTTGCTACCTGCCTCTAGTCCATAATGCTTATCCTTGCTAAGGCGAACCATAGGGAGAATAAAATTTGGCATTTGATTGACTTTTAGCGGGAAGACTGCCTTAAATTTCCCACGATAATGATACTCATTAATCGCATTCTCAAAGGCACAATACATTTTTGTAATCTGATTGTCAATCAAATGTGGAAATCTAATTAGTAAAGGACCTCTGTATCCCTTCTCTCGCACCTCTTTTACTATATCTATGAGTGCGGGTCTGGATTTATAATTCACTTTCACGACGCCATCATCAATGATGAAATCATCGTTTGACCAAAACTTAATGCCATAATCAACCATGACGCAACCCAAATGTTAAGATAAAATGTGATTTTATCTTAATTAGATATTATTTTTTTGGGCTTTTTTGCAATTTATCTATAAACCCATCATAATATTCATAATATTGTCTGCTTTTCTTAGAGGATAGGGAGTATGTGAGGCTGCCTCCGCCTTCGAAATTCACACGTGTATAGAAAGGTGATTGCGGCTCTGATTTATCCATATCCATAGCGTATTTGGTTAGCCTAGACATGTTTTGACAATCTATCACTGCCACTTCCTTGCTACCTGCGATGAAAAGTAGTCCCGCGCCATATTGACTGCATGCAATGGGAAGATTTTTCTCTGTGGGGTCATATTTGCCTCTTTGATTTAGAAATCCCATAAGCAAGTCGGAATTAATAAAATTAATATAGCCATAAGAATCTCTTATCTTTCTGTAAGTAGCCTCGTTTGGTGCGATGATAAATGCCTTGTCATTAAACTGCCGAAATAGCACTAAATCACCCTCTTTTGGCTGTAATCGTGGCTCTGGGAGGAATTTCTGCTCTAGCTCTACAAAGGGCTTTACAATGCAAGAAGCACTCCCCTCCTTGCTATCTAGCACCTCAACACTGCCAACTATCGCCTCATAAGAGCCTAAATCCCGCAGTATAAATCCACTCTCGCCTTTTATCATCTTAGCACTATCATCAAAAGATACTTTTATAATCTGACTTTTACCCTCATTTTTTACAGAGACTATCCTAGCACTCTTTGGCTCTGTGAATGCCTTTATAGAATCCATAGAATCTTCTGCAAACAATAATCCAAAAACCGCAAAAAAACACAACACCCTAAGCAAATAAAGTCCTTAATTTATCTTTATATGGAATCATAGCATACTCTAGTATAATGTTAGGAAAATTACATATTTTGATTCCAAAGGGATTTTGATGAAAGGCTTTAAGATTTTTAGCGGGAATGCACACAGGGAGTTTAGCAATGCATTGGCACATAATTTAGAATGCACTCTATCAAATGCGAATATTACACGTTTTAGCGATGGGGAGATTAGTGTGCAGATAAGCGAATCTGTAAGAGGCAAAGATGTCTTCATTGTGCAACCCACATGTGCCCCCACTAATGATAATCTCATGGAGCTACTCATCATGACAGATGCCTTTAAGCGAAGTAGTGCTAACTCCATAAACGCCGTGATTCCATACTTTGGCTATGCAAGGCAGGATAGAAAGGCAGCCCCGAGGGTGCCAATAAGTGCCAAGCTAGTGGCAAATCTAATGCAAAGTGCGGGGATAAATCGCATTATAACGATGGATTTACACGCAGGGCAGATTCAGGGATTTTTCGATGTGCCGGTGGATAATCTTTATGGAGCAATCGTTTTTAGAGATTATATAAGGCATAAAAAGCTAAAAAATCCAATCATCGCAAGTCCCGATATAGGCGGCGTGGCTAGGGCTAGGTATTTTGCCAATCAGCTAGGACTTGACTTAGTTATCGTAGATAAGAGAAGAGAGAGGGCAAATGTAAGCGAGGTGATGAATATCATAGGAGATGTGTCTGGCAAAGATGTCATATTAATCGATGATATGATAGATACCGCAGGGACTATGTGCAAGGCGGCTGCTACGCTAAAGGATAGGGGGGCTAGTAGCGTTATGGCAGTAGGTACGCATGCGGTGCTAAGTGGCGAGGCTTACAAGAGGATTGAGGAGAGTGTGCTAGATGAGGTTGTATTAAGTGATTCTATACCATTAAGAGAGAAGTGCGACAAGATTAAGATTCTCTCTGTCGCCCCGCTTTTTGCCGAAGTCGTGCGTAGAATCTATCATAATGAAAGTGTGAATTCGTTGTTTATTTAGTCTTTTGATAGTAATGTTTGAATAGTGTCTAAATGTGCTATATTTAATGCTTATTTGAATCAAGACCAAAGATAAAATCATTCTAATTGCATCACATTTCTAAAAGTTCCAGATTCTATATGGTAAGTTGTTAAGAGTGTTTGCATAGTTATGATTGAGTGTAATTGTGTGTCTATGTTGATTTCTTTATACTTAATAATAAACATGATAATATTACAAAATGAAATGTAAAGAGGATTTATGAGTATTGGTGTGAGGATTGTATTTTTTGTAGCAATAGTTGCTATGCATATATTTATATACTTTGTTTTGTTTAGAAATCTTTCTGATAATCCCATCATTAGGCATTTTGGAAAAGCAATTATTATATGTAACATGCTATTTATTATAATATTTCTAAAGCTATATCATACTAATATCAATCCTGTTTTATACACTATATTATCTAGTAGCATAGGGATTTTCTGGATAGCCTTTTGTGTTTGTGTGATTGCTTTAATTGTTAGATTGGTGATTCTAGGATTCTTTGGTAGTCTCACTTTGTATCAACTTAGCTTTTGGATTTCCATTATTTCTTGTTGTTTCATAGCATTTTTTAGCGTTTTAAGCTTTTATATTAACTCAAAAGAGCATGTTATATCAAGGCAGGAAATCGCTATAAAAGGTCTTAAAGAATCCATTAATATCGCTTTGCTAACAGATATGCACATAGATGTCCTCATGGATAAAGGCAAGGTAGCAAGTCTAGTAGATAATGTAAATGGCTTGAATGCAGATATTATTGCCCTAGGTGGCGATGTTGTGGATAACTACTACGACATAGTGAAAGATTCTGTAAATGAGCTAGGTAGATTGAGAGCAAAGTATGGAATCTACTATGTGCTTGGCAATCATGAATATCACTATGATGTGTATAAGATTCTAGATTCCCTCAAATCAATGGGCATAAATACATTGCTAAATCAAAGCATCACCTTAAATAACATAGGCATAAATATTAGTGGCATAGCAGATGTAGTTGGATATATGTCAGCCTTTAGAAATACACCATTAGCACCTAATTTAGACGAGGCACTAAAAAATGTAAATAGTAATTTCCCCACAATATTATTATCGCATCAGCCAAAGATTATTAAATATCTTAGCAATCAAGACATATCTCTTATATTAAGCGGACACACTCACGGAGGGCAGTTATTTCCATTTGACTATCTAGTGCTATTAGACCAACCATTTGTAGATGGATTGCATAAGTTTAGACATGGGGATAGGGAATCTCAAATATTTATTAGTAGAGGTGTGGGCTGGTGGGGAATGCCTATGAGATTGTTTAAAAGACGTGAAATTAATTTACTCACATTGACACCGGCATAGGATTCCCACATGACCCTCCTACATGATTCTATGATAAAGGAAAATGCGATATTCATAGCAGATTCTCACTTCAAGGTAGCAGATAATGCATTTCTTGATTTCCTAGCAAACATTCCAGATAATTGCCAGATTTTTTTCATGGGAGATATATTTCATTTTCTGCTAGGCGAGGTAGATTCTAGCATTTGTGAAAATGCGGATTTAATCAACATGATAAGTCATCTAAGCTGTAATCATGAGATATTTTTCCTAGAGGGCAATCATGATTTCTATCTCAAAAAGCTATGGTCTCATCGTATTAAAAAATATAGTGAGAAAATATGTAACGAAAAAAATATTAAAATATTTCCATATTACACACAGCCCATTGTCATGAATAGCTATGATAATCATACCTGCATACTCGCACATGGCGACCTTTGGATTAGTAACTTTTATAATCTTTATAGGCGTCTGCTATATAATCCTTTTGTGATGAGTTTTTTTAGAATCTTAGATAAAGTTAGCTTCGGACGCGTTTATGAGAGGGTTTCTGCTAGAATCAATGCTCGAAATATTTATGGATTCTCATTTTTTAGACAGGATTTCGAGGATTTCATGAAAGATAGGATTGATACCTATAAGCACTTTATTCTAAATCCCATAGCTTCTAGTAATGCAGACTTGCGACATAGATTCTGCATTATTGAGGGACATTTTCATTTAGGTATGAATATGTCGGTTGATAATATAGTGTATAATTCGCTTAATTCGTGTTATCTTGATAAATTGTATCTAACCTTGCGACATGGTAGGATAGAGGTTTTAAATGGAAAAGAATGATATAAAAACGAGAATTTCTTCTAATGAGATTGTGTTGATTGATTTTAGAATCAACGAAATGATAGATGATAGATTCTATGAGGGAATCTACGGCATAAATGTGGTAAAGGTGCAGAGCATTATACAAATGCCAGAAGAGATTTTTGAGATGCCAAATAGTCCTGATTATGTGCTTGGATTATTTGATTTGCGTGGTGATATTATCCCGCTTGTGGATTTGGCTATATGGCTAAAGATTAAAGAGAGAGAGGCAAAGATAGAGCAGAATAAAAAGCGTGTCATCATCGCTGAGTTTAATAATCTCCGCATAGGCTTTGTTGTGCATGAGGCAAAACTCATACGTCGCATAGGGTGGAATAAAGTCCAAGCCGCACAATTTAGCTCAAATCACTACAATGTCGAGCGTGGTAAAATCACAGGCACAACGCAAATCGAGGAAGGAAAAACATTACTAATCCTAGACTTAGAGGGCATAGTAGATGATTTAGACTTGTATGATGATATGAAAGATAAAAGAGAGTTGGAGACTATAGAGAAGAAATTTAGTGGTAATGTGCTAATCGTAGATGATAGCACCATAGCAAGGTCTCTTTTGAAAAGTAATTTAAAGAAAATGGGCTTTAGCGTCATAGAGGCACATGATGGCGAGATGGCTTTGAAGGTGCTAGAGGACCTCTATGAGAAGCATAATAGCAGTGTTGTATCATATTTGCGTCTTATCGTATCAGATATTGAAATGCCTAAAATGGACGGATTCCACTTTGCTGAGAATGTCAAAAATGATTCTAGATTCCAATCTATACCCCTCATTTTTAACTCCTCCATTTGCGATAAGATAAGTGAGCAAAAGGGCTTAGATATAGGAGCAGATGCGTATTTAGTGAAGTTCGATGCGCAGACATTTTATGATGAGATATCAAAAATCATAGAGTAGCTATCTTTTTGTGTTATAATGCAATATCTTTGTCAAAACTTAATTAAAGGGTGCTTATGAATGATGAAATGCAAGAGATAATGGAGGACTTTCTAATCGAGGCTTTCGAGATGGTCGAGCAGCTTGACCAAGACTTAGTCGAGTTAGAAAATAATCCAGAAGATTTAGATTTGCTTAACAGAATCTTTAGAGTGGCACACACCATAAAGGGTTCTAGCTCTTTCTTGAATTTTGATGTTTTGACACATTTGACGCATAACATGGAGGACGTGCTAAACAAAGCACGTAGAGGAGAGCTAAAGATTACTCCTGATGTCATGGACGTAATTTTGGAATCCATAGACCTCATGAAAGCCCTGCTAAACGTTATACGAGATAATGGCACAGACGCAGATAGCGGCATAGATGTTAGCGATTGTGTGCGTAGATTGCAGGCTATTTCTAAGGGCGAGGCAGTAAGCGATGCGCCAGCCGAGGCACCTGCAGAGGGTGCTACAGAATCTGCAAGTGCGGAATCTAGCCCAGATTCACAAGCAAGTGATGCTAAAGCCGCAGATTCTACTCCCGCCGAGGCACCTGCGGCTAATGCTGAGAGTGAGCCAGAGCCAAATTATGCTAATATGACTGCTGAGGAAGTAGAAGCAGAGATTCAAAGACTTCTTACGCAAAGACAGGCAGAGGATAAGCAAAGACGACAAGAAAAGAAAAAAGAGGAAGCTGCAAAAGCACCTGAATCTGGAGCCGCTCCCGCTGCCCAAAAACCTGCCGCTACTCAAGCCGCAGCACCAAAACCTGCACCAAAGGCAGCGCCAAAAGGTGGCGATGGAGCGCAAAAATCGCCATCTGTGGCAGTCGAGCCTACTGTGCGTGTCGATGTTAAGAGACTTGACCACTTAATGAATCTCATCGGGGAATTGGTGCTTGGCAAGAATAGATTGATTAGAATCTACGGCGATGTCGAGGAGAGATATGATGGGGAGAAGTTCCTAGAGGAGCTAAATCAAGTCGTAGGTTCTATTAGCACTGTTACTACAGATTTACAACTTGCCGTTATGAAAACTCGTATGCTACCTGTCGGCAAGGTATTTAGTAAATTTCCACGAATGGTAAGAGACCTTAGCCGTGAGCTAGGTAAGAATATCGACCTTGTGATAAGCGGTGAGGAAACCGAGCTAGATAAATCCATCGTTGAGGAAATCGGGGACCCACTCATACACATTATACGAAATTCCTGCGACCATGGGGTAGAGACGCCTGATGTTAGAAAGGCAAATGGTAAGAGTGAGGTAGGTAAAGTCGAGCTAAAGGCATACAATGAAGGCAACCATATTGTCATTGAGATAAAAGATGATGGTAAGGGTCTTGATGCGGATTTCTTAAAGCAAAGAGCAATAGAGAAAGGTCTTATTAGCGAGAAAGAGGCTGAGGGCATGGGGGATAAAGAAGCTTTTGGAATCATCTTCCGCCCCGGCTTTTCTACCGCTGCACAGATTACGAATGTAAGTGGTCGTGGTGTAGGTATGGACGTTGTTAAGACTAATGTCGAAAAGCTAAATGGTATCATCGAGATAGATTCTGAAAAGGGTGTAGGCACGACCCAGAAACTAAAGATTCCACTAACTCTTGCCATTATGCAGGCACTTCTTGTAGGGGTGCAGGAGGAGTATTATGCCATTCCACTTAGCTCTGTGCTTGAGACCGTGCGTGTATCGCAGGAGGAGATTTATACTGTCGATGGTAAGAGTGTCCTTAGATTACGTGATGAGGTGCTAAGTCTGGTGAGATTGGCGGATATTTTTAGCGTTGATTCTGTCCTTGATAGTCTCAATGAGGTATATGTCGTCATTATCGGATTGGCTGAGCAAAAGATTGGCGTCATCGTAGATTATCTCATAGGACAAGAAGAGGTTGTTATAAAGTCTCTAGGCTATTATCTCAAAGGCACGGAGGGCATAGCTGGGGCTACCGTTAGAGGTGATGGTAAGATTACGCTTATAGCCGATGTGGCTGCCATGATGGAGATGGCAAAGGAAGTTAAAGTAAGTGTAAATAATCTTGTCTCTCAGAGCAATGCGGCAAAGGTGAAAAATTCACCGAGTGATTATATCGTCCTAGCTATAGATGATAGCAATACCGATAGGACGATTATGAAAAAATGTCTAAAACCGCTAGGCATTACCGTGCTAGAGGCTAGTAATGGACTAGAGGGGTTAGAGATTGTAAAAAGCGGAGATTATGACTTAGACGCTGTGCTAGTAGACATAGAGATGCCTAGAATGGATGGTTACACATTTGCTAGTGAGGTAAGGAAATATAATAGATTTAAGAATCTACCCCTCATCGCCGTTACAAGCAGGACTAGCAAAACAGATAGAATGCGTGGCGTGGAATCTGGCATGACAGAGTATATTACTAAGCCTTATACGCCAGAGTATTTGCTAAATGTCGTGAAACGAAATATTAACTTGCAAGTTGGAGAATAATCATGGATAATAAAGCACTAAAAGACGTCCTAGCAAAGCAGCAACAAGGGCAGGATAATGGAGATCTCCATAGCGATTCTGAAAACATTGTCCAATTAATCGGCTTTGTGGTCGGCACAGAGGAGTTTGCAGTCCCAATTTTAAATGTAAAAGAGATTATAAAGCCCATAGACTACACTAGAGTACCAGGCACTCCTAACTATGTCATGGGTGTATTTAATCTACGTGGAAATGTCTATCCGCTGATTAATTTACGATTGAAGTTTGGCATTCAAGTCGCAAAGCAGGATAAGGATACGCGATATTTGGTAGTCAATCATAATGATGAAATAGCAGGTTTTGTTATAGACAAGCTAACAGAGGCTATCCGCATAGATGAAAGCTACATTGACCCAATCCCTGATACATTCAACGAGCAGGAGAATCTTCTATATGGCATTGCAAAACAAGGAGATAGACTAACGACAATTTTGAGAGTAGATAACTTGCTTAAAAGGACGTTTTAGTTTTTATATTCCTTTAATCATTCGTGATTCCATAAGATTACGAATTGTTACTTAATTTAGTATTTTCCTAAATTATATTATGTTGTTTTGGAATCTTTTGCTAAATTAATGTAAGATAAAGTAAATATTTTACTCTAGGATATGTTGTGTTTGTTTTATTTAGGAAATTTTTTATACACAATATTCTTTTTTCACTCCTCCTATACTTCCTGTGTGCGTTAAGCACACTATAAGTTTTATTATCATTTTTGAGGTTAGATTTAGTCATATTTACTTTTACGCATAAGGAAGACACAATGAATAAAATTATTATTTTTGATACTACACTGAGAGATGGTGAGCAAAGTCCTGGTGCCTCTATGAATATCGAGGAAAAAGTCCTAATAGCTACACAGTTAGAAAAGCTAGGCGTAGATGTTATAGAAGCGGGATTTGCGGCAAGTAGTGAGGGCGATTTTGAATCTATTAGCCAAATATCAAGAGTGCTTAGTAAAAGTCGCGTATGTTCTTTGTCGCGTTGTGTAGAATCCGATATTTTAAAGGCAAGAGATTCTTTGCAGCATGCCAAAAAATCCCGTATTCATCTTTTCTTAGCTACCTCACCTATACACATGGAATACAAGCTTAAGAAAAAGCCAGATGAGGTGCTAAAACTGGCACAAGAGAGTATAAGACATGCAAGTAGCTTTTGCGATGATGTGCAGTTTAGCTGTGAAGATGCCTGTCGTAGCGACATTGAGTTTCTAAAAGAAATCTCACTTGCCGCTATTGAGGCGGGAGCAAAGACGTTAAATATGCCAGATACCGTGGGCTATCGTCTGCCAAGCGAGATGGGAGAGATTATAAAAACTTTGCATGATTACATAGGGGATAGGGCGATTTTATCCGTGCATTGTCATAATGACTTAGGGCAGGCGGTGTCAAATTCTATTTATGGAATCATCAATGGTGCAAGGCAGGTTGAATGCACGATTAACGGGCTAGGCGAGAGAGCGGGGAATTGTGCGCTTGAGGAAATCGTGATGATTCTAAAAACGCGCAAGGATATGTTTGAAAAATACGGCGGACTTGATAGCAATATCAATACTACAGAGATTTATCGCACAAGTAAGCTAGTCGCCGACATCACGGGCATCACGCCGCAGCCAAATAAGGCTATCGTGGGTAAAAATGCTTTTAGCCATGAGAGCGGCATACATCAAGATGGCATACTAAAACATAGGGAAACTTATGAGATTATGAAGCCAAGTGATATAGGCATAGTGCATAATGAGAATCTAGTATTAGGTAAGCACAGTGGCAGGGCGGCATTTAAAGATAAGGCAAGTGCGCTAGGCTATGAGCTAAGTAGTGAGGCGCTAAATAGTGCGTTTGAGAAATTCAAGCTTATCTGCGACCAGAAAAAGAATGTCTATGATGATGACATTGTAGCGATTTTAAGCGAGGAGACAAATACCATTCCACAGGTATTTGTATTAGAATCTCTGCATTGTAGCACGGCAAGTAATGGTGCACATCTATCGGCATTAAAGGTAGTCAGAGATGGAGTGGCACATTGTGATTGCGCGCTTGGCAATGGTGCGGTGGATAGCATTCTGCGGGCTATCGAGCGGGTATGTAATGTTAGTGGCGTGTTGCTTGACTACAAGGTGTGGTCGGTTAGCATGGGCAAGGACGCTATGGCTAGTGTCATGGTGAAAGTGGAATTTGAGAATAGTGGCAGTGCGTTAATAGGGCATGGCAAGGATTTGGATACTCTGCAGGCAACCGCAAAGGCATATATCAATGCACTAAATAGCTTTGAGCGAATGAAGAAATTTTTAGGCACAGATAGGAATCTAAGATATGGTGGGGTTTAATGAATTATGAAAACACCCTGAAAAATGCGAGATTCTCACTAGCGAGTGCTAACATTTCTCTATCGCCTCTTGTGTCGCCATAGGCATAGATTTTTTCATATTTGCTTAGGTCGTATTTCTCTTTAATGCGGATTTCTTTTTGAATGCCATAGCAATTTGTTTTTGCAAAATTACCTGTGATTATGGAATCTTTTACTTCCATTGTCGTGGCAAATAGCGAGATTCCAAGTCTGTTACAAAGCGGACGCAGATATTCCTCAAAACTTGCAGATACCATAACCACCTCATGTCCGTTATTTATATGCCAATTTATTTTTTCCAGTGCAGATTTTTTACAAAAATTAAGCAATGTATCTACAAATTCATCACATTTTTTTTTCAAAAAAGATTCTGACATGCCACCTAGACATGCTTTTAGAAAATGCTCTTTTGCTCTATTATTATCTATCAATCCTAGCTTGTATCCCGCTAAGATATGTATATTTGCTAGGACTTTGATATAAAATTTTTTACCCAAAATAAATTTTAGAAATAAAGCAAATGAATCTCCTCTTGTAATCGTGCCATCAAAATCAAAGAATGCTATTATCATAATTTACCTTTTTTGTTGTATTTTAGTTTAGATTCTAAACATTGTAAAATTAAAGAGTTTCTATATTTTGCATAAAAAATATGTGTTTTAAAATATATTTGATAGTGTAATACAAAATATATTTAGGGGGATATATGGATTTACCTGTTTTTATAGGCGTAGATATAGGCACTACCGGCGTTAGAGCGGCGGCTTATGATAGTGGCGGGAAGTTGCTTTGCTATGCAGATGAGTTTTATCCTTTAGAGATTCCAAAAAATAGCTATGCAGAGCAGAATCATGTATTAATCTATGAGAAAATGAAGCATGTAATAAAAGAAGTCTCACTGCATTTAAAGAAGCTAAATAAGAGTGTGCTTGGAATCTCTCTAAGCACTGCTATGCACAGCTTTATGTTAGCAAAAAAGAAAGGTGAATTTCTTGGCAATATGATAACATGGGCAGATAGTCGCAGTGCTGAGATTGTAAGAGAATTTAATAGTGATTCTAAAAAGGCACAAATATTTTATGATAAGACTTGTTGTCCCCCTCATTCCTGCTATCCGTATTTCAAAATGCTGTGGTTTAAAAACCATGATAAGAATCTAAACATAACTAGACTATATTCCTTAAAAGACTATATTTTTGAGAATCTCACAAATCTTTGGTGCATTGATAAATCCTGTGCCTGTGCTAGCGGATTGTATAATGCTAATAAATTGCAATGGGATAGTGAGATTTTAGAATCTTTAGGACTAGATTCTAGCTATCTGCCAGAGGTGGTAGAAACTACATTTAGCGCTAGGATAGATGAGGGTTTGGCAAAAGAGTTACATGTCTCTAGTGATACAGAAATCATCATAGGCTCTAGCGATGGTGTACTTGTGAATCTAGGCATAGGTGCATTTAAGCCAGGGCAGATTAGTGCTACAATAGGCACTAGCGGTGCGGTTAGAATGGTATCTAATGGTGCAAAATGGGATAGTAAAAGACGGACGTGGTGCTACAATCTATTCCCAGATACATGGATAGTAGGTGGTGCTATTAATAATGGTGGAATCATACTAAGATGGCTAAGGGATAATATCTGTGATAGCACACATGATTCCAATGCCTATGAGATAATGACAAGTCAGGCTGCAAAGATAAAGGCAGGTAGCGATGGTCTTTTGTCTCTGCCGTTTTTCACAGGTGAGAGGGCACCTTATTGGAATAGCACTCTTAGAGGAATGTTTTTTGGACTATCTCTAAAGCACACAAAGCCGCATTTAATAAGGGCAGTGATGGAGGGAATCTGCTTTGGATTAAAATCAATCTTTACAGTGCTTAGCGGTTTTGAGAAAGTGGAAAGCATAAGGGTAAGCGGCAGTTTTACCAAATCTAGCCTTTGGATTGAGATATTAAGCGATATTTTAGAGCATGATATTATTCTGCCAAAAAATAGCGAGGGTGTAGCCTATGGTGCCGCTATGCTAGGCTTTATGTCTAAGGGTATCATAGAAAGATTAGATAATGATATGGGCTATGAGAGAATCTACTCTCCAAATAAAGAGAATATGCAGACATATAGGAAGCTATTTGACATTTATGAGAGCATTAATGAAAAATTGCAAGATGAATTTACACAAATTTATACATTACAGGAGCAGTCATGACTATTACTAAAGATGGGGTTATAGTGGCAATTTCCATAATATATTTCATAGGATGGTTATTTGTAATATTCATGAAATATAAGAATCGTTTTTTATCTTTTACGTTCACATTTCTACTGGCTGCAATGCTGCCCAATGATTTTATCTCACATTGAAGATATACTAAATTATGATTATTGTCGCGATTCTTTAGACCTATATAAATACGGATGCTACTAGGAGAACCAATGGCAAATAACGGCATTACATAAAGATATCATTTATGAGAAATTGCAAGATGAATTTACATTACAGGAGGAGCAATTATGATTTCAAGAGATATTTTAGACCCCATTTTTTTGGTATGTGGCATAGGATTCTTATTTGTATTAATTGTGAGGTTTAAGCTAAATAGTTTTTTATCTTTGCTACTTACTGCAATGCTACTAGCCCTAGCATTAGGCATGGATATATCAAAGATTTCATCTAGCATTACAAAGGGACTAGGAGATACACTAGGAGGACTAGCCATTATTTTAAGCATAGGTGCAATGCTAGGGAAGTTAATGGCAGATAGCGGTGCTGCACAAAGGATTGCCATGAGTGTCATTGATAACTTTGGTGCTAAAAATGTCCGCTGGAGTGTCTGCATTGCTAGTTCTCTTGTGGGTTTTGCGCTATTTTATGAGGTTGGATTTATTTTACTTATTCCTATCGTTTTTACCATAGCAAAGGAACTTAATATTAATCCACTAGAAGCTGGAATCCCAATGGCTGCCGCACTGTCTGTAACGCACGGATTTTTGCCACCACACCCAGGACCCGTATTAATAGCAGGAGCACTTGGTGCTGATGTCGGGCTAATTTTGCTTTATGGGTGCATCATTGCTTTTCCGATATTCATTCTAGCAGGACCTGTATTTTATTCTTTTGTAAAGGATATTAAGGGTGGAATAAGTTCTTTTAGCGATTTAGAGCATAAAAATAAAGAAGAGCTGCCATCATTTTTTATAAGCATTATTAGTGCTTTAATCCCTGTAATTTTAATGCTAATGGCTACATTTATAAAGCAGTTTTCAAGTGAGGAATTTCATCAAACAACAATATATGACATTATAGAGTTTTTAGGAAGTCCGAATGTGGCATTAATCATTGCCATTTGCATAGCCATTTATACACTAGGTCTTAGACGTGGCAAAAATATGAAAGAAATTTCTCAAAGTTTGGAATCTGGTGTAAAAACCATTGCCATGATTTTGTTGGTTATTGCAGGTGGCGGCGTTTTAAAGCAGGTTTTGATAGATAGCGGATTAAGTAATCACATTTCACATTTCATTAATCAATCAAGCTTTCACCCACTCATTGCCGCATGGTTTATAGCTGCCCTGCTTCGCATAGCACTAGGCTCTGCTTCTGTGGCTGCTATAACCGCTGCTGCGATAGTAAAGCCTCTTAGCCTTGCTAGTGGTGTAAATGTAGAACTTATGGTTCTTGCAATAGGTGCTGGAAGTGTCATTTTATCCCTGCCAAATGACCCTGGCTTTTGGATGTTTAAGGAATTTTTTAATCTAAGCATAAAACAGACATTGCTAACATGGAGTGCGTTAGAGACAATCATTTCTGTATTTGGAATCATCATGGTTCTTTTATTAAGCATTTTTGTTTAAATAACCAAACCTTAATAACTTTATGCAAAAATCACTTAGCTATAACACATAAAAGAGGCATTTATGACATACAATGTAGAGGTAGAGGTATCCACTAGAGAGGGTGTTTTGAATCCTGAGGCAAAAGCTATTCTTAGAGCGTTGCGTTCGCATGACTTTGCGGTATCAAATCTTAGCGTTAATAGAAAATTTAGTTTTTTATTAGAATCTAACTCGCCCTCACTAGCACATGAGGACGCAAAAAGGATATGCCAAGATTTCCTAGCAAATGAGATAATACAGGATTACAAAATCAACATAACAGAGGTTTAGCATGGTATCTGTTCTGCATTTCCCCGGCACAAACTGCCATGATGATGTCTATCATTTTTATAAATCGCAAGGCTATGAGGTAAGCTATGTATGGCACACAGAGGATTCCCTACCTAAAGATACGCGCCTAGCCGTTTTGGCGGGGGGCTTTAGCTATGGGGATTATCTGCGATGTGGGGCTATCGCCGTGCATTCTAGGATTATGAAAGCCCTTAGGAAATATATCGATAATGGTGGCATTACTCTTGGCATTTGCAATGGATTTCAGATTCTATGTGAGGCTAGGATTTTACCCGGAATCTTAATGAGAAATAAGAATCTAAAATTCATCTCCACGAATGCCGCCTTAGAGGTAGTCGATAATGATAATCGTATGCTCTCATGCTATGAGAGAGGCAGAAAAATCCATATTCCCATAGCACATGGCGAGGGTAATTATCAAATACTACCAAAGGATTTAGAATCTTTATATGAGAATAATCAAGTCCTGCTAAAGTATGTAGATGAGGTAAATGGCAGCACAGATAGGATTGCGGGAATCTGTAATAAAGATAGAAATGTCTATGCTCTCATGCCGCACCCAGAACGTGCTGTGTGTGAAAAGATTATTTCTCCTAACCTTAAAAGCAATACAGATGGCATTGAGATTCTAAAAACACTGCTAAAGAGTGTATAATTAACTTATAATTCATGGCATATAAATTGCTTTTATATCTAAATTTTATGTGGTGAGAGGATTCCATGCTTGAAAAATTTTCCATTTACAAGAGTGCAAAGTTGCTATTACCCGTGCTTTTTGGTATATCCATATCGCTATCTCATGCCGCAGATGGCGACCAAAATAATACGCAGAATAACAACAATGCGACAAATTCTAATATAGCCCGCGGTCCGGTTACAAATGTCCCCCCTAATGGCGGATATGACTTAAGAGACCCAAGATACTATCAACCAGCCCCTCCTCCTCGCTATGAATACTACCCGCCAGACTACTACTATCCATACAGATATGACCCTTATGACCCTAGGAATTACGGCGGGTATTTTGACCCTTATGACCCTAGATATTATGAAAAATATTACTATGATAGACCATATTATGCCCCATATCCATACCCACCGCAGGGCAACTATCAACCACCGGCGAATAACAGACCACAGGATTCTAATAATAATACGCCGCCACCAAGCCAGACTCCACAGACCATACCTAGCTATCCAAATTATCAGTGGTATGATGATAGCTCAAATGGCATAAAACTAGCACCGACACCTCCTAGCGATGTGGCAATTAGCTATGCGCCTAGAATCCCGCCCATGCCCTACAATCCCCCTACAAATATCAATGTAGTGCCGGGTAGCAATATCACGGATAATTTCCAGACAGAAAATGCCCTCTCTGACCCAAAGAGTGCCGCTGCTACCCTAAATGCTGGTGTGGAAGCCGCAAGGAAAGGCGACTATAAGAGTGCCATCAATATGTTTAATACCGCATGCGACCAGGGTAATCCAGCGGGTTGCTTTGGCGTGGGTGTGATGTTTATGTATGGTGCGGGTGTGCAAAGTGATACGCAAAAAGCGATAAAGTATTATCAAAAAGGTTGTGCGGGTGGCGACCCAACTGCGTGTGCGAATCTAGGTATGATATATGATGAGGCGCCAGATATGGGGAATAATAAGCAAAAAGCAGCTGAGATGTATATGACAGGCTGTGCGGGTGGCGATGTAGATGCGTGTAATAATATAGGCTGGGCGTATGCTAATGGCTCTGGTGTGCCGAAAGACTTGAATAAAGCATTGCAGTATTATCGCTTTGCATGTGATGCGGGAAGTCAGCTTGGTTGTTATAATCTTGGCTTACTAGGCAATGCTAGTAATGTGTATGGAATCAACATTAACGCTCTAAATCCCGTGGATATGAACTATGTCGCTTGTAATGCAGGAGATGTCGTAGGCTGTGCTAATCTAGGTTATATTTACGCACAAGGACTAGAGGGTGCGCCGATAAATTATGGTCTAGCGGCACAATATTTTAATACCGCATGTATCGGCGGCGTGGCTAGTAGCTGTAATAATCTAGGTGTATTATACGAGCAGGGCAGAGGCATTACGCAAAACTCAGGGCAAGCACTACAAATGTATAGCCTAGCATGTGAAGCAGGACTGGATAATGGCTGTCAGAATTACAGAAATTTAAGAGCAAAGGTTGGTGGGTAAGTTTTTGTTATGAGTCTTTGGTGGAGATGGGATATTTCTTAGCTATTAATTTTGTAAAATACTAACTTTCTTTATATAGCTTTTCTAAAATAGATTCCACAATAATCTCTTCAGTAGTATTTGAATCTATTATGTAATTGCAGTGTTTTTCATAGATTGTAAGTCGCTCTGTGTATAGATTGTATGCCCTATCTATATTATCAAACAATGGTCTTTTAGAATCATTTTGCTCCTGTATTCTTTGCAGAATCCTATCAAAATCTGCTTTTAGATAGAATCTATTACCTAATGTTGATATGTCATTAAAGATTGGCATACCGCCACCTGTGGCTATAATAAAATCTTTTTCTTTGCTAAATTTATCTATAAAATCTTTTTCTAACTTTCGAAAATATTTTTCACCGTGTATATTAAATATTTCTCTAATGCTAAGGTTTGCATTTTTAGAGATATAATCATCACTGTCTATTGTAGCTTTATCTAGTTTGTCTGCAAGTAACCTTGCTATGGTGCTTTTCCCGCTTCCCATAAATCCTATCAAGACGATATTTTTCACAAATCTTTCCATTCAAAATATGTTTTTACTTTTTTACAATCTTTTAATGGAATGATTTGTATATTATTATCTATTTCTACTTCAATATTATCTTTTGTATAATTCCTTAAGATACCCTTAATTATGCTTTTATCATTTTTTCTTATGGAAACTTTATCCCCTATGCTACAAAGAAAATGATATTCATGTCTTAGCACTCTTTCTATGCCGGGGGAACTCACTTCTAGGTTGTAGCTTGGCATATCTTGTAATTCCACATCTAAAAGTGGCGATATGAGATGACTTATATTCTCGCAATCCTCAAGGCTTACGCCACCTTTTTTAAACAAAGAGATTCTAAGTATCATGTTAGAATCCTCTTTTAAAAACTCAATATCATATAGCTTTAGGTTATTGCTCTCTATCAATAAAGCAATTTGACTTCTTAAAGAATCACTAATCATTGCAAGACCTATTTTGATTTTTTTGCATTAATCATTTCAAAGATTCTATCAAGATTATTTTGGGTTTGCAGTGTCTTGTCAAATTCAAGCGTTAGTTTAGGGCAATTGTGCCAACCGCTAACGCTTTTTATATATTCTTGAATGATTGTCTTTGCTTTGTTAAAAGATTTTAGAATCTTCTGCATATCTTTATCATCTATGCTAGTAGCCTCTATAAATACAATCGCACTGTGCTTACCACGAGAGCATTTTACATACGTAACCTGCAATCCACTTAGCAATTCATCATTTAGATTCCCAAGTGCCTCTCCTACTAATTCTTGCAAATAAGATTCCCTTCTTTGCTGTGCTATCTCATAGTCTTTCATTCTAAAACCTTAAATATTTTCTAATATTGAAAAAGCCTTAAGATCTTATTTAGATTATGTTTTCTTGCCTTTGCAGAGATTAGAAATATATCTATTCCCCACCACACTATACATGCAAGTATTCCGATATAGCCCATTATCATAAGTATCAATCCAAATGTGCCATAGCTTGGTTGAGATATTACTAAAATGCCTACAATAAGAAGCATGTAGGATAGAAATAATAAAAATAGCTTTAAAAAGCCAATGATTCTATCCCCTATCATAAAACGACCAACGCCAAATATACCTAACATAATGCTACCAATCCAAAATACGATATTTATATCATTTAGCTTTAGGGCTGGCATTCCTACTACAATCTTAGCTAGACCCATCTTATCTAGTTTCTTTAGCTTATCTTTTACAAAAACGGTGCTTTCGTTTGGAATCTTATCCTGAAGGTGCAACATAATGAGTGAAGGAACCATATATCTCCCTTGCCAAATTATTTTGTATAGAATCTTACATTAAGTGTTTCAAAAATTCAACTAGAGTTTTTTTAAAAATCTTTATTATAATTATGCCCTTATAAAGATTAGGTGCCTTAATGATTATTTTTAGTAGATTCCATTGTGATAAAGATTTTGTAAGAGTTACAAATATAAAGGACTGCGACAAGCTAGGTGCAGGTAGCTATGCCTTTTTTAGAATACAAAATGAAAGTAGTCTTGAATCTTTCTTTTCTCTTGCAAAGCAATTATGTGAAAATGAAATTGATTATGCCGTTGTATTTGATAAAAAAGTATTTTTTAGTTATATGGATTATGGTAATGAATATAGCTTAAGCCCTATGACAGATTACGGTAGATTTGGCAAACCAGACGGTCATGTGCCTTTAAATGCGGCTATACTAATGTTTGCAAAGCTCAATGCAAGGTTTATTATTTTAGATTCTGGCATGAGTCAAGATGGCATAAAATTGCTTGCGTTTGCGCAGTCTTTGGCAAATTATTATTTGTTAGATTCTAAGATTTTAGCGGCGGTAGATTCTTATCGTGATATGCAGAGATTATCATTTATTGATTTTGGTAGTTTTTGCAACAAAATGTCAAGTGAGTTTATAGGCATTGATGGCGTGATTGAGAAATCTTTATTGGAGATGATATGAAAGTAGATGATGTATTGCTAGAAAGATTAGAGAAATTATCGATGATAAAAATTGATGAGTCTAAAAAAGAGAGTTTTAAAGAAGAGCTAAGTGGAATCATAAAATACATGGATACACTGCAAGAAGTCGATACAAGTAAGATTAATATAGAACACAGCTCTGCTACGCCCATGAGGGAGGATTGCGTAGTGGCAAGTGATGTTAGAGATATAGTATTAAATAATGCACCAAATGCACAAGATGGCTATTTTATCGTTCCAAAGATTATAGGATAGCCATTTGAATGAATGCGGTTAAACATATAGCCATATCTATGGACGGCAATGGTAGGTGGGCAAAGGCTAGGGGTAAGCAAAGAAAAATAGGACATATAGCTGGGGCTAAAAATGTCTTTGCCATCACTAAGGCTTGTATTAAATTACAGATTCCATATCTTACGTTATATGCTTTTTCGACAGAGAATTGGGGACGTCCAAAAATTGAAGTAGATTTTTTAATGAGCCTTTTGGATAAATATCTAAAATCTAAAAGGGAGATGTATATAAAACATAAAGTTTGCTTTAATACCATAGGCGATATGACAGGGCTAAGTCAAAGATTGCAAGATAAAATTGCGATGCTAAAACATGATACAAAAGGATTTTCTACCATTACTCAGACTTTAGCTATAAATTATGGTGGCAGAGATGAGATTGTAAGAGCATTTTGCAAGATTGCAAAAGATAGTGATGTCGCAATGCTAGATAAAGATTCTATGTTTAGCAGGATAGAATCTAATCTTGATACCTATCCCATGCCACCTGTTGATATTATCATTCGCACTGGCGGGGATAAGAGATTGTCTAATTTTTTATTATGGCAGTGTAGTTATGCGGAGCTATTTTTCACAGATACGCTTTGGCCAGATTTTAGCGAGGAGGAGCTAGAGGATATTTTAGAGGAGTTTAGTTCCAGAGATAGGAAATTTGGAAAGATAGAATCTTAGAGAGGGGTTATAAGTGGAGTTTTTCACATTAGTATTTAGAGCATTGCAAAGCAGTGATTTGGCAGAGAAATATGAGATATTATCAGGCATTGATATTGACACAATATATTTTAATCATAACAGTTGTGTGCTAGATATTGCAAATCCCTCTTATGCTAATATTTGCAAAATAGCACACCCCACACGGACTAGACGACCAAAGGGTGGAAATTCTAATAGCGCACTTGCTAAGATTCTGCATTCCATAGCACATATTGAGTATAGTGCGATTGATTTAGGGCTTGATGCTATGTATCGTTTTAGAAATCTCCCCTTAGAGTATTACAAAGATTTTTTGCAATTAACATTTGAGGAAATATATCATTTTAGCCTTTTGGAATCTTTGCTAAAAGAGCTTGGATATTTATATGGTAGCTTTGTGGTGCATGATAATTTATTTAACGCCATGCAGAAAAGTAGAGATTTAATATCCAGAATGGCATTGGTTCACAAAGGGCTGGAGGCTATGGGTCTTGATGCAAATCCCTTTGTTAGAGCTAAGATTGAATCTTGCACTCATGTTTTAAAAGATAGGATTCTAAATTGTCTTGATATTATTTTAAGAGATGAGATAGGTCATGTATCAAGGGGTGCTAAATGGCTTGACTTTGCCATGAGGCAGGAAAATGACACAAGAAGTCTAGGGGAAATTTTAAATAATTTTAGAGAGTTTAATGTCATAGGCAGGATTCCAAATATAGACGCTAGATTGAAGGCTGGATATAGCATGGGGGAAATAGAGGAATTAATGCTACTAAATGGATTTAGCGATGAGTAAAAAAACTAATGAAATAAAAGAACTTTTTTTAGAGCATTATGCACATGCAAAGACTGAGTTAAGATATAGTAATATATATGAGTTATTAATCGCCGTCATGTTATCTGCACAATGCACCGATAAACGCGTAAATATGGTAACACCAGAGCTTTTTAGAAAATATCCAAGCACGAAAGAATTAAGCATTGCAGACATAGATGAGCTAAAGGAAATAATAAAATCTGTTTCATTTTTTAATATGAAAGCAAAGAATCTAATATCTATGGCAAAGAGGGTTGAGAGTGATTTTCATGGCGAGATTCCACATAATCAAGAGGATTTAGTAAAGTTAGATGGAGTCGGGCGAAAAAGTGCTAATGTCGTGTTAGGAGAATTTTTAGGTTTAAACTATATGGCAGTAGATACACATGTTTTTCGTGTTTCTCATAGACTAGGTCTTAGCAAGAGCAATAATGTATTACAAACAGAAAGCGATTTAACAAAGCTTTTTAAGGATAAATTAAATTTATTGCATCAGGCATTTGTATTATTTGGTCGCTATAAATGTAAGGCGTTAAAGCCTATGTGTCAAGATTGCTTTGTTAGCAAATATTGCGTTAGTAAAGATGTTTTTAAGCCTAAATGATATGGAGAATGTCATGGTTAGATTTGAGCTTTTTTATGATAAGAGATTTGATTCTAAAGCGCTGGATTCTTTGTTTGAGAAAATTGTAAGAGAGAAACGCAGTGATATAAGTGGCTATTATGAGTTGCCATATCTTGATAAAACATTGCATGAGTGTATGGCTTATATGCAGGAGATGGCAGATTTTCTGGGATTAGATTCCCAGAATCAAGTCATTTTGAATAAAAACGAAATATCTTTGCAGAATCTAGATTCTTCGACTTCGTCTCAGAATAACTCTTTACGTCATGTTGAGGCTTTAGCCGAAACATCTAGGAATCTGGATTCTAAAGATTCTTCGACTGCGTCTCAGAATGACGGATGGAGTCATGTTGAGCATAGCGAAACATCTACATGGAATCTAGATTCTAAGAATCATGATATGTTTTCTGAAAGCAAAGTCATATTGAGCGAATGTGAAACATCTCTTGATTCTACAAAATCACAAAATCAAGATGCAGATTCCAAAAAAACTTTAGAATCTAAAAAAGAAACCAAAAAAACACAAAACAGACAAGAGACATATTTCACAAAGAAAGAAAACACAACCCTAAAATCCATCATCATCATAGGCATAGGCGGTAGTTCTCTTGGATTAAAAGCCATAGACACCATGCTATGCCACCTGCCAAATAGGCGCGATATTTCCCTGCGATTTTTGGAGCATACAGACCCCATTGAGATACAAAAAGCGTTAAGCGGCATTAATTGTGATGAGAGTCTTTTTATTATTATCTCAAAGTCTGGGCTAACCATAGAGACGACTTCACTTATGAAATACTGCATTCATACATATAATCTTTTAGAGAGAAAGCGTCATCTGCTAGTCATTAGCGATGAGGGTTCGCCACTGCATAGATGGGCAGATGAGAGGGGTATTTATAGTATTAGTATTAAACCAAATGTGGGTGGACGTTTTAGTGTGCTTTCTGCTGTGGGAATTGTGCCTTTAGCACTGCTAGGCTATGATGTGAGAGCTATTTTGCAAGGCGCAAGGGAGCTTCAGGATAGCTTTATGCAAAGGCAAAGTGAGCATTTATTGCAGAAGGCATTATTCCTAGCGGATAATCATGAAAGAAAGACTATTAATGTGCTTTTCTCATACTCTAGCGTTTTTCGTGATTTTAATCTTTGGTATGTCCAGCTTTGGGGTGAGAGTCTTGGTAAAAAGAGTTGTGGCAATAAGATGGGGCTAACGCCCATTAGCCTTATTGGCAGTATCGACCAGCACTCTTTCTTGCAGTTAATATTGGAGGGGAAAGAAGATAAGAGTGTTACAATGCTAGGGGTGGATTGGAGTGATTTTTGTGGGGTTAGCATTCCAAATCTTAGTATGGAGGGCATGGAGAGTAGCGACTTTGTCAATGGTATATCGTTTGCAAAGCTACTACACTCTCAGCAAATCGCTACGCAAAATGTCATAAAAAGCGAGGGCATTCCACTAGATTCCATACAGATGAGTGCCTTGTGTGAGAGTAATGTTGGCTCTCTTATTATGTATTATCAGCTACTTACCTCATGCGTGGGCTGCTTATTTGATATAGATACATATAATCAACCAGCAGTAGAGAGAGGTAAGAGACTGCTTAGGGAGATGCTTAGGTGAATTTGGCGTGTATAAAAATCTTTTTTATATTCTAGTAAAATAACCCTTAAGAATTTTTGATGAGGAGATTTGATGCTGCGGTTTGCGCCATCGCCTACAGGGGACATGCACATAGGCAATCTTAGAGCGGCGATATTTAATTATATCATGGCAAAGAAGCTAGGAGAGCGCTTTATTATTCGTATAGAGGATACCGATATTAGTCGCAATATAGAGAATAAAGACAAAGATATTTTAGAGATATTAGATACATTTGGATTAAGCTATGATTCCCTAATCTATCAGAGTAATAATTTCCCACGACACAGAGACTTAGCACTAAAGCTAATAAAAGAAGGCAGGGCATTTTACTGCTACTGCTCTAAGGAATTTTTAGACGAGAAAAGGAAAGAGGCAGTCGATAAAAAGATTGCCTTTCGCTATGATGATAAATGGGCGGAGCTAGAGAGGGGGGATAGACGTGAAAGCCCTATCATTCGCCTTAGAAGTGGTGATGAGGATATATCTTTTATTGACTGCATTAAGGGCGAGATTTCCTTTGGCGCTAGGGAGCTAGATAGCTTTGTGATTATGCGAAATGAGATTCCAACTTATAATTTTGCATGTAGCATCGATGATGAGCTAATGAGTCTAATCATACGAGGCGAGGACCACATTAGCAATACGCCAAAGCAGATTCTAATAAAAAAGGCACTAGGATTCCCAGATAATGTAAAATATGCCCACCTGCCCATTATCCTAAATGAGCAAAATAAGAAAATGTCAAAACGTGATAGTGCCTCAAGTGTCAAGTGGCTTTTAGAGCAGGGGCTAGAGCCAAGAGCGATTGCAAATTATCTTATATTACTTGGTAACTCAAAGCTAGAATCTAGCCTTAGCGAGACCTTTTCTATGCAGGAGTGCATAGAGCATTTTAATATACAAAGAGTTTCAAAGACCTCCCCTATTTTTGACTACAAGAAACTAGCACAGATTAATCGTAGCATTCTTAGGAGCAAGGATATAGCAGACTTCTATCCCATAGCGCAGAGTAGCGTTAGCGATATAGTGATAGATGAGAGGAGTGATGAGCTTATCTTGGCAGTTGTGCAGGAGTGCGGCAGTAGAAAGGAGATAGGGGATATGTTTGCAGATATATTCTCTAGCATAGAGCATAAGAGGACATTGTGTGCGGATAGAGAAAAGTTTCAAAAGATATTAGATTCTCTTTTACGTATAGAATCTTTTGACATGGATTATCATAGTCTTAAAGATTTTATGATAAAAGAGACAGGTCTAAAAGGCAGAGATTTTTTCAAGCCCTTTAGAGTGGTGCTAAGTGGTAGGGAATCTGGCATGGAGCTAGAGAAACTATATGACGCACTTAGACAATATTTATATGCGATTATAAGGAGATAAGATGTCTATTATTCTAAATGCCATAGGGCAGATTCTATCGTGGCTTATTATGCTGTATTGTATTGTTATATTTGCACATGGGATTTTACGTCTTGCCAATGCCGACCCGTATACGTCTATCATGCAGATACTAGATAGGCTAACCTATCCCGTTTATAATTATCTTGCTAGATTCATTAAGACGAATTTTAACGGACTGGATTTTGCCCCGCTTATTTGCATTGTGATTTTGCAGTTTATAAACCTAACGCTTGTTAGATTTTTGCTTTCGTTTTAGAAAGATTCCATGCAAAAGGAAAATATATAAATCGTAACATTTTGTAACTAAAATGTATATCAAAGAGTTCTTTTTTTATGGATTCATCGTTATTTTGTCAAAAAGTAAATAGAATCTAAATATTAAATTCAGAAGACTTCTGTGATTCTTTAGCTCTAGTAGCCTTTGTTGTCTTTTGGACTTAGGACTTAAAAGAAGATAGTAGAGAGGTATCCCATGGATATAGCACCTATGGCTTTGCACCCATATTTTGGGGCATTTGTGATGTTTGCCCTTACGCTTGTGGCATTTAATATGACTTTTTATTTGCAGAGGAATATTTCTAGGAAACTAGCAAATAAACGCAATGATAAGCTAAAGATTTCCCCTTATGAATGCGGTCCTATCCCTATCAAGCAGCCAAATAAGCTTTCTAATCAATTCTTCATGGTAGCCGTGCTTTTCGTGCTTTTTGATGTTGAGGTCATATTTATGATTCCTCTAGCACTTGAGTATCGGAATCTAGGCTTGTTAGCATTCTTGGAGTTAAGCATTTTTATCGGTATTTTAATCATCGGATTCTTATATGAATGGAAAAGGGGAGCATTAAAATGGCAAAGTATCAAGTAGAAAATACGCAGTCTTCCCTGCGTGGTATGCCTGTGGCACTCGGCAGTATTGATAAGATTCTAAATTGGGGTCGTAGCAACTCTCTTTGGCCTCTCACCTATGGTCTTGCATGCTGTGCTATTGAGATGATGGCAACGGGTGGCTCTCGTTTTGACTTTGATAGATTTGGCATTATTTTTCGCGCTTCTCCTAGACAGAGTGATGTGATGATTATTGCTGGGACGCTTACAAAGAAACATGCCGAGTTTACACGACGTCTATACGACCAGATGCCAGAGCCAAAGTGGGTAGTCTCTATGGGTAGCTGTGCTAATACTGGCGGTATGTTTAATACATACGCCACCGTGCAGGGCGTAGATAGGATTATTCCAGTGGATATTTATCTGCCCGGTTGCGCACCGCGCCCTGAGACATTGCAGTATGCCATGATGGTCTTGCAACAAAAGATTCGTTCAAGTAAGGCACTGCCGACTAATACGCCCAAACGTCTAGTATAAGGGAGAGATAATGATAAGAAGACGGACGCCACACAAAGATGTGCAAAAAAAGGTCTATCACACAGATAGATTCTATGAGCCACTTTTAACAGAGAAGATTCCATTAGAGGATAGTGCCTACAAAGATGTCTTTGAATATTTGAATACTAGAGTAAAGCTAACAGAGAGTTATGTAGAGCTAGGGCAGGCAGTCTTTTATGTAAAAAAAGAGGATGTGCGAGAGACATTGATACTTCTAAAATCTTATGGCTATAACGTCCTAAGTGAGATGAGTGCGATTGATAATCTTGCCATAGATGGCACCTTCCATATTTTCTATCAGCTAAATTCACACAATAAATCTTTTGCCAACTGTCGCCGTATGCGTGTAAAATGCGTGATAAGAGAGCTAGAGAGTATGCCTAGCGTTAGCGATATTTTACTGGCGGCTAACTGGAGTGAGAGGGAATGCTATGACATGTTTGGCATAAAGTTTGAGAATCACCCCTTTTTAAAGAGGATTTTAATGCCGACAGATTGGGTTGGATTCCCACTTTTAAAGAGCTATCCACTAAAAGGAGACGAGTTTGCCGCATGGTATGAGGTGGATAGAATCTTTGGCAGAGAATATCGCGATACCATAGGTTGCGAGCAAAGAGATTCTGCTAGAGTGGATAGGGGGGATAGTATTAATTTTGCCCGCATAGGCAGGGAAGTGGCTAAGGGTGAGATTCCAAGCGATTCTATTCATAAGATTACATATCAAGAGGAGAGTAAGCCGCCTATTTTGCAGAAATTCCCAGATAAGCCAAAAGAGATGGAAAATAGAATCTAGCATAGCAAGGGATAAGAGGTTTATAAATGGCACAATATTTTAATAAATTACAAACGCAGTTTGAGAATGTAATTTTTGAGCAAGAAGATAGCAATATGGTAATCAATCTAGGTCCCCAGCACCCAAGTGCGCACGGGCAGCTAAGGCTAATCCTAGAGCTAGATGGTGAAATGGTAAAACGTGCAGTAGCCGACATAGGCTATCTGCATAGAGGCGTTGAGAAACTAGCGGAAAATATGATTTACAATGAGTTTATGCCCACCACAGACCGTATGGATTACACCGCTGCTAGTGCAAATAATCATGCTTTCGCCCTAAGTGTAGAAACTCTGCTAGGCGTAGAAGTGCCACGTCGTGCTAAAGTCATTCGCACCATACTTTTAGAGCTAAATCGCATTATTTCCCACTTTCTTTTCATTGCCACACATGCCCTAGATGTCGGTGCTATGAGTGTGTTTTTGTATGCCTTTAAGGGTAGAGAGTATGTGCTTGATATGATTGAGGATTATTGTGGTGCTAGACTAACGCATAATTCCATTCGCATAGGCGGTGTCCCCCTTGATGTGCCTAATAATTGGTTTGAGAATATAAAAGAATGCTTAAAAGAAGTGTTGCAGACTACGGATTTAATTCGCGGCTTACTAGATAAGAATAGAATCTGGCGGCTACGACTTGAGGGCATAGGGAAGATTGACAAGGATTTGGCACAGAGTTTAGGACTTAGCGGTGTTATGCTACGAGGTTCTGGAATCCCCTTTGACATTCGCAAAGAAGAGCCTTATGAGATTTATGATGAGCTAGATTTCCAAGTGCCATTTACAGATTCAGGAGACTGCTTTGGTCGCTATGTACTTTACATAGAAGAGATTTATCAATCCTGCTCTATCATTAATCAAGCTATGGAGATTTACAAGGATACGACTACTCAGCTACTAGCACATGCCCCCGAGTATATCTCTGCACCAAAAGAGGATATTATGACGCAGAATTATTCCTTAATGCAGCATTTCGTGCTTGTAACGCAGGGTATGCGTCCCCCAAAAGGTGAGGTATATCGCCCTACAGAATCGCCAAAGGGAGAGCTAGGATTTTTCATAAGCTCTCTTGGGAATCCATACCCCCACAGAGTGAAGGCAAAAGCACCTAGCTTTTATCATCTCCAAGCCGTAGAGCATATCCTGCCCGGTCATCAATTAGCCGATGTCATTACTATCGTAGGTAATAGTAATATTATCTTAGGCGAGATTGATAGATAGGAGAGCGTTTATGAAGAGGTTTGATTTACGACATTTAAAGAGTGATTTTTATGACAAGATGGGGGAGATAATCGACCGTGAGCTAGATAGCGGCGAGATAGGAATCTTCTTATTTGAGAAAGGGGAGCATGAGAATGTAGAGAAAAGTGCCATGTATGTTAAGGAGAGGGGGCATACATTGATGAATTCTCTGCAGTTTAATCATGTCGATTGGACTATAGTGATGAAGAAGGCTTAGGATTATTAGCTATGGCAGATATGGAATCTAAGCATTTTTCTAGTGTTTTCTGTTTAGAAGGAGCCTAACATGGTAAAAAAAGATAATCCAAGTATTCCTTATAGCATAAGCAATTTCCCAAAAGTCGTGCCAGATGTGAAATTCTTTAGCACAGAGCCAATCCAGCAAGAGATTAAAGCTTTCGTAGGTTGGGACGGCATAAAAATCTTTGATGAAAACCTAGATATTTTAGAAACATTAAAAATCTATGCAAAGCAGTATCAAAACTATGCACAATCCTGCGGTAGATGCACCCCGGGCAAATATGGCGGCAAGGTTTTATACGAGCTTTTAAATAAGATTCAAAACGATAGCAGTGCAAGTGAAAGCGATATTGACAAGCTAAAAGAAGTATGCGAACTCATGACTTTCACCTCAAAATGTGAGGTTGGTAAGACGACGCCAAAGCCAATTTTGCAAATTTTGGAATCAAATCCCGAGGTTTTTTACAATGCTATAGAAAATAAAAATAAAACTAAAAGCAGAGAGGTGGATTCTAAGAGAGAGACGACACTTTGGAGTGTGGATTATGGAATTAAAAGAGATATTACTTTACCTGCGGATTCTAAAGATTCTTCACATTCGTTCAGAATGACGGATTCAAATACCCCTCCCCCCAGCACCCTCCCGCAAGGTGAGGAGGAGTTATCTCCTCGCCATGTTGATAATGGTGCAACAAATGTTTCTCAAGGGGGATTTTCACACCGTCATGTTGAGGCGTTAGCCGAAACATCTCTTCAAAATATAGATTCCACAAAAGGAACAAATCATCAAGCCAACATGGAATCCAAATTGTCGCAATCTCAGAAAATTCATGAAAAAGAGCAATCAGACAGCAGTAGTGCTGTCTTTGGATTACAAGGTGTGCGTGGAGAACACAGCACTCCCCCGATAAGCGAAAAAAGCGGCGGCTTTTTTGGCGTGCGGGGGAGCGGGGAGGGGGAGCAGCCCTTTTTTGCGCCAAAAGAAGAGAATTTGCAAAAAGGAGGGATTAAAGAAATGAATCTAGATTCTCAAGAAAATAAGAATCTAGATTCTAACAACACGCAAAAAGATTCTTCACATTCGTTCAGAATGACGAATTTAGGTCATGTTGAGCGAAGCGAAACATCTTTTGATTCCCAAAAAGACGTCATGTTGAGCGGTAGCGAAACATCTATTCAGAATCTAGATTCAAAAGATTCTTCGCCTTTGGCTCAGAACGACGTTATTACATCTCAAAATGACGTGGCTTTTAAGACTCAAAATGAAACAAAAACACAGAAAAACCAAAATGAAATAAAAAATCAATCTCTCATAAATAGCCAGGAGCAGAATATTTTCGAGCCATTAGAAAGATACAAAAGCGCTATTAAAACAACCATTAAAAATGTAAGTTACATATCTAAAATCACCGCCCCATGCACAGATGAGTGTCCATCGCGTGTGGATATTCCCGCCTATATTGAGGGGGTAAAGGATATGCGTTATTTGGATTCCCTCTCTAGCACAAGAAGTAGTATGCCTTTAGCACAGGTATGTGGTCGTGTGTGTCCGCATCCATGTGAGAATGCCTGTAGGAGGGCATTGCTAGATGAGCCTATTAGCATTATGGAGCTAAAACGCGTGGGTGCTGATGTAGAGTTTAGCCTAAAGCAAAATGCCAAACTACCCTCTTATGCTAGTCCGAATAATATAAAACAAGATTCTAGTAATTATAAGGGTATAAAATCTGTGTGCGTCATTGGTGCAGGTCCTGCGGGACTTAGCAGTGCGTATTATCTAGCCCTGCGTGGCATAGAGGTCGATGTTTATGAAGCATTACCCGTGTTAGGTGGTGAGGTAGCTGTGGGTGTACCGAATTATCGTATGCCTATTAGAGAATACAACCATGATATAAATTCACTCAAAGAAATGGGCGTTAGATTCCATGTTAATTATGAAGTGAATAAGGATAATATAAAAGAGCTAGAGAGTAGGCATTCTGCCATAGTCATAGCGGTCGGCACGAGGGCTAGTAAGAGGCTTGGTTGCAAGAATGAGAATGTCAATCTTAGCGGATATTTACCCGCGATAAAGTTTATGGATAGTGTGAATCTAGCACAGAAATTCAACATAGGAGAATTGCCAAATCTACATGGTAAGAAAATCGTGTGCGTAGGTGGCGGCTTTACTTCTATGGACGTTGTGCGGTGCTGCATTCGTCTTGGGGCAAGTAGCGTTACTATGCTATATCGCAGGGACGAGGCTACTATTATCAAAAATACTTCAAAAGAGGAATATGAGGAGGCATGTGAGGAGGGCGTAGTATTTGAGTTTTTGAGTGCGGTAGATGAGATATTGGAGGATAATGGCAAATTATCGGGGCTAAAAATCAATCGCTACGAGCTTGTGAAAAGCTCTGAAAATCCAAAAGGAGAGCTAAAGCTAGTGAGTGGCGGGGAGATGATGGAGTGCGATATTTTGATACCTGCGGTTAGTCAAGAGATGGATTTTGAGTTAGATTCTGATTTTGGCGTGAATGTTACGAAATGGAAAACTATCGAGGTTGATAATGCTAGTTATTCTACGCATAGAAAGGGCGTTTTTGCCGCTGGGGACTGCGTTAGCGGACCGCTTACTATCGTAAATGCTGTGGGGCATGGTAGGCGTGTGGCAAGTGTGGTAGCAAATTATATTAAAAGTGGCAGAGTGGAGATTAGCGATGATGAACGCATGGAGGATATTTTAAAGCAAATAGGAGTCTTTGATAGCAATAGAGAGGTGCATGGATTCCTAAGTGGCAATAAAAGAGAGGTGAGTAACAAGTTATCGCCTAATTTTAGAAACAAGAATTTTGATGAAGTGAATTTCGGTCTTAGTCGAGAGGACGCGCTAAGTGAGGCATCACGCTGTATGCGGTGCTATTACATTAGTATGTGTGTGATTGGAGAGGCTTAGTAGAGGTGTGATATGAGTGAGAGACGTCAATTTATCATTAATATAGATGGCAGAGAATGCCTAGCAAATGAGGGCGAGACTATCTTAAATGTCGCTAGGAATAATGGCATAAACATTCCTACTCTATGTGATTTAAAGAAGCTATCACCCACAGGGGCGTGTCGCATGTGTGTCGTGGAGCAGAATGGAAATATTATCGCTAGTTGTAAAAGCTATGTGAGTGGCGAGATTAGCGTAAAGACGAACACAGAGCGACTGCAAAAATATCGCAATCAAATCATGAGTTTCCTTTGTATCAATCACCCGCTAGAGTGCGGTGTGTGTGATAAGAGTGGCGAGTGTGAGTTGCAAGATAAAGTGCTAGAATCAAAAGTCGATATTCAACCATTCTTTGCCCTGCAGAAGAAAAATGACTTCGTGCATTTTACAAATAAGATTTATGATGAGAGCCTCTGTATCGTGTGTGAGAGATGTGCTAGGACATGTAATGAGTATGTGGGTAATAATGTCCTAAGTGTGCTATCTGGTGGCTTTAGCTCTAAGATTGGCGTGAATTTTGACGCTTACTGTGAGGACTGCGATGAGTGCGTTAGTGTATGTCCTACTGGGGCTATGATTTCTAATCGATTTATTTATACTAGCAATGCGTGGGAGCTAGAGAAAGTGCCTTCCCATTGTCTGCACTGCTCTATGCGGTGCGATTTGTATTATGAGATTAAGCATAATATAGATTCCAAAAAGGAAGTGTATAGAATCAAAAATGACGCACATATAAAGCAGCTTTGCCACGCTGGGCGGCATTTTTTCATGCGGACAAATGAGGCAGCTACCTTTACTGACTATGAGGTAGATATTGAGGATATTTTATCAAATGTAGATTCTGTGCGACTTAGCGTAGAGTGTAGTAATGAGGAAGCCTTGATTGCAAATATGTTAGCAAAACATGCGGCTAAAAAGCTTTTCTGTGATGATGCTCTGCTTTTTAAGGAATTTGAAGATATTGTAAAAGGCGTGAGTGGCTTTTATTGTGGAGTGAATTTTAATAAAGATTCCATGTCTCAAATGTCTTTTGATTCTAAAGAAAATGTCATGTTGAGTGATAGCGAAACATCTTTAGAATCCATGCAAAAAGAAAATCAAAATTTAGATTCTAAAGATTCTTCGCCTACGGCTCAGCATGACGGTGTGATTCGCGCTCAGAATGACTTAGCACAGACTCAGAATGTCATTGCGATTCATTCTCACAATGATGTGGCAGAGATTCATGACGACAGTGTTGTTATGTCTCAAAATAACTTAGTAAAACAGAATCCACATTTCAAACCCACAGATAAAAATATAAGAACACTGCTAGATAATGCAAAAGTAGTAATCAATCTTGGTTGTTATATGTTTGATGAAATTCCTATTTTGCGTAGCGATTTATCAAAACTTGCCATAAAAAAGGGCGTGAAAAATATTTGGATTAATGCTATAGCAGAGTCTCGCTTTCAGAGTGATTTAGAGATAGTATATGATGTGTATAGTGAGCCACAGGTTAGCATTGTGCTATTAAAGCTATTGTGCGATTTTATAGACACAGAGGGTATTAATGTGCCTTTTGATATGTGCTTAGTGCGTGATTATCTTAGCAGTATTGACTTAGGTGATGCCATAGCACTTAGTAATATTAGTGATTATGAGATGGAGCGTCTAGGTGAGTTAATGTTTAGGAGGCATTCTATCATTACGCCACATCATGAGGAAATCATTACGCAAGATAGGGTAGTGATATTAGTTGGCATGGATTTTTATAAATCGCCTCATGCTAGTGTGATAGCAAATATTTTAGGCATGTTTGATTGCATGGATTTTATCGATGTGGCAGTGATTCCTTATGGGAATGCAAAGGGTATTGCTAACATTTGCGATTTGACTAAAGATAATGCTTCATATCAAGGCACACTTGGCATTCGTACATTGGGCGAGTATAGCATTTCACCATTTCCTAAGTTTATGAAAGTTTTAGATTCTAAAATGATGAGAGATTCTTCGCTAAACGCTCAAAATGACGTTGTAATTCACTCCCGCAATGACGGGGCAAAGCCTCAGAATGACTCGTGGGTAAAGATTCAGAATAACGGTGTTGTTATATCTCGGAATGACAATACACATGATTCCCAAAAAGACGTGGATTCTTCGGCAAAGACTCAGAATGACAAATTAGCTATGAATGACACGTCCGCCGTCATGTTGAGCGGTAGCGAAACATCTATGCAGAATCAAGATTTTAAAGATTCTTCGCCTACGGCTCAGAATGACAATGTGATTCACGTTCGGAATGACTTGGCGGTAAAGATTCGAAATGACATTGCGATTCGCGTTCAGAATGATTTAGCACACACTCAGAATGACAATGCAATTAACTCTCGGAATGATGGGGTAGCACAGAGTAGAAATAACGGTGTGATTAAAAATCAGAATGACAAATCAGAGATTAAAAATCATGTTGCAAACACAACCAAGAATGACCTAGTATCCAAAAATCACCCCTCTAAACAAAATACTTCATCAAACAAATACACTCACACAACACAGAGTGATAATAAGCACATTCCTACATTGCCACTGCAGTTTATGGAAGGCACGTTTGTTGATATAAATAATCATCTGGTTAAAATTGCCCCCGCATTTATCAATGATGATTACACATTGTCTAAAGAGGGGGACGATGGTTTGCTAGATTTACTTGATATATGCAGGGATTATTTGGATTTGGATTCAGATTATATTATAGAGTTATGCGAGGAGCTACCCTTTAATAATATAGCTTTTGATTCCCTATCTAGCAGGAGCAAGGCATATTTAGAGAATGCAGAGCCTAAGCCATTAGCACTAGATAGCATTTCTGTATCAGAGAATCAAAGCGGGGCATTTATCTATCATGCGGGGCTAAGTGGGAATCTTAGTATGCCTAATAATGAGCTAAGGGTATCGCGGCAGTTTCTATCTGCCATGCGGTTAAGGGAGGAGGAGCAGATATTACTAGAGCTTGGCAATGTGGTGTTAAGTGTTAGAGTCTGTCTTATGCCTACTCTAAGTGGCATGGTAGGGATTTTGAGTAGCGATGAGATACTAGATAGTAGAAAATATTTTGATTTTAAAAGAGTATAGATGAAAATAGTTATTGAAAATAGAGAGTTTGAGTGCTCAAGTGAGGATACGATATTAGATGTCGCAAGGCGCAATGGGATTAGGATTCCTACCATTTGTTACCTTAGTGGTTGTAGTCCGACATTGGCATGTAAGATGTGCATGGTCGAGGTCAATGGTAAGAGGGCATATAGCTGTAATGCAAAGGTAAAAGATGGCATGAATGTCCTTGTCAATACCCCCGAGATTTTGAGTGATAGAAAAGAGATTATGACGACATATTGTGTCAATCACCCGCTAGAGTGTGGCGTGTGTGATAAGAGCGGTGAGTGCGAGTTACAGGATTTTACCCTGCATACAAAGGTCGATACTCAGCTATTTGGTCTAAAAGAGGCAGATAAAAAGTCATACTCTTTTGCACAAAGCTTTTACGACCCTGCCTTGTGTATCATGTGCGAGAGATGCGCTACGACATGCAAGGATAATATTGGCGAGAGTAATCTAAAAGCAGGTAAGGCAAATCTTTTTACGCCAGATAATTATAAAGATTCTATGGGAAAAGACCCCTACTCTGTATGGGCAAAGAGACAAAAGGGTTTAATAGAGTTTGTGGGTGCTAATGAGTGTAAGGACTGCGGGGAGTGCATATCAGTATGCCCTGTGGGTGCTATGACTTACAAGGATTTCACATATACTAGCAATGCGTGGGAACTACAAAAGGTAGAATCTACCTGTGCGCTATGCCCTGCGGGGTGCAATGTCATTTATAACGTAAAGCACCTAGATGTAAAGGGCGATGTGGATAAAGTCTATCGTGTGCAGAATGATTATTTGTATAATCCAATCTGTGGTGCAGGTCGCTTTGTCTTTGATAATGTCTCTCTTGGCAGTAGAGATATGGGGGCAGCACTTGAGGCATTAAATAGGGCAGATTCTATATATCTTGGAGGGAATGTTAGCAATGAGGAGGCGCTTTTAGCACATCTTTTAGCAAAGTTTCTTGACATTCCGCTATTCTCTTATGAGGCTAGATTGTATCAGAGTTTTTATGGACTACTAGATTCTAGTGCTAAGATGGATTATATTGCTACATTCGAGGATTTTAAAAATGCGAATGCTTTTATAGCCTTGCACTGCTATTTTAAGTATGACTCCCCCCTTGTGCGATATAGAATCAATAATAATCTAAAACTGCAGAAAAGCACTCAGCTAATTAATATTTCATTATTTAAAGATTCCCTGCTGCAAGGGCTTGGCAAAAATGCGGTAGATATTATAGGTAGTGCGGGTAGCATTAGTATGAGTGGAATCTTAGGACTAGTGTTTGCCAATAATCTTATCGATGAGTTTTTAGAGGAGTTCCCTAATGCTTTGAGATATTTAGATGATTATGTAGCTAAAACTAAGGATAGCAGCGAAGAATCTAGTGAGGACTCCAGCGATAAACCTAGCTTTAGCAATGCGGAATTAGCGGTGTTAGAGTCACTAGGACTAGCGGATTTCTCAAGCTTAAAATTAGCTAAAAAAGGTGGAATCCTGCTTTTATCTGCCCAGAGCATAGAGGATTTTATTGATAGTATTGCCTATGATAGCTATGAGATAGAGCTAGGGCAGCAGAGCATACAGGAGGCTGTCGGCACTACGATTGCACAAGATATTGCAAAAGGTGCTAGTGATTCCCTGCTAGATATGGAATCAAGGGTCGAAATCTTCTCTAGGATAGTGAATTTTGTATGTCAAAAGCTAGAGCTAAAGACATGCTATATTCCAAAAGATTCTAATACCATAGGCATTGCAAATCTCTGTGCTTTACCTAGCTTATCTTTGCATAAAAGTTTTTCTCCTAGCTATTGTATCGGCATTAGGACTAGCGGACATTTTATATTTGATTCTAATCTTTCTAAATCTAGTGTGAAACCAGATTTTGCCCTCCCCAGCCTTATGCAGAATGAGGGTAGCATTACAAATATGGAAGTGCGACTTCTACCATTAAATCCTAGCGTAGCGTATCTTGATGATAATTTAGACGATGCACTTGACTTTAGCGATGTGGCATTAGAGATTCTAAGTGGCATTGATGATAGCACTCTTGAGGGGGATTTATCCTCTGTGCGTTATATCGGGGATTTGAGCGTGCTTTTGCATAAATATGCCTTTTATGGTAGTAGTGAAAAAAGTTGCCTTGTGTATAGAGATGTGAGATATGAGAATCTAAAAAGTCGCTATGAGAGAGATGGTAGAGATTTAAGGGGGTATAGGCTGGAGTATAGGGATTCTTCGGCAAGCCTTGCGAATGACGGTGTTGTTATATCTCAGAATGACATTGTGCTTAAAACTCAAAACGACGGTGCGTCCATGTTTCTAAATGACACGTCCACCGTCATGTTGAGCGGTAGCGAAACATCTCTGCAGAATCAAGATTCTAAAGAAAATGTCGTGTTGAGGACAGAGTCAAAAACATCTTTACAGAATCAAGACTTCAAAGATTCTTCGCTTAACGCTCAGAATGACGTTATGGCTACGACCCGCAATGACATTGAGGTTAAAACCCAAAATGACAACTTTATTAATACAAAAAACGAAGGTATTGTTAAAACTCAAAACGACGTTGTTGCTACATCTCAGAATGATTTAGTTGTTAATATTCAGAGTGAAAATCTAGCCACATCTCAAAAAGAGCAAGAAACATTACAAAACTCTAAGCTACATATAACCTTTTATCTAAAAATGAGGAAAGAAATGCAACCATGCAATGCAATAAAGCTAGAATCTCAGAATCATTTCAACCATGAGACCCTAAGCAGCGGTAATCTCCAATCAAAAAGCGGGATTTATACAAGTGCTGCATATCTAAAAGAGCTAGGGTTGAAAGAGGGAGATTATGTGAGTGTGAAAGGTAAGAGCGGTAGCATTACATCTCAAATCTATGTGGATTATGATTTGCAAGATTCTATATTGCTAATATCACCCATGATTTGCGAGGTAGATCAGGTATTTGATGATAGATTTTATGCTATGGTAGAGATAGAGCCTTGTAGATTAGAATCTAGTGCCATGTAAGGAGAGATAGTGAGTGCCTTTATTATTGAGACGATTATAAAAGTCCTTGTAGTCGTGCTTGTGTTTTCATTTTTAGGTGGCTTTGCGACCTATATTGAGCGGAAAGTGTTAGGATTTTTTCAACGCAGACTAGGACCTATGTATGTGGGACCTTATGGATTATTGCAGTTTGCCGCAGATGCTATTAAGCTTTTTACCAAAGAGGATATTTTGCCTCGTGGGGCAAATAAGATTATTTTTACCCTAGCGCCAGTCGTGGCTATGGTGAGTGCGATGACATCTATGGTAGCAATTCCATTTTTCCCCGAGTTTGAGATTTTTGGCTACAAGGTAACGCCCATTATTTCGGATATAAATGTGGGAATCCTATTTTTCATATCTGTGGGTGCAGTGGGAATCTATGCACCACTTTTAGCGGGACTTAGCAGTGGGAATAAATGGAGCTTGATAGGGGGGGCTAGGGCATGTATTCAGGTTTTAAGCTTTGAGATTGTTACAGGGCTATCTGTGCTTGCGCCTATCATGCTTGTAGGTAGTCTTTCATTGGTCGCTATGAATAGCTATCAGAGTGGTGGCTTTTTTGATTGGCTAGTCTTTAAACAGCCTTTGGCATTCGTGATTTTCCTAATTGCTGGATATGCGGAGCTAAATAGGACGCCATTTGACTTACTAGAGCATGAGGCAGAGATTATTGCGGGATACTGCACGGAGTATAGTGGTCTTAAATGGGGTATGTTCTTTATCGCAGAATATGCACACATGTTTGCCTTTGCTTTCGTGGTTAGCCTTGTGTTTTTGGGCGGGTTTAATCCTCTGTGGTTTATACCCGGTGGCATTGCTATTATTCTAAAAGTATGCTTTTTCATATTCTTGTTTATGTGGGTTAGGGCTACACTTCCGCATGTGCGACCAGACCAGATTATGGATATGTGCTGGAAGATTCTAATGCCACTTGCGTTAATTAATGTGCTTGTAACAGGCTTTATATTATTGTAAAGGATGTCTTATGGAAGAGAAAAAAGAAGTTGTAGAATCTAAGCAAGATTATTATTTTGTCAAAACAGATAATACGCCCAAAAATGCCTTTGATAGCTTTAAGAGGACGTTAAAATCAACCGTTGGATTAGACATTCTAAAGGGACTAGGGCTAACTATAAAGGAATTTTGGAGTAAGCCTGTAACGGTGAATTATCCACTAGAAACTCAGCCTCTAAGTCCTCGCTATCGTGCCGTGCATAATCTACAAAGAATGCTAGAATCTGGCAGTGAACGTTGCATTGGTTGCGGCTTGTGTGAAAAAATCTGCACGAGTAATTGCATTAGAATCCTAACCCACGAGGGCGATGATGGTAGGAAAAAGATAGATTCTTATACAATAAATCTTGGTCGTTGCATTTACTGCGGATTGTGTGCGGAGGTTTGCCCAGAGCTTGCCATTGTCATGGGGAATCGCTTTGAGAATGCTAGTCAGCAAAGAGCACATTTTGGATTAAAAGAGGATTTTTTAAAAGACATGGAAGAGGCTAAATTCCACAATCAAGCCGAGTTTGATGGCTTTGGTAGCATTAGACCTAGTGCCGATAATGAAGTCAAGCAAACGCCACTTGATTATTAGATTCCATATTGATTTTTGCAAGGAGCGTTGCTAATGTTTGAGGTCATTGCGTTTTATGTTTTTGCTGCTTTGACACTTTGTGCATTTCTTATTGTCGTTATGTCGAATAATATTTTGTATGCACTCAGTGCGCTTGCATTTGGCATGATTTTGGTATCTGGCTTTTTCTTTCTGCTACATGCCGACTTTTTGGGAATCGTGCAAATCACGGTTTATACAGGAGCAGTAGTCGTTATGTATGCCTTTGGAATGATGTTTTTTGATTTGAATAAAGAAGTCAAAGAGAGATTCCATAATCAATTCATAGTATGGCTTATCGTGGCAGTCTTTGCCCTAAGCTTATTTGTCTCTTTTGGCAAGGTTTTCGTGCCAGAGGAAGTAAAGGTTGCTGATATGAGTTTATCTGCATTATCGCATCTGTTATTTAAAGACTATATCTTAGGCTTTGGTGCTGTAACAGTCATGCTATTAATGTCTATGATAGCGGGTGTAGCGGTGGGAGCGCACAAGCCTGAGTTCCCAAAAGATTCTGATAATGAGAAGTTGAGGAAATAGAATGCGTTTAGAAATACAGGAGAGTTTGTGATGATTACACTGGGGCATTATCTGATGTTTAGTGCTATTATGTTTAGCATTGGACTATATGGGATACTTAGACGCAAGAATATCTTGTTATTGCTATTTTCTACCGAGATTATGCTAAATGCTATTAATGTCGCTTTTGTAGCCATAGGACATTATAGATATGATTTATCTGGGCAGATTGCCGCTTTATTTATTGTGGCTCTAGCTGCAGCCGAGGTTGCCATAGGACTTGGGCTTGTCTTGCTTTTGTATAGGAAATACAAGACTTTGGATATAGATGAGCTTAGTAATATGCGAGGTTAGATATGTATGAATTTGTAACTACCAATAAAGAGACATTATTTTGTCTTATTATTTTTCTACCTCTTTTAGCCGCGCTAATTGCTGGATTCAATGCTACAAGTAAGCCCATTCGCTCTGTGGGCTTTTTATGCTCTGTGCTTGTGGCATGTAGCTTTGTGATTTCATGTTTATTTCTTTATATGAGTAGTGTAGATGGCATGAGTTTTCACTTGGTGCTTTGGGATTTTATTAGCACTTCGCAGTTTCATGTAACCTTCTCATTTATGTTTGATAAAATCAATGCCATTATGATATTTGTCGTTACCTGTGTTTCTACTATGGTGCATTTCTACTCTATCGGATATATGGAGCATGACAAAGGCTTTAATCGCTTCTTTGCATATCTTGGTGGCTTTGTGTTCTCCATGCTGTTGCTTGTGTGTGGGGATAATTTGCTGATTTTATTTATAGGCTGGGAGGGCGTTGGGACCTGCTCTTATTTACTGATTGGATTCTGGTATCAAAGGAAAAGTGCGAATGCTGCCTCTATCGAAGCCTTTGTGATGAATAGAGTTGCTGACTTGGCAATGCTACTTGGAATCTTCCTTGTGTATTCTACCTTTGGTTCTTTGTCTTACCATGAAATCTTTGAGGCATTGGCAAAGGAGCCGCCTAGCTATACTATCCTTACTTGGATTGCAGTATTATTGTTTATCGGTGCTATGGGGAAATCGGCACAATTCCCACTACACACATGGCTTGCTAATGCGATGGAGGGACCTACACCTGTATCCGCACTAATCCACGCCGCTACTATGGTAACCGCTGGGGTATATCTCGTCATTCGCCTAGCGCCTATTTATACTAGCGTGGTGGAGGTATCGATGTTTATCGCATGTCTTGGGGCATTTGTAGCCATCTTTGCCTCGCTAATGGCTATTGTCAATAGGGATTTAAAGAGAATCATTGCCTACTCTACGCTATCTCAGCTTGGGTATATGTTCGTAGCGGCAGGTCTTGGTGCTTATGGCATTGCGTTATTTCACCTTTTCACACATGCGTTCTTTAAGTCGCTATTATTCCTTGGTGCAGGGAATGTTATGCATGCCATGAATGATAAGCTAGATATTACGAAAATGGGGACTTTGTCTAAGAATCTAAAATACACCATGATATTTATGCTTATAGGTTCTTTTGCGCTTTGTGGGATTCCACCATTTGCGGGTTATTTCTCTAAGGATAAGATTTTAGAGTTGGCATTTGTGCATAACTTTGAGTATTCTATGTGGATATGGGGGGTATTATTATTTGGTGCTTTCTGCACGGCGTTTTATAGTTTTAGATTATTTATGCTTGTATTCTTTGGTTCTAAACGACACAAGGAGCACCCACATGAGGCAGGTGCCCTTATGATTCTAGCTATGAGTCCTTTAGCTGTGTTGGCTGTGATAGCGGGAATGTTTTATGATTCCTTTAGTGAGTTTTTATCTAGCGCACTCATACCTGTGAATATTCATATTGATAATCATATAGCGTTGATTGCCCTAACTCTAGGTGTGGTTATCGTGGGAATTTTACTAGCGGTATTTATGTATCGCGATGGCTATGGGCAGAAACCAAAAAATATTTTCTATAAACTTCTCATAAATGAATATTACATTCCTCAAATTTATAGAATCTGCATAGTTAAGCCCTTTGGATTTATCTCAGATGTCTTCTATCACATTATCGATATGGGCATTATTGATAAGATTGTAGATTCCATTGTGAAGTTATTCTTGTTGTTTAGCTATGCACTGCGTCCGTTGCAAAATGGGAATCTAAGCAGTATGCTAAGGTTTATGACTTTTGGCGTAGTGGTGCTGTTGGTGATAGCCCTATGCTACATATCGATATTATAGGCAAGGAGTAGTTGTGGAGTATTTATTGAGTTTGATTATTGCCTGTCCCCTTGTCGCCTGTCTGTTTGTCTTTCTATTTGATGATGGAGGGGCGAAGAGATTTGGTAGGATAATATCCTTTATAGAGCTAGGATTGGTCTTATGGCTATTTTTCATCTATCGCATCGATGTAGCGGAGGTGCAGTTCTTAGATAGATTTGTCCTCATCGAGCCTTTGGGTATTGACTATATCGTATCCGTTGATGGAATCTCACTTGCCTTAATTATGCTAACTGCCTTTATCATGTTTATAGCTAATATCTATGTGAGGCGGTTAGATGATTCCCGACCTCTTGTGGTATGCCTTTTATCCCTTGAGGGAATCTTAATGGGATTATTTTTATCGCAAAATGCCCTTATGTTTTATACATTCTGGGAGTTAGCACTGCTTCCTGTGCTATACATGGTAGGCGTCTGGGGTAGCGGGAAAAAGATTTATATCGGTATGAAATTTTTTGTCTATACCTTTGCCTCTAGCCTTGTAATGCTTATGTCTATTATTTATATGGGCTATTTGTATTACTCTACTTATGGTATTTTTAGCTTTGATATGTATATGTGGAAAACTCTGAATCTACCGCTATCCACACAGAGTATTTTATTTTGGGGATTCCTTATTTCCATTGCGGTAAAGATTCCAATCATTCCGCTTCACACATGGCTACCACATATTTATAGTGAGGCACCTGCGCTAGGTAGCGTTATGCTTTCTGCCTTGCTATCAAAGATGGGGACTTATGCTATGCTAAAGATTTTATTACCGATTTTCCCCGATGCTAGTGTGTCATTTATGCCTATGGTTACCGTCTTGGCTGTGGTGATGGTGATTTATGCGGGTATCATTGCCTTTAGGCAGAGGGATATTAAAAAGGTGATTGCATATAGTTCCATATCGCACATGGGTGTCGTTATTTTGGGAATCTTTAGTTTCAATCCAGAGGGCATTAGCGGTGCAGTCTTTATGATGGTAGCACATGGCATTACTAGTGGTGGATTATTTTTGTTAGCAGGTATGCTTTTCTATCGTATGAATACTCGCCATATCGATGATTTTGGCGGTATCGCTAGTGTTATGCCACATTACTCTACACTCTTTGCTGTTGTCATGCTATCTAATGTTGGACTTCCGCTTACTATCGGCTTTGTCGGTGAGTTTTTGTCGCTTTATGGATTTTTCCAGACTTCTGCGATTCTAACCGCACTTGCGGGGACGACTGTGATTATCTCTGCGTGTTACATGCTATATATGTTTAAGAATATTTTTTATGGTGATGTGATACATGCTTCTATTTTGAAGCTAAAGGATTTGAATTTTAGAGAATATGCCACGATGATTCCATTGATTGCCGCTATTGTCGCTTTTGGAATCTATCCCAAGGTATTGCTTGAATTTATGCAGACTACATCTCAGCAAGTCATCTCTACCATGAATGCTAGAGCCACAGAGGATTCTAGTAAGGAGCATTTCTTAAAGGTGAATAACGGTCTTATTTTATCTGTTGATGATTATCTTTTTGAGAATGACGAGCCTTTAGAGGAGGAGATTATAGAGCCTCAGTCATTCAATGATAGAGAAAGACAGAATCTATATTCTACAAATTTTATTTATTCTAAGCCTTTGGAGAATAATCTAGGTTTTAGAGATTCTTCACATTCGTTTAGAATGACGGAAAATCAAGATTCCACAGAGGATTTGCAGAATCAAGATTCTAATCAAAATCAAGATTTACTCTTGTCATCATTGATGGCAACATATCAGGGCAATTTAAGGAGAGCATAATGAGTGGCATTGATTCTACATTTTTTTCATATATACATGCGTATATGCCTTCTATTATTCTTGTCATAGGCTCCGTGGTCGTTTTGCTTAGCAATGCCTTTGCGAGTGCTTTTTCGCGTAGCACAAGTCTTTCACTTTGCGTTGTGTTTATGCTTGCCTCACTGCTTTTCTGCTTAAGCGTCTCTCATCGTAGCTATGTCATTGATATTGTATTTGCCTCTGAGTGCATTATTTTGATTAGTGCTATTATGCTTATGTTGCTTATATTTTCGCGACATCGCTTTGTGGAGTTTCAGACACCAGAGTTTTATCCGCTATATCTACTATCTGTGTCTGGGTTTGTATTTATGGTAAATTCTGGTAATCTGCTTACCATATTCTTAGGTCTTGAGGTTGGCAGTCTTCCACTTTGTGCTATGATGGCATTTAGTCGTAGGATTAATGGCATAGAGGCTAGTATCAAGTATTTTATATCAAGTGCTTTGGCTAGTATGTTCTTCTTGCTTGGAATCTTATTTTTCTATATTTATTCTGGTAGCTTTGATATGTCCTCTGCTATTTCGCTATATGCTAGTGGGAATGATAAGGATATATTCCGCATTATTATCTTGTTTTTCGGCGCAATCTTTATGCTAGGTGGTATTGGATTTAAGATTTCGCTAGTGCCATGGCATAGCTGGATGCCTGATATTTATGAGGGGAGCAATCCTGTCTTAGCGGGTTATATTTCTATCGTGCCAAAGATTGCGGGATTCGCTGTTTTTGCGGGAATCTTTGGCGATTTATTTAAGGATAATGTGAGGGGCTATGTAGAGGATTTGATACGAGCATTAATCTTTATTAGCATTACTGTGCCAAACATTGCGGCACTTTTGCAGAAGGATTTAAAGCGAATGTTAGCCTTTAGCTCTATTTCGCATTCTGGTTTTGCCCTTGCGTGTATATATCTTGGCAGTGTGAATACGCTTATATTCTATTGGGTGCTATTTATGATTACAAATATCGGTGCTTTCGGATTGCTTTGGGCAAATAAACCTAGCAATTTTGAGGCAAGGTATAATTATTCCTTCGATAAATTCTATGGCTTTGGGAAAAATAATCCTATCATGGCATTAGGCATTGCATTTTTCATGATTTCCCTTGCTGGAATCCCGCCTTTTAGTATGTTTTGGGGCAAGATTTTTATTATTAGCGTAGCACTTGATAGGCATGAGATAGCCCTAGCTTTTGTAATGATTATTAATAGTGCCATTGCGGTTTGCTATTATTTTAAACCTATCATTGCTATGTTTTTCAATGCTTCACTTCATAAGCAACATTATGAAGACAATGCTACACTGCTAATCAAAACCGTTACGTTTTTAACGCTTATATTAAGTGCTGGAGGTGTATTTGTCGTGTCGTATTTATTTGATTTTATAGGATTGTTTGATGTGTAGAGACTCGAGGTTATCATGGATTATTTAGAGGTGCAGGGCGGACATAGTCTAAGTGGCGAGGTGGAAATATCTGGGGCTAAAAACTCCGCTTTATCACTTCTTGCTCTTTCTTTAATATCTAAGGGAGATTTTTGTCTTAAAAATATTCCAAATGTAGCAGATATTAGGACATTTATTAATCTCCTTAGTATGCTTGGTGCAGATGTGAAACATGAGGGTAATACCTGCACAATCAACACTAGCTCTATCAAAAGCACTAAGGCAGTCTATGATATAGTTAGGAAAATGAGGGCATCAATACTTGTTCTAGGAGGACTTCTTAGTCGCTTTGGACACTGTGAGGTAAGTTTGCCTGGTGGCTGCGCTATTGGTGCTAGACCTGTTGATTTGCATATAAAAGCTATGCGTTCTCTTGGGGCAGATGTAGAGGTATATGGTGGATATATCGTTGCAAATGCTAAGGATTCTCTAGTTGGCAGTGATATTGTGTTTGATAAAATTACCGTTACAGGCACAAGTAATGCGCTAATGGCAGCGGCACTAGCTAAGGGTCGCACAAAGATTATAAATGCTGCAAAAGAGCCAGAAGTGGTTCAGCTTATGGAAGCACTGCGAGATAGTGGATTAAGTATTAGCGGCATAGGTAGCAGTGAGATTGAGATTGAGGGTAGTGCAGGGGAGTTACTTAGCTTTGCCCCTATATCTGTGATTCCAGATAGGATAGAGGCGGGGACTTATCTTTGTGCGGGTGCTATTACAAACTCATCTATTTGTATTAAAAATATTATTTATGAACATATAGATTCCATAGTTGCTAAGTTAAAAGAAATAGGCTTTGGTTTTGAGTATTATGATTCTAAATTATGTATTTTACCTGCTAGGAATCTAAATCCTTTTAGAATCACGACCACAGAATATCCCGGATTCCCCACAGATATGCAGGCGCAATTCATGGCATTAAGCACTCAGTGCAAGGGTGCTAGTTTTATCAAAGAGACATTATTTGAAAATCGCTTTATGCACGTAAATGAATTGCAACGATTAGGGGCGAATATTGCTATCGATGGCAATATAGCACAGATTGAGGGTGGCGGCGAATTGATTGGCGCAGATGTTATGGCTACGGATTTACGTGCATCATCGGCATTAGTCTTAGCTTCCCTTGTTGCTAGGGGTGTTAGTAGGATACATAGAATCTATCATTTAGATAGGGGCTATGAGAGATTAGAGGAGAAGCTTAGCTCTCTTGGTGCGTATGTCAAGAGGCTAAAGGAATGAAAATAGTGTAAAATTATATTTTATTTTTCTTTGAAGGATGCAGATGACTATTGAAATGGGTGATTTGAAAAAGGGCTTAAAAATACAAATTGATGGGATTCCATATAGGGTTGTTGAGTATCAGCATGTAAAACCAGGTAAGGGACCTGCGTTTGTGAGAGTGAAGATTAAGAGTTTTTTAGATGGCAAGGTTATCGAGAAAACATTTCATGCAGGCGATAAATGTGAAACTCCAAATATCATTGAGAAAAGTATGCAGTATTTATATCATGACGGTGAGATGTATCAATTTATGGATACAGAGAGCTATGAGCAGGTTGGCTTGAGTGATGAGCAAGTTGGCGAAAATGCAAAGTGGCTACTTGATAGCATGGTTGTAAATGTTTTGTTGTTCAATGACAGAGCTATATCCATTAGTGTGCCACAGATTGTTGAGTTAAAAATAGTGGAAACTCCTCCGAATTTTAAGGGTGATACTTCAAGTGCGGGTAAAAAACCAGCAAAACTAGAAACTGGTGCGACTGTGCAGATTCCATTCCATGTATTAGAGGGTGAAGTTATTCGTGTTAATACTGAGACAGGGGAATATGTGGAGAAAGTAAAATCGTAATAATATTAGTGCTATACTTGTGAAAATTATGAGGGATTTTCATGGATATAGATTTTATAATAAATATTTTTCCATTATTCAAAAAAGCGTTTTTATTAACATTGGAAATATCGATAATAGGAATTTCCCTATCTATCATCTTCGGGTTTATCATATCTCTTTTAGTATTTTATAAGGTGCCGTATTTATGCGTTTTATCAAGAATATTTATCGAGATTTCACGTAATACGCCGCTTATTATTCAGCTTTTCTTTCTGTATTTTGGATTGTCATATTGGATAAAGTTGCCAAATTTTTGGTGTGGCGTTATAGGCGTAGCATTTCTTGGCTCTAGCTATATGGCAGAATCTTTTAGGCTAGGATTTGCAGAGATAAAAAAGATTCACATAGAATCTGCTCTTGCGTTAGGATTTAGCAAAATAGCCATTTTTCGACATATTATTTTTCCGCAAAGCATAGGAATATCCATGCCGCATATCTGTGCAAATGTGCTATTTTTGATAAAAGAGACCTCCATAGTCGGCGTTATAGCACTAGAGGATTTAATGTCTTTTACGAAAAATATCATATCTATATATGGGCATACAAATGAGGCTTTACTTATGATTGTAGTGGCGTATTTGATTATATTGCTACCACTTAGCATTATGTTTTATTATTTAGAAAAGATTTATAGTAGGTATTTGTAATCCAATGCCACTTAGGAAAATAATGACAATCACAAGTGGGCAGAGGATTCTAATGGAGTAATACCAGATTGCAAATAATATTTTATTACCAAAATATCCTTTTGTCCATTCTTTTAATGTTTCTTTTTTTATGAAATATCCTATGAAAATAGAGCCAAGAAGACCGCCTAGCACAAGTAAGATATTTGCACTAAGATATACCGCTAGAGAAAAGAGACTTTTACCAAATAATGTAAGATATTTGCCAAGCTCATTATTGAGGGATAAAATGACAAAGATTCCAGCGATAAAGATTCCAGCGGTTACTAAATATGATACCACTCTGCGTGAGAATCCTGTCCTATCCTGCAAATATTTTACACACGGCTCTAGTAGAGATACGGTAGATGAGATTCCCGCAAAGAGTAGTCCTATCATAAATAACGCACACACAACATTGCCAAAGCTGCCAAAATGGCTAAACATTAAAGGCAGGATATTAAAGATTAAGCCTTCACCATCTTTTACTTCACCATTGTATTCAAATACAAATGCAAATATCATTAATCCAGCCACAAGCGAGATTAAGATTCCAAATATCACTATGTAAAAGCAACTAGATAATAGATTCTGTTTTTTATCAACATGTGATGAATATGTAAGCATCGTCCCCGCACCTATGGATAGCGAGAAAAATACCTGCCCCATAGAATCTACTATAACATCAGAGGTAATTTTTGTAAAATCTGGTTTAAACATAAACTCAAGACTCTTATGAAAGCTATCAAGACTCATAGAATAAAAAAGCAATCCAAAAAATATCAAAAACAGCAAGGGCATGATAATGAAATTTAGCCTCTCAATCCCCTTTATGCCATGCACAACAAAGTATGTGGTTGCTAGTAAAACTGCTGCAAAACATGCGATTTGATAACCTAATTTATCAGTGCTACCTGATATAGCATCATAGATTGCCTTGCTATCCTCTAGTGTAGTTGGCAGATTAAAGCTAACAAATATGAGATAGTAAAGCACCCAACCTAGAACTGCACAATAAAATGTAAGGGTGATTGGTCCTGTGAAAAGCACAAACCCCATGCCACGCCATGGAGTTTTTTTATTATTAGTTAGAGATTTGAAACTTTCTACAACATTTCCCCTGCCATGTTGCCCTATTAGCATCTCGGCAATTAGCATTGAAATACCCACAAATACAGATATTGCCAAAAAAAGCAACACAAAGGCACTTCCACCATTCTGTCCTGTCGCGGTTGGAAAACGCCATATATGTCCTAATCCGATAGAGCTACCAAGTGCCGCTAGAATGAATCCGATTTTGCCAAAACCATGCTGCATATAAACCCTTTGCATTCACTAAATCTTAAGTATAGCTTGTTTATAGCTATTTTTGCATCATTTTATCAATCGGCTTTTTTACCATTATCATCAATGCCGCTACTGCTAGTAGAATCCAAACGCATTCATAAAAGAGATTTGGCAATGATTCTATATTCTCTTCACTTACACCGCCGCCAATGATACCCGCAATAACATCTCCTAGTGCTCCTGCTACAAACCATAGTCCCATAGCCTGAGAGCGAATGGCATTTGGTGCAATCTTTGTCATAAGAGATAAGCCAACAGGAGATAAACATAACTCACCTATTACTAAAAATAAAAAGCTAAAAATTAGCCAAAGTGGGGATACAAGACCTACTTTCATGGCTTCCTTTGATGCTAACGCCATAATGAAAAATGCCAAAGACGCACAAAGTAATCCTAGAGAAAATTTCATAATAGATGAGATTTCACGATTACTATTTGCAAGTTTAGTCCAAATAATAGTCATTACTGGGGCAAGTAGAATTACAAATAATGCACTAACTGATTGAAACCAAGGTGTTGGAATCTCAAATCCAAATACGACTCTATCTGTAAATGAATTTGCAAAGAAATTAAAAGAAGTAGGCTGCTGTTCATATACAGACCAAAACACAGAGGCAGCGATAAATAATAATGCAAATACTGCAAGACTTTTCTTTTCATGGCTTTTTAGATTCCCAAAGAAAAATATGTATATAAAATATGCACCTGTGCAGATTAGAATCATAAATGCCATATTTTTAGCTATCGTTATGGGATTAAGAATAATGATATTTTGCGTAATGAGAAATGCTAATATAATTAATATAGCTATGAAAAATATAATGAAATATATAGCGTTTTTGTTATAGAACATAGGCTTATCCCATGTACTATCCATGCCTATTTCTGTGGTATATTTTTCTAGCTCTGGGATTGTTTTAAAATAAAAAATTAAGAGGGCAAATAGCATTCCAATCCCTCCCGCACCAAATCCAACATGCCAACCATATTTTACTTGTAATAATCCGCACACAAGCGGCGCTATAAAAGCACCAATGTTTATTCCCATGTAAAAAATGGTGAATCCAGAATCTCGCCTACTATCCCCCTTTGCATAAAGCAATCCTACGATAACAGAAATACATGTTTTAAAAAGACCCGTGCCTATGACAATTAATGTTAATCCTATGAAAAATAGCGTGTGTGAAAAAATGGATAGCGCTATGGATAAATGTCCAAAGGCTATGATGATAGAACCATACAGTACCGCTTTTTTCTGTCCTAAATAATTATCAGCCAGCCACCCGCCAGGAAGTGCAGCAAGGTAAGACAGCCAGAAAAGATTCCCACTATGGCAGATGAATATTCATTGCTAAATCCAAATCCGCCCTGCATGAGAGAAGCAGACATAAAAAGCACAAGAAGAGATTTGATTCCATAAAATGAGAATCTCTCCCAAAGCTCTGTCGCCGATAGACTAAGCAATACTTTTGGGTGATTTAGGAAACTTGTATCTTGATTTTTCATCATACCTCCATTTATGTGTTTATTAATAATATCTTTCTTTTGTTGTATGTTTATTTGCTTTTATATTTATATCTGAAAATTTAGGTTTTTTATTTTCTTAGCAAAATGCTTTTTGTTAGATTCCAAAGACTTCAAAGAAAAGCCTTTTATATTTTTAAATATTATTTAGTTAAACTACACAGAAGTTTTTAAAGAGGTATCATGAATAAAAATGTAATTTTAATAGTAGGGCTTGGCAATGTCGGGGTGCAGTATAGGGATACAAGGCATAATGTCGGGTTTTCTTTTCTTGATAGAATCTGTGAAATTGCTGGGATAAAATCATGGAATAATGATAATTATCTAAAATGTGAAAAGATATTAATAAATGCAAAAGATTTTCTAAAGCTATTATCATCATATCCAACGTTTTTAATGCAGTCAAAATTGCTAGGGCAGATTCACAATTCAGATAATATTTTGCACACATTTCATAGCACCATGTCAAATATTAGCGATGAGTGTCAAATATTGTTTGTAAAGCCAACTACATTTATGAATAGAAGCGGAGAATCTTTACACATCATAAAAAAGATGTTTAATATTATTAAAACTATTATTATATATGATGATTTGGATACTAGATTTGGTAATGTATTATTTAAAAATAGTGGCGGAAGCGGGGGGCATAATGGTATAAAATCTATCAATAACTTTTTTAAAGATGAGTATATGCGTATAAGAATCGGTATTGGCGCAAATATTTTACTTCACTCCGCTATGCAAGATATTTTTCAAAAAGTATTAATGGATAGATTAAATTTTGATAGTAGTTTTAAGAATCAAACATTTTTTAAGATTATGAATAAAACAATGCAGGGCGAGGAATTTGATTTTTCACAATTTCATTCTTACAATAAATGCGGGGGATTAGAAACTTCTCATTACGTCCTATCTAAATTTAGTCAAAAAGAGCTATCCTTGCTAAATCCAATATTAGAGTATGGTGGGATTTCAATGGCATTGCATATTTTTGAGTTTTTGTATGCAGATAAAATGAGTAATCTTGATATATTTAATATACAACTCAAATAGCTAATTAAGCGACGTCGTCTGATATAACTGCATTAATTTTAAATAAAACTCCTCCTCGCCGCTATTTTGTATAATGCCATTTGATGGTAGAATGTCGTAATATAATCTATCCAAATCCTTGAATCTATTTGGGAAAAGCGATGAGAGGATAATGGCAGATATTTGTCTGCGCACTAGCATGGCAGGGGGGAGTAGCCCTAGCCTAAAAAACTCGATAAAAGATTCTGCATTGTAGTTAATATGATGATGATGTCCATGTGGGCAGATATGAACGGACACTAAGGTCTTGCATATATCACAATATACATACTCTGGCAAAATCTGCACATCAATATCAATGCCTTGCAGGGAATCAAAAATCGAATGCACCTCGTTGTTTAGATAATACACAGATAGCCCAGAGTTATTTTCCCCCGTGATTAGCTTTGTGCAACCAAAATTCTTAGCTACAATGGCATTCATTATCATTTTATTCTGCCCTGCGTATAGATATGTATCATCATGTGGAATGATAATAACTTTCTCTTTCATCAAATAATTATCAATCAAAAATTCCAGACATTTTAGTCGCAACTCATAAGAAATCAAATCGCTCCTATATGGCTTTATCAAAAACACCACAAGTAAATCGCAATGCTGAAGTGAATCTCTCATAACCTTTTCATGCACTCTATGCAGAGGATTTGCACCCATGATGATTCCAGAAATATTTTTCGCCTCTAGTAGCTCTATCCTTGATGCAAGTCTTGCCTTATGCTTTGCTACATCATTACTCTCAAGCACATAGCGACCGCTAACGCAGAGATTCCCAATGCGGCTCTCTATATCCTTTATATTTCGCGAGGCTAAATCCCCGCCCATAATCTTCTTTATCCTCTCCTCTTTGTCTATCTCAAAGACGCTATCAACGGTAATGCTCCCTGACTTTTTGCCATCTGTGATAAAGTCAAGCACATCGCCCCTTTTTGCTTCTTTTAGGACTTGATGATTTCGTTTTCCACTAGGGCTAAGTAGAAATGGGCATGGATAGCTTTGGTCTTTGAAAAGACCGGTTTTATTGACTTGTATCATTTGCTTTTCATTCATGAGGTGTCGTATCGGATATAGCAGTCCTTCCTTTGCTAGATTCAATACCGATATAGCCTCTTTGTCTATGTATAATTGTTTATTTTTTCCTAGAGATTCCATATTTTTTCCTTTTTTCCCATAAGCTTTTTCGGCTCATGCCAAGCTTCTTTGCTAGTTCAATATCTGGATACCGATTCTCAAATTTGGTAATAATAATCCTCTCATACTCACGTATGGATAGAATCTCACTTCCTATCTCAAGATTATTTGCCATATTTGTAATATCCACAATCTGCGGAAAATCTACCTTATCATCGGAAATCATCGAGATAAGCACATTTTTATTTGCCATTTTTTCTAGGAAATCCTTTTTCTCCTGTTTTTTTAGATTCTCGCAGTTTGTAATATAGTATGTTTTGTTTTTATCAAATTCATATTCACTCCATATAATATTTTTTATGCTTAAAAAATCAAATCTAATTCGCATCTCAATGGCGTATTTCATCGCATAAATATCCGCACTCCTCTGTGAGCTAGCCTTGATGAGTATGGGGGGATTATACTGGGGCAGGGTAGGAGTCTGAAGTTCATTTTGTATGAAAATAAAATAGCTTTTTAAAAACTCAATATCCTCTGTTAGTTCTTTGAATCCTTTGTAATGCTCGATTTTACGTACAAGCTCGTCCATGATAAAAGGCTTAATAATATAATCCTTTGCGCCTAGCTTTAGCGGCTTTGATACCGTGTCCTCGCTAACATACGATGCCATTAGGATAATGATGGCATCTTTATGCCTTTCCATAACGCTTTGATAATTATGCCCCACGGTATTAGTAGACATTAAAACGATGTCATAATCACCCTTGTTTAGCGACTCCTCCAGCGATGAAGTAATGAAAGATACATGCCCGAAATCCGCTAGTTTGCTCGCTATACTCTGTGCTAGATAAGTTTCATTTTCTATAATCAATACGTTCATACTTTTCCTTTTGTTTAAAATTTCCTTCGCTTTAGCTGGGCTAAACTCTGTGCCAAAACTCCCTCTTTTCGTCCGATAAAGCCTAGCTTCTCTGCCGTGCTAGCCTTTATGCTAACCTGCGATTTTGACAGATATAAAATCTCTGCCAGAGATTCTTGCATTCTGCTTTTATAGGGTGAGATTCTAGGTGTTTGTGCGATGATGGTTACATCAAGATTTACTAGCACCAATCCCGTGCTAAGGCAGTAGTCATAGATTCTCTTTAATAATTTTCTTGAATCTATATTGCTATATGCCATGTTGGTATCGGGAAAAATCTCGCCTATATCGCCATAATTCATCGCGCCAAGTATGGAATCAATCACCGCATGAATACCCACATCGCCATCACTATGTGCCTTAAATCCAAAGCTAGATTCTATCTCTACGCCGCACAGACGCATGAGTTTGCCCTCCTCAAAGGCATGTATATCGCTACCATGTCCTATTAGAATCTCATTGTCATCTGATATATAATCTATCAAATGCAAATCCTCTCTTGTCGTGAGTTTCCCCATTTTTGCACTTCCCTCTACAAAGCATATTTCGCATCCAAGTGCAAGCATGGCGCTACTCTCATCGCTAAAATCCTGCCCTAGCTCTCTTGTGTGTAAAAGAGCAGAGGTTTTAGAAATCTGCGGGGTCTGAATGAGTTTTAGATTCTCTCGTTTTATGCTTTTTAGTAGTGGTTTTTTTGTTAAAGATTGACTATTTGTGGTTGGAGGTTTATTATTTATGTTCTTGCTATCAAATGTTGTTTGAGAGGTTTGATTCTGTGTTTTAATGTCATTTTGAATTGTTACATTGTAATTCTGAGTTGTTATATTGTCATTCTGAGACGCAGTCGAAGAATCTTTAGAATCCTGATTTTGCAGAGATGTTTCGCGTTCGTTCGGTATGATGGTGTTTTTGTCATTTTTAGTCTTTACGTAGTCATTTTTATTCTGCGTATTTATCCCGTCATTCTGAGCCAAAGGTAAAGAATCTCTTGTTGTTTGATTCTGTTTCTCAACGCCATTTTGAGTATCTGGTGAAGAATCTTTGAATTCTTGATTCCGCAGAGATGTTTCGCTATCGCTCAACATGACATTTTTTTTAGATTCCAAAGATGTTTTTTTAAGATTTAACATGACAGCAGACTCGTCATTCTGAGGCGTAGCCGAAGAATCTCTTCTATCACTAGAATCCAAAAACTGCATAGAATCATCTACATAAATCACACTATCTCTAACAGGCATAAAAGGCACGACACACTCATATTTGCCTGTGGCAAGATGTCTTAAAAGATTTAGCATTACATTATCATCGATATTGCACCTAGCGCAATCACTCACGATAACATAATCGCACTCTTTGGCAAACTCTAGTGCATTTTGCAATGATTCATAGCGGGTAGAGCCACCCTTTGCTATAAATGCAGGAATGCTTTGCTTTTGGGTTTTTACCCTGTCATTCTGAATTTTCACATAGTCATTCTGAGACGCAGTCGAAGAATCTTTGGAATCTAGATTCTGAAAAGATGTTTCGCTACCGCTCAACATGACACTTTTTTTAGATTCCAAAGATGTTTTTTTAAGACCCGACATGACAGCAGACTCGTCATTCTGAGCCATAGCCGAAGAATCTCTAAAATCCAAATCCCCATCACAAGGGCTAACATAAATGCAGGAAGGCATGAGTTTTTGCATATACATATAGTCGCTTTGCGATGAGGTGATGATGACTTTGCATAGATTGATATGTGGGAAATCTTTTAGCATCTGGGCTATCTTTATGCTAAAAGTCTGCGTTACATGTAGCCATAGCGGCGTGTGGGCATTTATGCGTAGCCACTGCTTTTTTGTCGCTGGGATATTTCTATGTGTGGCAGATTCTGTATTTTTACTAGAATCGCAGAATCTCCTAGAATCTCCTGCTGCCATGATAATCAACGCTATATCCATCGCCATCTCTTTATTTGTATCTTGTTACATTTTAAGTAAGTAATTAAACTTTTGTAAATTACTTTTGTGATTATATAAAAAATATTTGAAATTTTGTTACTAATTTATACAAGATAGAATCTTTTATGGGTATTATTGTATGAAGCGATGTGTAACATTTGCACTAGATTCTAAGCCACAAAACACTAAAAAGCAAAAGACTTTACTCCTCTGCATTATATTTCAGCAGGGCAAAGAAGCGATAGAATATATGCACGAATTTAGAGTATGGAATCATCACAAAGAATGCCATGACGCAACTAAGATGAAACCACAAAAGAGGGGAGAGAAACTCGCTTACACGAAAAGCCATAAGAGCTAATCCGCTAAAACTCACTACAAAAAGCATAAACAAAAACACATAATCCATACCTATACTTTTTATATCCTTTATCTCCTTGTCAGCCCTAAGCTTTAGGATAAAAAGACCCAAAACTCCTATGCAAAGTAGCACGCCGCCTATTAGTCCAAAGAGTTTTGGCAGTTGGCTAAGAGAGTAAGGCGCGCTAATATGTAGTATATGCTCATAGAATGCCGCAAGGCTAGTTGCTATAAAGCAGAAAAGAAAACCATAGCTAGTTAGATGATGAAATAATCTCCTAGTGTTACTTCTTTCTATATTTGGATATGTGCAGCCCTCGCCCTTATGTCCGCCTAGATATGTAAGGCTCAAAGAATCTTTTATGCTCTTTAAAATTGCCTTTATATTAATACCCCTAAGTCCTATCGCTCTTATATATTTAATTACAGAGAGACATAGCACAAGGCATACAAGGATAGCGGTAATGCTAAAGGTATAGACCATGTAATGATAGGGAATCACATAATAAAAATTCCCATCTATGGCTATATCTTTACTATCCCCTAGAATCTGTGCCAAAATAAAACCTAAAAAAAGCACTAGCACAAGCACCGCAGTGCTAAGAGTAGCATTTCTCTCAAAGGCTTTACTAAAGATTCTAGGATAGGCATAGTCTTTATAACTCTCTTTTCTTGCCCTAGCAAATTGTGCGGGAAGTGAGACGTTAAACTCATGTGGCGGGGCATATTGGCAGTCATAGAAACATTCGCTACATTGATGACACAGATTTGCTAGATAGTCTAAATCACTCTTTTTAAAATCCCTATATTTCTCCATAGCAGGAAAGGTAGCGCAAAGTCCCTCGCAATACCTGCATGAATTACATACCACACATGAGCGTCTAAGGTCATGGTAAATCTCTTTGTTATCTTGCATTATTTCTCCTTACAAAATACTAGCGGCACTACTGCCTGCCACTCTGCCAAATACCGTACCAATACTCATGCCAAAGCCAGCGACATAGCCTTGCGTTAGAATATTACCTGCCATAATCTCCCCTGCGGCAAAGATATTGCTATATAGATTCCCGCTTTTTTGGTAGATTCTAGCTTCCTTATCCACATGCACACCCATGTAAGTAAATGTAATGCCAGGTCGCAGTGGATAGCAGTAAAATGGGGGGCTATCAAGACGCAATGCCCAATGAGTTTTATTAATCTCTAAGCCCTCTGTTTTGCAGTCATCTTGAATGGTGTGATTAAAGATTCCCTCTTTTACGCTAGAGTTAAACTGCTCCACGGTATGACATAGAGTATTTTTATCCACCTCTATCATATCTGCTAACTCCTCTATGCTATTAGCTACAATGGGCGAAAATAATGATGGCATGTAGGATTCCTGCACTTTAGAATCTGTAATGGAATATGCGATTTGATTCTCCTCATTTGCCACGAGTCGCCCCCATATTGCATATCTCTTAGGCCAGAAATCCTCCCCCTCATCATAGAATCTCTCTCCCTTGCAATTTACAACAATGCCTAGTGATACACAATCCACCCTAGAGGCAATGCCACCATCATATTTTGGTGTCCTAGCATCGATTGCTACCATGTGTCCTTGCGTTGGGTCGCCTATGATGTCTGCGTTGTTATCCATAAGAGCCTTTAGCATGGCTCCATTATTATATCTAGTGCCTCGCACGATAAAATTATCCGCTCTCTCCCCCCATGCCTCTCTTAGCCATGCTAGATTTGATTCAAAGCCACCAGAGGCAATCACTAGCGACTTTACCTTGAATCTAATATCTTTATTTTCTATTCTGTCATGCACGATTACTGCATTGCATATATCATTATCTATCTCTAATGATAATGCCTCATGCTCGTAAAAAATGGCAATATCTAGCATTTGTGCGTATCTAAAGTAGGCATTAATAAGTGATTTCCCACCGCCTAGAAAAAAGGCATTAGTGCGTCCTAAGTGCAGAGTGCCCCTCATGGAAGGCTGGAATCTAACACCGTGCTTTTTAGCAAATTCCACTGCACTAGGCGTATTTGATATGACAAACCTAGCGTATTCTTCATTAGTATTTCCTTTTGTAACCTTTAAAATATCCTCGAAAAATTCATCTTCACTATATGAATCATTTAAAACCTCTGTGGGGGCATTATGCATTGCACGAAGATTCCTTGTGTGCTGAGAGTTCCCTCCACGCCAAAGCTTTGGTGCACTCTCTAGCAGTGCTATGTTTAATTTAGCATTTTTCTCCTTAGCACTAATAGCCGCACACAAGGCAGCATTTCCGCCGCCGACTATTACTATGTCAAAATCTCTCTCTTGCATATTTCTCTCTCTTAATGTTTGTTTCTAAAAAGCACTATTGTCGCTATGAGGGAGCAGAGTGCCGCAAAGGTTAGCCAAAATGATGGCGTGGCGGGATTTTCTGTAATCTTTGTGAGATATGTAGCTACAGTTGGCGTAAAACCTCCAAAGATTGCCACAGCCACAGAGTAGGTAAATGAGAATCCAAGTGCCTTTACATGCTTTGGCATGACCTCAGATAACGCACATATCATAGCACCATTATATGCGCCAAAGATAAAGCTAAACCATAATTCTACGATGATTAGATTCCCAAAGCTAATATTAGAGGCTAGGAAAGATAGGGCAGGGTATGAGGTACAAATTCCTAGCACACTCATTACTAATAAAATAGGTTTTCTGCCAATTCTATCGCCGATATAGCCAGAGAATGGTAGCCAAAAAAGATTTGATAGCCCCACTATCGCTGTTACAATAAAGCTATCTAGCTTTGAGAAATGAAGCACCTTATTTGTAAAAGTGGGCGTATATGAAGTGATGAAATAAAATGTAACAGTTGTCATCATCACAAGCATGATTCCAAAAATAATCACAGATACATTAGAGCGGATATTCTCCCATACCGCTATAAAGGTCTTTGGGGCATGTGCCTTATTTTTCTCAAATTCTTGTGTTTCCTCAAGACTATTTCTTATATAAAGCAAGAAAGGCACAGCAAGGCAACCTATGAAAAATGGAATCCGCCACCCCCAGCTATCCATAATACTATCTTTTACAAAATAATGCAGTGCTATGCCTATTAATCCTGCCACTAGAGTGGCTATCTGCTGACTGCCAGACTGCCATGAGACATAGAATCCTCTCAAATGCTTTGGCGCTATTTCGGCTAGATAGATACTTGCCCCGCCGATTTCTGCTCCTGCGCTAAAGCCCTGCATAAGTCTGCCTATGATGATGATTATGGGTGCTAAGATTCCAATGCTTTCATAGCTAGGACAGCATGCAATAGTAAGAGTGCCTAATGCCATGAGTGCTAACGTAAGTAATAGTCCTTTCTTGCGTCCATGCCTGTCTATGTATGCGCCAAGTATGATTGCCCCAAGTGGTCGCATTAGAAAGCCTACGCCAAAAACCATAAAACTCTGCATGATAGAGATAAATTCATTATCAGAGGGAAAGAATATTTTTGCAATAAATGGCGCATAGAATCCATATATGGCAAAGTCATACATTTCCAGAAAATTACCACTTGCAACGCGAAATATTGCCTTTGCATCTCTTTTAAAGCGACTTTTATCCATATCTTTCCTTTTTAAGTTTGTTTTAAAGAATAGTTATGTGGATTTTTGATTAATGTGTTGTTTTATGGTTGTCGTGGAAAGTAGATTCTTCGCTTAGAATGACAAAAACGTCATTTTGAAGGAAGTGTAGTGATTGAAGAATCTTTATACGTCATGTTGAACGTAGCGAAACATTTTTTAGAATCTAGATTCCATGCAGATGTTTCGCTACCGCTCAACATGACGAAGTAGTGAAACATGACTTAAATTCGTCATTCTGAGACAAAGTCGAAGAATCTAGATTCCCAGTCATTCTGAATGAATATGAAGAATCTAGATTCCTAAAGATTCTTCGCTACGCTCAGAATGACGCGGGGAATCTAAATTCCATCTCATTCTTAACGCATGTAAAGAATTTTGATTCTGTGTTGATTCAAAAGAGATGTTTCGCTCTCGCTCAACATGACGAAGTAGTGAAACATTACTTAAATTCGTCATTCTGAGACAAAGTCGAAGAATCTAGATTCTAAAAACAAAGAGTTTTTGGAAACCAAACAATATCTTAATATTTCTGGCATGGAATCAACAAAAGTAGATTCTAATACCACTCCCCCTGCCTCCCTCCCGCAAGGTGAGGGGGGAATCTTTTTTGTAATCTAGGTTCTTTAGATTCATTTAGAATGACTAGCCTGTTATTCTAAATTATCCAGCAAAGAAAATTTTTGGAATCTAAAGCAAAAAATATGCAGAAAATCAAACACTTTTAACAAAAAATCCTCAAAGAACATAAAATCTCACAAAAATACCAAAGACAAAGCAAGGGAAAAATCAAACTTGCTATTATCAAAAGTCTTTTTCTATAAAATTCCACATTTTAAAGTTATCCTTTAAGCATTTCCATTATAGTGCTTTATTTATTCTTAAGATATTTTTGTCATAAATTTGTAATATTTTTTATAGACTTTTTACATTTTTACACATTGAATCTAAAGTGCATAATATCCCCATCTTGCACTATATAATCTTTACCCTCTATCCTCATGGCACCTGCCTCTTTTGCTCCCGCTTCGCCTTTGTATTTTATAAAGTCATCATAGCTTATCGTCTCAGCTCTAATGAATCCTTTCTCAAAATCTTTATGTATCACGCCAGCAGCCTTTGGTGCGCTATCTCCTGCCCTAATTGTCCATGCCCTCACTTCTTTTACACCAGCGGTAAAGTAGCATATTAGCCCAAGCTTTGCAAACCCCATTTTGATAATCTGCTCTAAGCCACTCTCAGAACACCCAAGAGTTGCCAAAAACTCCGCTCTCTCGCTATCCTCCATGCCTATCATTTCCTCCTCTATTTTTGAACATATCTTTATCACTATTGCACCATTTTTACTTGCATACTCTCTTAGAGATGTTACAAAATGAGAATCACTCTCCAGCCCCCCCTCATCGACATTAGCACCATAGATAATTTCCTTATTAGTTAAGAATCTAAGCTCTTTATTTAAAGCCTTAAACTCATCGCTATCTCTTTTAGCAAATGTCCTTAAAGGCTTATTTTCCTCTAAATGTGCCTTTAGCTCTAGGGCTAGGTTTAGCATAGCATTAGCACCCTTTTGTGCTTTGGAATCTTTTTGTAATTTATCAATCCTTTTTTGCAAGGTTGCCAAATCGGCAAATAACAACTCAAGCTCTATTATCTCTATATCCCCCAGTGGGTCAATGCGACCCTCTACATGCGTAATATTAGAATCCTCAAAGCATCGCACGATGTGCAGTATCATCTCGCATTCTTTGATATTTGCCAAAAACTGATTCCCAAGACCCTCGCCCTTGCTAGCCCCCCGCACAAGACCTGCTATATCGATAAACTCCACTACGCAGTGCTGCACCCTCTGTGGATTTACAATCTTTGCTAACTCATCTACCCTCTCATCTGGCACTGGCACTATTGCCTTATTTGGCTCTATAGTGCAGAATGGATAGTTGGCTGCCTGTGCATTTTGTGTTTTTGTAAGTGCATTAAACGTCGTAGATTTGCCAACATTTGGCAGACCTATGATTCCTATTGATAATGACATATAATCTCCTAGTCTAAATGTGTATTTTAGCGTTATGGTAGGGTAAAAGATTATTTAAGAATCCCGTAATAAACATTTGTAAGCTAAAGCAAAATTCTCAATATCATCGCGGGATTCATTATATGGGCGGTTGAGATTTTTAGGGTCTAGGACATTCTGTCTTTTGGAATCAAATGCCTTTTTGTATGCCTCCTCCAACTCTTCTCTGCTAAAGCCCTCATTTAGCTTTAATAAAGACATAGCCTCCTCTCGTGTCATCTCTTTATCTGAATCTTTCTTTTTGTAATCTTTAAACTCATCATAGATTTTATTAAAATCATCATTTTCTATCTCTAAAATAGCGGCTACATCTATTATCATATCTTCTTCATCTTTTGTAAAATTTCCGTCTGCATAGGATAGTGCAAACATAAATTCCACGATTTTCAATCTCTTTTTATACTGCCCGATAGTCTCTGCGGCAAATAAATGTGCAAGATTCTGCACGTCCTCATTTTCTGATTCTTTGTATATATCAAAATAATCTTTCTCTGGCACACCTGTGTCATGCGACATATCTGTTATCATGCCATGTATCAATCTATCCTCTAGCGGACAACTATTATTATCCACATAGCTTAATTTTCCTAAAATACGCAAGATAATGCCATACTCACTAGCTTTTAACTTTTCTTTTGGGTCAATGGGTGGCTCTATATTTCGCTGGACTTGTATTACTATCTCATCTTTATCATTTGGCGCGATTTTCTCGCCACTTAGGTATTCCTGAAAAGTCTTGTATAGATAAAATATGATTCCAAGTGCTATTAAAAATAGTATGATTTCCATTGTTTCTCCTTAAATTGCATTACATTTTTAGTTTCTTACGTAATTCCTTCTTACGCATTTCCTCTTCTTCCATTGCCTGTTTTTTAAGCATTAATCTCTCCTCTTTTTGCTTCTCCGCTAGTATGCGTCTTTTTTCTCTTGCCTCCACGATTTTATTGCGATACTCATCTCTCTCTTTTGGGTCTTGATATTTTGGCGGTTTTATGAAACATGCTAATAATACAATGACAAATATAATAAAGGCAATCGGTGCTTGCTCCTGCCCATTGAGATGATACCATGCCCCTCCTATAAGACAAGCAAAAAATATCTTCAAAACAGCCATCATGCTATGAGTCCTATGTTATGAAACTAGAATATTAGAACTATCTAAAAAATCTGGTTTTATCTTATGAGTGTTAAAGGCAGTCTCATTGAATCTACCAAATGCTAGTAACAGAATCTGAGATAGATTCAATGTAGAAATCGTTATATCATCTCGTTTGAAATGCTTGACACAAAGATTATGTTTGCTATCAAAGAGATTAAATACAGAATCTGAAAAAGAGCATAAGAAATCAACGCCCAAATCAATGCCACTAAACATTACCTCGCCGCTCTTTTTATAGCAGAGTATAGGGTCTATGTCTATCAAATGCGAAAAGCAATATTTCCCAAAAGGCATATCAAAATACTTTAATCCGACTAAATCAAATATGAGAGGCAGACCATCATACTCACCATTTCTGCTACAATCAAAATGTCTATATCCATAGTAAAGGCATGCAGATAAGCCGTGTAATTTAAACTTAATATTTTCTCTAACCCTGTCTATGTTTTTGTATAAAAGTCTTGGGAGAAATTCCAAATGATTTTTTAGATTCTCTATATCTATCTCTATATTTTTTTTGCTAAAGGAATCATGGATAAATTTTTTTAGATTCTGATTATTCTCAATCATATTAACACAAAAGGCAAGATTGCAATATGAATCCTCATCTAACGTTAATAGTATTTTATTGTTTTTCTGCGCTAAGGCTAGATGGTATATAGTGGAGAGTAAAAAACACTCTAGCTTTGAGATTCTAGCATGGTAGCCAATATCTAACCCTCCCTTGCTATCTGTGCTAAATTCAATGTTAAGACATTTTAATAGATTCTTTGCCGCTACTACGAATGGGCTATGCTCACCATTGTCATAAATTACATACATATCTATCTCCTAAGCTATATTTTTATCAAGCAGATTCTGTAAAAAACTGCTACTTGATACATTTATGTCTTTTCTTATATTATTTAGTGTTAGGTCGCTAAATAGCGAATTTTGTGAAGACATGCTTAAATCATAGACTTCCTTTGATGTTTGATTATTTTTACGCATTACTATTTCTGATTGAATGGATTCTATTAGCATGTCAATAGCATTATTCTCTGGGAAGAGCAAACTAGCATTTCCTGTATGTAGAAATATGCCATTATCACTACAAATATAATCTATAATCTGTCCCTCATACATAGGATACCTGCCCATTAGCCACTTTGCATACAAGATAAATCCATCTCCTAAATACTCATCATCGCCATAGCATGTAGATATAAAATTTAGTGCTAAATATTTCTTTAGCTCCAACGAATCCTCATGACTTATAAAACGCATAGTTTTAAAAAAATCTTTATACTTATCAAATACCAAATCAAAATCTACTAGCAAGTCCTTTTTACAATAACGCAAACTAATAGGCTCGATTATCAAAGAATTACCAAATCTCTCAATCAAACTAGCCACACTTACATTATCGAAAACTGCCATGCCATTTATTCTACAATGGATAGATTGCAGATTCACACCAAACTCATGATGTCCAAATAATCTCGCATCTACCTTGCCTAATATATCTCTAAGAGAGGAGTTTTTATTATAAGAGAGGCTACACCTAGCATATCCATTTTGAAAATCTATTCTTGAATCAAATGAAAAAATATCTACAAAAAGTCTTCCCATGATTTAACTTCCTACAAGGGTAAATATAATGTTATTTTATCTTAATTTTTTCAAATGATTCTTTTGATAGAATCCTTTTTCACAAAACTCAAAAGTTATAAATATGAATCTAGCATTAATAGCAATTATGATATGTCTGATATGTATTTTGTTTTGTATTATTACATGCAAAAATAAGTGGCAGATAGGTCTTAAGGCATCGTTTATAGTTGTGTTTTTTGGATTATCAGCCTTTGCGTTGATATATTCTCATAGTCAGCTTAAAAAGATGTCGTTTGAAAGGGAATTTGAGAGTGCTTTTTATGATAATGAGACGTTGTTGTGTAATAACATAGAGGTAAATAGAGATAATTTTATTTATTTTAAGGAACGCACATATTTCTTTGGTAAGGAGAATTATAAAAACATGACAATTAGCATTTTTGACTGCAAAAAGCATATAAAAATACAAAAAAATGAAATCATTAATGATTAGGATTCTCTAATGCAGGGTTATATAAAAATCGTAATATTACTAGCTTTTTCTAGCTTTTGTATGGGCGTGGCGGAGTTTATCGTAACAGGGATTCTAACAAGCCTTAGCCATCACTTTGGCATAGCAGATTCCATAACTGGATATTTAGCTACATTCTATGCCATAGGTGTTATCATAGGTGCGCCAATCATTAGCGTTCTAATATCTGCATATAGTTATAAAACGCAGTTAATCTTTACTCTAATGGTATTTTGCATTAGCAATTTAGTAATTTTTATAAGCGATAGTTTTGCTCTAACGATTGTCATGAGATTTATTAGTGGATTAATGCATGGATTATTTTTCGTGATAGCTACGATAGTGGTAATGAAGGTCTCGCCAAAAGAGAAAGTAAGCAGATGTTTTAGCATTATGGTTAGCGGACTTACTCTAGCACTTGTAACGGGTGTGCCTCTTGGAATCTTTCTCTCAGAGATATTTGGATTATTAGCGCCATTTGCATTTGTCTGCATTGCAAGTCTGCTTGTATCATCATCGGCACTTATTATCATGCCTCATATACCTAGCAACAAGGGTAGTTTAAAAAATTTGCTTGTGGCTTTTAGATTCCCACCTGTTTATCAAGGTTTTTTGATTACTGCATTTACCTGCGGCTCTCAATTTGTGCTTTATGTGTATATGCGTGTCTTTTTGGATAGTCATGGATTTTCCCATGATTCTATAAAGCAGATATTTTTATTGTATGGATTAGCCGCGGTGGTTGGGAATCTATTCGGCGGACGACTAACAGATTCTAAAGGCTCTTTTGTATCACTGGGTATCATATTGTCATTACAGATTCTAAGCTTTGCATTAATGAGTGTAACGCATTTTATCAATGACTATGTGATAGTGATTAATATTTTCTTTATGGCATTTTTTGGTTTTGCCTCCATATCTCCGCTAAAAATGTTGGCAACCCATCTATCACGAACATTTACTCCAAAAACACAAAATGACACGATAGCACTAAATGAGGGAGCATTCAATGTAGGCATAGCCCTGGCTTCCTTTTGCGGCGGACTTGTAGAGCATAATATAGGCATTAATTTTAATGGAATCTTCTCTGCCATATTTAGTGGCATTGCTATATTTGTGCTACTTTACTTCATACGCAGGGTGTATTATAAAATGCAGTAGATTTTTCTTATTTTGCAAGTTAGATGTTTTGCATCCATTTCACTATCTTTAAATGTCATATATTTATGTATGGTTCTTATGTTTTCTTAGTGTATAGGATTTCAATTGTTATTTAATCTTAAACAAGCTAAAATATGCAATACAAACCCTCAAAGCCTCACATATAAGGTATGATTATGGAATAAATAAGGATAATAATGCAAACAGAGAGTTTTGAATATATCATAAGGGGAAAACAAAGTATTCGCGAATGGATAATAGAGCATAGCGATGAGAATGGTTTAAAGGAGTTTTTGCTAGATGAGGATAGGCATTGATAGGTTTATCCCAAATTTCTCTAAGATTGGTCCCTCATTTGCAGATGGATTGCTAGATAATCTGTTAGGAGATGATGTTAGTGATGATTTAGTGGCACAGAAATTATTTGATATGGTGCTAGAGTTTGCAAACATTCCTATGTGGAATTTAGATAATGAGCTAATAGATGAATATGTTGGAAAAATATATCTTTATATTATAGAGCATAGGACGTTGAGCTATATTTATAAATTTATGTAATTAGTTTTTGAGAATGATTCTAATAAGAGATTTACCCAAATCTTATTTGCACTGCAAAGCACCTTTCTTAAAAGAGGAGTGCATAGAGAGGCAATAAAATTTGCATTATTGATATTTGGTGTTTTTCATCATAATGATAATGATGATTTTGAAATGCTTAAAATTTTTGGACTTTCCGATGAGTTTGCTATCTGTGTCGCTAAGGTATTAAATATTTTGAAAAGACATGATTTAATTTTTTATCTTGCTAAAAAAACTAGAGGCTGGGGCAGAATAGCTTATATAGAAAAGCTAGAGGTCTATAGCGATGAGGTAAGGGAATGGATAATTTTTGAAGGATATAAAAATGATGTTGGCACGAGGCAGATTTTGGAAGTGTATTTGCAAAAAACAAATCTGCTAGGCTATATTAAAGATAAAGGCTTTAGCGAAAGTCTATATGACGTCGCGCTGGATATAACAAATGCTTTTTGTAATGACCCTGACATACATAGGGATACTAAGGAGATGATAACTCTCGTTGTGGAAGAATCAAAAGAGAGGAATATGAATTTAGAGAGATTCTCAAAGCTATGTGATTTGATTACCTATCTTGATGCTGATAGGTATGAAGAGGAAAAAAGAGTCTTTAGTGATAGCTAACGTGAGAATCTTTTAGATACTATCCTTTATATCGGATTTGCTAAAGGCATTGATTGGGAGGGGATTGTAAGGAGTAATCCTACAAATTATCATGCGAGAAAAATTGCAAGCGTATTGCGTTTTGATATATGGGAGGACATATATGCCATTGCTAAGAGAAATAAACATTTTGGTGAATGGTATGCCTTAAGTTTAACTAATGATAAGGAAAGATATAAAAAGCTTTGTGCTTTAGCTAAAGAGAGATTTGATTTAGAATCTCTAAAAAAAGGTCCAGATGATGAGATTGGATTTAGCGAAGGACTTAACAAATACGGAGATTTAGAGATTATCGTTCAAAACTTAAATAGATTCGATGAGATTATTGGATTAGACCTTGTGGAGACGCTACTACAAAGCCCTGTTGTTCGTAGTAGAAATATGGCATTAAGAGCTGTAGAATCTTATAAAGAGATTCCAAAAAGCATTATTGATATTCTTAAGAGAAATAAGGACATTGAGCCAAATAAGGACTTGCTAGAAAAATACGAAAAGATTCTAAGTGAATATGAAAAGGCAAATAAAAATGATGATGATGAGACAAGGCTAAGGCTTCAGATATGGCCGGAGTATTGTAGTAGTGGAATCTGGGATATGGATGGTGGAGATGGTTTTGCAAATGTCTCTTATGAGTATTTGAATTTACCGCAGGATTTAGCCGATGAGTTTAAGGATTGGCAGGATACATTTGATAAATATGGTCTTAGATGGTGTGAGAAGAATTTGACAAAGCTAGATAAGGAGTTTGAGAATCTTTTTTATGCCAGAGGTTTAGAGCTTGCCAAAAAGTTAAAAATGTTTTTCAAACACAAGGCTTATGTAGAGTATGAGGGTCTTGCAGATGGCATTGTGGAGATAAAATATTATTATGTAATGTCAGATTATGATTGCTATTTATGGGGCGAGGAGGACTGTGGCATGGATTTGATGTGTGTAGATGAGGATTTAGAATTGAATCTTGATAGGGAGAAAATGGAGGATTTACACAGCGCATTGGAGAAATGGTCTTTGGAATGTTTTGATTTAGAGTGGGATTCTGAGGGTAATTTTGTAGATGAGATGACAGACGAGCTTATAGAGCGAGGTGAGAAGCTAACTCAACAATTAAGAGATTTGCTACCAGAGTATTGTTGTGTTGAGTTTAGAGAATAGTTTTTTGTAGGGAATTTTTTTATGTATGGTTTAAGCTAAACGTTCTATCGTTTTTAGACGAAGTTGAAGAATCTAGTTTTAAAAAAGATCTTTTTGGCTTTTTCCTCAACATGACAAGGCACGTTAATTTCAGTATGGCGTCTATTGTCATTCTGAGTCTTAGCCTGAAATTAAATTTTCATATAGATGTTTCGCTATGTTCAACATGACGTATATTGTCATTCCATATTTCTACACTGTCATGTAGAGGCTTGTCGAACATTTCTTTTAAATCAACACAGAATCTAGACTCCTAGATGTTTCGGCTAAAGCCTCAATATGACTTAAATTTGTCATTCTGAATGAATGTGAAGAATCTAGATTCTAAAATACACGTTATGTGAGTAGTAATGAAATATTTTTTTATTACACATAATCTAGATTTTTCATATTCATCAAGTATGATGAGAATCTGGATTGTAAACTCTATGTCATATTTTAGTTTTGTCAAATATTTTTATCATCCATATTCGAAAGAAATCTAAACTCTACAATCTCAAATAATTCTAAAATGTAGTTGAATAATAATATGAATTTTAATTCTACTTAAATCTAGTTTAATTCATCCTTGAAAGATATTTCCATTTTCGCTATTTTTAATATGACATTATCTGTTAAACTAAGAATCTATAAAAATAATTCTAAGAAACTTCAGAAAATTTCATCTTTCCAAAAAGGAAAGTACATTGCAAATTTTTATTCCAAATTAGTGAGAATTTAGTTCTCATAAACCCTCACAACTCATAATAAAATGGAAACACCACCCCTACCTCAAATACTTCAATGCCAAACTAGCATAATAGCTAGCGGCACGGCTTAGTAATTTATCATTAAAAACGTAATCGGAGTTATGCAGGTAAATGTCATTTTCATTCTCTAAAAATGCGTAGGCACATTTCTTTACCTCGCAGAAGTAGCCGAAATCCTCGCTTGCCATGAGTGGCTTGTGATTAAAATCGCAGTTCTCCTCGCCAAAAATTTCCCTTGCCACTTCCCATGCAAACTCCACCGCGCTATCATCATTCATCGTTACAGGTGCAACTATGTATTTTGAAATGCTAATTTCTACATCATTTGCAAGTGCGATTCCATCGCATATTTTCTTTATTCGCTCTTCTGTTAAAGCTCTTGTGTCTCTATCTAGCGCCCTCACACTCACTTTTAAATTCGCAGTATCTGGAATAATATTTACCGCTTCTCCAGCGTGAAATGCTCCTATGCTTACCACTGCACAATCTTGCGGATTTACATTTCGCGACACGATTCCCTGCAGTGCGATGACTAAAAGTGATGCGACATAGATTGGGTCTTTCGTCTTATCTGGCGCACTGCCATGTCCACCCTTGCCTTTTACCTCGATATTGTAGCTATCAGATGATGCCATCATAGCACCCTTTTTTAGATAAAACTTCTTATCACTGCCAAAGGGCATATTATGCCAACCAAAGACATAATCGCTATCAAATCTCTCAAACAACTTATCCTCTATCATAGCTAAAGCACCGCCTAGCCCTTCTTCTGCGGGTTGAAAGTAAAGATTTAATGTGCCATTAAAATCCTTAGTGGAAAGGTATTTTGCAGCAAGTAGCAGCGAAGTGGTATGTCCATCATGCCCACATGCGTGCATGACATTTGCTTTCTTGCTTTTGTATGCCACATTTGCATGCTCCTGCATGGGTAGGGCGTCCATATCCGCTCTTAGCCCAATTTTTTTTGTGCCATTTCCCTTTTTTAGCACACCTACCACGCCTGTTTTACCTACACCCTCATGGACTTCATAGCCAAACTGCCTTAGCTGCGCTGCCACTAGCTTTGAGGTCTCAAACTCGCCAAATCCTAGCTCTGGATTCTCATGAATCCTATGCCTAATCTTTATAAACTCGCTCTCTAAGTCTAGTATCTCATCTATTAACTTCATAACATTCTCCTTACATAAAGTTATCTCTGCTAGGCAGAATAAATTGTGACACAATGCTTGATATAAATACTAAAGCAAATGTGTAAATAAATCCTAGCGTAAAGCTATGGGTAACATCAACGCTCCATGATACAAACCACAAATTAAATGCTAAGAATATAAATGTAATCGTCCAAAATGTACTCATGATGTAGGCAGTCTGGGTAGGATTACTATTCTTTAACTCTGATGGGAGATTAAAGAAAAATGGGAACCATGTAGAAAAGCAAAGTCCAGAAATAATAGCAAAGATTCTAATAAACAATAAATCTTTCATAAATATCATAGGAATCCCACTAATACATATAATCAATCCACCGATGAAAAGCATTCTTTTAAAACTAACACCGCGTTTTTTGAAAAATAAGCCAATATAGGGACCAAAGATAATGGCAAAATTAGCAAGTGCCGGAATCTGCTCCTTTGCACTATTTGCTATATCTACATCAAAACCTGCGTATTTTGCATAGTATGTAGGCAGGAAAGTTAGCAGTGAGTTTAAAAACAAAATAGGACCCACATAAAAGGCTATCATACCCCATGTAAGACGTGATTTTAGTGCAAAAAGTAACATTTGTCTTTTATCTACATGTTCATCTTCGCGTCTCTCATCGTCTTTTCCTACAAATATCCAAAGCACAAGTAAAGCTAGGTTTATCCACGCATAAAGAGCAAGGGATAATCGCCAGTTTCCAAGTGCTGCCGCAATGCTAGACGCAAGTGCCAAACCTATGGAGGCTCCTACGAGGTTTGAGTTAATATTAAAGCTAATCATAATGCTAGAGCTTTTGGAGAACCATAGCTGTGTGATTGGCACAATACAAGACAGCGCACATGCTGAGCCAAGACCTGTTAGGAATCTAATCACTAAGATTCCAATATAGCTATCCACAAAGCTTATAAAAATACCTGAGCTAATAAAAAGACAGCCTAAAAAATAACCCCACTTTAGCCCAAAGCGATATACGAAAAATCCAGAAAATGCCGCACCAAATATCTTTGCTATGATAATCATGCTTGTGATGAGTGTGGCTTGTTGTGTATTAATGCCAAGTTCTCTTTGAATCTCTGGCATTAAAGAGCCAGTCGTAGCCCATGATATGCTAAATATGGCATAGATTCCAAAAACGACAATCTCAACGCCTAAACGACGAGCCTGAAATAAACCGCCCTGCATGCTTACCTCTTATTGACCTTTTGTTACAATTTTATTACAAAATTAGCTTTTATGGATAATTTTCTTTCGTTAGTTTGAGTTTTTCATCTATGCCCTAGTTATGAATATTCAATATATAGCAATAATTAATATATAAAAATTATTAATATTAGAGTTTTATGATATGGGATACTAAATTACACAATTTGAGTTTAAGTTATATTTTGGTAAGTGTTTAGATTCTCTATTTTCTCTTAGTTTTTACTTGAACAATCCTTGTTTTTTTGATTCACTCAACTGACAAAAACATTGTCATTTTAAGTTTTTACTCAAAGAATCACTACTATTCTGAGCTAAGCAAATAATTTCACAGACTAGATTCCATAAAATATTTAAATTTTTTATATTGCAATCACATAGTAATATTTTTATCTCACTTCACCACCCCTCGCAATCTCTAATGCTAGATTCATAGCCTCATCAATTCTACTGCAATCTTTTGCTCCAGCACTAGCAAAGTCTTCTCTGCCGCCACCATTTCCGCCAAGCACTTTTGCGACTTCTTTTATCCATTCATTTGCCTTTAGTGCGACATTTTTTACACCGCACACAATCGATATTTTTCCCTCACTCTCTTGCAGTAATAAAATGGCTACCCTCTCATGCTCATTTTTTGCATTATCTACCATAGCCTTTAAATCTCCATCGCTTACTTTCTCTACGATGATTCTCACTCCATTTACTATCTCACCCTCTAGTCCTTTTATGCTTGTATTTGCTACTCTTTTTTTATCTTTTCTCTCTTTTAGTTTGCTAATGCCTGTGATAATATCTTTTGTTTTTAGAATCTCAGAAGCTTTTTTCATATCTTTTTGTAGCTCTTTTGCATACAGATATGCTGCCCTGCCACACACCGCCTCGATGCGTCTAACGCCACTGCTAACGCCGCTCTCCTTAGTAATATAAAAACTACCAATATCTAGGCTATTTCGCACATGAATGCCCCCGCATAGCTCTATGGAATCACCAAAGCTAACAACCCTCACCTCATCGCCATATTTCTCACCAAAGAGTGCCATAGCGCCCTTTGATTTCGCATTTTCTATATCCATGATTTCGCAAAGCTGCGTATTATTTTTCATAATCTCATCATTGACAAAATCTTGCACAAGGGTTAGCTCCTCATCGCTTAGCGGCTTTGCATGTGAGAAGTCAAAGCGAAGTCTATTTGGCTCTACAAGACTGCCAGCCTGTGAGATATGACTACCTAGAATCTTACGCAAGGCTAGATGCAGAAGATGCGTTGCAGAGTGATGTTTGATAATCTCATGGCGACTTTTATCTACCCTGCATGTAACTATATCCTTGCATTTTAATGTGGCATTGCACTCTATCTTTGAGATATTTAACTCAAAATACTTCTGCGTATCTAGCACATTTGCTATTGTCTTGCCATGCTTCTCTAGCACACCTCTATCACCTATGGGACCACCTGATTGAGGATAAAGCGGTGTTTGTTTTAATAGCACATATCCCTCGCCACTTAGTGAATCCACTCTATTAAAGCCAGAATCTAGCAGTGCCAAAACCTCGCTCTCACACTCCTCTCTCTCATAGCCCACAAAGCTATTTATGCCAAAAGATTCTATTAGCTCCTTAAAGCAGCCCTCTTTTGTGGAATCTCCGCTTCCCTTCCAACTAGCCCTAGATAGCTCCTTTTGATGATTCATATACTTATCAAAGCTTTCTAAATCAATATTAATATGTTTATCTCTTAGCATATCCTGCGTTAAATCAAGTGGGAATCCATACGTATCATATAGTTTAAAGGCGACTTCACCGCTAAAGATTCCAGCACTGCCAATACGTCCTAGCTCTTTATTGAAAATATCCATGCCAGATTCTATTGTAGCTAGAAATCTCTCCTCCTCTGCTCTGCACTGCGAGAGTATGGAATCTTTTCTCTCATTTAGATAACTATAATGCCCCCCCATGCTATCACACACAGCTCTTACAATCTTATACAAAAATGTATCTCTAAGACCTAAAAGATAGCCATGCCTTAATGCACGTCTTAAAATACGGCGCAGAACATATCCTCGTCCTTCTTTGTCAAAATTTACCCCTTGTGCAAGTAGAAAACACACGCTCCTAGCATGGTCTGCTATGACGCGAAAACTAGCCTGAGTAGCCCTTAGCTCCTTTGTGCTTTTAAGAAATAATTCATCATCGGTATAATATTTTTTCCCCACAATGCTTTCTATTTCACCTATTAGCGGCGCAAAAATGGAGGTATCAAAATTATTAATCTTGCCCTCCATGAGTGCCACCACTCTCTCAAGTCCCATGCCTGTATCAATGCTAGGCTTTGGCAGGGGTTGCCTTTTACCATTTTCTTGCTCATATTGCATAAAGACTAGATTCCATATCTCTAAGAATCTATCTCCCTCGCCGCCGAAATAATCCTCACTTGACTTAAAATATTTATCGCCTTGGTCTATGTATATTTCGCTACATGGTCCGCATGGTCCGCTATCTCCCATCTGCCAGAAATTATCCTTATCTCCCATGCGTTTAATGCGGGAGGAATCTACGAATTTCTGCCATAGCCCAAATGCCTCATCATCGCTATCATGCACTGTAATGTAAATGAGGGATTTATCAAAGCCTAAGGTTTTGGTTACAAACTCAAAGCCGTATTCTATCGCTTCCTCTTTAAAGTAATTGCCAAAGCTAAAGTTACCCAGCATTTCAAAAAGCGTATGATGCCGCGCTGTGTAGCCTACATTTTCAAGGTCATTATGCTTCCCTCCTGCACGAATGCAAAGCTGAGAACTAGTAGCGCGAGGAGTTGATGGAATGGGAATCTTACCTGTGAAAATATCCTTAAACTGCACCATACCCGCATTGGTAAAAAGCAAACTAGCATCATCTGGCACTAAAGGCATGGAATCATAGACTATATGATTATGCTCCTTAAAGAAGTCTAGGAAAAGATTTCTTAGATTAGGTAGGTTTGAATGTTTCATATTACTTCCTTAGAAATTATATATGTAAGATAGTATATAAGTAGTATTTATTTTATCAAAGCTACCAGTTACCAAATATGGAGAACGAGCAAGTAACTGCAAACGACTTTTGCCACTATCAAATACTACACTCACCCCTACATCTGCCTGCATTAAAAAGGCATTGCGACCCTGATAGAATCTCAAAAATCCAATTGTAGTTCCGCCAATGATTCCAAGACCAAAATATCGTGTCTGCAAGAAATCAATATACACATCAATTCCTGCTCCAGTGTAGAATCTATTATAGAGTGCATCAAAAAATATATAATCACGAACGCCTACGTATTTATTAAAAAATGAGGTATATCCAAAATCTGCGGTAGCACTAAAATCCGATAGTCTGATACCATCTTTATAGTAGTTTGAATAATTTAATCCCAGACCAACATTAAATCCATTTTTATTTCCTACAAATATAGACATGTTAGGAGCAGAGACATCATCGCCAAGCAACTCTAAATCGCTAACATCATCTGCAAAACAGACAGCTATACACAACAACAAACAACATAAAACTCTCACTGCTAAAACCCTACATTCAAAATAAACTACATGCCAAAATTATGGTAATGTCTGCAAAAAATGTGCCAATTTTACACAAGAAATTTAAAATTTTGGGAAAGTATTATATATTTTATCCTGAAAGATTGTTGATAAATATAGTCCATTAACATTTAGTAAAAAGTATTTTTATATTTAGATATGCTTAGAATCTAAAGATGCTTCGCTACGCTCAACATGACGTAAAAAACGCATGTGTAGAATCTATAAAACGTTGTTTTCGAGGATTTCCATCGCCATTCTCACAACCACGTCATGTGAGCCACTAGAATCTAAAAACAATGTAAACAAAGGCAATTTTAGGAGGAGGAAGTGACACTATTTTACGCAATATTCCGAAAATAATAATGAGAATCTACGTTATATTGATGATTTATTTACGTGATTCTTATACACTTGCTAGTCATTTCGAGACTTCACAACGTCATTTTGATTCGTTAGCTGAAGAATCTAAAAATAAATCAAATTCAAATAATTTCATTGAAAAATATGTAATATCTGTATTTCTATAAGTTTCGTGGGATATTTATATTATTTCTATGGTATCTTGTGCGTTTTGGCTTAAAGTCGGAGAGATTCTAAATGATTTGTGGATTCTAGCGGTTTGTTTTCATCACCATCTGCGAAAAGATGTTTGTTTCTCTATCAAGCTTTTATAAAATCATCCATCTATGTTTAAATCCAAACCATCACCCCGTATTTCTTATTCCCTGTGCTATGCCGATGATTGTGCCATGTATCTGCTCCATGAGGCGATGTTTTAGCTCTTCATATTTTGCTTTCCTGTATTTCTTGATAAGCTCGATTTGCAGTAGGCTAAGTGCCTTTATGCTTGGCATACGGTTTAGAATCTTGCTTGACTCAAGGCTATTTTGCAATAACTTATCCTCATTTCTCACTATCAATAACCACTGCAATGTTGTTTGATATTCATCATAAATCTTAGACCATATAGCATTACGTAGCTCTGCATTCTCCACAAAAGCATTATACTCACTCGCTATATCCATATCCACATTGATAAATCCACGTGCAATATTATCTATTGTCGTCTTGAAAAACACAGAATCCTCATAGTATTCCCTAAGCAAAGAGACCTCACCGATACTAGCAAGAGCGCTGCCAAGACCATACCACGCTGGGATAATAGAGCGATTCTGTGTCCATGCAAATACCCACGGAATAGCACGCAAATCCTCGATACTCTGGGAATCTTTACGTTTGCTAGGACGAGAACCCAAGTTTAGATTCTGTATAAACTCAATGGGCGTGGCATTTTTGAAATAAGTCATAAATCCATGCGTGTTGTATGCCAAATCGCGATAGATGTTATATGAGATTTGCGAGATTTCATCTAACGTTTGTGTGTAGTGCTTTGATTCTCTTGTCATGAAATGCTCATTGTCTTGACTGGATTTCATGCTGTGAATTTTGGTTGTGTTGCGGGTTTCATCATTTTTAGGCTGTGCTGTGTCATTTTGAGGATAAGAATCTGTCATTATGAATGAATGTGAAGAATCTTTAGAATCTAGATTCTGTTTTTCCATAGATTCCAAAGATGTTTCGCTACCGCTCAACATGACGTCTTTTGTCATTCTGAACGTATGTGAAGAATCTTTAGATTCCATATTCACCCCAAAGTAGTCATATACAGATTTCTTAAATAAACTAGATAGCGTAAGTGCAAAACTGCGAATGGCAATTTTTGGATTAAGATAACGCGATGAGATAATCTCGCCTTGCTCTGTAGTCTTTAATGTCGTGCCGATACTTCGCATAGGCAGGGCAAAAAGTGAGTTTTCAAGTTCGCCTCCGCCCCTGCTGACACTCCCGCCTTTACCATGAAATAGCATAAAATGCAGACCTAGACGCTCCTCTAGCTTCATGAGATTATCGATAGCCTTGTATAAAGAATAACTAGCGGTAAAAATCCCTCCATTCTTACTAGAATCCGAATAGCCAATCATAATCTGCTGGGCATTGCCTAAGTCATTTAAATATTGTCTGTAATGGGCATTGTTGGCAAGAGATTCCAAAATGCCGCTTGCATTCTCCAAGTCATCTATGGTCTCAAATAGCGGCGTGATAAAAATCTGTGCATGTCCCTCCTTGATACTTTCGCCACTCTCATTACTCTTTCCCCTCTGCCAAAGCGATGAGCAATACGCAAGATAAAGCACAGAGAGTAAATCACTAGCGCTTGTAGTCATGGAGACAATAAAGCTTTTTAGCACATCTTTAGAAATCGCATTTTTAGCCCACAGCACACGTAAAAATGCATTTAACGTCCTTCTAGCATCGATGCTAACCTCCCATAAAATGCTATTTAGATTAATGGGTGGCTCACTTAGTGCCTTGTTTAGAATCTCAATTTTCTTACTCTCGCTTTGAGTGGCAAAGTCGCTATCTGTATATCCTAGTTTGCATAGCACCTCGGCTACCGCATAAATATAATTATCCCTATGCTCTCTGAAGTCTAGTTGCATGAGATGAAAGCCCCCTAGCAAAACAAGATTCCTAAAGCTCTTTAGACGTCTGCTAGATAGCTCATCTAGTGAGGAGATAAGCATGTCTATATCCTCTATTAGCTCATTTGGATTCTCATAAGTAAAGTCTATGGGATTTGGTGAATTAACCTTTAATAGATGATTTTGCAGTTTTTGCTTCATCAAAAATAGCTTTGCACGAAATGGCTCTCTTTGGTGCATTTTCTGCGAGGCTTGATTGAGATATGCCACTTCGCTTTGCAGGGATTTCTCTAGCTTTTCGCTTAGATGGCAGAGGTCGGCAGATATGGATAGCTCACGAAATAGCTTGTTTATCTCCTTTATATATGTATTGATAATGACTTCATGCTGCATTTTCATAACCTTCGTCATAAGCTCATTGCTTACATACGGATTCCCATCTCTATCGCCCCCAATCCAGCTTCCTAGCTTTATGGGGGAGAATTTCAGCGGTTTGTTTAGCTTATTTGAGACTTGATTTAGCACATGTAAGGCACTTGGGATAATGCTATTTTCTACGATGAATAAAAGATTATCTAGCTCGAATATCACCTCTAGCTTTTCACTTCGCACAAGATGACTTTTCCACAAGAGATTTAGTCTGTATTTGATATTTTCACAGCTTTTTTTCATCTCGCCATCATAGTTATGCGTATCCATGTGTAGCAGATGATCTATATTATCTAGCTCTTTTGTAATCTCTTGATGTGCCTCTAGGAATGTCCTGCGTCTTGACTCTGTGGGGTGTGCGGTAAAAACGGGATAGAAGCGAATGGATTCTAAGACCATATTGCAATCTGCCCTATCAAAGCCATCTTTTTGCAGACTTTGATATGCGGATTCTATACTTTTTGAGACACTTGCAATTTTTGCTTCCTCTTGTTCCTCATAGATGTTTAAGATGATGTTATAAAGGGAACATGCTTTGATAATATCTGCTAAATGCGCACTTTCACTAATCTCATGCAATAAGTCTTTTAGCTTTTGCATTGGGTTTTTGGTGTGGTTTATGTCATTGTGAGTCTGTATCGAGTCATTTTTAGGCTGTGCTGTGTCATTCTGAGCATTAAGCGAAGAATCTCTAAAATCCAAATTCCCAACACGACTATCCCCTCTCACAGAGGCATTAGCAATATCGCCTAGATGTTCAAAGAGAGAAAGAAAAACAGATTTGACTTCTTTATTATTATAATCTATCACTTCTAGCAGTATGTTTTGTAAGATTTCATATTTTTTTGGATTTTCCTGCATGTCTTTCCTTATGCGTGGTTTTAGGAATTATAGCGATTAATTCATCATTGTAACAATAGGTCTTGTCATAATATGGTTTTTGGTATAATGTAGTGATTTTATATTTAAGGATTATTAATGGCATTAAAAGTGTATTATGATAAAGACTGCGATTTAGGCTTAATACAGAAAAAGAAGGTGGCAATTATTGGCTTTGGAAGTCAAGGGCACGCTCATGCTGAGAATCTGCGAGATTCTGGCGTAGAGGTCGTTGTGGGACTTTACAAGGGCGGTAAGAGCTGGGCAAAGGCTGAGGCTAAAAATTTTAAGGTACTAGAGGTTAGCGAGGCTGTTAAATGGGCTGATGTGATTATGATTCTCATTCCAGATGAATTACAATCTGATGTCTTTGAGAGATATATTAAGAATCATTTAAGTGAGGATAAGATTATTGCTTTTGGACATGGATTTAATATTCACTTCGGACAGATAAAGGCACCTAGCGGGGTTGGCGTCATCATGGTAGCGCCAAAAGCACCAGGGCATACCGTGCGTAGCGAATTTGTAAAAGGCGGGGGGATTCCAGACCTTATAGCTGTAGAGCAGGATACTAGCAGAGGCGATGCGAGGGCTATCGCGCTAAGCTACGCGGCAGCCATTGGCGGCGGCAGGAGCGGCATTATCGAGACGACTTTCAAAGATGAGACTGAGACAGATTTATTTGGTGAGCAAGCGGTGCTATGCGGGGGGGTAACTAGCCTTGTAAAAGCAGGATTTGAGACGCTGGTAGAGGCGGGCTATCCAGAGGAGATGGCATATTTTGAGTGTCTGCATGAGTTAAAACTCATCGTGGATTTGATGTATGAGGGAGGTCTTGCTACCATGCGATACTCTATCTCAAATACCGCAGAATACGGCGACATGGTAAGCGGACCTAGAGTGATAAATGAGGAATCCAAAAAAGCTATGAAAGAGATTCTAAAAGACATTCAAGAGGGTCGCTTTGCCAAAGATTTTATATTGGAGAGAAAGGCGGGCTATGCACGAATGCAGGCAGAACGCAAGAATCTAGCAAACCACGCCATAGAGCAAGTAGGGCAGAGACTAAGGGATATGATGCCCTGGATTGGCGCTGGAAAGCTTGTGGATAAAGATAAGAATTAAGTTTATCTACAATTAATATTATAATGAGAAACTCCTGCCTCTTTTGGTAGGGGCATTGTTACCTCTTAGAATCTTTTACTTTATTAAATGCAAAAGCCTTTTTTATAAATTTGACTTTATTTATGAAATAAAATTATCTCTTCGAAATCTCAACACCCCTTTTCTTAGCAATCCACTCACTAAGTCTAGCAAGATAGCTATAAAACAAAGGCACAAAGAAAATCGCAAGGAAGGTTGCAGCTAGCATGCCTCCTATGACGCCAGTGGCAATAGAATGCCTACTTAGCGCTCCCGCACCGCTAGATAACGCTAGAGGCAACACTCCTAAAGTAAAGCATAGCGATGTCATCACTATGGGGCGGAAACGCATTTTTGTAGCAAGGATCGCAGAATCTAAAATGCCTTTATTTTCTCTCTCCCTTAGCTGTGTGGCAAACTCGACTATCAAAATCGCATTTTTTGCCGCTAGGGCAATTAATACCAAAAGACCCACTTGGAAATAAATATCATTCTCTAATCCTCTAAGCCATGTGGCAAGGAAGGCGCCAAACACCGCAAAAGGCACGGCAGATAGCACGGCTATTGGCATTAGCCATCTTTCATATTGTGCCACCAGAATCAAAAATACAAATACAAGACCAAAGATAAAGGCAAGACTTCCGCTACTAGCACTTACCTTTTCTTGATAGGTAGAACCCGCATAGGCAATGTCATAGCCATTTGGCAGAACCTCCGCGGCGACTTCTTCCATAGCGCGAATTGCATCACCACTAGAGTAACCATCTTCTGGGAATCCTAGTATTTGTGCGGCAGGGAAAAGATTGAATCTACTTACAATCTCGGCGCCAATGACACGCTTAAAGGTAAGCAGTGAAGATAGCGGGACGAGATTCCCATCACTTGATTTCACAAAGATATTTTTCGCATCTTCTACCCTCTTTCTGAAATTCTGCTCACTTTGTGCTATAACCCTAAATGTGCGGTTATACAACTCAAAATTATTCACATAATAGTTACCAAAAGTAACCTGCATCGTGCGGAAAACATCATTAATATTAACATTTAACGCACTTGCCTTTTCTCTATTCAAAATCACCTCATACTGCGGCGTATCCACAGATAGCGAGGTAAATGCCATTTTAATCTCTTTTCGTTTATTGACTTTTTCTAGCAATAAATCCGTGTATTTTTTAAGCTCATTTAACCCCTCTCCATTTTTGCTTTGTAAGAAAACATTTACGCCACTAGAATCTAGTCCGATTATCGTGGGTGCTTGAACGAATTTAAATGCCCCGTTTGGATAATTTTTCATCTCATTTGTTAGACTATTTATAATATCTGTGTCGCTTTCATTTTTACCCTTACGCTCACTCCAATCTTTTAGCCGAATAAAGCCTATGCCCCCGCTACTTTTGAATCCATTAGCAAGAAAGCTAAAGCCTGCAATAAGGCTAGATTCTGCGATAAGCGGATTTTTCTCTAACACTTTGTATAAATCTAGCTGGGTATTTTTCGTCCTAGAAAGCGATGCACCTTCTGGGAGGATTGTATGCACGACTACCACGCCCATGTCTTCCTTTGGCACAAGAGATTTTGAGACTTTAGTATAGATTTGATAAGTGGCAAAAATGCAGATAAGAAAAAGCAATAATGCCAAAAGACCATATCGCAATACCCTAGAAACTTGTGCGGAAAATAGCAAAGTTAGCTTGTCAAAAACCTCATTAAATTTTCGCACAGGATAGATGGCAGGTGAATGCGTAGGCTTTAGAAAAATCGCACACAAAGATGGCGTAAGCGAGAGAGCAACGCAACCAGAGATAACCACAGATATGACTATAGTAATAGCAAATTGCTTATAAATCTCACCGCTAAAGCCACCCATGAATGCCACGGGGATAAATACCGCACTTAGCACTAGCACGATAGCTATTACTGGTCCTGTGATTTCTCCCATGGATTTTATGGTAGCTTCTTTGGCACTTAACCCCTCCTCGTGCATGATTCTCTCTACATTTTCTATGACGATTATGGCATCATCGACTACGATTCCAATGGCTAGAATGAGACCAAAAAGCGTGAGTAAATTAATAGAGAATCCAAACGCATAAAGCCCTGCAAATGTGCCTATGATAGATACAGGAATGGCAATGACAGGAATAATCGTAGCCCTTAGATTCTGTAAAAATAAATAAATCACTAGCACAACTAGGATTATAGCCTCTATGAAAGTCTTAATCACCTCATGTATAGAGGCATGGATAAATTCTGTGGGGCGATATGGATTTGCGTATTTTAGCCCTTGAGGGAATTTCTGCGATAGCCTTGCTATGGTAGCATTGACTTTATCTGCGACTTCTATCATGTTAGCACCAGGGAGGAGCGTTACGCGTATAGGCACAGATGAGCGACCATTGTAGTAGCCATACTCAAGGTAATCCTGCGCTCCTAACTCTACTCTTGCCACATCTTTTAGTCTAAGGGTAGAACCATCGACATTAGCGCGAATGATAATGTTTCTAAACTCATCTTCGCTAGTTAAAAGACCTTTTGTCGTGAATGTGTATGAAAACTGCGAGGAATCTATTGGCTCCTGCCCTAGCTTTCCTGGGGCAAATTGTGAGTTCTGCTCTTGTATTTTAGAGATGACCTCTAGGGGCGTTAGTGAATATGTGGCAAGTTTATCGGGTTTTAGCCAGATTCTCATCGAATAATTCATAAGACTCCATAAATCCACATCACCCACGCCTTTTATGCGTTTTAACTCATCGATGACATTTAACACGACATAGTTTGCTATGAAAAGTCGTGTGTGTGCGGGATTATCAGAGAAGAATTGATAAAGTCCTAGCACGGCGGTGGAGTTTTTACGAACAGTTACGCCTAGCCTTTGAACCTCACTTGGAAGCTGATTTAGCACGGCTTGAACGCGGTTATTTACATATACCACTGCCATATCTGGATTTGTTTCATTATCAAAGAAAACATTTAGATTCATCGTGCCACTAGAAGTCGTAGAAGTCTGCATGTAAATCATCCCCTCAACGCCGTTAATACTATTTTCTAGCACACTTGCAACGGTCGTAGAGATAGTCTCCGCATTTGCACCTGGATAATCTGCCCTAACGACAACCTGCGTTGGCACAAGCTTTGGATACTGCTCTATTGGCAGTGAGAACATACAAAGCATACCTGCTATGACTATGATTATGGATATTACAGCCGAAAATGCAGGACGATTAATAAAGAATTTAGAAAGCACAATCTCTCCTAACAAATGAGGTTTTGGTGAGTGAAAAAGAGATTATATAGAATGCGTAAAAACATATAAATAATGATTCTACATATTTATCGTGATTTTTCTTGTAACTCTTCGAATTTATCTAAGATTTCATAATGAGTGCAAGCCTTTTCATAGCCTAAATCACATGCCTTTATATAATATTGCTTTGCCAAAGAGAGATTCCCCAAAGAGGCATAATCACCAGCAAGACCATCGCATACATAGCCTCTTGTGTGATTGAAATACTCATCTCTTTGCGTATCACATAGATTTTTTTTAATACTGATTGCTAATTGTTGATTCTCCTCTACGCCTTGTCCATCAAACATTGAAGCAGCTTTTAAATAGCAAGATAGCATTAGCAAGGAATCTATTCATTATCTCTTGGTCATAGCCTACATAGTAGTCTGGTATGATTTCCTTTGTTTCGCATGCTCTATTAAAAATATCATATGCTTTTTCATATAAACCTATAAGACTATGTGATACTCCAAGGTGGTATAGATTCTCTAAATCTAGCTTGTTTGAATCTAGCCTTGAATAATATTTTATAGCCTCCTCATAGTTGGCTATCATATAATATGCAGCTGCAATGTTTGCACAACTTCTAAGATAACTTATGCTTAAATCATCATCGCACTCATCGCTTGTCATGCCTATCTGCTCTAAATAGCTCGTGTAATCTGCACAATATTCTTTATCAAACTCTTTTAAACACCACTCTGAAAATAGCTCTATATCATTTATGGAGATAGAATCTGTTTTTCCATATACCTGATAGCCCAATGTTAGAATCAAAATGGTAGCTAGGAATATCCTCTTCATGCTTTCTTTTAGCTCCTGTGTTTTATTGTTGAATCGTAACATTTTCTATAAATGAAATTTGGTTTTTATAGATACTTACAGCGTCTATGCAGAAGTGATTTGAAAGATTATTTTGCTGCATAAATATCTCTATGCTTTTTATGATTCTATCAAGCTTTTTATGATTAATTTTTAGGAGTGGATTCATAACAGAGGAATATTTTACCTCTATGAAATGCAGGATATTATCCTTTTTGAGTATCAAATCAATTTCACCATATCTGGTATAAAAATTGCGTCCTATGTATTCAAAGCCCATATTACAAAGATACTCTAACGCTAAATCCTCATAATATCTCCCCTTTGATACATTGCTCATTTATAACCTATTTAAACATAACATATCCACACCACACAGCAAATAGGCAGAGTGTTACGTTTAGAAAAATATTTAGCAAAAGCAAACCAAACATGACTTAAATTCGTCATTCTGAACGAATATGAAGAATCTAAATTCTGTTTTAAATCAGATTTATTTTTATATCAAGCAATAAGAATTAAATAAAACAAACTACGACTTAGATTCCAAATACTCCCCATAACTTCCTTTAAAGTCAATAATCTTTGGGGTAGAATTGCTTTGTGGCACTAGCTCTATGATTCTATTTGCATACGCCTCTATTAGCTCTCTATCATGGCTAACGCATATAACATTCCCGCTAAATTTATACAATGCCTCACCTAGTGCGATGATAGATTCCAAATCAAGATGATTAGTAGGCTCATCTAGCACGAGGAAATTCCCCCCTTGTAGCATGAGACGACTTATCATCATACGATGTTTTTCGCCACCGCTTAGGGCATTAATAGCCTTCTCCTGCTCTGCACCGCTAAAAAGCATTCTGCCTAGTGCATTTCGTATTTCATTACTATCTCTTTTCTTATCAAATGCTCTTAGCCATTCATACAAGCTCTCCTCGCCCTTTATATCCTCGCTTACATTTTGCGGGAAATATCCAAGCTCAACAGTCGCTCCCCATTTAACCGTGCCGCTATCAGCCTTTAAATCCTCTACTAAGATTCTAAGAAGCGTGCTTTTGCCAATGCCATTTGGACCAATTAGGGCAATCTTATCTCCGGGTAGAATCTTTAAACTCACATTTTCTAATACCCTCTTACTATCATAGCTCTTAGATAGATTCTCACACTCAAGTGCCTCATTGCCAATCTGCCGATTTGCCTTAAACATAATACTAGGGTCTCTCCTAGAGCTTAGTGCTAGTGCCTCTATGTTTAGCTTATCTAACTGCTTTTGGCGACTTGTAGCCTGCCTTGCCTTAGAGGCATTAGCAGAGAATCTACGTATGAAATTCTCTAGCTCCTCCTTTTCTTTTAGCTTTTTATTTCTCTCGGCTTCTTGCTGCTTTGCAATGAGGGTAGATGCGATATACCAATCATCATAATTCCCGCTAAATTCCCGCAGTGTGCCAAAGTCCATATCCAAAATGCTATTGCAAACGCTATTTAGGAAATGCCTATCATGAGAGATGACTATCATTGTGCCTTGATGCCTTTTTAGATTACTCTCAAGCCATGCTATCGATGGCAAGTCAAGGTTATTTGTAGGCTCATCTAGTAGTAAAATATCTGGCTTTGGGAAAAGCACCTGGGCTAATAGAATCTTAAACTTATCGCCACCTGTAAGGCTACTCATAAGCTCATTTTGCATGGAGGATTCAAAGCCTAAGTCCTCTAGGATTTTCTCAATAAGCACCTCATACTCATACATAGGGTCCTCCTCAGCACAGATAATCTCTAGTGAGGCTAACTCCTCATTTACCACATCATCGCTTAAATCCGCATTGGCATACAAATACTCCTTTCTCTTTATGGCATCATAGAGACGCTTGTTTCCTATTAAAACGGCATCTTTTAGCGATAGCTCCTCAAAGGCGTATTGATTCTGCCCTAGCACACCTAATTTTAGATTTGGCGATATATGCACCTCGCCGCTTGTAGGCTCACACTCACCAGATAGAATCTTTAAAAACGTAGATTTCCCAGCACCATTTGCCCCTATCAAACCATAACGTCTATTAGCACTAAGACGAATATTTATGTCTTCAAATAAAACTCTACTTGCATAACGCATACCTATATTAATAGCCTGTAACATACATATCCTTAAGCTAGATTGTCTAAGAATATTATATAAGAATCATAGAGAAATTCCTAGAAATATTCTTAACACAAAAACGATACAATACCCACATTTTTTAAGGTAAGGAGTAAAGAATGCAGAATCAAGGTGTTTCAAAAAGCTCTTTTATTACGAACTTTAGATACAAGCGATATACGGTATATGTAATCATCACACTGCTTTTATTACTCATTCCATTTGTGCAAATAAATGATAATCAGATTCTGCTTTTATCCTTTGATAAAAAAGTCCTGCATCTCTTTGGCATAGAGTATAGCACTCAAGAATTTTATGTCATGCCATTTATGTTAATCATTCTTTTTGTGGGAATATTCCTTATCACAGTCATGGGCGGTCGCTTGTGGTGCGGCTGGAGCTGTCCGCAGACGATATTTCGCGTCATTTATAGAGATTTGATACAGACAAAGATTCTAAAGATTCGAAAAAAGATTGCCGATAAGCAACAACCGCTAAATTTAGATTCTGGAGCTAAAAAGCTAAAATTTCTTCTTAGCCTTATTATGTTCTCTATCGTGGCGTTAATTGTCTCGGCAAATTTATTATTTTATTTCGTGCCGCCTTATGATTTCTTCTCTGCCTTTAGCGACCCATCAGAGCATGGAATCTTATTTGGATTCTGGATTGTGATAGCTGCATTGATAGTGGGCGAAGTATGCTTCATTGCTGAGAAATTCTGTATCTACATGTGTCCTTATGCAAGGGTGCAGTCCGTGCTATTTGACAATAATACCCTCATGTCTATCTATGATACAAAGCGCGGGGGACTTGTGTATAATCCTAGTGGTTTGCCAATAGGCATAGCTCCCAAAAAGCAGAATAAAGCAAATGAATGCACAGATTGCAATCACTGCGTAAAAGTCTGCCCAACGCATATTGACATTCGAAAGGGTGTGCAGCTTGAGTGCATTCACTGCCTTGAGTGTGTCGATGCTTGTTCTAATATCATGAGTAAGTTTAATAGACCAAGCCTTGTTAGCTGGAGCTCCCCAAATGCTATGGCAGAAAATAATAAACCAAAGCTAATAAGGGCAAAGACCATTGCTTACATCGTGATTTTGGTGATTATTTTTGCAGGGTTAATCATCGCAGGTAGCAATCGCAAAAGTATGCTACTAAACATCACTAGGACTGCCGAGTTATATTCTGTTAGAAGTAGCGGTGCGGTGGATAATGCCTATAAGTTTGTCGTGCAGAATACCGATGATAAAGAGCATAGATTTGCCTTTGAGGTGCAAGGTGAGTTGGCAGATAAATTTGAGATTATAGCCCCAGACCATTTAGGAGAAAAGGACTTTTTGATAAGTGGCAAGGGTGAGAAAATAATGGTTATCCTGCTTAGGGCAAAAGAGAATATTAGCAAGGATACCTCTAGCGATTATAAGCAAAATATAACGATAAATGCTTTTGCACTCGATGATAAAGAGAGAATAAATATACAGAAAGATACATTTTTCATGTATCCTAGCGATGAGAATTACGACAAAAAAATGGAAGCACTAATGAGAAAATAGATTTTGGAAAACAGATTTGTAGGAGATAATATGAGTTTGGACTTTATCAAAGAGGAGCTAGATTCTCATCTAAGCACACTTAAGAGTTGCCTAGATTTGCTACCGCATAAGCTAAATAATATCGCAGAAGTCATGCTAGAGGCACTCAAAAATGGCAAAAAGATTCTAATATGTGGCAATGGCGGGAGTGCAGGAGATAGTCAGCACTTCGCCGCAGAGCTAACGGGACGCTACAAGAGAGAGAGGAAGGCACTACGTGCTATCGCACTACATGCAGATACTTCAGCACTAACTGCCATTGCTAATGACTATGGATATGAGTATGTCTTTAGTCGGCAGGTGGAGGCACTAGCAGATAGTGGGGATATTGTCTTTGGAATCTCTACGAGTGGAAACTCTAAAAATGTCATAAACGCACTAGAAAGTGCTAATAAAATCGGTTGTCTAACCATATCCCTAGCAGGCAGAGATGGGGGGCAGATGAGTAGTCTGTGCGACCATAGCATTATTATCCCAAGTAATGATACTGCACGCATACAGGAGATGCACATACTCTGCATACATATCCTATGCGATTTGATAGAGCAAGGGGTGGTTTAGTAGGGTAGTTAGATGGGATTTGAGCAGTATATATTGATTTTATCATCGGCTTTTATGATGTCCTTATACCATTGCGTTGGTATGTGTGGGGGTATTGTTTTATATTTTAATATGAACGCATACTCTTCTAAGTTCATACAAATCATTGCAAATATTACATATTTCCTAGGAAGAATGTGTGGATATGTAGCTATTGGAGCAGCATTTTATCTAATCGGCGAGGCTTTTAGATTTAGCAAAAATGCGAGTGGAATCATATTGATACTGCTAGGAGTCATACTAATACTCATGGCATTTTTTAGCACATTTTATCCAAAGATACTAACAAATATACTTCCAAATAGCGATTATAAATGGTATAAAAATATATTTAAAGCACTATTAAATGATAAAAAAATATTTAGAAACTTCCTGCTTGGAATCTTAAATGGCTTTCTGCCATGCCATTTAGTATATATGTTTGCGATAAAGGCTACAAACAGCGATACTATCATCACAGCCATACTAACCATGATACTCTTTGCACTCGGCACTTTTCTACCACTTTTTTTACTTGGGGTATTAAGCACGGGGGCAATTAGTGCTAGATTTAGAAATATTGCTATGAAAATATCATTTATTATAATGTTGTATTTTGGATTTACAAATATATATCAGGGCATATCTACACTTACACATGAGAATCAAACGCACAGTCATATACATCATCATTGAGGAATAACATGCAAAAAGAGCAGTCATTAAAGGAATTTTTAGATTCCCAATACAATGAGTTTAATAATCTAGTAAAACTACATGACTACCCCGACCCTCTTAGCATTGTCTATAAACACCTAGATTCTAAACACATAGATGAATTAGCATTAATCTGTGCTTTATATGCCTATGGAAACGTAAAACTCATTCTTAAGAATCTATCTGCAATGCCATTTGAAATGCTAGATAAAAATATAGATGATGATATAGAGAAATTTCCATATTATAGATTCCAAACTAGACATGATACTCGTACCTGCTTTTTAGCATTGCGACATGCCATAAAATGTGGTGGCATAAGAAATATATTTATGGAATCTTTTCATAAAAACAAAAATGTCATAGACGCAATTTACTCACTTATAAATTTTTTTTATACTTTCATGAAAGAGAATAATCTTTTGACAAATGGCTCTATCTTTCTCTTTGGCAATCCGCTATCAAAAACTTCACCACTAAAGAGATACAACATGTTCCTGCGTTGGATGTCAAGAAAAGATAATATAGACTTAGGCTTATGGTCTATGTTGCCACGTAATGCCTTAGTGTTACCACTTGATACACATACTTTCAGAATCTCTAGCACACTAGGACTTTGCACCCTAAAAAGTGCAAATATAAAAGCAGCTATGCAGATAACTAGCAATCTTTTAAAGTTTGATTCAGAGGACCCTATAAAATATGACTTCGCACTTTATAGGATAGGACAGCTTAATCTATTAAACTCTCCACCCTCCTTAGAATCTGCTCCATCTCATATCTCTTTAACTCATCTTTGATATGTATCAGAGGGCAGAGTGTGCTACTATATTTAGCAGCCTCAAAGTCAAAGTCATCTAGCAAATCTCTCTTTAGCGACACTAGCTCCCTGCTTAAGAATGCCTCGCTCCTGCTATTTAAAAGTGCATTAGCATTTCTCTTTCCTAGCATTGCTACTAGAGATTCAAAGCTATTATCTACCTTGTCATATAAAGATTCTAGATTCTCAAAATGCTCTATAATCTTCTTTGCTCCCTGTTTGCCTATGCCCTTTACCCCAGGGATATTATCAATGCTATCTCCTACGATACTTTGGAAAAAGATAAATTTAGAAGGTGGAATGCCGAATTTCTCCTCGCATTCCCTGCTTTGAATCTTTCTTTTCTTCGCATAGTCTATGATATGTACACTTTGGCTAATTAGCTGATATAAATCCTTGTCATGGCTAATGATTCCTATCTCATGTCCCTTTGCCTCGCCTAAAGCACACAAAGTAGCGATGCAGTCATCTGCCTCATAGCCCTCTATGCTAATGGTAGATAGCCCCATTTTATCAAGCCATGATATAGCCACAGGTAGCTGGAGTAATAAATCCTTAGGAGTCTCGCTCCTATTTGCCTTATACTCACTATATATATCCTTTCTAGCACTCCTGCCGCCACCCTCTAGTGCGAAAATAATGGCACTATCACTATGCTCTTTGTAAAGATTTAGTATAAGTGAGGCAAAGCCACTTAGCAAAGACGTGGGGAATCCGCTGGAGTTATGCAATGCTGGAAGGGCATAAAAACTACGAAAGAAAAAGCCAAATGTATCTACCAAAATTACTTTCAAGCACTAATCCTCTTTAGCCACGACACGAATAGATTCTATAATATCACCCTGCTTTATGGAATCTAGTATGTTATAGCTATCCCTATCTCGCACTGAGATTCTGCCAAAGGCTGTGTGCATACCGTCTAAATGCGGCTGAGGGGCAAAGCATATAAAAAATTGACTCCCTCCTGTGTCTCTACCTGCATGTGCCATAGAGATTGTGCCTCTATTGTGCTTTTGCTTATTATTCTCTAACTCACATTTGATTCTATATCCCGGTCCGCCTGTGCCATCACCTTTAGGACAGCCACCTTGCGCCATGAATCCCGCTATGACACGATGAAAGTTTAGCCCGTCATAGAATCCGCCATTAGCCAAAGTGGCAAAATTGGTAACTGCCTGTGGGGCATCATCTGGAGCTAACTCTACATTTATCACGCCCTTACTTGTGGTAATGATAGCTAACTGGTAGCCTGAGAGTTTCTCATCTATTTCATATACTTTTAGCTCTTCCATATAATCTCCTATCTTAATAATCTCCTATCTTAGAATAAGCAATTCTATCAATTTTGATAGTCTTTTGCAAGTTTAGTGTATAATTTTAGCACTAAGGAGCCGTTGTTATGCGAGTTATTATAGCCTCTTTGTTATTGTTATGTGCTTTTGCCTATGCTGATGGTATCAATTTTGACTGCAATGATTTATATGGGAATTGTGATTCTAAAAACGTAAATACCCCAAAGGGTAGTCAGGGTGGGCAGAAAGGAAGTGGCACAAGTAATAGCACGGGTAAAAGCGGTGCAAATAATAGCAATACAATAAAGGGACAAACTGGCGTAAGTGTGCCTAGTGGCTTTAGCAATAAACGCGGTGGATTCTTATACTCCGTTGTATTTCTAAGTGCCTTGTTTGATAATGGTGTGCAAAAACAGGGCTATGGAATCCTAATAAAAGATGGATACATACTAGCGGCAGCCGAGCTTATGAATGAGCCTAATGCCTACATTCGCGAGGTAGTCGCAAAGGTGCAAGATGATAGTTCTAACTCCCTTATGTGCTTTGCCATGCTAAGACTTAGGGCAAGCGATACAAAGCTATCTTTGCTTAGAGCTGAGAATTATACAGATATTTATTGCAATAGACGACCTGAGAGTTTTTATCATCAAAGAATCAATCTTCATCACTACACACCCGTGCATAAAGGCACTCTAAAACGCACGATTCTCTCTAGCAAAGATAGCGTCCTTTTCCCATTTATAAGCGATGATAACTCCATGCGTTACCGCAGTGCTAGTATCTCTAATATCAATAAGCATAAAGCCGTGCATGGTCTACCACTATTTAACTCTAAGGGAATCTTTGTAGGATTCATGTATAGCACGGGGGATAAAAATACGATTATCTCAAGCGATGAGGCAAATGATTTTATATGTAATACCATAGCTAAAAATAGGCTTTTACCTGTGAGTGATTTGACTAGGGCATGTGGCGTTGTGAGATAGAGGCTGTGGTGTAGATGAGATTATTTACGATATTTGCTACGATTATTATCATCGTAGTAGCTGGTGTGGGGATTTTAAAACCCGTGCGTGAGTATGTGCTGAAAATCTCGCTAGATGTCAAAGAGATATTTGTAGATAGTAAAGATTCTATCATCTACTTTGTGAAAGACTACATAGGGCAGGCAGATAAGATTGCAAGTATGAGGGAGCAGATAAGAGAGCTAGAATCCTATAAGATAAAATACAAGGCACTAAGTGCAGACTTTGATAATCTCTACTATGCCACAGAGATAGAGAGACACTACAAAGAGCCAGAGGTGCAGCTATCTCAGGTGCTATCGTATGTAACGCTAGGTAGTTATACAAAATTATGGATAAACTACAATGGGAATCTAAGTGATGATAAGATTTTTGGCATGGTAAAGGACGGCTATGCCATAGGCATCGCTAGAAAGAATGGGAATCATCTCATGGGAATCCTAAATGGCGATAGAGAATGCAGCTATTCAGTATATATCGGGGATAATAGAGTGCCGGGCACACTTAGGACTATGAATGATGGCAGGATAGTGATAGATTATATCCCCGCTTGGCAGAGTATCAAGGTGGGGGACAATGTCGTTACTAGCGGACTTGATGGAATCTTTTTTGAAGACGTGCAAGTAGGAGCTATCACAAGCGTTCGCCAAGAAAGTGGCTACCAAAGAGCAGGCATAAAGCTAGAATCTTTTAGCAATCGCCTAAGCTATGTATGGCTCATTGATACGAATATACCGCAGGTTACGAGGGTGGAAAATACCACATCAAATAATGTAGAGTAGTAGCATACCGAATCTTTATTTTTCATAATTATAAGAATTTTAAATCCTCACTGCATTTTTCTATGGCAAATTATCACAGAATCAATATTACTATTAATAATTTCTATACAAAGATTCTAGATTCTTTGCCTTTGGCTCAGAATGACGAATTTAAGTTATGTTGAGAGAGTCGAAACATCTCAGAATCTAGATTCTAAAGAAAACACAGAATCTAAGAAAGAACAGAATCTAGATTCTGTAATTTTTCGTCATTCGCAAGGCTTGCCGAAATTCTAGAATCCTTATGAAATTTTGCTTTGCTGGATTGCAAATCCAGATTCTATGTTTTGATTTTGTAAATCTAAAATTCAAAAAAGATTTTAGAATCTACAACCGCTCTATAAGCACTTTTTTATA
>CASEHV010000012.1 GCA_949287835.1 uncultured Helicobacter sp.
TGTTTGCATATCATTCCGCTAACCAAAAACGGCGTACAAGCAGATAATAAAATGATAAAAGAGATTTTGCAAGAGTTAGCATTTGAGGACCCAAATACAGGTGAGTGGAGAATAAAAAATGATGATAGGGGGTTGTTTGAGTAGAAATTAATTTGATTGTTTAGAATCTATAATGACTTTTGAATCTAAACTTAACTCGCTAGATTCCACCTCTACCATTTTGGAATCTGTAATGCCAATTTTCACTTTTATCTCCTTTGGCATATTATTTTCTAATATCCATAGAGTTCCAGAATCACTATTAATATTATTAGATGCCGCTACTTTTTCACGTCTAGGCGCACCGGGCGGGGGACCTAGCTTTATTGCGCTTTGCTTTTTGGCACTCTCATTTTTATCACGCATTTTATAAAAAATCGCTGCCACAGGCACTAGCAAAACATCGTCCGCACTTGCTACATTGATAGATGCAGTAGCATTCATGCCCGGTCTAAGCAGTAAGGAATCATTATTTACATAAATTGTAGTCTCATAGCTAGTAATGTTATCTGTGGTTGTGGAGGCAAAATTCACTTTCCCTACATTAGCACTAAAATCATGATGTGGATAGGCATCTACGCTAAATGATACTTCCTGTCCGACTTTTACCTTGCCTATGTCTGATTCTGAGATATTTACCACAAGCTCCATTGACTTTAAATCCTCTGCTATAGTAAATAATGTAGGCGTCTGGAAACTCGCCGCGACGGTCTGTCCTAAACTCACGCTTCTCTCTAAGATGATTCCATCTATCGGACTTCTAATGATTGAGTTTTGTATGTCTATGTTTGAGGTTTGCAGATTTGTTTGTATTTGATTTATGGCGGCTTGTTTTACTTTTATATCTGATTGTGCGGAAAGATATTCCATTTTTGCATTTTGTAGCTCTAGCAGTGATGGCGATTTACCCCCTGTGGCTTTGTATAATTTCTCTTGCTGCTCATAATTCCATTTTTTCTGCTCATAAGTAACTTTGGAGGCTTCTAGGTTTGCTAAGGCAGATTGTAGCTGTGCCTTGTATCCATCTCGTGCCTGAGTTAGCTTATTTGGATTAATCTCGGCTAGAATCTGGTCTTTTTTTACCACATCATTTACATCTACATAGAGTTTATATATCGTTCCTGATACTTGAGAGCCTACCTGCACTTCATTGGTAGGAGAGAGTGTGCCTGTGGCAGATATGCTTTGCGTTATTTTGCCTTTTGTGGGGTTTATGGTCTCAAAGCTGACATTATCCCCTCTGTTTAGATAGATAATAATAACTATGGCAATAATACATATCAATGCTAGTATTAATAAAATTAGCCACCATTTTTTACGTTTTGGTGTGATAGTGTTATAGATTTCGCTAGTAGTTACCATTATTACACTCCTTGATTATAAAATTATAACCAAAGAAGTCTCTAGCCTATCACCTCCACATACCTTTTTAAATCCTCAGGTGTGCCGATTCCATGCATGGCTTTGGAATCTATGTTAAAGATTCCAAATTTATGATTTTCTAAAAGATAGTTATACACAGGGGCGGTGTAAAATTCATTATTAACACGCTCATTTCTAGCTATCATATCAATGGCACCATCTACGAAAAATCTACCCTTGCTAAAGAGATAGATTCCCACTGTGGCAAATTCGCTAATTGCCTCCTTCTCTTTAATCTGTGCTAGAAATCCATTCTCCAGCCTAGCAAAAGACCATTTTGGATTCCTCTCCTTATCTATGAATGTAAGCACAGAGCCATCTAGCCCCCTTTGTTTGCAGTCATCTATGAAGGTAGCGATGTCTATATCTACGATTTGGTCAGAGTTGGCTATTAGAAGCGGCGTGTCATTATTGATTAATGCTCTTGCATACAGCACCGTGCAGGCAGTACCCTCTGTGATAGAATCTAACTCTATAAACTCTGCGTTAAACTCGCTTTTAATGCTTTGCACCAAAGCTCTCTCTTTTTCTACATGCTCCCTTTGTGCGATGAGGATATATCTAGCGTCTTTGTAGTATAGATTCTCTAACACACGTACTATCATAGGTTTGCCTAGCACGTCTATAAATGGCTTTGGCTTACTAAATCCCGCTTTGCTAAAACGCGAACCAAGACCTGCCATAGGCACAAGTATATTTATCATTCTCTCTCCTTACACAAGATATTTATCATCATTTGCACCCGGAATCTTCACAACTACATTCACACTATCCTCTAGTGCCAAAAAGTCGCTCTCCTCGCCCGGCGATAATGTAATAATATCCCCGCTCTCATAGACTACCCCATTCATCTTTACCCTGCCGCTAACTATGGCAGTAATCTCGGTAGCGATTTTATGATAATGCCTTTGCTCATAATCTCCGCTTTTATAATGCTTAATAGCGACCTCGACATCGTTAGTTTTTAGCACGCTTGGCTCGAAATTCCCCACAAACCACCCACGTATCATGGAATCTAAATGATGTTTTTGCATGTCAATCCTTTAATCCTAATATCTTTCGCATTTTCCTAGCCTTTCTATAAATCCTTAATAATCTAAAAAATCTTTTAAAAAAGCCCTTATTGTCTGCATTTGCAATCCTCCATCCTAGCTTGTAAAACTCGCTATCTTTTATATTACGAAGGGCTTGCCCCCCCCCCCCCCCCGTTGTCATTTTATGATATGAATCAAGCAAAGGTGTTTTTAGGAAAAAGTAGCAATCAAGTATGCTTTTAAAACATGCTAGATAATTATTAAAATTTAGATTCTCTATCTTAAAAGATAAAAGATTAAAAAAGCTTGTATTTAAAATAAAGCACTCAGCTACCATGTAGTAGAATATATCATCTCTAAGAGATAGGATTCCATTTTCATCATAAGCAACTCTATCTAGGTGCATATTTAGAAAAAGGCATTCATTATTTAGCTTATCTTGCAAAAGTGGGTGGCATTGATAGAATCTAATATGTTTATAATTGTCGTTGTGTGCACTAAAGTGTTTTGATTCCAAAAAAGACCAAAAACTTGTTGCCCCAATATCCACTATTTTATAGTTTTGATTAACGATAAGATATAGCACAAACATCATGTAGTCAAAAGAGCCAACACTTAGCTCATTATATCTCTCATGTATTTTTGTGATTTCAAAAAAATCTTTTAAATACTCTGTGTTGTAAATGCAGGGCTGGTTATACCATGTGTATAGCTCTGTGTATAATCTAAGATTCACACTATCAGATAAATCCATATAACCCTCTAGCATTTTTTTGCTTGAATCATAAATCCATTTAGGGTCAGCAATAGTCTTATTTCCATAGAGAATCTTCTCTTCATGGAATCTTTGGCACAAAGCCAAAACATCTAGCTCTTTAACAAATATACTTTCAGCATCAAATACGATAATAAAAGTATATTCATTCTTTAGCTCATGGAGTGCATACATTTTTTTGACATTAATTACTCCATTGCTTTCTCGCAATACCTCATCACTCACTACCACTTCTCTAAAAAAGCCACTGCCATTAACCCTGTAGAATTTCTCCTTATCACTATCATTACTAAATACAAAGGCTAAATCGGCTTGCTTGTCGTAGTTAAAGTGAAAGTAGCTTTTTATAAAATACTTTGCATAGTTATAATGCGGCGGATAGATTGGCATAAGAAAACATAGCTCCTTTTTGCCGCTACTCTCTTCTACCATATTTTTCTCCGCTATAAAATCTTTCTGCATAAAACCCTCTTACATAACTCTGTCTATGACTACTATTTTTTGACTTAAAATCTTCACAAACGTAGCACTTCTCTCATTTTTCATACACATAGGCTCTTAGCTCTTTTAGCTTTCCCTCATGCCACTCTATAATATCCACGCCCTCAAGTCTAGTATCATCTAGCAGTAGCACAAACTCTATCATGCTAGTGCTGCAATCCACATAAATATTCTTAGCACTAAAGGAGAGATTCTTGCAGGATTTAAAGATATTACCCATAGCCTCAAGGCATGCTTCCCTACCTTCAAGTCGTCTTACCACAGGGTCCTCTAGGGCAAAATCAGGGCATAGCATATCTGCAAGCCTTCCTAAATCCTTAGAATCAAACGCACTAATATACTCTCTTGTTAATTTCTCAAGCATTGAATATCCTTTCATAGTCTTTTATCTTATCTTTGCTGTAAAATGTGTGATAGCAAGATTTATCTATGGGTATATTAAATACCTTTTTATTCTCTAAAATTAGCTCATTTAGCACGGGCGAGACAAAATATTTACCCTCATAGTTCATATCCTTTTTTATCATGCGTTTGGCAGATTCCATAAAATATCTGCCTTTTTTAAAGAAATAAAATCCCGCTATGGCATTCCTGCTTACAGGCTGCTTTTCGTATGCCTGAATCACAAAGCCGCTCTCATCGCATCGCACATACGCCCAGCGTGGGTGGATTGATTCCACACTTAGCACGCCACTATCATAAGCACTTAGCCGCTCTATAATGGGATTTAGCTCTAATCTTAGGATTTGGTCCATATTGACCATTAAAAGCGGTGTGTCATTATTGATAAAATCCACTGCCATCATTACAGAGCATGCCATGCCTTGAGTTTCATTTTTTAGCACGATGACTTTGGCGCTATTATCTGTTAGCACTGAAATGGCACTATCGATGTGGAATCTCCTATTTTCACTATCTTTTAGGATAAAGATGAATTGCTTATCTTTTATGCCTGAATAATTCTCTATGCAGTGCTGCAGCATAGTCTTGCCACATACCTCTATAAATGGCTTTGGGAATCCATCTTTATCTTCATTGAAAAAATAACTGCTCCCCGCGATTGGCACGACTATATTTATCATTTTGCCTCCTTATTAAATCTCTCTATATGCTCCTTGATATTTTCATAATTCACCTCTGAGACATCGCTTACAATCATCACATGCGCCCCGCTATCTTTTGCTGCCTTGATTCCATTCTCATTATCCTCGACTATCATGCACTCGCTAGGCTCTAGGGCAAATCGCTTTATGGCGGTATTGTATATCTCTGGGTCTGGCTTTGGATTTTTCACATCTTCATTTGAGAGAAAGAAGTCAAGATAATCTATCAGTGCTGCCTTCCTCATCATAACCTCAACGCTATCTCGTATAGAGTTGGAGCAGACTGCCATATTGTAGCCCTCATTTCTTAGCCTTGAGAGTGCGTATTCATGGTTGAATCTAGGCTTACAGAGGCTATGAACTATCTGCATGGTATATTGCTGCTTCATCTCATTGATAAAGCTATGCAGAGACTGCGGCAGTCCTCTATCTAGTGAAAGCATTTTTAGCTTTGTCTTGGTTGGTAGTCCATCAAAGGTGCTAATATGCTCATGACGGGAAATCTCAAGACCAAAGAGTGCCAAAGCCTTATTTAGTGACTCATAATGCCATTCCTTTGCCTCTATTAGCACACCGTCCATATCAAAGATAACTGCCCTAATCATCACTGCCTCCTTTATTAAAAAATATATCTGCCTCTTTTGGATAATCAGTGCATAGCATGACATCACTAGGGAATCTAAGATATGATTCCCACTCAGCACTATGCTCTCTGCCATGCAGCTCAGGGGATACGATGCAGACTTTTTTATGATTATTTAGATGACGCTCTATTGTGTCCCTATCTATCCAGCTAGAAAAAAAGCAGTCAAGCCACACGCCACAGGCTTTGTCATAAAGGCTAGGCTCTCTTTCATACTCACTCTGCCTTGTAAAGACATTTAATCCACAATTAATATAGCCTAGAGTATCTGGCAGAGACATATCAAAGACAAAGTAATTATGTATCTCATATTTTTCTAAAAGCTCTTTTAGCAGAATCTGTAATCCATCGCATTTAATATTTAACGCCAATGGCAGAGAGGAATTTATATCTTTGTAAAGTTTAAATACATCTTCTAGTAGTATTTTCTCATTAAATATCTCATCATTATAAATTAAGAGGTCTCAACCCCCCCCCCCCCCCCCCGTATATCTGTCTCAATACCAAAGGAGTGAATAAAAGATTCCCTAAAAGAATCAAGGCTATTTTGCAAAGCCTTATTACTCCAAAATCCACGATGAGAGATTATTTGCATAAATTTCCTTTCCAAAACGATAATTTAGCAAAATTTTTAAGGTTTTTATCTATATTCTCCACCCAAATTCACGATTCACGGAAAAATCCCAATACTATCTAACCCGATTTTCTCATCAAGACCAAAGCGAATGTTTAGATTCTGCACACTTGCACCTGCGGCGCCTTTTATGAGATTATCGATGACGCACATCATAATCACTCTATTATTTCTTTCATCTAGCTTTGCGCTTACTTTGACAAAATTACTTCCACTAACCCACTTTGTCTCTAGCGGCTTGCCATTCTCTAGCAGATGCACAAAAAAGCTATCTTTATAAAACTCCTTATAGAATCTATCTATATCTTTCTGTGTTACACTCTCTTTCACACTAGCATACGCAACGGCTAAAATCCCCCTACTCATAGGCACGACATGGGGGGTGAATGTTACTTGTATGCTTTCTTTTGCAATATTGCCTAGATTCTGCTCTATCTCGGCTACATGCCTGTGCTTTATTAATCCATAGGGACGAATATTCTCTGCTACTTCACAAAAGAGATTTGCCACATTAGAACTTCTACCTGCCCCTGAAATCCCGCTTTTAGCATCGATGATAATGCTCTTTGTATCAATGATTCCATAATGCAGCATGGGTGCTATGCAAAATGTGCTAGCGGTAGGATAGCAACCCGGATTTGCTATGAGATTTGCGTTCTTTATATCATCTCTGTATAGCTCACATAGTCCATACACAGAGTTTTCTAGCAGGGCATTTGTGTGTTTAAAGCCGTAATATTCCTCATAGTCTGCCCTATTTTTTAGTCGAAAGTCTGCGGATAAATCAATAAGCACACATTCCTCTATCACCTCGCTACTTAGGCTATGGGCTAGGAAATTATGAGGCGTAGCGGCTATTATGCAGTCATTATTTCTAGCGACTTCTAGCATATCTTTATCCTGCAGGATTCCATCAAAGATTCCTTCAAAATATGGAAAGATACTAGATAAGGTCGCATTCGCATTTGCCTTTGCCCCTATATAATTTATCTTTACATGCGGATGCCTAGCTAGAATCCTAAGCACCTCGCTGCCGCCATAGCCACTTGCCCCAAGCACCGCTACATTTATCATAACACCACCTTTACTAACTCTGTAATCAAAAGGCTAACCGCAATGCCAAATATAAACGCAAAACTTAGCTGCCTTATGTAAAAATGCTTATCCATAATCTTCCTTGCTACCCTATATCCAGACATCATAGCGCCAGTAAAGCCCCCACCAGGAAATCCAAATGCAGATGCAAAGTAAAGATTCTCTATATCCCTACTCTTATATCTATGTCGTCCCATAAAACCCTCCTTATTTTGCTCATAGCCATATATCACGCCGCCCTTTGCCCTTGTGTATCTCTCTATGCTAAGAGGGGTTGCCAACTCGCTATGAATGCAGTGCTGCATGATACCCGGGAAAAATGCCTCAAGACGTCTCTCATAAATTGCCTTAATCTCCTCTTTCTTTGCCTTGTAAAAGGCAGAATCAAACTTGCCATTATCTAACCACTCATCATAAATACTAGTGGTTGTTATCACGCCAAAATATCTATCATCTCTATCGCTTAGTCCGCTATCAATCTTGGAATAATTCACAAATACAAAGCCTCTATTTTGCAGCGGGGTATTATATACAGATTCATTACTCTCATTAAACTCGCTTTCATAGTATGCAGAATCAATGCAGAATGTGGAGTAATCCATATCCGTAAATATCTGGCTTAGATTCTTATCAAAGACCATGTAGATAGACATAAGTGAGGTTTTGGCAAAAAGCTTTTTGTGAATCTCGCTATCCCTTGCGTATTCTTTGCTATCTAGCGGGAGTTTAGAATCTATTTTATGTGGCTTAGATTCTGTTTTTCTGTCATGTTGAGCGTTAAACGAAACATCTTTTAAAGGTTCTTCGCTTCGCTCGCAATGACGTGACTCTTTAGATTCCTCACTGCGTTCAAAATGACGTGATTTTTTAGATTCTTCAGCTAACGACTCGCAATGACTTGTGGAATCAAAATTACCTAAACCCCCAGAATCATCACACAACATCTCATAAGCTAGACGCGGGTCGCAGTTGGCTATGATTTTCTCTGCCTTTATGGTTATACTATCTTTACTTTTCTTGTCTACATAGACTAGGGCATGGGCTTTTTTGTCTTTTACTAGAATCTGCTTAACATCAGCATTTACTAGCACTTCCCCGCCATTCTCTCTTATAATATCTGCTAGGCTATCTGATAGTGCCTGTGAGCCGCCTTTGATATACATGCCTTGATTATAATAGCTATTTTGCGCTAGGGCATGGTAGCTAAAGATAAATTCATAAGGATTATTGTGATAATAAGCCATGTTGATATTTAGAATCTTTTTTAGCTTAGAATCCTTAAAAAGTCTATCTAGCCTCTCTCCTGTGCTAACATTCTTTAAGGCACTCACACAAAGAAAGCATAATGTAGTAACAGGTGCAAAGAAAAATTCCAAAAAGCCCATATCATAGGGAAACCTTCTATTAATAAAAGCATAGAATCTTAGCTTTCTAAAATACGCTCTAATGCCGCTCTCCTCGTGTTTAAACATCTCTATCAATGCTTTTTGTGTATTTTTATGCGGTATGGTAAAGCTTGTTATGTTTGGGGTTATGGAATCTGTCTTTGTAGAGTCTATTTTACTTCGAATTTTAGAATCTATATCTTTGGAATCTAAAGATGTTTCGCTATGCTCAACATGACGATTATGTCCAACATAACGTCCTTTGTCATTGTCAAGTAAATCGTTATTCCAAGACACAAGTTCCCCCTCACCTTGCGGGAGGGTGCTTTGGGGAGTAGTATTAGAATCTACACTCACCCCGCCCTGCCAACCATCTTTTGGGCTGTCATTTTGAGATTCTACCGTTACGTCATTCTGAGTGCTAAGCGAAGAATCTTTAAAGTCTCTCGTCATTCTGAACGCTTGTGAAGAATCCAATCTCTCATCTAAAATCTTAATACTCCACGCACTAGGCAACTCTATCAACTTTATCCTATCAAAAAGACCTAGTTTATGAAAAATAATATGCTTCATATCATATTTTTCTTCACCAAAGTCAAGCTCATGGAGACCCGCATCGATTAGCATTCCCTTGCGTTTAAAGCAAGTCGCACAGCCACCTACGATATTATGCTGCTCTAGCACAATCACCCTTTTGCCACTCTTTGCTAACATCGCCCCGCAGGTAAGACCGCCCAATCCAGAACCAATAATGGCTATATCATACTTCATGTTTATCCTTTGAATCTAATTTTAACATTGAAATATCAATTATAAAACCACTCACTTATATGTGCTATACTCACACTTTTTAATGTTTTTTATAAAGGTTAAATATGATTATTGGTATTCCAAAAGAGACAATGAATCACGAGCATAGAGTTGGTTTAGTGCCAAGCGATGTAAAAATCCTAAAAGATTCCAATCCAAAACATGAAATCTACATAGAGGACGGGCTAGGCTCTACCATAGGATATAGCAATGAGGACTATGAAGCCGCTGGGGCAATTGTCGCAAAAAGTGCTAAAGAAGTCTGGGAGAAAGCAGAGCTACTTGTGAAGTGCAAAGAGCCAATCGAGCATGAGTATAAATATTTACGCAAGGATATGGTGCTTTATAGCTTTCTTGATTTGGCTTATTCTAAGGAATTAGCAGAGGCACTTGCTAACTCTGGTGTTACTTCTATATGTGGCGAGACTATCGCTGGTCCTATGGGGAATTATCCCGTTTTGGCGGCTATGAGTGAGGTTACAGGTAAGTTTGCCGCACAACATGTAGCAACACTGCTTGCTACAAACTATGGCGGACGTGGGATTCTAATCGGGGGTTGTGCTGGTGTATCTCCTGCTAGGGTCGTAGTCGTAGGTGGCGGTGCAGTCGGCATGAATGCTGCCAAAGTGCTAGTAGGCATGGGTGCTGATGTGTATGTGTTAGATGTAGATGTGATGAGGGTTAGTAAACATCCGCTTGTAATAGATAATAGAGTGAAGCTACTCTATGCTAATGATTCTTCCATAAGGGAAGTACTAAGCGGGGCAGACGCATTAATTGGTGCTGTGCTAGTAACTGCCACTGCTACGCCAAAAGTCATTAAAAGAGAGCATTTAAAGCTAATGAATAAAGGCGGCGTAGTCTTTGATGTCTCTGTGGATTTGGGCGGCTGCATTGAAAGTGCTAGACAGACTACACATGATGACCCTATCTATGTAGAGGAGGGCTTGATACATTATGGTGTGCCAAATATCCCCGGCGTCATCGCTAGGACTTCTAGCATTACATATTCACTAGAATCTCTGCCTTATGTTCTAGCATTGGCAAATAATGGGGTAAAGGAAATGCTAAGTATGCCTGGCGCACTAGGCGGGCTAAATGCCTATAATGGTAGGATTGGATTAAAGTCTGTGGCAGAGGCATTTAATCTACCATATATTGACGCTAGAGAGTTAATTTGAGAATCTTATACGCACTGCTTATATTCTTAGCCCTTGTAGCAGAGGCTAAGTCTGTAAAAAATATTGCATATAGCATACAGGTAGGGAGTTTTAAGAATCTTGAGAATGCGGGGAATCTAGCAGATACTCTAAACAAAAGGGGACTAGATGCCTTTTTCTTTAAAGAGGATTCTATGTATAAGGTTCGCTTTGGAGACTATAAAGATTCCAATACCGCTAGAAGCATTGCAGATAAATATAAAAAACAAGGAATCATAGATAGCTACATTATCATAGCACCGCAAAGCTATGCTATAAATCAAAAAAATAACAACAGCATACGTGAAAGCCTCTCAAAGGACGCACATAAGTACATAGGCGTGCCATATAAATGGGGTGGCTCTAACTCTAGCGGATTTGATTGTAGCGGACTTGTTAGCTCTGTGTATAGGCTAAATGGCATGTCTATCCCTAGGACGTCATATCAGCAGTTTGAAGCAGGTAAATTCGTATCAAAGGCAAATCTAAAAACGGGTGATTTAGTATTTTTCATCACAGATAATGGAAAAAAGATAAATCACGTAGGAATCTACATAGGCAATGGCAAATTCATACATGCCCCAGGCAAGGGCAAGAGAGTTAGCATAGCAGACCTAAATGCAAATTATTGGACAAAAGTATATAAAGGTGCTAGGACGTATGTGAAAGAGTAGATTCTAAAACAATTCTACTAATCTAATATGCCCAAAACTTCTCTTAGAATCTATAAGCAAGTGTTGCCATAAGATAACTTCTATCAAAAACATGTCGCTTATTATCTAGCCCTTTTCCTAGTGAATCCCACGCACTGCTAAATGTAATATGCGTATAATAATTTGCAATCAAGCCAAATGATAATTTATCCAAAATCTGCCAATTAAGATATAGCTTAAAAGAATATTCATTAGCACTAGGGGCATTTGTATATCTAATGTCAAATCCTATGTCAAGACCCTCTACATATAATGCTAGATTCTTATAACTAGCGCTTGAAAAGAACAAGAAACTAAACGCATCAGGTGCGACGGAGGCATTTAGAGATGAAAAGCTGAATGTGCTATTATCCCAGACATCAATGCCTATCGGATTCCCAAATAATCCTAGCCTTGCGTTAGCATTGCCGATATTTTTATATACCGCTATGGCTAGATTATATTTATTAAAAAAGTTTATATCCTGCCTTGCTAAAATGCTTGTAGTCAATCCTCTAGCATCTTTGAAATCAGCAAAGAAATGATTGCCTATTTTATTAATGCTATCAAAATGATAGGGGAGAATCACATTGATTTCTGTTTTATAGGAAATAGAATCCTCATCGCCAAAATTTAGAGATATATTAAATCCGGGCGTTATATGCTCTCTTGGTGCAAAATATAGAAAAATGCTAGAATCAAAAAAACCTTTCTTATATCCTAGCTCTGCATTAAAAAGTCCATAAGTAGAATATGCCGTGCTGTAATTAATAAACCAGCCATAACCCACAAGTGCGGTAGTGCTTAATGCTAGAAACTTTAACCTCAAATCCTCATTAATCTTAACATGTGCAACGACACCCTCAATATAGCTATCTACCCAATCCTCACTATAATTAAAACGTCCTGCTTTTATATCAAAATTGCTATCACTATAAAGCACGGAGGCATTATGCACAAAGACATTACTAGTATTATCTGGCGTGGCAATTCTACTTAAAGCATAACCCGGATAAAAGCCCACATAGTTAAACGCAAGCCTATCTCCACGGGTGGAATCAAATGTGATTCCTGCCGCAGCCACGCCTAGCATAAATTCGAATTTATTGATTCTGTATCCAAGGCTTAATTCCCCAAGCATGTATCCATAACTATTAGTTGGTAATAATTGCTTATTTGTAAAACCTATCTTATTAAAAGACTCAAGAGCACCACTTAAAAATAATCCGCCAGAAGATTCTCTTTGAGGAATCTCACCATCAATATCCTCGGCAAATGCCACAAAAGAGCAGCAAGACAAGCACACAAATAAACCTAAATATTTCATAAAATCTCCAAAATAAAAATTATTTCCAAGTCTGTTTTAGCAGTCTATGCAATCCCACAAGCACCTCGCCACCCTCTAATATATTCTCAATCTCAAGGGCTATCGGCGTGTGAATATTGTGTTTCTTGCTAATTTGGATTATGGATTTCGCACTATAAACACCCTCTGCTACTTCGCCTAGATTCTCTAGGATTTTATCTAATTTTTCCCCATTTGCTAATGCAAAGCCAACACGATAATTCCTTGACATAGTAGAGTTTGAGGTTAAAAATAAATCTCCGCTGCCAGATAATCCCAAAAACGTCTCTATCTTACCACCAAAATATCCGCCAAATCTAGCCATCTCCACAAGCCCCCTTGCAAGTAAAGATGCCTTAGCATTATTTCCTAGTCTAAGACCATCACAGATTCCGCCTGCTATAGCAATCACATTTTTATATGCCCCCGCTACCTCTGCGCCGATTATGTCATGCTTGATATATACTTTTATAAAATCTGGAAAACAGAGTGCATATTGTCTTGCTATCTCATCTGTATTTGCATGTATTGCTAACGCACATGGAAGTGCCATCATTACTTCTTTTGCAAAGCTAGGTCCTGATAAATAGCAGAGATTCTTAGATAGAAAAAAAGATTCTAAAATATCATTTCCAAAAGCACCGCTATCTTGCTCTATGCCCTTACTTGCTAACATTATTTTCATATTTTTATCATGCAGGAATGCTGATTTTTCTAAAAACTCTCTTAAAAATGCCATAGCAATGGCAATGACACATAGCGGATTCTCTGAATCTTTATAATATGTATTAAAATCACTATAATCTATCTGTTTTATAAATCCAGCTCTATTGCCTTTGAATGGACTCTCTGTGCTACTCTCATCTATGGAATCTAAATTAAGTTTTCTCCTTGATAACATATAAACCCGATTTTTGTAGCTAAAGGCATATCCTAATGCAAGACCCCACTTTCCGCCGCCAAATATAAAAATATCTTTCATATCATACCCCAAGCTCTAATCTAAGATGTTTTTGATTGATGTATTCAATCTCTTTTTCTAACCTTATTCTCTCCTCATTTAATAATTCTTTCTCGCTATATAATCTAGTAATATCCCTGCTAATGTAATAAATATTATTTGACAGATATATCTTTGGCGTAAAGATTCCTAATATCAATATTAAAATAAAAATGGCTATAAATAAATCAAAGAATCCAAGACCCTCTTTTTGTGCCTTAAAATCCATTAACTCATCTTTTTCCACATGAGAAATTCTGCTGTTATTTTCTATGCTATCTATGTCTTCTTTTTTCATATAAAACTTAATCTCATAAGGTGTTGTGGAATTATAACACTAAAGTTTGGAATCAAAGATTCGGATTATTTGTAGATAATGATTATTTTTCTGCCAAATTGTTTAAAATTATACTAAAATTTCGCAAATACTTATCAATGTGTAAAAGGCGACCGATGAGAATTAGTCCAGAGAAGATAGACGAGCTTTATCCTGACATAGGAGGCGACTTTGCTGATATGTTAGATAACTCCCAAAAACAAGATGAAAACACCATAAAAGAGGGGGTAATAGTAACAATCAATGATGATACAGTAATGGTTGATGTCTCTGAAAAGTTTGAATACAAGATGAATATCGATGAGATAAAAGATTCTAATGGGAAACTTACCAAAAACGTAGGCGATAAGATTCTAGTAGCCATTACAAGGCGGAGCAATAGGGTATCACATAAAGGTGCTATGAAGATTCAAAAGATAGCTGATGAGATAAAAACTCTAGGCGATGATTTTGAGGACGTTGTAATAGAGGGCAAAATAGTCGATAGGAATAGAGGCGGTTTCGTTGTAGAATCTGATAGCGGCGTGGAGTATTTCATGCCAAAAAAACATGCAGCAATATCGCTAAAAGATAAACCAGAATCAAGCATTATAGGGAAACGTATAAAAGCCTGCATATTAGAGGTTCGCAAGGAAAGCAACTCCATAGTCATATCCAGAAAGAGATTCCTAGATACTAATAATAGCTTGCAAAAAGAAAGTGCTAAAAAATTGCTTGAATCAGGATTAGCATACGATGGCATCGTGAGGGGTGTGCATAATTTTGGAATCTTTGTAGAGATAGGGAATGTAGAAGGTCTCGTTCCTACCTCTGAGATTAGCTATAAGGGTCCTGTAAGCCCTCTTAAAACTTACAAAGTAGGCGACAAAGTGCAGGTAAAACCCATGGGCTTTGATGAGAAAAGAGGAAAACTATCCTTGTCTATACGTGCCTTGTTTGAGGACCCTTGGAAAGATATACATAATGAAATTAAAGTAGGCTATGTTATAAGGGTTACTGTCAGCAATGTCGAGGATTATGGTGCATTTGTAGATTTAGGCAATGATGTCGAGGGATTCCTACATGTATCTGAGATGTCGTGGGATAAGAATATTAAACAACCAAAGGATTTATTAAAAGTCGGCGATGAAATAGATGTAGAAGTGATAGAGGTAGATGTCGAAAATCGCAAATTAAGAGTTAGTCTAAAAAAACTCCAAGACAGACCATTTGAGAAATTTACCAAAAAACATAAAGTCGGCGATGTAGTCAAAGGGAAGATTGCTACCATTACCTCTTTTGGTGCATTTGTAAGTATCGGCGGTGTAGATGGATTACTGCATAATGAGGACGCTTTCTGGGATAAGACTAAGAAATGCTCTGATGAGTTTAAGGAAGGTGATGAATTAGAAGTATCAATAGAGAAAATTGATGTTGCTAATGAAAAAATATCTCTAAATAGAAAAACACTCATAGAATCCCCTAGCGAGTCGTTTGGTAAAAAGCACAATATTGACGATGAGATTAAGGGGAAAGTTATAGATATTAAGGATTTTGGCGTATTTGTAAAGGTCGATGACGCCTCTATTGATGCCTTGATTCGCAATGAGGATTTAGGACATATCAATAAAGACGAGATAAAAATTGGCGATGAGATACAGGGGTCTCTCACAAATATTGACAAAAAGGGTAATAAGATTAGAATCTCTGTCCGCAGATTAGAGAAGAAAAGAGAGAGAGAGGAAGTTAATAAATTTAACTCAAATGAGAGAATCACAATAGGTGATGCACTCAAGGCAAATCTAAAAAACTAGCGGAATTTTCAATGAATAAATTAAATGATTTTGAAAAATATGTAATCCTAGAAAAAGGCACAGAGAAGCCCTTTAGTGGAGAATACAATGACTTCTACGAGGATGGAATCTATGTCTGCAAAGCCTGTGATTCAAAGCTATATGATTCTAGCTCTAAGTTTAAAAGTGGTTGCGGGTGGCCAAGCTTTGATGACATGATAGAGGGAAGTGTGAAAATGCAGCCAGATAGCGATGGACGTAGAACGGAAATCGTGTGTGCAAACTGCGATGGACATCTAGGACATGTCTTTGTAGGCGAGGGATTCACTGATAAGAATACTAGACATTGCGTTAATTCTGTCTCTATTAGATTTATCAAAAGAGAGGATATTTGAGGATAATATGTGTAAAATCGTAAAACTATCTTTTTAAATAATACCTTTCTGCACAAAAATTCATCTCTAAATCAAAAAATAAATCTCATCACAATAACTTACCCCTATAATAGTATCAATCTCTATTTTAGGAATTAATATGAAAAATACATTAAAATACATAGCAGGGGCGAGTTTCCTTATGGCATCTACTGCCATAGGTCCTGGCTTCCTCACACAGACTAGCACTTTTACAGGCAATCTTTTCCATGCGATGTTTTTTATCATACTAATTGTAGTTTTACTTGATTTAATCGTGCAGAGTAATACATGGCGAATCATAGGAATCTCTGGGAAAAGGGCGCAAGATATAGCTAATATGATTCTGCCCGGTTCTGGATATTTTGTCTCATTTCTGGTAGCACTAGGCGGTTTTGCTTTTGCCATTGGTGATATTGGCGGGGCGGCACTTGGCATGGAGATTTTGTTTGACTTAAATCCGCAGCAAGCCGCCATAATAGCGGGTCTCATATCTATATTAATCTTTGCTTCCAAAAATGCCAAAAGTCTCATGGATAGAGTTGTAGAGATACTTGGCGTTTTGATGATTCTAACGATGTTTTATGTCAATGTAAAAACGCCATCTAGCTTTAGTCCAAAGGATGCATTGCAATCTTTTGAAAATATGAAAGATATAAGCATTTTTATTTTTCCAATCATCACCATGCTAGGCGGTAGCTGTGGAGGATATATTGCCTTTACAGGCGGTCATAGGCTAATTGATGCGGGAATAGTGGGCATTAAGAATCTAAAATACATACAAATAAGCACATTTCTAGGCGTGGGAATCTCTGCGACTATGAGGTTTTTACTATTCTTTGCAGTCCTTGGTGTCGTAACGCAAGGCTTTAGCCTTGATTCCAAAAATCCCGCTGCCTCCGCATTTCAATTTCTAGGAGGAGACATAGGATATAAAACATTTGGAGCAGTCATATTATTTGCCGCGATTAGCTCTATCATCGGCGGGGCGTATGCGTCTGTGTCTTTTGTTAAAAGCTTTTCAAAAACCATTGATAAATATGAAAATATCGTCATTGTATTATTTATCGTCTTTGCTACCGCACTTGTGGTTTTTATCTCAAAGCCTATTTCTATACTAATCGCTGTGGGAACTCTAAATGGTCTCATACTGCCAATTATGCTAAGTATCGTGCTAATTGCGAGTTTTAAAAAATCCATCGTAGGAGAATATAAACACCCAAAGATTCTATTAATTTTAGGAATCATAGCAGTCATAGTAAGCGGATATGGTGGAATCATAGCCGCACAATCCATAAGCACAGTGTTCTAACAATTTTTAGCACAAGTTGCAATGGAATATAGATTCTTCGACTTCGTCTCAGAATGACGAAAATTTGCAGAATCTAGATTCCATATAGATGGAATCTTTAATCCCTATCATCTTCTTTTTTCTTCCCCCCCAATCCACTCACTAAATCTAGCACAATAAGTCCAAAATAGCGGAATAAAAAATATAGCGATAAATGTAGCGGCAAGCATTCCGCCAATAACGCCTGTGCCTATGGCATGCCTACTTGCAGCACCCGCGCCTGTGCTAAGTGCCAATGGAAGCACCCCTATGCTAAAGGCTATGGAGGTCATAACAATGGGGCGGAATCTAAGCTTTGCGGCTTGCAGGGCGGATTCAAAGATTGGAAGACCCTCTTTCTCCCTTTTGTGCTGGGCAAATTCAACTATCAAAATCGCATTTTTAGCCGATAGGGCAATGAGCGTTACAAGTCCGACTTGAAAATAAATATCCGCACTAAGACCCCTTAGCCATGTAGCGATAATCGCGCCAAACACAGCAAAAGGCACGGCTAAAATAACTGCAAAAGGCATAATCCATCTCTCATATTGTGCCGCTAAAATGAGGAATACAAATATTATCCCAAGACCAAATGCTACATATCCCGTGCTGCTTGAGACTTTCTCTTGATATGAGATTCCAGAGTAGGCAATGGTGTATTGCGGCGGTAGAATCTCTCTTGCCACTTCCTCTATTGCCTTTAGTGCCTCGCCGCTTGAGTGTCCTGGGACTATGCTACCACTTAGCATGGTAGCGGGGAAAAGATTAAATCTCTCGACCACATCGGTATTTACAATCCTCTCAAAGCTAACAAGGGAGCTTATCGGCACAAGAGGGGAATCTGGCATAGCAGATTTCACAAATACGCGACTTAAATCCTCAGGAGATTCCCTAAACTCACTTTCTGCTTGCACATTTACCCGATAGGTGCGACCATAGAGATTAAAGTCATTGACATAGTAGCTTCCAAATGTGCTTTGCAATGTCGTGAAAACATCATCTATATTTACCTTATATGCCTTTGCCTTTTCCCTATCAAGCGTTACTCGATACTGCGGAATGTTAGCATTTAACGTAACCCTGCCGCCTACTACAATGCCTCTTTTTGTTACCTCGCCCATTAGCATATAGGCATATTTTTGTAAATCCTCTGTTTTCCCCCCGCCTCTATCTTGCAAATAAACCTCAAAGCCGCCCGTTAGCCCAAGACCATTAATCGCTGGTAGGGTAAAGAAGAATGAACTAGCCTTTAGGGTAGCATTAAACAAGCCTGTTAGCATACCTGCGATACTTAGTGCATCTTGCCCATTCTCCTTTCTCTCACTCCAATCTTTTAGCTTGATAAATGTAAATCCTGCAAAGGAACGCACAGAGTTAGCAGTAATGTCAAATCCTGTAATCATGATATTAGACTGCATGAGAGGATTCTGGGCTATCATCTGTGAGGCTTTAGTTGTTTGCTCAAGAGTGCGGGATAGTGCAGTCGCAGGAGGCATATACATCATACCTATGACATAGCCCTTATCCTCGCTTGGCACAAGACCTGTTGGCAGATGCTTGAATAATCCAAAAGTCGCTGCAAGGATTGCGATAAATAAACAGATAAGCAATAATCCTCGTCTAAGACAGCCACTAACGCTATTGCCAAATTTATATGTCAGCCAGTCAAAGAGGTCATTAAATCTTTTTACTAAATAAAATGGCTTTACATGCCCCTTTTTAAGAATGGATACACATAGTGCAGGCGTAAGCGTAAGTGCCACAAAGCCAGAGATAATCACAGATACCACGATACTAATGGCAAACTGCTTATAAATCTCGCCGCTAAAACCCCCGATAAATGCGATAGGCACAAAGACGGAGCAAAGCACCAAGACTATGGCTATAACGGGACTTTGAATCTCACTCATAGCCTCTATGGTAGCCTGTTTTACAGACATATTCTGATTTGACCGCAAGATTCTCTCTACATTCTCAATAACGATAATGGCATCATCGACTACGATTCCAATGGCTAGAATTAGCCCAAACAATGTAAGCAGGTTGATAGAGAATCCTAGAATCTGCATACCCGCAAATGCCCCGATGATAGATACGGGAATGGCAATGACAGGAATGATTGTGGCACGGAAGTTTTGCAGGAAAAAATACATGATAACAACGACTAGCACGATGGCTTCAATGAATGTTTTGATAACTTCTTTGACAGAGATTTTAATAAAAGTAGTCGTATCATAGGCATTTACATATTTTAGCCCGCTAGGAAAGCTCTTTGATAACTCCTGCATTTTTTTCTCAACTCTCTCTGCGACATCTAGTGCATTTGCCCCAGGCTGCAAGAATACGCCAAATGCCTCGCCACTATGCCCATTATATAATGATGAAACACTATAATCCTGCGCTCCTAACTCTACCCTTGCTATGTCTTTTAGCCTTAGGCTTGAACCATCTGCATTTGAGCGAATAATAATATTTTCAAATTCTTCTGGTTTTACGAATCTGCCCTGCGTTGTTACAGAGTATGTAAAGGCGACTTCATTTCTCACAGGCTCCTGCCCGAAATATCCGACTGCAAACTGAGAATTCTGCTCTTGTATAATGCGGCTTACCTCAGATGGAGTGAGGTTATTTTGAGAAAGCTTGTTTAAATCCAACCAGATTCTCATAGAATAGTCCCTAGAGCCAAAGGCATTAGCATTTCCCACGCCCTCGATTCGCTTTAACTCATCGATGATATTTAGCTTGGCATAATTTGCTATGTATATGGAATCATGTGAGGGGTTATCAGAATACATCATATACACCGCTAACATTGTAGAGCTTTGCTTGATGACATTTACACCCACGCGCTGCACATCTTGAGGTAGGAGGGCTAGGACGGCTTGCACCCTATTATTTACGTTAATGGTAGCAAGGTCTGGGTCTGTATCCTGTGAGAAAGAAATCGTGATAGTCAAAGTGCCATTGGAAGTCGAGTTTGATTTCATATATATCATGCCCTCAACGCCATTTATGCTATTTTCTAGCACACTTGCAACAGTCTCTGCTACTACCTCCGCACTTGCTCCTGCGTAAGTTGTCGTTACTAAAACCTCTGTGGGCGTAACGCTGGGATACTCCTCTATTGGCAGTGTGAAAATACTAACCACACCCATGAGAGTAATAATCACAGATATAACGATAGAAAAAACAGGACGTGATATAAAGAATCTTGAGAACATAACAACTCCTTAAGCGCTAGGAATCTTTGGATTCTTTGCTAGGATAGAAATTACTTATTTTGCTGTGCATAGAAGTGGCTAGTGTTTTAGATTCATTAGCTAACGACTTGGAATGACTTAAGCCTTTAGTTTCTTCGCTTCGTAGAGAATGATGATTTAATACGTCATGTTGAGACTTAGCAAAAGCATCTACGTCATGTTGAGGGCGAATGCCCGAAACATCTTTTGTGTTATAACTTAGAATCTTATAATTTCTGTCATGTTGAGTATCTTTTAAAGCTATTGTGCGAAAAGATTCTTCGGATAGTGCCTCAGAATGACTCAAGGTTTTAGAATCTTTAGCTAATGTCTCAGAATGACTTAATGCTTTAGAATCTATATTACGAGAATAACTTAGCTTATCACTTGAGGAATCCTCACTAGAGCCTTCTTTTGCTTTCTCATCATTTGGCGGTGTTATGGCAGCGACATCAGAGCCTTCGTGAATCTTAGTTAGATTATCTAGTATAAGGACATCTCCGCTATTTAGACCACTAAGAATTACTATCTCGCCATTTTTTAATGTCCTGCCTACATTTACCCGCACAGACTTAGCCTTAGAATCTTTCATCACATACACATAGCTACCTTGAGAGTCTTGCAATAGGGCATCTTGAGGTATGGCTATGCCATCAGATATGCTAAAGCCCTTGATTTTCACACGCACAAATTCATTTGGCAGTAATTTATAGTCATCATTATTAAAAGTAGCACGAACCCGCACAGACTGCGTTTGAGAATCTAGCACACTATCGATAAAGTCGATTTTACCTAGCTTGTCATATTTCTTATCATTTGACATAAGCAACTCTACGAAAACATCTTGCCTTTGCAGATTCCTCATATAATAAAAGTCATTACTAGGAATGGCAAAGTCGGCATAAATTGGCGTTAGCTGCGTTATAGTCGTTAGCACATTATCCGTGCCATTGCCTACTAGATTCCCAATGTCATATTTACGAAGTCCAACCCTACCCGTCATACTTGCGACTACATTTGTATAGCCCAAGTCGATTCTAGCGTCATCTAGCGAGGCTTTTGTATTATCCACATTTGCCTGTGCGCTTTGATAGTTATAAAGTGAGTTGTCATATTGATCCACAGTCAAAACACCCTCTTTATATAGCCCCTCTACTCTGCTCCAGTCCTTCTGTGCCTTAGCGAAATTTGCCTTTGCAGAATCATATTGCGCCTTTGCTATGGCTACTCTGGCGGCATATCTAGTCGGGTCAATTTTAAAGAGTGTCTGCCCTTTTTTTACAATATCTCCCTCTTTAAAATTCTGTGAAAGTAAGATTCCCTCCACCCTAGCATATACCTCAACACTCTGGGGACTTGCAAGACGTGCTGGATATTCAAAGTCAAGGATAATATTTTGTGATGATAGAGATAGGGTATTTACAGGCACTTTAAAGCTATGTTCGCCATCTTGTGGCTTATCTTTACAGCCAATGATAAGCATGGAAGTAATAAACGTAACACAAAAGCATAATGTTAGATTCTTTGGAATTTTAAAAAGTCTTTTGCTGTGGCTTTGCAAAAAAGCAACATTTACCACATCTTTTAACATACAAACTCCTTATGTGATGAAAAATAGTTGCGTATGCAATTATATCGGAAATAAAATAATTTATGTCATATAATCACTATCCAAAATCCACTATAAACCCCTCACGAATGTCTAATTTTCTCCACAATGCTACTTGTGCTTTTGCCATCTATGAAGTCGATTAATTTTACCTCTTTGGCATACTCTGTGCCTACGATTTCCTTGCCCCTGTAATCAGCACCTTTTACTAGCACGTCTGGGCGGATTTGTGAAATAAGATTTTTTGGTGTATCCTCATCAAAGATAATCACATAGCTAATGCACTCAAGGCTTGATAGTATAAATGCTCTGTCCTCTTGGCTATTAATGGGTCTATCGCTACCTTTTAGTGCCTTTACAGACCTATCGCTATTTAGCCCCACGATGAGAATATCTCCTAGCGCTCTAGCTTTCCTTAGATAGCTAACATGCCCATAGTGCAGAATATCAAAGCAACCATTGGTAAAGACAATCTTTTTGCCCTCTAATTTATCTTTTATACTCTCATAATTGCTAACAATCTTGTGAAAAGAGTGTATCTCATCTAGCGTTGCGGCAACACTGCCTATCTTGCTAATTACCACCGCTGCGGCTGCATTGGCAAATCCTAATGCAGATTCTATATCGCTACCTTGTGCGAGTTTTAGAGCTAAGGCAGAGATAACCGTATCCCCTGCACCGCTTACATCATAGACTTCCTTTGCTATGGTAGGCTTTTTGCAAAGACTGCCTTCCTTAAGATAGCCTATACCATCTTCACTAAGTGTTATTAAAGGATAGGTTAGATTACACATAGCTTTTAATGCCCTTAGTGCGTCCTCTAGGCTCTTGTCATTATGGATATGGATATTTGTGGCTTCTTGTGCTTCTTTTTTATTTGGCGTTAGCAATGTGGCATTTTTGTATTTACTATAATCCTGTCCCTTTGGGTCGCATAGCACGGGAATCTTAAAACTATTTGCAAGTTTAATAAGCTTTTGGGTAAAGCTAGGGCTTAGCACACCTTTGAGATAATCACTTAGAATCATCACATGATAATCCGTGATACTAGCCTGAATGCTATCTAGCATTTCCTCATAGATATGAGATTCTAGAATCTGCGTATATTCCTTATCTATTCTTAGCATTTGATGCTTTGCTGCCATGATTCTAGTCTTTGTAGTCGTGGGACGATTTGAGTAATAGCATTTAGCATTTATGCCCTTATTTATCATTAAGTCATGTAGCATCGCCCCGCTATCATCATGTCCTATGGCACCATATATCGTAGTGCTTGCCCCCATTGAGACTAGATTATTTGCTACATTGCACGCCCCGCCTAGTGAGAAACTCTCATTATCTATATTTACTACAGGCACGGGAGCTTCTGGCGAGATTCTACTCGCACTGCCCCATATATATTTATCTAGGATTAAATCTCCTATGACTAATGCCTTTATAGTTTCCATGATTTTCTGCCCTCCTTTATATCCTTAAGGATAGATTCTATATGTGGGATATAATCTTTTATGCCTTCCTCTATATTGTAGCTTGGATTGTAGTTTGGTAGGAAATCCTCCCTATCTGCTAGGGTATGATTCTGAAAAAATGTATAGGGGTTTTTGATATATTTCACCTCAAAGTTTATTTTTAAATGTTTTTTTAATAACTCAACAATGCGATTGTAGCTAGCAGATTCTCCATAGCCTACATTATATACCGCACCCCTTTCTTTCCATGAGAGTTTTATGGAATCTAGCTTTTCTTTATAGTCATCGCCAAAAATCTGTTTTAATGCTAATGTGTACTCTTGTGTTATAGGCAGGTTTGAATCAAGGAAAGTCTTATGCACCTTATGCCATTGCAGATTCTTTCTCTCCATATCAATGCTACCATACATAAGCCATATTAGCTCTAAAGCCTTGACATTTGCCATTACCACATCATTGATATAAACAAAATCCCTCTCCTGCTCTCCACTTTCAAATAGCTTTACAACTCCGCTTTGTGCCTGAAGTGCTAGTTGCAGTATCATAGAGGCAGTTCTTCCCTTATAAAATTCACGTCTTCCATAGACATTAAAATACCTAAGTCCGATTAGCCCAAGACCTAAATCCTGCAAACTCTGCTGCAAGATTCTATTTTCTCTATCCATACATAGCTTTGAGTAGGCATATATACTATCTGCACTCTCTACGCCTATTTTGTGTGGAATCTCACTATTACCATAAGTAGCCGCCGAACTAGCATAGATGATATGGGAGTGATATTTCATCGCTAGTTTTACTAGATTCTTAAAAACTAGGAGATTTACCTCCATAACCCTCCTACTATCTTTACATGTCGTATCTGAGATTGCTGCCTCATGGAAGATATAATCTATCCTGCCATGCCTGTATAAAAACTTCAAATCCTGCATTGATGTAATATCAAGCGGGAAAACCTCCACATTTGAATATAAAGTAAGATTCTCAAAATGCCCCAATGCCAAGCCAGAATCCACACCGCTAGAATCCCCAAAACAATCGAGCGCTAAAATCCTACATTTAGGGTGATGTGTGGCAAAATACTCTACTAGATTGCTACCTATAAATCCTGCTGCCCCTGTGATTAAAATAGTCTTTGATGAAAGATTTAGGCTGTCATATCTGCCCTGTGAGTTATCCATGAAAGTCGCCTTTTACTTAGCTTAGTGCGATTCTATCATAAGTTTTATTAAACTATTAAGCTATAATTTGGATAGCGGAAATTCGTAAAAAAAGGGCTAATAATATGGGAAAAGCATGGAAATTTGGAAATAATATTGACACAGATGTCATCATAGCCGCTAGGTATCTTAGCACAAGCGATGCAAATGTACTATCTAAAAAGATTTTTGAAGACGCACGAAGTGGCATGGCAGAGAAAATTAAAGAGGGTGATTTCATAGTAGCAGGGGATAACTTTGGCTGTGGCTCAAGTAGGGAGCATGCCCCCCTTGCCATAAAAGCAGCGGGAATCAAGGCAGTCTTGGCGCCATACTTTGCTAGAATCTTTTATCGCAATGCGTTTAATACGGGATTATTGATTCTTGAGATTGATAGGAGTGATATTGATAGTATTGACGAGGGTGATGAACTTGAGATTTGCATGGAGAGAAGCTGTGTGATTAATCATAGCAAGAAAAGGGAATATTCCTTTAAAGAGATTCCAGAGTTTATGATGAATCTGCTAAATGCAGGGGGTCTTATGAGCTATGCAAAGGAGAGGCTAAATGGATAAGGAGAGACGCGATAGCCTAGCTAGGCTTGCTAGCTACTCTCTAGCACTTGGAATGATAGCAAGTGCAGCAGAATCTACAAGCAAAGATGAATATGAAAACATTAATCCAGACTATGTAGATAGTGAGAAAATGTTTTTGCCAAAATCCCAGATGAGTTTAAAAAAAGATTCTCTAGCACTTGTGATAGTCAATCCACAGATAGATTTCCTTAGCCCAAAGGGTGTGGGGTGGAATATCTATGGCGCAAGTATCAAGGAGCATAGGACAAGCGAGAATATCCTCTCTTTAGTCAGAGCCGCTAAGGCATTGCAGATTCCCACTTTTGTGTCTTATTGCGTTTGGAATGCACAAGATTTTAAGGTTATGCTGCAAACACCTATCAATAATTTCATCAAAGGCACGAAGCTATGCTATGGTAAAGGCGAGGGGCTAAATGCCAATGATATAAGCAATAGCGGGGCAAATTTCCTCCCTGAGCTAGAGCCATTTATACTAGATAATAAGACTATCCTAACCACGCCACGAAAGGGCTTTGGTCTAAATGGCAGTGATTTAATAGCAAAGCTAAGAATGCAGAATATAAAGCAGGTAATCTTATGTGGCATGGACGCAAATGTGCATGTGGATTCTCATCTTAGAGACTTATTAGCACAAGGCTTTGAGGTAGGAGTAGTGCGAGATGCCACCGCTGGCGCAAAGCTACCTGAGGGCGATGGATATTTAGCAGCATTGATTAATTTTAGATTCCTAGCCAATGAGGTATTTTTCACAAAGGAAATTATAGGAAGAATGCAATCCTAGCTTAAAATAGTCTTTATCATATCATCGCTACTTTTGGAATCTAGCCTTGCTATGCGTAGGGATTTATAAGATTCTAAAATGTGCGGCAGTGCTTCTTTATCTATGAGATAGTAGTTTTCTATGAGGGCAAAGAGGGCATGTTGATTAAAAATATGATGACCGCTAATTAGCACATTATTAAAGTTTGCTACCTCTAGCGGATTATGCCCACCGATTTTCTCAAAGCTCCCGCAAAGCAGCACAATATCACTTATGGCATAGAGATTAATCAACTCTCCCATGCTATCGATTAATAATATGTCTTGTTTTATCTCATCGAAGTCTAATGTGGCTGTGGTGTGTTTATTATATGAGTTATTTTTGTCATGTTGAGTTATGTAATTTTGACTATTTTCGTCATTCTGAGGCTCTGCTGAAGAATTTTTGAAACTTAGATTCTTAAAAGATGTTTCGCTCCCGCTCAACATGACAGAACAATCGTCATTCTGAGCGTTTAGCGAAGAATCTTTACAATCTTGGTTTCGTGTCTCTTTAGATTCTAAGTTTTGCGTAGATTCTAAAGTTTCGCTAACGCTAGATGTTTCACTACCACTCAACATGACGAAAGTGTCATTCAACATAACGGCACTAGCGTCATTCTGAGCCAAAGGCGAAGAATCTTTACAATCTTGGTTTTGCGTTAAAGAATGTATTTCATTAACGCAACTTTTTATTTCATCTTGACTCATAGTGGCATTTTTAACACTTAAATCCGTGTATCTAATCGTGCTAAAGTATTTCTCACAAAGATTATAAACTTCATCAAAACGTTCTGGGTGGCGCGGCACGATGATAAGGAGCGGATTGTTGGAATCTTTTTTAATCGTGCTGTAATTTTCACTTTTATTATGCAAGAAATTTTCGTTTTGCTCCTTTGGGGTTTGCTTAGAATCTAGATTCTCTTTGGATTCTAAGTTTTGTTTGAAATCAAAAGATGTTTCGATATCGCTCAACATGACGTGAGTATTGCTAAGAATGATGTTAGTGTCGTCATTCTGAGCCAAAGGCGAAGAATCTTTAGAATCTAGATTCTTAAAAGATGTTTCGCGCCCACTCAACATGACGGAAGTGTCGTTCAACATGACATTTTCTTTGGAATCAAGAGATGTTTTTGACTTCGTCCTCAACATGACGGGGTTGTTATTTTTCTCTGAGACGTTTTTCTCAAGTAAGTTGTTCTGCTTTCGCGAGATGTTTCGGGTTTCACCCTCAACACGACGTGGATTCTCAATATGATTTTTGTTGTCCTCGCTACCTCCTCTGTCATTGCGAATCTCTGCCAAAGAATCTTTTGAAAAGTCCTTATTTTTCAAAGCACGAAAAGATTCAAGGATTAGCTCCTCCTCATTGGCATGAGTGCTGGCGGCGATGATGATTAGTCGCTCTGGTTTTTTATAATGTTTTGTTATTAAAGGTTTATTTAGCATTTTTATGTTGCCTAACACTTCTACATTATGGGCGCCTAGGGATTGTAGCCTTTCTTTGTCCTCATCGCTTTGTGCTAGGGTAGAATCCACATACGAAAAAAGCTTTTTATAAAAAAGACTTAGCTTTTTATATCTACCCACACTACGCGTTGAGATTCTTGCATTGACTAGCTTTGTTTTTGCACCTAATTTCTTTGCATTCATAAATAGCATTAGCCATAGCTCTGCCTCAAATACAAGTAGTTTTTTACACTTCGGCGCAAAGAATGGCAAAAATGTCTCAAAAGCTAAATAATCTATACAAATATTTTTCCTATGTGAATATAGCTTTTTTGCCTGCATAAATCCCGTATTCGTAGTCGTGGTAATGAAAACATTCTCCTCATCGCTAATGGAATCTACAATGCTTTTTATAGAGTTTGTCTCGCCATAAGAGCAGACATGTAGCCATATATCATAGCTTTCTTTTGAATGATTATTTGGGATAAAAAAACGCTTTTTAATGCTAGTTTTATATTTTTCTCTAAAAGATAAGGCAAACAGAAACGGCGTAGCCAAGAGATGCACTACGCAAAGTAGGATATAGTAGATGAGGCTCACTAGGCTTTCTCTTGTTCCTTCTCACTCAAAGTCTCATCTAGCTTTTCCTTGTCATATAAGATTCTGCCACAATGTGGGCAGTGGATAATCTCGCTACCCTTTTTAATGTCTGAGATACTCTTATCACTTAACTTTATAAAGCAACCGCCACAGGCATTTTTATACACCGCTATCACACTGGTATTGCCCGCCCATTTTCGTATTTTCTCATACAAGCCTAGCACGGCTGATTCCATCTTAATAGCCAAGCCCTGACGTTTAATGCTGACTTTATTTTGCTCCTCTTTTATGGAATCTATGCCGCCTTGACATTGCTTACTCACCTCATCTATGGCAATATCTAGCTGTGCGGTAAGCTCATCTATGGCAGAAATTCTCTCATTTGAGTGCTTAATGACACTCTCGATATTCTCTATCTCATTATTAAACACCGTTACTTTCTCGTTTAATAAGTCCTCCTCCATGCTTAGATTCTTTGCCTCTTTTTCGCTTTTATTCTCTTCTATTTTCTTGCGAATGTCAGCTAAATCATTTGCCAAAGCGCTAAGTGCAGTATTATTCTTATCAATGAGGCTTTGCTTCTCTGCTATGAGTGCTATGAGATTTTGCTTCTCTTTTTGCAGTGAGGCTTTTTCACTCTCTTTCTCATAAATGGGTGCTTTTTTCTCTTCTATGATTGGATTAAATTTCTCAATTTCTAAATCAAACTTATTAACCTCTATGAGTTTTACTAGATTCTCATTCATAAAAACTCCTAATGATGAATGGATTGTGCGAATCTGCAATTATAGCGTGAATATCTAATTTTTGCAAAATCTCTTGTAGCACAGAGCCAAAAATACACTCACTCTCAAAATGCCCCACTTCAATGAAACTAATGCCATTACTTTTTGCAATCATAGCGTCATGATACTTTATATCGCCTGTGATAATGCAGTCCCCCCTCTTTGCTATGTTATATGAGCTGGCATTGCTACCTGAGGTGATATAGATATTTTGGATATTATCTGTTGCCTTAGAGTAGCGGATATGCTTTAATCCCATGCGAAGTGCAATATATGTTACTAGATTCTCTAGCAAGATATTGTTGGCATGATAGATAATGCTAAAGTCCTGTGTATGGCTGTATTGCAGGTTTAAAGATTCCAAATCTAGCTTTTTTACAAAGGCATTATTTAGGTGTGTCAAGTCAAAATTGGTGTGCATGGCGATGAGGCTAATGTCTCTCTTTATACATGCCCTAATGATATTTGAGGGATAAAGATGTGTGTGCAGAGTTTTTAGTGGCGCAAAAATAAGGGGGTGGTGCGTTATGAATAATGTAGTTTTTTTTGGGGTGTTTATGTTGTTTTGAGTCTTTGGTGTGTCTTTAGATTCTATGTTTTTTTTATTTACACTATTTTTTTGATTTATACCATCATTCGCAAGGCTTGCTGAATAATCTTTAGAATCTAGATTCTTAAGAGATGTTTCGCGCCCACTCAACATGACGCCAGTGTTGCTAAGAATGATGCTAGTGTCGTCATTCGCAAGGCTTGCCGAAGAATCCCCTTTAGAATCTAACGCAAAACCACATTCATCGCGACCCAAATCACTAGGAATCCCTAAAACCATCTCCTCTGTAAGCTCTAATGCTAAATAGATTCTCTCTATCTCGCACTCCCATTCTCCGATATTTAGCCCACTATTGTCCCATGAAGCTTGGAGATTAAAGGGGCTTATGTCATTTAGTATTTCATAAAGCTCTCTTACTTTCATATAACCCTCTTAGCAAATAGAGAATTATACTAGAATGTCCATTTTAACTCTGTTCTTGTTTTAAAGAAATTTATATCCCCTGTAAATACGGAGAATACGATAGAGCCCTCAAAGTTCTTAAAAAACTTATAGCTAATCTGTGGGGCAATCTCAAAGAATTTAGCATTGATAAACTTCGTATTTCCGCCCACAAGTGTGCCACCGCTGTTAGCTCCACCATTGGAAGCACCGCGATTGATGACTGGTTTTTTAGCCATAGCGGCATTTAGCAGTGGATAGTTATTATCTCCAAAGATATAGCTAACATCTAGTGAGAGTTTTAGCGATGAGGCGAATGTATATCCAGCACTAAGATATGCCATGTAGATACTTGTATTCTTAAAGCTACCAGAGCCTAAGAATCCTAGCCCATCATAAGTCGCAGTGAGATTGCCATCCCATAGCTTCCCAGCGGTATCAATGCCACTTCTATGTGCTAGTAATACACCATATCCATCACCAAAGCTACCTAGGAATCCTAACTTACTATCAAAATGTCCCTGATTAATCTTATATTTATACTTTGCTTGGACATTAAAGATACCACGCGTTTTAGCCGAAGTATGTGCGAACTCATAATCAAAGTTATTTGTTACCGGGCTACCACCCTTGCCTACATCGATATGTGCATTTTTACTCATACCCGCCATGGCAAACTGACCTAATATTGTTAGCTCATGATTATCGCCCATCTTTATATTATAACTAGCATCAGCAAAAGTCATGTAGTCAAAGAGACCATAGATATTTGTATAAAGCGCATTGATTTTTAAAGCTTTAAATAACTCAGCCTTTACATGCACCATAGTCATGTTATTACCTATGCCTACAGATGCTGCCTCTTGATTTACTAATGTAGCATTGGTATATATGCCACTAGTCATCGAAGTGCCGCCTAGACCGCGTCTTCTAATGTTATAGTTAGCATGGTCTGTATTAAAGGAGTCAAAATACTTTACATCATAGGTAATCTTGCCTACATCTTTAATCTTTTGCACAACACTAGCATGTGCACCTATGCCTAAATCTAGGGATTTATTTGTAAGTGGCGAGTCAATATTCATCTTTCCCAAATCGATTTTGGCGTCAATGGAATCAGAGTTAAAAGCCTTACTAGCAAAGAGCTGTGCTACATTGAATCTATCCGAATAGCTATCACTATAAGCCGTGCCACGTGCTCCCTGCACATCTCCTGCGGTGCGTCTATTTGCATCAATCGCGCCAGAGCCTTGCCCAAAGAATATACCACCTGTAAGGCTATATCCTCTAACTGCACCTGTGGTTAAATCCAGCTTTGCCCTAAACTGATGAGAGAACCCGCTTCCACCCTTGCCATCTATGACATAGAATCTACCAAATACAAAGCCCTTTAGTTTTGCATTTTTAAACATGGCTTTATACTCATCATTGCTATCTGCTGTTTTTACCTCTTTGGTTAATGCGTCTTTATTGTCTTTTGTGGTTTCTGCGGCGCTTTCCTTTTTTTCTTGATCATCATTTTTAGATTCTATTTGGGAATCTTGCATTGTAGGGGCTGAGACCTCTGTATCATTTTGAGCTAGTAACATGTCGCTTTGAGGGAGGACATTTTGAATAGCTAGATTGTCATTCTGAGAGCTAGTCGAAGAATCTCTGGAATCTAGCACCGCACCAAAAGCTACATTAACAACTGACGCAACAACAAATGAAACAAAAACTTTCTTTCGCACCATTATTTCCTTTTTAAAGTGTTAGTATGCCTAGCGCATAGCCACATGCCATACACAAGATACTAATGCCCCAAGCATAGAAAAATGTAGATTTGACATGCTCCCTTATGCTAATGTTTGCCAGACCGCAACCAAGCAGGGTAGCAGGCACGACTGGACTCATAAAGGTAGCACTATTTCTACATACGACCATAACCATGCCAAGCGTTACGGGGTCTATATTAAATGCTGCGCCGACACTTACCACAATGGGCAAGATTCCATAAAAATAGGAATCTGTGCAAAATATCACTGCCATAGGCACGGCTAGGATTCCCACGACTATGGGGAGGTAGTTGCCAAATGATTCGGGTATGAATTGCAGTATGAGACCTGCCATAATTTTCATAATACCAGATTTATCAAAAACGCCGATTAGCACTCCAGCGGCAAGTAGCGTAGAAGTCATCATGATAGCTGATGAGCTAGCTTTTTTCACGATTTTATCCTGCACTTTTAGGCTGGGATAGTTGATTAGCAGGGCTAACATAGAGCCTATCATGAATGGAAAGTAGCTAGGCATTTTTGCAAAAACAAGTAAAAGCAACACGAAAATAAGCAAGAAAAGATTCACAAAAAATAATCCCTCACGTCTTAGGGAATCATCTCTGTCTCCTTGCGTCGTGCCTTGTGTCAAAAAATCGGTACTCTCTGGCACTATGCCTAATGTTTTTAATCTTTTATCTTCCACATAGCCCATATAGATAGCAAGAATTAGACATAGCACTAGCCAGATTCCCTGTATTGGCATTAGCCTTATCCATAATTCCGTTACATCTTGCTGCAATACTGTGGCTACCCGCAAAGTAGGACCACCCCATGGAATGACATTCATCACGCCCATAGCAGATACTGTTAGCATTAGCATAGTCGTAGGTCTCATGCCCATTTTGTGATAGATTGGCATAAGTGCGGGGATAGCGATTAGAAAAGTGGAGGCACCAGTGCCATCTAAATGTGCGATGACTGCTACGATGACGGTTAGAATCGTAACGCTATAAGTGCTTTTGCCACATCGTTTTACTAAGGCGTTAATGATTTTATCAAACATGCCTGTCGCACTTAGGATTGTAAAAAATACTATGGAGAATAGGAAAAGGGCAGCAGTCTCTGCTACGCTTAACACGCCCTTTTTAACAAAACCAGCTAATTCCTTTAATCCAAAATGTCCGCTTTCTACGCCGAGTGCTAAACCTATGTTTAGATTTATTCCAAAATAGCCTAAACTTTCTAATCCCAGTAGCCCAAAGCCTACGATAGATGATACTAGGATAAATGCAAGCCACACGGAAGTTTTTTCTTTTAATAGCAGGACTACCATGGCAATTAATCCCGCAAAGCCCACAAGCGCCAAAAACGTACTCATTAGCAAATCTCCATAAACAAAAAATTAATGTTTGTTATTTTTATGATATAAATTTTTGTGCAAGGTGGATTCAGAAAGTTAAGAAAAATTACAAAATTTTTATTTTCTATTACGAAAAGAAACATTTTTTATAATTTAATTTTTATCATTAAATAAAAGTTTTTCTACACTTAGTTACATAAAACTAGAATCTTGCTATAATTGCATTGCCTGAGGGATACGCTTTTCTTTCTTAAATTTCTAAGTCTATTTAAATGCGTTTTCGGGGCTACTTTGTATCATGTGTGTCGATGTTTCCGCTCCTTTAGGTGAAGGGCTTAACTGCCTTAGGATTTGTCGCCTAATTGTTATAATAAGCCTTATTTTTGTTAGCTTTTGTTGGCTTACGAAAATAGATGAAGTAACGTTCTCTTGGGTTAATCTATCCTCTAGCATTTCTTTGATAATTCATTTTCTAAACTTTGAGAAACAATTAAAACCATAAAATGATGAAAGTAGGAAATCACGTCATTAGAATAGCAATAATAAGAATGAGATATTATCTCATAAATTTGATGAAATATCATAGTTTCGCACGATTTAGGAATATTTTTAGCTTTATCTCCACTATATTGTCTTGTCAATATCGATATTTGGTAGTGTTATGCTTTAGATTTTCACTAATATCTTGTTATGTTTTTTGTTAAAATTTCGCATATCATATATCCTTTTTTGATAGGGCTTGTGTTTATAGTGTTAGGAAATATATATGGTTGAGAATCAGGCAAAGAAGCTAGAATCAATGGTGAGAAATCATACAAATACCAAATACGTAGCAGTTACCTCAGGTAAGGGTGGCGTTGGGAAATCAACTATTAGTGCCAATCTTGCCTACAAGCTAAGTAAGCTAGGATTTAAGGTAGGAGTATTTGATGCAGATATTGGACTAGCAAATCTTGATTTAATCTTTGGCGTCAAGGTCGATAAAAATATCTTACATGCACTAAAGGGTGAGGTAAAAATCGATGATGTCGTCTATGAGATAGAGAAAGATTTGTATCTAGTCCCAGGCGATAGTGGGGAGCAGATTCTAAAATACGCTAGTGATAATCCAAATATTATAGAAAGCTGCATACAAGATAGCACGATTTTAGATACCCTTGACTTTTTGATAATAGACACAGGAGCGGGCATAGGCGAGCTTAATCAATACACGCTTAAAGCATGTGAGCATATCATCGTTGTTACCATGCCAGACCCATCTGCTATAACAGATGCCTATGCCACTATCAAGCTAAACGCAAGTACTAAAAGTCAGATTTTTATGATAATTAATATGTGCAAAAGTCAGAAAGAAGCCATGTCTGTCTTTGATAGAATGGAGAGTATTACAAAAAAGCACATTCCAAATCTCACTCTAAAATTCTTGGGTGGATTAGAGAATAATACCGCTGTTAATAAGGCTACACGTAATCGTTCTTTAATCGTCAAAAGTGAGCCGCTAAATCCGGTATCCATAGGTCTAGGGGAGATAGCAGGCGTTTTGGCAAGTGAGATTACAGATATGGAACATAATATGCTTTTTGAATCGAAAGGCTTTCGTAGCTTTTTTAAACGCATGTTGGGCTATTTATAATCATGTTACAAAGGATTGTTCATGTTAAAGCAGGATAATTATCTTAGTTTTGCGATAGTTTGCGGGTTTTTCGTCGGCGTTATTTGTGGTTTGGCAAAGTTTGACGAGCCAGAGCTGATGATTCTATGGACTATATTATCCACGATGGGAATCTATCTTATAACCATCGTGTGTATATCGGTGTATTATTTATTCATAGATTCTAGCGATGCTAAGGTGCATAAGGAAAAGCTAGAGGAGAGCCTAGAGCATTATCGCAAAGAGTTTGATAAAAAAGAGCAGGAAGTCCAAGATATTCGTAATTTCATAAAAGGGCTGCAAAGCACGGATTGATGAGTGGATTACAAGGCGGATTGCAAAGCAAGGTATAGAGCGGGTAGCGTTAAGGAACTTAAATGCAACAATCATTAGGCACACTTCAAAAAGGGCAGGATATTTATACTCAGAATGTAAAAAGCTCTCAAGATGAGTTAGCATTGCAGTATTTACCTGCGGTAAAGGCTATGGCATTTAGGCTAAAGGAAAGACTGCCTAGCTCTGTTGATATGAACGACCTTGTATCCATAGGCACCGAGGAGTTAATCAAACTTGCTAGGAGATATGATTCTAATCTCAATGATTCCTTTTGGGGCTATGCTAGGACGCGAGTAAATGGTGCTATGCTAGATTATTTGCGAACGCTAGATGTGCTATCGCGTTCCTCACGAAAGCTTATTAAGGCAATAGAGGCTGAGGTATCTAAGTATTTTAATGAGTTTGAGGAAGAGCCTAGCGATGAGTATCTTGCCAAGATTCTAAATGAGGACATAGAGAAGATTCATCAGGCAAGACTAGCTAGTGATATTTACACCGTGATTCCATTAGATGAGCAGTTTAGTGCCATAGAGGGCAATGAGATGCTGCAGTATTGCGAGAAAAAGCAATTAATGGAGCTAATACAAAAGGTGCTATCCAAGCTATCAGAGAGAGAACAGCTAATAATCCAGCTATATTATTTGGAGGAATTAACCCTATCTGAGATTAGCGAGTTGCTAAATATTACAGAATCTAGAATCTCACAAATCTCAAAAGAGGTTATCAAGAAAATTCGCAGAGAAATAGGAGTATCAAATGGCTAAGATTCTAAGTCAAGAGGAGATAGATTCCCTATTAAACGTAGTCGATGAGGAAGGCGATGTAGCCGATGCCGAGCAGGGCGATATAGTCCCAGAGAAGCAAGTCATAGTCTATGACTTTAGACGACCAAATAGAGTAAGCAGAGAGCAGTTACGAAGCTTTCGCTCCATTCATGACAAGATGGCAAGGAATCTTTCTAACCAAATCTCTGCGATTATGAGGTCTATCGTTGAGATTCAGCTACATAGCGTTGATCAGATGACTTATGGCGAGTTTTTAATGAGTTTGCCTACCCCCACAAGCTTTAATGTCTTCTCTATGAAGCCAATGGATGGAGCAGGAGTGTTAGAGATAAATCCTAGTATAGCTTTCCCCATGATAGACAGACTGCTAGGGGGACGTGGCGACCAATATGATGACACAAGGGAATTTTCTAATATAGAAATAAATCTGCTAGATACAATCCTACGTCAAATAATGCAGAATCTAAAAGAGTCATGGGCGGCGGTTGCAGAGATTTTCCCTAGCATTGATGCAAAGGAATCAAGCCCCAATGTCGTGCAAATCGTGGCACAAAATGAAGTAGTCGTCATGGTAGTTATGGAAATCGTCATAGGGCATAGTAGTGGCATGATGAATATTTGCTATCCTGTTATCTCCCTTGAGACAATCCTTAGCCGTCTTGCTAGTAGAGATTTAATGATGAGTGAGACAAGCGGAAAAAAATCGCGAAACCGAGAATTGCAGGCACTAATCGGAGGTGCTGATGTGCATATCTCCGCTATGCTGGGTGGCACGAGTCTTAAATTCAAAGAGGTGCTAGAGCTAAAGGTAGGAGATGTCATTATGCTAGATAGAGTGGCAGATGATACCGTTACTGTAAGTGTAGATGGCAGGGATAAGTATAGGGCAAAAATCGGTCTGCAAAGATTCCGAAAAACCATACAAATCATCGATGAAATTAAGACAGAAAAAGACCAAGTCAAAGAGATGATAGAAATGCTAGAGGCACAAAGGAAAAGCAAGATAAGTGATGTTCAAGATGAAGGGATAGGAAATGAATGATTTTTTAGAGCTGTTTATACAAGAGACTGTTGCTACCATTGATGGCATGATGGGTAGGACTGCGGTCGTAACGCATAAGGAAGACACTCAGGTATCAGATTCTCTACTTAATATGCCCTTTGCCTTTGTGAAGGTAAATGTTTTACTTGATGGAGCAGGTGTTAGCGAAATGGGATTCATCATGCCACAGAATCTAGCCACCGCCCTGCCAGACTTGATGATGGGAGGAGAGGGCGATACAGGCAAGGATATTATGGACGATGATGATAAGGACGGACTAAAAGAGGTCTTTCAATCCATCACAGGTGCACTTGCTACTGCACTAGGCGGACATGACAAACTACCGCATTTTAGCTTTTCCATAGATAGCGTTGATAATGTCGAAAGCGAGGGGGCGCTTGGGGCATACCAGAATGCTAGCCGCTTTGATATTCGTATAGATTCTGTGGAATCTGAGTTAGTCTTGCTTACAAAAAGTGATTTACTTAGTAATGTAGGAAATAGTGCTGCAGAGGCAAATGCAGGTGCAGCCGCACAAGGAGGCGCTAATAAAGACGTAAGCCTTAGCGACAAAGAGATGCGAAATATAAGCATGCTACTAGACATAGGACTAAATGTAAAAGTTCGCATAGGGCAGAAGCGAATGCTGCTAAAAGATGTCATCTCTATGGATATAGGTAGCGTGGTAGAGCTAAATCAACTAGCCAGCGACCCACTTGAGATTTTGGTAAATGATAAGATTATCGGCAAGGGCGAGGTAGTCGTAGTAGATGGAAACTTCGCTATACAAATTACAGAAATCGGCAGCAAAAGAGATAGGCTAGAGAGCCTTAGGGGGTAGAATCTAGCCATATTTTTGATACAATTTAGCTTTTTATTTTGTCAAAAGGATAGTTATGTTAGAAGGCAGTATTAGAGATAGTATTACAAAAGCCAACGCAAAGGCATTAAAAAGAGATGGTTATCTAATTGCCAATATATATGGAAAGGGCAAGGAAAATATACATTGTGCCTTTAAGCGAAATGATTTTATTAGATTTATGCGTTCAAAAGAGACTTTTCGCTTTGATGTAAAAGTCAATGGTTTGGTGCATAAAGTGGTAGTGCAGGAGTATCAAAGAGACCCTGTAAGTGGAGATATAATTCATGTTGATATGCTATTTGCAGATGATAATGCTCTAGCTAAATTTAGAGTGCCTATATCTGTCAAGGGGACGCCTGTGGGATTGAAAAACAAGGGCGTTTTGATGATTTCAAAGAAACGTATCACGGTAAAAAGTCTTGCAAAAAATCTACCAAATAGCTATGAGATTGATGTAACCCCCCTTGATGTCGGGGATAATGTTCTTGTAAGAGATTTACCGAAAATAGATGGCATAGAGATTGTAGATTCCCCATCAAATGTAGTCGTGGGCGTTATTAAGGCTAAATAATCTTTTTATCTCCTCGTCAGACTAAGCAATAGCGGGAGCAGTGCTAGATGCACACTCTGTCTTGCATTCAAAGCCTTGAGTGCTAAATCAAATTTATCTAAATCACATGAGGTTATATTATTATTTGCTATGTTTTGCAGTATTTGGGCTAGGATTTCCCTGCCTTGCTGTATGCTTAGATTCTCTTTTTCTATCTTGCTTATATACTCATAGACCATAGGGATATTTAGCCTCTCTAAATCTAGCTCTATTGGCTTTATACTCTCTTTTGTCCGTAAGTCAAAATGTGCTAGACGTGAGAAAATTGTCTTTATCAGCTTATTTTTTGAGGTAATAAATAGCATGAAAATAATATTTTTCGGAATCTCTTCTAATGTCTTTAGCAGGGCATTTTGTGAGAATTGATTATATGAGTTTGCAAAGATTGCAATGAGTTTTGGCTCTGTGGTGCTAATATGTGCCTCTCTTATAATCTCGCTTGAATCCTCTATCTTTAGCTCCTCTTGAGAGTAGATTCTAAGATTCTCGTTTTTATAGGCATTCTTTAGAATCTCCCTATCTAACTCGAAAGAATTGCTAATAATTATGCAAGATTTTTTTAGCTCTACAATGTCTTGCAGATTTCTTTTCTCACTCGTTATACTCATCGATATTAATCTCACCATGTATCGTTGCAAAGAGGGCTTTTTCAAAGATTCCATACGCTTGTATTAGCTTGAAGTCAAGATTGCTATCATTACTATTAAACACAAAGGAATGCTCAAGACTCTCATCAAACATCCATAAAAAAGAATTTCTACTCTGCATGGCAAACTGCGCTATTTTATTATTGCCGCAACCGATATACCACATAGCATAGCTATTATATGACATCTCTAGCAAGTCTGGCAGGGCATTAGCATCATCACCATCTAGTAGTCGCTGCATGGATATGTCTAGCTCATAGATTGGCACTAGCGGACGATCATTTATGCAGTTGTTAAGTTTGCTTAAAACATAGCCCTTAAACCACTCACATCTATCATCGCTACATAGCAGGAATGTCCCTCCATTCATAATAAATGATATGGCATTCATCACAAGCGAGGCAAACCTATCGCGCTCAAACTCCAGCCACTGCAAGGGCATCTTCTGCAGTCTCTCTGCATCATCGCGCATAGCCCTTAGCATCCATTCATGCACGCCTACCATTGCCTACCTTTCTTTGTCAAGATTGTAGGCACTATGGAGGATTCTCACACTTAGCTCGGCATATTTTATATCGATTAGCATGGATATTTTTATCTCACTTGTGCTTATCATTAATATATTGATATTCTCATCTGCCATTGCTGCAAATGCCTTTGCCGCCACGCCGCTATGACTTTTCATACCCACGCCTACGATAGAGACGATTGCTACGTCATTATCATATTCTATGCCGTCAGATTTATCCTTAAACTCCTCTAGGTTTTCCTTGACTTTGTGTAGCTCATTTTTTGGCACGGTGAAATCTAGGTTTGTCTTAGAATCTCGCCCCACAGTCTGCACTATCATATCCACATTCACATCTGCATAGGATAGTTTTCCAAAAAGACTAGCGGCAATACCGGGCTTATCTTTTATACCAAAAACGCTAATTCGTGCTTGATTTTTCTCTAATGCTATGCCGCTTACGACAGGTTTTTCCATGATTTTATCCTCCGTGGTAATTAATGTGCCTAAATCCTCGCTAAAGCTACTTTTAGCATATAACGGGACATTCCATTTCTTTGCTAACTCAACAGAGCGATTAAGCAGCACCTTTGCCCCCATACTCGCTAACTCTAGCATCTCATCATAGCTAATCTTCTCTATTTTTCTAGCCCTTGATTCTATGCGAGGGTCTGTGGTAAAGATTCCATCTACATCGCTATAAATCTCACACAAATCTGCATTCAAAGCCCCAGCCAAAGCCACAGCGGATAAATCACTACCGCCCCTGCCTAGCGTGGTAATCTCGCCTTCTATACTTAACCCTTGAAAGCCCGTTACCACTACGACATACTCTTTCTCTAATAGCTCCATAATGTAGCTTGTATCGATATGCTGTATTCTAGCCCTTGTGTGATTGGAATCTGTAATGATTTTTGCCTGTCTGCCATTTAGCGAAATAGCCTTTGTGCCACTTGCATTTAGTGCGATACTAAGCAATGCGGCACTTATCTGCTCTCCACTACTTAATGCCATGTCTAAATCCCGCTCGTTTGGAATCTCAGCAATATCCTTAGCATAGCCTAGTATCTCATCTGTTACGCCACTCATGGCAGAGACAACCACTACTAGCTTATTTCTAAAACCAAACTTATCTTTTAAATGTCTATTTACTCGTGTGGCGACTTTCTGGATTCTCTCTACGCCTCCCATGCTCGTGCCGCCATACTTTTGAACGATTAGCATCTATACATATCCTTCTTGTTTAAAATACTCTAATACCTTTGAATACACATCTTTCTTAAAACCTACTACAGAATCTAGCACCATGTCATAATCTACAAACTTATAGCTAGAAAACTCTGGCTTATCACCTGTGGCAAGATTTATCTTTGCATGTTTCCTAAGCTTTAGCAAATAGTATTTCTGAATCTGTCCATCGTATGGACGCATACTATGTATAAGATTCTTAGGAAAGTCATAATGCACAAAACCTCTATACTCGGCTATTATATCTAGCTCATCTGTGCCTATCTCCTCTTTTAGCTCACGAAATAGCGCATCTTTTAGCTCCTCGCCACTATCTACGCCGCCTTGTGGGAATTGCCACACAGATGTCATATCAAGACGTTCTGCCAAAAAGACCTTGCAAGATTCTGGATACTCGCTTGATAGGATAATGGCAGCGACATTTGGACGATAGGTTTTATTATTCCCTAATGCTTGTATGTAAGCCTCCATTTCCTGAAAATAGCCGGGCTGTTTTTTTTTTTTTTGATGCAGGACAGCGTTGTTCTCTGCATGAGTGATTTGATTATTTGCATCTATATCTTTTCTCACGACGTCCTCCTTGTGAATTTATAATAATATCGTTTTTATTTAGAGTAATTGTCATATACAATGTAGAATCAGACATTTAGTTTCATTACAGAAGGTAAATGTGCATATAAAGTCTTTAAGTCTTAGTCTTTTTCTGGTTAGCTATGCTATGGCAAATATAGAATCTGATTCTATTGATTTTAGCCTATACACATTGAGTGAGCCTATATCTAATCAAATGTTTTCGCAGTTTCAAAGCACGATGAATGCACTTGACATTCCGCAAAGCTACATTGCAAAGCTAGAATCTGAGGGCAAACTGCTAGATATTTATACAAGACGGTGGAGCTACCTTGCCAATCAATTTGATAAGGGATATGAGTTTATCCCCACATTGCGTAAAATGCTTTATGACGCTAAGATTCCACAGGAGTTTTTATTTTTAGCAATGGCAGAATCTGAGTTTAAGACACATGCGCTAAGTCCAAAGAGTGCGGCGGGAATCTGGCAGATTATGCCTGCCACTGCAAAGGAGCTAGGATTAGTCATCAATGAATACATAGATGAGAGACAAGACCCCATTAAAAGCACACAGGCAGCGATTAAATATCTGCAATATCTGCATAAACAAACAGGCAAATGGTATCTAGCAGCTATGGCATATAACTGCGGCTTGGGACGGCTAAATCGTGGCATAGATGAGGCGGGGAGTAGTGATATTGAGGTATTGCTTGATGAGAATTCTCAGTTTTTACCACTTGAGACTAGGGAGTATTTGCGTAAAATTATGTCTATGTCTTTGGCATTTTCTAACGCGCATGATATGAAGATTAGCAATAAGGAATATATGTTAAATCGTGGGGCTGGAGATTCCCTTGCTGTTGTGCAAGTAAAGGGCGGAAACTCTCTTGCTAATGTAGCAAAGGGGGCAAATATGACTCTTAGCGATTTTGTATCATATAATAGACATTTTAAATATGACTTCGTGCCGCTAGATAGAGAGGAGTATGAGGTGTATATACCTTATGATAGACTTAGCTATTTTAAGCAGAATTTTAAAAATGTCATCAATGCAGGCTTCATTCTCTACAAAGTAAAGAAAGGGGATACATTATATGACATAGCAAAGAGTCATCACACAAGCATTGATAAAATCAAAAAAGTCAATGCCATGAAAAACAATCGCCTCTTTGTGAATCAGATGATAAAGGTTCCGGTTAGGGGAGGAAAGATTGAAGATACTATGGATAATAAAAGAGTTGTAAGGAGATAGCTTTGAGAAAACCTTTTAAATATTTTACATCATGTTGCCTAGCTTTATTTATAGCAGGGTGTGCGACACAGAGCAAATATGCAGGCGGAGAGGGAACATTAAGGGGCTATGAGGGATTATCGGAATATAGCGACCTAGATGATGGCGTAGTAAGGGATATTAATAGAGAGGGAAATACAAAAGCAAATACCACTCACAGCACAGTTAAAAATACAGCAGCAACGCAGCCTGTAAGCACAACTAGCAATATTACAAATGAATCTCTACTAGGCGGAATGAAAGATAGCGAGGCGCTTCGTAGGGCTACCATGCGACCTTATACCGTGCGAGGTAAAACCTATCAGCCAAGAGAGGCTAGAGTAGGAGAGAACTTTGATGGCATAGCTAGCTGGTATGGACCAAACTTTCATGCGAAATCTACTTCAAATGGCGAGACATATAATATGCACGCCCATACCGCCGCACACAAAACTCTGCCTATGAATACAATCGTGAAAGTCTATAATAAAGACAATGGAAGGACTACTATTGTAAGAATTAATGACAGGGGTCCCTTTGTAGAAGGTAGAATCATAGATTTATCAAATGTCGCCGCTAGAGATATAGATATGGTTAAACAAGGCGTGGCTAATGTGCGATTAGAGGTTATAGGCTTTGGTCCTGATATGCTAAAAAATGGAGGCATTGTTACCACGCAGACAAAAAATGAAAACCCGCAACAAATAGAAAGAAGCCATGTAGAGCAAAATAGGAAAACTACAACTGCAAACCAAGAAAAGATTCAACAATATCCCCAATATCCGCAGCAATATGACCAACTAAACACCACTTCTAGTAATCCGCCTATACAGACTATACAGGAGCCAAATCAAACTCAAACCATGAGCTATAATCAACAATATATTATTCAGCCTACACCACCAACCAAAGCACCAGATATACCACAAGAGATAAAAATAGAATCTAAAACAGAGCAGAAAAATGAGTCACCTATACAGACTACACAAAATGAGATTCCAAAACAAGAGCAAATAGCACAACAAGAATCTCAAGATGACAAAATAGAAAAAAACATACCAGAGGAATCAATTATAAGCGACAACATAGCAATACAGCCACAACAAGATAGTATCCAAGAGGTAAAAGATTTACAAGGAAAAATAGGAGAGCTAGAACAGAAAATAAAAACATTAGAAAATGAAAAAAAATCCGATAAGAATACACAGGAATTACAAGATAAAATACAATCACTAGAGGAAAAAATTAAGAGCATAGAGGATACAAAATACGCCAATAATGAAGCAAGTAACACAATCACAATAGGAGAGCTAGAACAGAAAATAAAAACATTAGAAAATGAAAAAGAATCCGATAGGAATACACAGGAATTACAATATAAAATACAATCACTAGAGGAAAAAATTAAGAGCATAGAGGATACAAAATACGCCAATAATGAAGCAAGTAGCACAATCACAAATAGTATGCCACAAACAACAATGAAAGATGCCCCACAAAAAGATACAAACATAGACATAGATGATAAGCAATTCGATGATTTAATGAATGACCTAGCAAATACTAGAAATATTGCAAGCAATACAAATAATATAAAGCGAGAACCAGAAATTAAACAAGAACCAACAAATGAGATTCCAAATACAGATGAAAATGCCGCAACACAGAACAAAGAGGAAAATAAACTACCGCAAAACTCCACCCACATGGTATCTTTAAATGTATTTAGCACAGAGCAAAGAGCAAAAAACTATATAAAAGAGCATGAAAGCATGACACATAATGGTCGCTATATGTTAGATATTATTCATACAGATGATGGATTATATCGCGTTGCTTTGCGTGGATTTAAAAGCTATGATGAAGCAAAAAATTTTATAGGAGAAAATAATCTAACAGGATATGTAATGAAAGAGAAATAAAAAAATATTTTAAAGTTTTTTCATGATAAAATTACAAAAAAGGAGATTTCATGAAAAGATTGACTACATTTGCTTTTTTGCTTAGTGCCTTTAGTGCCACTAGCTACGCAGAGGAGGTGGTAGAAGATAAATCAAAGAATAGCTTTATCGCTGGAGTATCTGCTGGAGGTTCATACATATCTAAGGAATCTGAATATAACTTTAATACTATAATAGGCATAGATGATATACCTGGCGATTTTAAAACAGGGCATTTTGGATTTAATTACGGATTAAAACTAGGTTATGATATATCCATACAGCCATTTGGCTATGTAAGGGTATATGCAAATTACACAAATATTATCATCAACGCAGATAGAATATTAGGCAAATTCAACGCTCATTCAATTGGAATCAACGCAGACTATCGATATGAATTTTCAAATGGTCTTAGCCTTTTTGCAGGATTAGGAATAAGCGTTAATATCACAAATACCACAGGACTAGGAGATTACACCACAGCGGGATTTAATGTGGGTGGTGGGATATTATATAACATTCTATCATTCCTAGAGCTTGAACTTAGACTAAGCTATATAGGCTATGATATAAACGACAGACGTTCAAACTACATTCCACCTGACATAACAGGACCAAATAATATGCCGATAACAAGTCATCTTGTAGATATAAACAATCCTATTAGTCTATCGTTAGGGGTGAATGCAAGATTCTAAATTTAGATTCGTATAGAATGGATAATTCAGAATTAACTCCTCAAGACATGATAATACCTCGCTTCCTCAAAGCACTAAAATCTCTATGCCACAAGTCATTTTAAGAGATTAGAATAATCTAAATATTTCATCATCTCATAATCTGTGAGGTCTAACTGCATGGGGGTTATGGATATATAGCCATCTGTTATGGCTTCAAAATCTGATATTAACTCTCCGCTATAATCCCTCAAATACGCATTGCCACTATTATCCCTTCTACTCCACGATGCCTTGTTAAATCCTATCCAATGATATGTTTTCCCACGTGGACTATGGATTTGCGATATGCTTGGATTAAAAAGCTTTACGCCTAGATGAGTTATCTTTACACCCTTGCAGGTATCTTTTGGAATCTGTGGGACATTAATATTCAAAAACTTTCTATCATTTATGATAAGCTTAGAAGTCAAAATATCATTTGCTATATTTTTTACAACCAATGTAGCTAGACTAAAGTCGCGATTTGCAATCTTATCCTCCTCGCCATAATTATCATGCACACATTGAGATATTGCAATACTAGGAATGCCATGTATAGCACCCTCCATAGCACCCGCAACCGTGCCAGAATAAGTCGTATCCTCGCCCATATTAGAGCCTATATTGATTCCAGAAATAATCAAATCAGGTTTTCTACTAGGAAATAACTCACACAAAGCTACATAAACGCAGTCCGTGGGGCTACCATCATCTAGCTTATAGAAATTATCTTTTATTTTTATTAAATCTAGTGGCTTTGATACGCAAAGTCCATGCCCACATGCCGACTTCTCATTTGCAGGGGCAACCACAACGACATTTGCCATATCTCTAAGAGATTCTACTAAATCAATTAAACCTTTACTTATATATCCATCATCATTTGTAATTAAAATAGTTTTCATATATAATCCAAAAAGAAAGAATAAAGATAGAATGCTAAATGGTACGCCCAAGAGGATTCGAACCTCTGACCTACGGCTTAGAAGGCCGTTGCTCTATCCAGCTGAGCTATGGACGCATGAGTGGTACGCCCAAGAGGAGTCGAACCCCTAACCCCCAGATCCGAAGTCTGGTGCTCTATCCAATTGAGCTATGGACGCATAAATAAATATATCTAAAACAAACATGGGGTGGATGATGGGTCTCGAACCCACGACCCTCAGAGCCACAACCTGATGCTCTAACCAACTGAGCTACACCCACCACAAAATGGTCGGGGCGAAAGGATTCGAACCTTCGACCCCTTGGTCCCAAACCAAGTACTCTAACCAGACTGAGCTACGCCCCGAACCAAGTGATAATTTTATCAAAAAGAGTGTGGTATGTCAATAGAGATTAAAGCTAGATTGCCAAAATTTAGGATTTATAAATTCCAATATTCATCTTCCACCACAGAATTGCATAGCCTAGCGACTGCACCTTTGGGCAATTCTCATCATGTAAAAACTCATCTATCAAAGCACGTGATACAAACACACTCTCAATATGCTCTGCCTCATCTGCCCTGCCGCCGCCACTACTGCATCTCTTGCTAGAATCTACCTCTACATAAAATAGATTCTGTTTTGCACCATTCATACCAACGCTACTATAAAACTCATTAATCCTGCGTATAGAATCTAGCTCTACACGATAGCCACATTCCTCCTCTATCTCATCTTTTGCAATCTCAATGGGCAATTTTTGCTTATCACACAATCCCGCACACAGCTCATACATATAGCCACTGCCACCTCTCATAAAGACGCTAACGCGAAACTGCCGCACAAAGATAAAGCCATCTCTTTCCTTATCATATATCAATATTGACACGCTATCATGGGAATTAGCTATCTCCCATATTTTCCTATCGCCTTTCTCTAAAAATTCTATTTTTCGTAGCTTTACATAATTACCACTTGCGATGCCCTCATCACTTAGAATCTTAGGAGTATCTGGCAGGGGCAACTTACTATCTTTTCCGTTATAAATAAGCATATTTTCCATATTTACCAACTTTCTTTATTTGCAAAATTCTTTTATGCCTAGTTTGCAGGTTTTATCATAATATTTCTTTGACTCAAGATTATTATCTACATTAATTTTCATAAATATACATGCCCTAGCATAGCCCATATCACATGATTTTGAGGCCAATTCTTTACTTTTTGCCATATCACGCATAGATGAGCTATAACCTAGAAAATGTATCTGTGATAAAACATAACAATCCATAGCATTATTATTATTACACTGCTTATCTGCTATATCACGTGCTTTTGTGAAAAATGGCTCACTATCTGTAAGCTCTAGTTTCTTTTTGCTATTTTTATCATGCTTTGCCTTTTTTCTAGCGTTTTCTTTATTGGTTAAGATTCCTAAATCAAGGCAACTTTGAGAATCATCTAAATCGCACCCTTTCTTTAAAGTATCAAAAGCCTTAGCTATATCACTATCCTTACCATAGCCATAGAAATCACTATAATAAACTTCCGCCATAGTAGAGCAGTCTTTGCCATTAGAATCATCGCAAATACTTTTGGCATATTTTATCCACTCATCTACATGCCATATACCCTCTTTGATGTCATCTAGTTTATTGTAAAGAATAACTCTATCCTTATCATTGACTATTATTTCTTTCTTTGCTGGTTTTTTTACGGGCTGTTGTGGTGCGACCTCCTTTGTAGTCTTGCAACCATAGCAAAGAAGCAAAATGCCAAAGCACAATAATATTTTATTCATAACAATCCTTTAGAAAAGTATAACACGAATATACAACTAAGGAGATATCCATTTGCCATTTTCATAATGCTGCTTAATAGAAAAATCAAGTCTTTTATTCTCTTTTATAAAGGAGTAGATTCTAAGATACATAGGGGTATAGCTTTGCTTTTTTTGCAGTGCAAACTCTAGCTTTTCTCTGTATTGTCTCTCCTGTTTTGCCAAAAGGCTATAATACTCATATCTATCAAAGGCAAACGAAAAGAGACTAACGCAGATGGCAATCACAAGTGATAATAGACATATTTTTACCTTATTTCTTATAGAGTATAAATCTTTGCAATGAAAGCTATGCAAAAACTGCTTTCTATGCAAATGAGCAAGGCTTAGAATCTCAATGCTTCTTGGCAAACTCTCCCCTATGAGTGTCTCTACAGATAAATAATCATTTAATCCCATATTATCATCTGTAAAATTACAATACAAAATCGCACCCAAATTCACTATATGCACATAATGATTCTCCAAAATAGAATCTCTAGGAATCACAGCATTAAAAATAAGATTCCCATTCTCATAATGACATAGTGCATGTGTTTTATAATCTCTGATAATCAATGTATAATTTGATAACTCTGGAAAAAGATAATAAATTGACTCAAATATAAATAGTGGATTTAGAAAGTATAGATTAAAGTTATGCAAATTTGACTCTGCATACAACATAAACTTTGATATATTAAAGATTCTAAAAGATATTTTGGATTTCTCCATATTTTTAATTTCAATATCATATTCACTATCGTCTGCCATAAGTTTTAGCTGATATGCCTTTAGCGCTGCCATTTTATCGCCGAGGCTAGATTCTAGAATCTGTTTTTTATCTATATGAATATCTGCACATTTTATATCATCAAGACGCAAGGCATAGATTCCATAATAAAATGACTTTAGAAAACCAAAAATATATTTTTCTAGGAATTTCACAGACCGCACACCAGATAAATCGCTGTAAAAAAATCTCTTAGCACCGCAAAGGGATACAATTCTAGAGAATCTATCATCATCTCTAACCAATGCACCTATAGATTTAAGCTCTTCATAATAAGCACTAGCGGGGACCATTTTATCTAGCAGAGTATCATTACCAACATAGCAAAACACGCCAAATCTAGTTTTTAATTTTGAGAGTTTGTATGATATTTTGTTGTAGATTCTGCTTATAACATTATCACTCATCTCATGGAATCCTAGATTCTTAAAATGAATCTAAAAATGATAAAAATAAATTAGAATCCACATCACACAAAAGTAGTGCCTCCATCAATGACGATAGTCTGCCCTGTAAGCCACGCACTCTGTGTATTATCACATAGGAAAAATGTCGCACCAGCTAAATCCTGTGGTAATCCCATGCGTCTTAGCGGACTTTGTGCCTCCACCTTTGCCTTTACCTCATCATAGTCTGGGAATGCACGAAGCGCATCTGTATCAATGGGTCCTCCACTAACGGCATTTACACGAATGTTAAACTCACCCAAATCCTGTGCCGCATACTTTACCATTGTTTCGACTGCGTTTTTAGAGTTACCATGTCCTGCGTAGTTTGGCATATAGACAAGATTCCCTGTTGAGCTAAGTGTTACGATATTGCCACCGCCGACTTTCTGCATTCTCTTAGCTGCCTCTTGGGCGCCCACAACAAAGGCTAACACAGTAGCCGTATAAATATTATTTAGCCCCTTTGGCTTTAATCTCATAAAAGGTGCAAAGCCCCCAACTACACTTCTACCATAGATAATCGCATTGGATACAAAGAAATCTACCCTATCGAAGTCAGCATCAATTTTCTCATAAAGCTCGACATACTGCTCTGGCTCAAGCACATTTAGAGGATAGAATCTAGCCTTAATGGCATATTTAGATTCTAGCTCATCGGCAATTCTTTTTGCCTCATCTTCATTTTTATTATAAGTGAAAGCGACATTGACACCTTCTCTTGCAAAGCGATATAAAATAGCCTTTCCTATGCCACGTGTAGCACCGCTTATGACAAGTGTCTTACCACGCATATAATCCTTAGTAGAAATATCCTGTGTATTTTCACTCATTCTTGCACCTCATAATCTTTTAAAGTTTTCTCTAGCAAATCCACACATTCCTTGCTTGGCTCACACAGCGGGAGTCGATACTCAAGGGATTTTATAAGTCCTTGTAGATACATTGCTGCTTTAATCGGTATGGGATTGCTCTGCACGAACAAAGCCCTATTTATAGCATAAAGTTTTTTAGAAATAGCAAAGCTAGTAGATAAATCGCCACTCATGGCACTATGGCATAGATTAGCAATATCGCGCGGGAGTAGATTCCCTGTTACAGAAATAACGCCACTGCCACCATAGCTAAGAATGGAGTAATTCATCATATCATCACCGCTAAAGACTTTTAAGCTAGAATCTAAATTAGCCAAAGCACATACCCTATCCATAGAGCCACTCGCCTCTTTGATAGCATAGATATTTGGAATCTCGCTAAGCCTTTTTGCAGTCTCAATCTCAATGCCGACCACAGTCCTTGAAGGCACATTGTAAAGCATAAGGGGAATGTCAATGGAATCTGCTATTGCCTTGTAATGTCTGTAAAGACCTTCTTGCGTTGGTTTGTTATAGTAAGGCACGACAGATAGCACCGCATCAGCACCGCATTTTTGAGCAAATTGTGCCAACTCTATTGCCTCCGTCGTATTATTACTCCCCGCACCTGCTAGGACTTTTGTGCTTGTATTTTTACACACTCCCACAGCGATTTCTATGCACTCCTTATGCTCTGCATGACTTAGAGTAGCACTCTCACCCGTTGTGCCGACAGGCACACAAGCGTCCATGCCATACCTTATTTGACGCTTTATTAGATACTCATAGCTCTGCGTATCGATACGTCCGTCTTTAAAAGGTGTAACCAAAGCACTCATTGCTCCAAGTAACATACAAAACCCCTTGTAGTGCAAAGTGGGGGTATTGTATCTAAAAATGAATTATTTTGGCAAAAATTTTAATGTTCCACCGCCGCACTTATGCCAACGCCGCTTTGCGCTCTAAAATCTTGTGCGTTAAATGCTGCCTTGTCTATCTGCGCTCTCTTGCTATTATCTAGCTTTGAGAAAATATAGATTGCTATAAATGATAGTGGCATTGTGAAAAGGGCTGGATGTTCATAGGGGAATATTGCCTCCTCAAATCCTAGCACTTTTACCCAAACACTAGGTGATAAAAACACAAGCAACAAAACGCTAATAAGAGCTATCGCACCGCCATATAGTACACCTTTTGTGGTTAGATTCCTCCAGTATATGCAAAGCAAAATAATGGGGAAATTCACGCTTGCTGCAATGCTAAATGCAAGTCCTACCATGAATGCTACATTCTGCCCATTGAATGCAATTCCTAAAAGAATGGCTAGGATTCCAAGCGATATGGTAGAAATGCGCGTTACTTTTAACTCATCGCTAGGCTCCACCTTACCCTTTTTGATGACATTAGCATATAAATCATGGCTAATAGCAGATGCCCCAGATATGGCAAGTCCTGCCACGACAGCTAAGATAGTTGCAAAGGCAACGGCAGCGATAAAGGCATAAAAGACATTGCCGCCTACGACTTTTGCCAATACCACAGCCTCCATATTTTTCTCTACCAAAAACTTGCCATTAGAATCAAAAAACTCTGGATTTGCAAGTAAAAATGCAATGGCACCAAACCCGATAATAAAAGTCAAAATATAAAAATAGCCGATGAGACCTGTGGCATAAAAGACGGATTTCCTAGCTTCCTTTGCATTGCTAACGGTAAAAAACCTCATCAAAATATGTGGCAATCCCGCACTGCCAAACATAAGCCCCATGCCCAAAGAAAATGCAGACACTGGGTCTTTTAAGAATCCGCCAGGAGACATGATAGCCTCGCCTTTTTCGTGATTTTGTATCGCTAAATCAAAGTATTTTGCCAAGTCAAAATCTGCCATGATTAGAATCATAATAGACATAAATGTGCAACCAGCAAGTAGTAATACTGCTTTGATAACCTGCACCCAAGTCGTAGCATGCATACCACCAAAGGTAACATAACAAATCATTAAGATTCCCACTAGGAACACAGCGGTATTATAAGACAAGCCAAATAATAATTGTATCAGCAATCCAGCACCAACCATCTGTGCGATGAGATAAAATATAACGACACAAAGACCACTAATAGCAGAGATGATTCTAACAGGATTTGCATCAAGCCTATAAGCAATAATATCTGCAAAGGTAAATTTGCCTAGATTGCGGAACTTCTCCGCTATCAAAAACATAATAATAGGCCATCCAACCAAGAATCCAATGGCATATATTAATCCATCAAAGCCATTACTAAACACAAGCCCGACTATGCCTAGAAAACTTGCCGCACTCATAAAATCCCCAGCGATAGCTGTGCCGTTTTTCAAACCAGAGATATTTCCCCCGCCTGTATAAAAGCCAGAGGTAGAACGCGAGATTCTATTAGAAAAATACGTAATCGACAATGTAGCGATGACAAAAACCACAAACATAACAATAGCTGTCCAATTTACCTCCGCCTTGTTAGCAGAGCTAGCATCTAGCCCGGCACAGAAAGCAAGGGGTGATAGGACACCAAACCACAACAAAAACTTCATGTAATTCTCCTAAAACTTACCTACATAGTAAATATATCTAAAAAATGAAGTTTTTGTTTTAAAACACAGTGCTTTCAATATTTTATATTTCTCTACACCTGCTCTCCAGCCACTGCAGTGCTCTTTTGTCTTCTCTCAAAGGCACGGAGAGTTTGGTATAGACTTCCTTGTGATAGGCATTAAGCCATTGCTTCTCGCTTTCACTTAGCATTTTTGAATCTATACAGCTAGGCTCAAAGGGGCAGAGTGTAACGGGTTTGAAATAAAGAAACTCCCCATACTCGGTATTTTTTGGATTCTCCACTTTGGTATGCACGACAAGATTCTCAAGCCGCACACCCCATTTGCCTTTCTTGTAGATTCCGGGTTCTATGGAGGTTAGCATACCCTCTTTAGCGCGACTTCTCTCAAAAGCAGAGGAAAGATAGGATAACACCTGGGGACCCTCATGCACATTGAGAAAATAGCCCACACCATGCCCTGTGCCGTGGATATAATCCATCTGCTCTGCCCAAAGTGGCATACGCGTTATAGAATCCAGCAGGGGCATGGGGATATTGCTAGGGAAAATAGTGCTAGAGATGGCGATATGTGCTTTTAGCACCAAAGTGTAGTCGTGAATCTGCTCAGCATTTGGGCTACCTATGGGGACTACACGCGTAATATCTGTCGTGCCAATCTTATACTGCCCACCAGAATCTAGCAATAACAAGCCATCTTTTTGCAGATACGCAAAGCTCTCCTTACTTGCATGATAATGCGGCAGGGCACCATTGGCATTAAAACCTACGATACTAGAGAAGCTGTCATTGACATAATAGGGGCTTAGCGCACGAAACTCACTTACCCTCTTTGCTATATCCCTCTCACTTATCTGCTCACCATTATTGATAGAATCCTCCAGCCATGCGAAAAATCTACACAGCGCCACGCCATCTTCTACCATCGCTTGCTCAATAAATCCTATCTCTTTTTGCGTCTTTGCCGCCTTGATATGTGTGCTAGGATTTATCTCCTCTATGATTCTCACGCTTGAATGCAAACTCTGCACAGCTAGGGTGGTTACTCTACTTGGCTCTAAAAGCAGACTGCACTCATTAAGTCTTCCTAGCTCTTGCATGAGACTATCATAATGCCTAACTACAATCCCCTCACTCTCTAGCTCTGTCTTTAATGTAGAATCTATCTTGCCCTCATGGATAAATAAAGTCGCACTCTCTTTTGTAAGCAAAAAATGGCTTAAAAACACGGGATTAAAAGGCACATCATCGCCACGCAAATTCGTAATCCACGCAATGTCATCAAGGCTAGAGATGAGGTGGCACTGCGCCCCTAGCTGCTCCATTTTCTCTCTCACTAAGGCCAGTTTTTCTCCTCTATCAAAGGAGCAGTATTGTCTCTCATGCGCATACACCCTAGCCTTTGGCAACTCTGGACGCTCTCTCCAAAGATCTTTGATAAAATCCTTATGCACAAGGGTTACGCAGGTATTCAGATTGGAGTAAAGCTCTAGAGGCAGGAGGGCAAAATCTACTCCGAGTTTTGTATCCTTGCTTAGATTCTCTTTAATCCAACGCAGAAAGGTATTCTTAGAATCCTGCTTTTGCAACGCTATGCCACTGCCTTGAAGCTCCTTTTCAGCCTGCAACCAATAGCGTCCATCAACCCACAAAAAAGCATGCTCCTGCGTAAAGACAAGCGTGCCAACCGAGCCATTAAATCCGCTAAGAAATGCCCTACTCTTGTAGAATTTTGGCAGATACTCACTCAAATGCGGGTCTGCACTCAGCACGATATAGGCATCAATGCCTTCATTTTTCATCAATTTGCGTAATTCCTGCACACGCTCTGCATACACACTCATTGCTATCCTTTTTAATCATATCATGGGTAATTATAACTATATCATGTATAAACATGAAATAATAGTGTTATACTATGAAAATTAGGGAGATAGGAGCTAAAACATGAATAATTATCATTCAAATAACTATCACTTTCCAAAGCTTTTATTTATATCAGATTGTTACAAATATACGCACGCCGCTATGTATGCGGATAATGTAGAGGAGGTTTATAGTCTGCTTTATTGTCGTAAGCCTCGCTTGAATCTATCAAGCATCAATAATCACATCGTAGCCTTTGGTATGCGTCAGGTCATCTCAAGGCTAGAGAAATACTACAAGGAATTTGTAGAATGCGATACAGATACGATAATGCGGGGGCTTGAACTACTTTATTGTGATTTTATGAAATTTAGTAAAAATGATAGTGCATATAAATTTTTAATAGATAAATGGCTTTCCCTACCAAAAGAGATGCCTATAATATTTAAAGCGCTGCCTGAAGGAAGCTTTGTGTCAAATAATATGCCCATTATCTCGATACAATGCGTAGATTCTAAACACTGCTGGTTTGTGAATTTCATAGAAACATTCCTAAACTCAGAGCTATGGAAAACCTGCTTTGTCGCTACTAAAGCAGCATTATTTAAGAAAATTGAGTATGAACACATCGGATACTACCTTGATAGTAGCTATAATTTTCATGATTTTTCTGCACGTGGCATGAATGGAATCTGGGACTGCCACTCATCATCTATGGGGCATATCCTCTTTTTTAGCGGGACAGATTCTATTATGACATTAAAGAATATTTATGATAACTACGGCAGGTCAGATTCTCTGCAAAGCATTGCAAATCTTGGTTCAATCCCCGCAAGTGAACATAGCGTCATGTGCCTTGGCGGCAGGGAAAGAGAGATTGAGACATTCAAAAATATTATGAAAAGATTCCCAAAACAGATGGTCTCTATCGTCTCAGATACTTGGAATCTATGGGACATTATAGATTCTCTAAAGAATGATAAAGAGGCTTATGAGCTAATCATGAAACGCGAATTTCCCATAGTCTTGCGACCAGATTCTGGCGACCCGTTTTTGATTCTAACAGGCAATGAAAATTCAAGCGATAGCAGGGAGCGGCTAGGCGTGATTAGACTTGTGGAATCTTATTTTGGTTTTGATAGGGTAAAGATTATCTATGGCGATGCTATCACGGTGGATAGGGCAAGGCAGATTTATCATTGGTGCAGAGATAATGGGCTAGATGCCACGAGCTTTTTGTGTCTTGGAGTGGGTAGCTATGCGTATAATTCTGGCATTCGCGATGATGTGGGACTTGTTACGAAAATGACTTGGGCAAAGATTGGTGGCAAGGCAGAGCATCTTATCAAAAGTCCTATTACAGGCAGTGAGAAAATCTCTCTATGCGGGAAAGTCGGCGTGGATAGGGATACGAGGGAAGTCCTGCAGTTTTTAGATAGCGATATGGAGAATGATTTGCTAACAGATGATTTAAGCATGAAAAGTTTTGATTCTATAAAGGCTTACGCAAAAGAGGAGTTTTTAAGGTTTGGGGTGTAGATTAGAGTTTGATTTATGTTAAATATGACCAAATACAAAACATTTGAAATTGTAAACAACAAAAAATTGCAGAATCTCTAAATCATTCTCCCCCATTTTCATCTTTGAAAATCTTAAAACTCTTATTTTTCTTGATTGCATTTGATTGCTGTGAATATAAATGCACGATGTTTGGGTCGGCAAGAAGACAGACAGAATTCTGGTCTTTATCCTCATAGTCAATCTTGCTAAGTAAATCCCTTGCCACATTTAGCCTAGCCCTTTTTTTATCATTAGAATCTACTATAATCCACGGGCTATAAGGCGTATGCGTTCTTGAAAACATTTTTTCAAATGCTTCTGTGTATTCATTCCATAGATTAAGAGACTTAGAATCAATAGGACTTAGCTTCCACATTCTAAGCGGGTCGCTTTTACGTCTATTAATTCGTCTTTTCTGCTCCTCTTGTGATACATCTAGGAAGTATTTAAATATCATCGTCCCACTAGCCACTAGCATTTGTTCAAGATTGCTAACCTGATATATAAACTCTTTATACTCTTCTTGAGTGCAGAATCCCATTACTTTCTCAACGCCTGCTCTGTTATACCAGCTTCTATCAAAAAATACAATTTCGCCACCACTTGGCAGATTGCTTATATATCTTTTAAAATACCATTCTGTTTTCTCTCTCTCGCTAGGCTTGTTTAGTGCCACAATCCTGCACCCTCTAGGATTTAGATGTGAGGTAAGTGCCTTTATTGTCCCCCCCTTGCCTGCTCCATCTCTGCCCTCCATGATGATGACTATTTTTTGATTAGTCTTTTTAACCCAGTTTTGAAACTTCACAAGCTCTATCTCAAGCTTTCTAAATTCCCTCTCATAAAACTCATCTTTAAGCAAATGTTTGCCATTAATCGTTTTTTTACTAAAAACCTCATGCGATGGTTTCTGCTCCTCTGGTCTTATAACAATCTGCTTCTTTCCCATACTACGACACCTCCGCATATTTTTGCTAACATAATAGCAGAGTTTTAATTGCATTAGGCAAAAAAGGCTATCATTTGCGGTTTTAAAATAGGATTTATAATATGGATTTACAACATGCAGATAGTGAGGTAGAGGACGAATATTATATGGCATACATCAATGCTAGAAATGAGTTAATGCAGTGCCATGTGGCTAGAAATCTAAAATCATGTCTATCATGTCAAGAGCTACTATCATGCCCCATTCGCCTAAAGTATGTAGAAAGTGTATATGGAAACATGACTAAGGGCGCGGAAGGCAGTTTTGATTTTAACTAAAATTTTGTGATAAATTGACAATTTACATAATATAATTACGACTTTAACAAATTCGCACAATGGCTAGTAGGGGGCATATCCGAACGTTTTTGTAGCAGAGAAAGGATTATTTATGAATAAGTTTTTGGCTTTGGTTTTTTGTTGCGTTGGTTTTGCACTAGCAGATGATGGCACATGGGGCAGAGACTTCATGGCTGCTATGTCAGTTTTTGCTGGTGTGGTGGGTCTTGGAATCGCTGCTCTAGGTGGCGGTATAGGTATGGGGCATGTCGCTTCTGCGGCAATATCTGGGACGGCTAGAAATCCCGCTTTGGGTTCTAAGCTACAAACAACAATGTTCGTGGCTATTGCGTTGATTGAGGCACAGGTTATATATACGCTTGTTTTTGCGGTTATTGCTATGTATGTGAATCCATATATGCAGGCGTTTTATTCATAAGGTAATGCATAGTTTTTAGTATTTTGCTAGGGTAGATTCCATAATGGTATCTACTTCATGCGCTGGTGGTGGAATGGTAGACACACCATCTTGAGGGGGTGGCGGAGAAATCCGTGTGAGTTCAAGTCTCACTCAGCGCACCATTTTACATTGACAAAGATATTCTTTTGTTGTAAGATTTTGACTTTTGCCGGAGTGGTGAAACTGGTAGACGCGCTAGACTCAAAATCTAGTAAGGGCAACCTTGTGTCGGTTCGAGTCCGACCTTCGGCACCATGTAGTCCTGATAGCTCAGTTGGATAGAGCGTAAGATTCCTAATCTTAAGGTCATGGGTTCAAATCCCTTTCGGGACACCATCTTTCCTGCTACAATAACCCCAAAATATCAAAAGAGCTAAACATGTCATTAGGATTTAATACATCAGTCAATAATAGCACTAAAACAGAGTTATTATCCCCAGCGGGTAATCTTGCAAAGCTAAAAATTGCCCTGAATTTCGGTGCAGATGCAGTCTATGGGGGGGTTAGCCATTTCTCTCTTCGCAATCGCTCTAGCAAGGATTTTAGCTATGAGGATTTCGCAGAGGGCATTAAATACGCACACTCTATCAATAAAAAAGTGTATGTAACTATCAATGGATTCCCATTTAACTCCCAGATAGAATCTCTTAAAAATCACATAGCAAAAATGCGGGATTTATCCCCCGATGCCTTTATCATTGCTACCCCTGGCGTCGTGAGACTTGCCAAAAGCATCGCGCCAAACATTCCCATTCATCTATCCACACAGGCAAATGTGCTAAATGTGCTAGATGCTGAGGTCTATGTGGATATGGGGATAAAGCGGATTGTCTTAGCGCGCGAGATTAGCCTTAATGACTGCTATGAGATTAAGGAATCTCTGCCAGAGCTAGAGTTGGAGATGTTCGTGCATGGTAGCATGTGCTTTGCATTCTCAGGGAGATGCCTCATCTCTGCACTGCAGCACGGACGTGTGCCAAATCGCGGTAGTTGTGCTAATGACTGCCGCTTTGACTATGAGTATTATGTGGAGAGTGCAGAAAATGGCGAACTTGTGAGATTTGATTCTAAAAACATGTATGTGAGGAATCCAGACAATGATGTCTTTTTGCGACTAGAGGAGAGCGAGGGGGTGGGGACGCATATCTTTAATGCTAAGGATTTGAATCTGGCAAATCACATTCATGAGATTCTGCAAACAGGTCTCATCTCTGCGCTAAAGATTGAGGGCAGGACGAAAAGCTCATATTATGCGGGAATCACGGCTAGGACATATCGCCTTGCCATTGATGACTTCTATTCCAAAAGACAGCGAAAAGAGCTATATCAATATGAGTTAAATACCCTAAAAAATCGTGGCTTCACAGATGGCTATATCATAAGAAAGCCATATCAAAAGCTAGATACACAGAATTTCGCTAGTGCCATTAGCGAGGGTAGCTATCAGGTCTGCGGGGAAGTCGGAGAAGATGGTAAAAGCTTTTTATGCAAACATAAAATTAGCAAAAATGAGCCACTAGAAATAGTATCGCCTACTAGATTCTATGGTAGCGGAATCTTTGAGGATAAAAGCAGTGAAGAAAAGTTACAATCAAAGCGAAACGAGCATGCCATGATAGAGGAAGTCAATGGTAGATTCTATATTCGCCTTTTTAGAATCCTGCTAGAAAATGGCAAGGAGCTAGATGAGATTCACAGCGGGAATACAAATCCTGTTCTGCTCCCTTTTGCACTCCCGCCTTTTAGTTTTTTACGAAAGAGAGTAGATTTCTTTACCCACACTTTACATTAATCCTCACAAAACTTTACACACAGCTTCTAGCATGTCAAAAGATTTTAGCAAGGAGCTTTTATGAGAATCTGTTTATGGTTTGTGTTGTGTTGTTTGGGAATCTTTCTTAGCGCATGTTCTAATGATAAAGAGAAATTAGTCATCTACGCCACCTTTGAGAATGAGCAGATAAATCAATACATAGGCGCCTTTCAGAAGGCACACCCTAACATTGCCGTAGAGATTATCTCAGATTCTAATGGAATCATTGCTACGCGGCTACTTGCAGAAAAGGACAATCCCAAAGCAGACATTATCTATGGTCTCTCGATTTATAATATGGAATCCCTAAAGCCAATGTTAGCGCCGCTAGAGATAGAGAATCTCTCAAGATTTAACCCCCTCTTTGTGCCAAAGGATTCCAAACCGCGCTACATCGGATTATCTGGCGTGGAATCTGTACTGATAATCAATGAGGCAGAACTTAGTAAAAAATCCCTGCCAATCCCCACTTCATACAAAGATTTGACAAATCCACTCTACAAAGGTCTCATCACCATGAGTAATCCCACAAGCTCAGGCACAGGCTATCTTAGCGTGGTGGGATTCCTTACTCTTTTTGGAGAAAAAGAAGGCTTTGACTTCATGAGTGCGCTGGATAAAAACATAGCCCTCTACACGCACTCAGGCTCAAAGCCCGCACGTATGGCACTAAGCGGGGAGTATCCCATAGGAATCTCACTGGGATACAGAGGGCATAAGATGCTTTTAGACAAGCAACCCATCTCTATGATTTTCCCCTCTGAGGGCTATGGAATCGACATAGAATGCGTTGCCATGCTACAAAAAGATTCCACAAATCCACACGCAGAGACATTTATAAAATGGGCGACAAGCAAGGAGGCAATGGCACTTTATGCACAAAACAACGTCCTAGTCGGCATACCGCAAGGCACAATCCCGCTAGGCTATCCAAAGGAGAGTAAAATCATAGACATAGATTTCGTAGCCTTTAGCAAGAAGCGCGAGGAAATCCTTACAAAATGGAATGCCCTCTTTGATAGCAAAAGCGAGGCAAAATAATGCTAGAGTTAAGAGAGGTTTGCAAGAGTTATGGGGATTTCTCTGTGCTAGAGAATATCAATCTTAGCATTCAAAAAGGGGAATTTATTTCACTTCTAGGCTTTAGTGGCTGCGGGAAAAGCACCCTTTTGAGAATCATAGCGGGGCTAGAGGAAGTAAGCAGTGGGAAGATTCTCTACAAAAAAGAGGACATCACAAAACTCAAGGCATCAAAGCGAAAATTCGCAATGGTCTTTCAATCCTATGCCCTCTTTCCGCACATGAATGCCTATGAGAATCTCTCTTTCGTGCTAAAGGAGCAGGGGTATTCTAAGAAAAAGATTAAGCAAATCGTGCAGCAGAGTTTCGAGCTAGTGGGACTTTTGGGAAATGAAAAGAAATTCCCAGCAGAGTTAAGCGGCGGACAGCAACAAAGGGTTGCCATAGCAAGAGCTTTGAGCCTAAAGCCTAAGATTTTGCTTCTTGATGAGCCACTCAGTGCGCTTGATAAAAAGGTACGCCACAAACTAAGGAATGATATAAAAGTGATTCACAAAGAGCTAGGAATCACGACTATTATGGTAACGCACGACCAAGAGGAAGCAATCTCCATGTCGGATAGAATCGCCCTTATCAATGAGGGGAAAATCGCACAAATCGACACGCCAAAGGAGATTTACAGTAATCCAAAGGATATGTTTGCGGCAAATTTCATAGGCGACATCAACACTTTTTACAGCAATGATTCCATAGCACTTCTGCGACCAGAGCATATCAGTCTGCATAAAGAGAGTGGGGATTACAGCGCGACTATAAAGGATATTGAGTTTTTAGGTAGCTTTTTTAGGGTAAGGCTAGAGTGCAGGAGTGGCGATTTTGCAAGTTCGCTTTCCCCTAATCTTTTTGTCTGTAATCTTTCCTTGCGAGAGTTTAGCGAGATGCCCCTAAAAATTGGCGAATCTGTGTATTTTTGTATCAAGCAAGAGCATATTTTGTATTTCAAAAAGGATTAGGATATGTGTGAGTGTGTTTTTTGGAATCTTGATTCTCTAAACTTGTGTCATTCTGAGCTGCTAGGCGAAGAATCTTTTATAAATCTTTTTAAGAATCTAGATTCTTCATATTCATTCAGAATAACAGGGAATCTAGATTCTGTAAATTTTCGTCATTCTGAGATTAAGTTGAAGAATCTTGATTCTCATCAAAAAGATTCTTCACATGTGTTCATAATGACAAGGCATCTAATCTGCAAAGGTTATTTTCTTAACACCCACAACAACACATTCCCTCAAAACCACAAAAGGCTATACTCATGACTAGGATTCAAAACTCGCTTTTTTTATTGTGTTTCATGATACTTTTGGGATTTTTACTAGTGCCACTCTGCGCTTTGCTAGTCTTTTCTCTGCTGGATAGAGAGGGGAATTTTGCGGGTATGAGTAATTTCATCTTTTATCTTAGTCAGGATTCCCTGCTTTCTACACTTGTCAATACGCTTTTAGTCTCGGCTACCTCAAGTGCCATCTCGCTTTGTGCGGCTTTCATAGTGGCATACGCTCTGCTACGCACAAACATGGTCGCAAAAAAGCTTTTTTATATCATCGCACTGCTCCCGCTTTTCATGCCAAACCTCATGTATGGGCTAGGTCTCGTCTATCTTTTTGGTAACAAGGGCATTTTGACGACAATGCTTTCCCTGCAGGATTTCTCGATTTATGGATTTGTTGGAATCGTGATTTCTGAGAGTATCTATCTGTTTCCGCAAAGCTTCCTTATCCTCTATCTTGGTCTGCAAAATAGCGATTACAGATTGTATGAACAAGCAAAGATTATGGGAATTTCGCCACTAAAAGCCTTCTTACATATCACCCTGCCTAATATGCGTATGCCACTTTTTAGCGCCGCTTTGGTTAGCTTTATACTCTGCTTTAGCGATTTTGGCGCGGCTGTAATCATCGGCGGGGGGTATAATGTCCTATCCGTAGAGATTTATAAACAAATACTAGGCTCTCAGAATCTAGCCCTAGGCGCTACCATGAGTGTCATTATCCTGCTGCCCTCTCTCTTTGCCTTTTTCCTGCTGCGGTGGGTGGAGAGTAAAAGTATTTCTGTAAGTAGCAGGGCTACGCATTACAAAATAGATTCTAATAAATTTAGAGATATATGCTTTTTTGGCGTAAGTACTCTTATTTTATCCATCATTCTCTGCGTGATTGCCGCTGTGATTCTAGCCTCTGTCATCACGCTTTATCCACATGATTTGAGCCTTACTCTAAAGCACTTCTCCCTTAGCTCTAGCTTAGATGGAATCGCGACATTAAAAAACTCGCTTCTCATCTCTGTGCTTGTGGCATGTCTTGGTAGCACACTTAGCTTTGTCTTTGGCTATCTGCTACACATAAGCAAAAGCAACATCGCTACATCGTTTGGGAATTTCCTCATTATCCTGCCCTCTGCACTGCCCGGTCTGGTGCTAGGCATCGCATATTTATTATTCTTTAATGGCAATTTCTTAAGCGGCACATTCTTTATTCTCATAGCCTGTAATATCATACACTTTTTCTCCCTGCCGACACTTAGTGTTAAAAATGCTCTTTTGAAAATAGATAAGGAGCTGGAGTTAGCAAGCAGAATCTTTGGAATCAGTGCTTTCTCGATGTTTAAGGGGGTGTATCTGCCCTTGTGTCTGCCTGCGATTTTAGAGAATTTCATGTATTTTTTTGTCAATTCTATGGTGAGTATCTCTGCCCTCATTTTTATTTATAGTCAGCAAAGTAAAGTGGCTGCCATTAGCATCGTGCATTTAGATGAGAGGGGCTATATCGAGGAGGCTGCCGCGCTTGCGGTGATGATTGCCTGTATCAATATCGCGGCAAAACTTTTATTTGACATGTTAAAGGAGAAACGATGAAGATAGAAGCCGTCATTTTTGACTGGGCGGGGACGACTATTGATTATGGTTGTTTTTCGCCACTTGGGGCATTTGTGTATGCGTTTAGAGAATATGGATTAATCTTAAGTCTGCAAGAGGCAAGGATACCTATGGGTATGCTAAAAAGGGAGCATATCAAGACACTGCTAGAGCTGCCGCGTATAAAGACTGCGTTCAAGGAGATTTATAAACGAGACTTTAATGAAAACGATGTAGAGAATCTCAATGCCTTGTTTGAGAGTGCTATCTTTGAGAATCTCAAAGACTATGTGGTGCTTATTCCAAAAGTGCTAGAATGTGTGGAAGCCCTAAATGCTAGGGGCATAAAAATCGGCGCTACCACAGGCTACACAAAGGAGATGATGCATGTCATACTCCCCCTAGCTAAAAGTGCGGGATATAGTCCGCTTTGCAGCATTGCAAGTGATGAGCTAGGCTATGGTAGACCCTATCCCTACATGATGTATGAATGTGCTAGGAGACTTGGAATCTACCCGCAAAACCGCATTGTAAAAGTCGGTGATACCCCCATAGACATGCAGGAGGGCAAGAATGCGGGTTGCTTTAGCATAGGCGTGATTCTGGGTAGCTCTACGCTAGGACTTAGCAAAGATGAAGTAGAAAATATGCCAAAAGAGAAGTTAGAGATTCTCAAGCAAGAAGCTAGAGAGAAACTCTATAGTGCTGGGGCAGATATGGTCATCGATGATTTAGGGTTTTTAGAAAATGCACTTTTAACACTAGAGGAGAGGCTATGAAACACATTCCAGATAATGACTATCTACTGCTAACGCCAGGACCACTTTCTACGAGCAAACGCGTGAGGGCAGCCATGCTAAAGGATTTCTGCACATGGGATAGCGACTATATGCAGGTGGTGCAAGAGATTCGAGAGAGTTTGCTAGAGATAGCCTCTATTAGCACAAACTACACGAGCATTCTCATGCAAGGCAGCGGGAGCTATGCCATAGAGAGCGTTATCAATACTGCTTTGGGGAAAAACAAGAATGCCAAACTCCTCGTGGTAGAAAATGGCGAGTATGGCAGACGTATAAGTCAAATCGCTAAAAGGGCAGATATAGCCCACACTAGCGTTAGCGTTAGTGAGAATGCAATCATCACTCCTAGCCTTGTGGAGTGCGCACTAGAGGATAGGGAAATAACACATGTGGCATTTGTGCATTGTGAGACGACAACGGGTATTTTGAATCCTCTCACTTCGCTTTGCAAAGTCATCAAAGAGAGGGGCAAGATTCTCATAGTCGATGCGATGAGTTCTTTTGGCGGCATTCCCATAGATATTGAGAATCTTGGCATTGACTTTTTGATTTCATCAAGCAATAAGTGCATACAAGGAGTCCCCGGCTTTGCCTTTATCCTTGCTAGGATTAATGCCTTGCAGAATCTAGAGGGGAATGCGACCTCACTAGCCTTAGATATGTATGCGCAATGGGAGTGCATGGAGAGGCTTGGGGGCAAATGGCGTTTCACCTCGCCAACGCATGCAGTCATGGCATTTAGGGAGGCACTAAGGGAGCTAAAAGATGAGGGTGGCATAGAGGCACGACACAGACGTTATAGCACTATGCAAAGACATCTTGCCTCTGGCATGGAGGAGCTAGGCTACCCATGCTATGTGGATAGGGCATACCATTCGCCTATCATCACGACCTTTTGCTATCTTAACTCTAAGAATTTTAGCTTTGAGAATCTCTATGCGTTTTTAAAACAAAGAGGCTTTGTGATTTATCCGGGGAAACTCAGCAAGGCAGACACATTCAGGCTAGGAAATATCGGGGATTTATGCCTTGATGATATAAAAACTCTGCTTGGATTTGTTGGGGAGTTTAATCTTGTAGCAGGATAGGCATTATATTTGATAATAGTTTTTCACTTTTTCTATCTTTCTTAGAACATGATTGAAAATTATAAAAAATGATAGAATCCCAATCATTAAACAACCAAAGGATTCATAATGAATAAGATTCTTGCTTCTTTATGCCTTGCCTCTTGCTTTGCTTTTGGAGCGACTGATTTTTATTCATGGATAGATGCTAATGGCAGGGCGCAACGTTATTTTGTCCCTATTATTGAAAGCTGCATTGATGATGCGGTGCAGTATTGCGGGTTTAACCTTACTACAACAACGTCCCTAAAGGTAAAAGGGAATCTAACAATATTTCATGACATAGCAGAGAGTGAGTGCTATGGCGATGTGGATAGAGGTGGGGCTAGAATGTGGCTTAGGGCTAGTCTTAATGGTATTCCTTTAGAAGGGGCATTATTGCTAAAAGATGTATCACAGATAGAATCTAGTTTGCCTGATTGGTTTAAGGCTGGGTTTGCAGGGGAGGTTACATTGCCGGTAGAAGTAGAGATTTATAATGTCTTTGATGACTTTCTAATGGGTTATGTAGCATATTTCGTGGATAAAGGTCCCTGTGGCAATGGTAGCTATATCAATGCTAAGAATCTAAAGATTGAAAACAACAAGCCACTATCTATCATATATGATAGAGCATGGTATGAGGATATAATCTTTGGTGATATGTGGAATTATATTCCTTGGAGCCTTAGAGTGAAAAATGATATGTCCATATTTGATAAACCAAATGGCAGGGCAATAGCGACGGTAAAAAAAGTAGATACAGAAAAGTCTTTGCTATTTGATTTTGAGAGATTACAATATAACATTAATGGCATAAATGTCATAAAGCGGGGCATAAAAGCTGGTGATAATAACTTAGAAAGAATGCCAGAGGGATATACGCAGAATATAGAAAGAAAATATGACGGCTGGATATTAGTAATCTATTTTCCTAAGGCGGAGATGAATCCTCTAAAAGCTACTATCGGATATGTGAAAGAATCTGAGCTAGAGCCTATCGTTAGACTCTCTAAGCCTCGGCTAGAACCTCCATTACCCATAATAGAATAACCACGTATTACACTATCCACACATTACACTCTTTTGGCACTACCCCCTCTTTGCCACTTTCACGATTTCTTCTACCACTTTCGGGTCCTCTAGTGTGCTTACATCTTGCGTTACCTCATCGGCTCTAGCGATTGCTTTTAGGATTCTACGCATGATTTTGCCACTCCTTGTTTTGGGAAGTCCGGGGACAAATAGTGCTGAACCCAGCTTTGCGATATTGCCTATCTCTTTGCTAATAATATTATTGACTTCTTTTAGTATGCTTATCTCCTCTGCGGCGGTATTTAGCACACCATCATGCAAGACGATATAGGCAAACAAACTCTCTCCTGTGATAGAATCAAGTCTGCTAACGCACGCACTCTCGGCGACACTTGGGTGCTTCGCTATGGCAGATTCTATCTCGGCAGTGCCTATTCTATGACCGCTAACATTTACGACATCATCTGTCCTACCTGTGATAGTGATATAGCCATTCTCATCGATGATTGCCCCATCACCTGAGAAATACACTGCCTTGCCATCTTTTTTAACCTGTGAGAAATAACTATCAATGTAACGCTTATCATCTCCCCATATTCCTCGAATCATGGAAGGCCACGGCTTTGTAATACAAAGTAATCCCTGCTCTCCATACGCCGCCTTTGTGCCATCTTCGTTTAGCACCTCTGCCATGATTCCGGGTAATGGAAATGTCGCACAGCTAGGGCGAATGGGCGTAGCACCAGGTAGTGGAGATATGAGATGACCGCCTGTCTCTGTCTGCCACCATGTATCCACGATACTGCATCTACTGCCACCTATCTCCTCATAGAACCACTTCCATGCGGTAGGATTGATTGGCTCTCCTACCGTGCCTATAACCTTAAGAGAGCTTAAATCATATTTCTTAGGCTCATCCTCGCCGTGTGAGTGAAGCATACGAATGGCGGTTGGCGAAGTGTAAAATTTATCCACTTTATACTCATCTATCATTTTCCACCAGCGACCATAATTTGGATACACCAAAGTACCTTCATAAATGATAGTCGTAGCACCACATGCAAGGGGACCATAGACTACATAAGTATGCCCTGTAATCCACCCCACATCTGCTGTACACCAGTAGTTATCAGAATCTCGTATGTCAAATACCCATTCCATAGTTAGCTGTGCATGTAGTATATATCCCGCACTGCTATGCTTTACACCCTTTGGCTTACCTGTGCTACCGCTTGTGTAAAGCAAAAATAAAGGGTCCTCAGAATCCATCTGCTCTGGGGGACAGATGCTACTCTCATACTCTACCATCTCATTATATGAGAAATCCCTGCCGCGTACATAATTTATATCCTGATGATTTCTTGTAACGATTAGCACCTTCTTAACGCTAGGACAGGCATTATCCTCTAGTGCTTTATCTACGGCTGGTTTTAACATATATGGCTTACCTTTGCGGAATGCTCCATCGGCAGTAACAACTAGCTTTGCCTCTGCATCGATGATTCTATCCCTTAGTGCCTCTGGGCTAAATCCCCCAAAAACTACGCTATGAATGGCGCCTATCCTCGCACATGCTAACATAAAAATAGCCGTCTCTGGAATCATGGGCATATAAAGCACGACTCTATCACCCTTTTTAATGTCGAACTGATTCTTTAATAGATTCGCGGTTTTATTGACTTCAACGGAGAGTTTGCGATATGTGATGACTTTATAATCCCCCATCTCGCCCTCAAAGATGATTGCTACTTTATTTTTCTTATCTTTCAAATGCCTGTCTATGCACTGATATGAGACATTTAGCTTACCACCCTCAAACCAGCGATAAAACGGCGCATTATCCTCATTTAACACTCTATCAAAAGGCTTAAACCAAGTAATCCTGCTCTTTGCCAAATCCCCCCAGAACTTCTCATAATCCTCACTTGCCTGATAACACAAGTCATCGTATTCGCACATATTTCTTATACGTGCATGTTTTGCAAACTCCCTGTTTGGCTCAAAAATCTGCTTTGCAAAGTTGCTTTCATCAATTTGCATAATAACTCCTCTTGATAGTGGCTTATGTAGTTAATATAGTATAAAAGATAGAGAAAATATATATTTTGCGATATTTTGAATCTAGCAGTGGGTTTTGTGTTACGTTTATATACAAACTAAAGAAACTACTTTTTCGTTTTTATCTTTGAGAGTTTGCTTTGATAGTCTGAATCGCTTATTCTCTCTACCTTTTCTTTGGATAGAATCATATAATTATCCCTTATGTATAGATAGGTTATCTTTTGCAAATCTAGCGAGACCTCAAAGCTTTTTAGGCTATTTGGTACAGAGAATCTATATCCGATTAATCCCCCTGTAAGAGAGCCTACTATTGGGTCGCCACCTTTTATTTCTACACTCTCTCCTGTCTTTTTATTGGTATGTTTGTATCCTACATTTCTACAAGTCGTGCTACCAACAGGGCAACTAGACGAAATCCATATTAGATAATCAGAACTCTCAAAAGCCGCCCCAGCATAACAATACACAGAAAATAATGCAGTAAAAAATATTTTCTTAAACAACTCACACCTCTAATTATCTTTCTTAGCACTGCAAGTATAGCAATATTGACATTTATTTTAAAAAACACTTACTATGTCAAAGATTTTGAATACATTGTTGTTATTGCATAGATTACCAACAGCACACTAAATCCACTAAGAATGCCATTTAAAATAGCACCTAGCATATATCCTAGCTCTGTATTTTTATCATATTTATAGAATCTACCTATGAAACTTGGTTTATACACATCATAGATTCTAATAAAAATACATGCAAGGATAGATTCTAACGCATAGATTCCCAATGGATTTATATCTATATCCTTAATATGCCATGTGCTAAATAAACTTCCGCATATAGAGGCGATGATGATTTGGTCTATCACGGAGTTTTGCAATATCTTTTTCTTATACGCAAAGACACTAAAAAATAATGCTATTAAAAACGCACTCTCTGCACTGTATAGTAAAAACGGATATATTAGAACAAAGCCTAGGATATTTGTTAGAATCTTTCGCAACCAAAGTGGCTTGATAAAATAAAATAGCCTTTTCATCATCTGCCTTTTTAGGAATGGAATCTAGCAAAAATCTCTATAAATACGCAAATAAAAGCTAAACTTAACTCATATAAATGTTGGAGAAAATATGCTAGAACCATTTAGTAGCGTCATGCAAAAATGGCTTTATGATAGATTCTATGGATATTACAAAGTAGATAATATAGGTAGCGGTGGCGATTTTTACACATCTGTTAGTCTTTCGAAATTCTTTGGAGCAAGTATTGCTAGATATATCATAAGGCTACTTGAGGAAGAAAAGCTAACCCTCCCGCTAAATATCATAGAAATCGGGGCAAATAATGGCAATCTCATAAGCGACATAGCCGAATTTCTAAGCGCCTTTAGTAGTGAAGTTTTTGCTAATAGTAGTTTTGCTACCTTAGAGCATGTAGATTCTATGATTGCTACTCAGAGGGCTACTTTTGAAGAGAGAATCAAAACTAGATTTCACAAGGAGATTTTTACTTTTAGTAATATTTCAGACATAAATGTAAAAGAGAATATCTTTTTTATCTCAAATGAGATTTTTGATAGTATGCCTTGCGATTTGATTATAAAAGATTCTATGCTTTATTTTGATGATGGATTTGTATGGGGAAAGATTAGCGATGAGGTTATGGATTTCAAGGAAAGATTTAAGGCAAATGGCGCCGAGATTTCACTTAGCTGGGAATCTTTTATAAGGCAGCTATGTCTGCTAGATAAATGGGTATTTCTCACATTTGACTATGGAGACTTCATAGCTAGGGATATGAATCTTAGAATGTTTTACAAGCATAAAGTCTATAATTTCTATGAGGAGCTAGATTCTGGCAGGATTTTAGATTTCTTTGCAAAAAGTGATATTACTTATGATGTAGATTTTTCTGTATTAAGAAATATTTTTAAAAGCTACGGCACTGAAGAAATATTTTGTTTAACGCAGTCAAAATGTCTCATAGAGGAATGTTTTATACTAGAAGTATTTGAAATCTTCTCTAAAAATTTCAGCAATAAAATCAAAATCAAACAAACTGCAAATCTAAATGGATTAATCAATCCCGCCGCGATGGGTGATGTCTTTAAAGCACTCTGTGTAAGCCACAACATTGCCTAAATTCACACTAATACTGCTAGAATCAAGCACTAAGCTTTTAAAGAGGTCTATCAATGATACTAATAATAGATAATTACGACTCCTTTACATACAATATCTATCAGCTTGTGGCATCTTTAGGATTTGAGGCTATGGTGAGGCGAAATGATTCTATAAGCATAGATGAGATAAGACGCATTAATCCCACACATATAATACTAGGTCCTGGTCCAAAAACACCTCTTGATTCTGGAATCTGTCTGCAAATCGTATCTGAGCTAAAAGAGGAGTATCCCATACTAGGAATCTGCCTAGGACATCAAGCGCTGCTATATGCCTTTGGCGTCAAAATCACAAATGCCAAACATATCATGCACGGCAAGACCTCTGTGATAACGCATGTGGAGGACTGCATTTTCTCAAACATTCCTCAATACATAAAAGCCATGCGATACCACTCTTTGGTGGCAAAAAGGGAGGATATTCCAGACTGCTTTAAGATTATTGCTACAAGCGATGATGATGAAGTTATGGCAGTGGCACATAAGAAATATAATATGATGGGAATCCAATTTCACCCAGAATCTATTGGCACGGAATATGGCGATAGAATCATGCTAAATTTCATCAAGCGACCCGTGCTTATCAAGACCTTTTTAAGAAAGCTAGTAAATCTTGAGAATCTAAACTTCGTAGAGGGCTATGACCTCATGGAGAGCATTGCAGAAAATCAACTAAGCAAAGCACAAATTGGCAGTATCATCACTAGCTTTTATATCAAAAAGCCTGTAAGTGCGGAGTTAGCCGCTTTTGCAAGTGTGCTTGTCTCAAAGGCAAAGAGCTTTGTGGTGCGAGATAAAGCAAGGCTAGATATAGTAGGCACAGGCGGGAGTGCTAGAAAGACTTTTAATGTCTCTACCACAGCGGCACTGCTACTTGCCTCAATGGGCGTTAGGGTAGCAAAGCATGGCAATAGTGCTATTACAAGTAAAAGCGGAAGTGCAGACTTACTAGCACAGCTTGGCATAAATATCAATATGGATATAGAGACTTGCAGGAAATGCTATGAGAATCTAGGAATAACATTTTTATTTGCCCCTAGGATTCACAAGGCTATGGGTAATGTGCAGAATGTGCGAAAGGATTTAGGCTTTAAGGGAATCTTTAATTTCGTAGGACCACTTAGCAATCCTCTGCGTCCGACACATCAGCTAATCGGCGTCTCTGATAGCGAATACACAGAGATTATGGCAGATGCACTGCGGATTTTAGGAGCAAAGCGGGCTATGGTAGTAAGCGGTCTTGATGGCATAGATGAGTTTAGTCTATGTGCGGATACAAAGGTTAGTGAGCTAAGAGATGGGCAGATTTCTACATATATATTTAGTCCAGAGAAGATAGGCATTTCCCTTGCCAATTTTAATGATTTAAAAGGTGGCGATGTGTATGTGAATGCCGACATTACGCGTATGATTCTAAGCGGCAAAGATAGAGGGGTAAAAAGTAATTTAGTATCACTAAATGCAGGTGCATGCCTATATCTCTATGGTCTTGCAGATAGCATAGAAGAAGGCTTTGCAAAGGCTAGAGACTTTATTTATACAGGTAAAACTATGGAGACGTTGGAGAGGTTTGCTTATGAAACACAACTTAAATAAACAAAGAAAAACACGCAACAAATAGCTAACAATTCCTACTCTTTATTGAATAATTTATAACTAAAGAATTTTGTTGCCACGTTAATTTTCTTAATAATTTTAACATTGAACTATCGTTCTAAAGATTATGAAATTTATAACAATAAAGCCTTAGATTCTATTCTTTGTTTTTAACAAAAACAAAAGTGAAAAGTAAAAACTGCAAATAAACATTAAAAATCAGAAGTCAGAAGAATAACCCCCCTAAACTTGCATCGACCTACATTCCCACATCTGAAAGATGCAGTATCATCGGCGAAGAGAAGCTTAACTGCTAGGTTCGGAATGGAGCTAGGTGTTTCCTTCTCTCTATAAACACAAGAAAAAGGGAA
>CASEHV010000013.1 GCA_949287835.1 uncultured Helicobacter sp.
ATATAGATGAAAACTTATTAAAAACCTTGCGCAAAGAAATGGAGCAAGAATTAAACATTAAACCACTTGAGGAATTTGGACAAAACTACGCAGAGCATTATCACAATGGCAAAGCGGCAATCGATGAACTATTAAAACAAAAACAAGGGCAAGTCGCAGGGGCATTTCATAGAGAGGATTTAGGAGATATTGATTTGGTTTGGGGTGAGGTGAAAGGTAGCGGAAGCAAAGCGGAAGGTTTCGGATTAGCAAAGATTTTAGAGAAACATATAGATGACTTTAGCGACTTTGCAGGTGATAGTAAAGAGAAAAAGCTTATAAATGGATTGGCTGAGATTGTGGAGAGGGGAATACTAAAAGATGACAACGGCATAAAAACTTTAGTATATAAACATAATGAAAATACTTATCGTGTAGGTTTATCAAAAGGTTTTCATGGGAAAGGTGATAATCAGTGGATAATAACCGCGTATAAAGTAGATAAGATGCCTCGTTCAGATTTTCTACCAAGTAACGAGATTGCTAAGAGCGATGGGACTAATCTACACTCTAACGTCTTAGACTTAGATTCTACCACAAATACGCAACTAAATCAAAACCAAAAGCTAAGAATTGTAGATTTTAATAACCCCGTATCTAATAACGATGGAACTTATATTTTAGATATTAATGATGTCCTTATGAAGTTTTTACCATTGCATAGCAAGGACGAATACGCTAATATGAATAAATATAAAATAGGAATTATCGAAAAAAAATATGGAGTCTATGATGAAAAAGAAAGACGTTATATAGCATATAAAGGCAATCCAGACAAAAATGATTTTCAGATTTTAGGCTATATCGTAGATGAAAAAAATAAAAAACCACTACCAATAAATATAAGCTCAAAGCAACTTATAAAACAGGGCAAAGAAAAAATAGAACCCATAAAAATAAAAAAAATAAATAGAAAAACTTTTTATAGCTTTGATTCTACCTTTAAGTTTTTTTACCCAAATAGAAAATACAAACTAGAAAATAGGCAGTTCATAGAGGGCATTGATACAAATTTTATAAAAATCGGGAACACATATACTGACCCTATGACAGCTTTAAGAATATCGGGAGAATACCTTTGGAATAACAAAACCCCAGGTAAAGATATAATCAGTAAAAAAGATTATTTTTTTATGTATCCAAAGAAAAGCATTCACATCTCATAAGACGAATCTTATCAAGCGATACAAATGAACATTTCCTCACTGCAGACCAAAAGAAGCTAAAAGAGGAGCTAAAAGAATATTTAGATAAAGATAGTCTAACTCTTAAAAAAGAGCGTGTAGCTTCTGAAATGTAATACCTAACAAATGAATATGAAAAAGCACTAAAAAATGGCAAACCTAAAAAAGTGTTAGCAGAGATTTCAAGCAGACTTAAATGGCTAGACAAAGAGCGCTGGGATTTACAAAATAGGATTAGATATAGCGAACAAGAAGTTAAGGCGGAGTTAGTTCCAGAAATACTTAAAGAAAAAGAGAGAATTAAAGAGCTACAAAAAGAATTAGAAAAAAATCCTACATCATTGGAACTAAATAGAGAATTAGAAAATGCAATAAAAAGTGTGCAAAATTACCGGATAGGCTTAGAGAAAGCGAGATTTAGAACCTTTAGCAGAATTTGGACAAAACTACGCCGAGCATTATCACAATGGCAAAGCGGCAATCGATGAATTATTAAAACAAAGAAAAGGGCAAGTCGCAGGGGCATTTCACAGAGAGGAATTAGGAGATATTGATTTGGTTTGGGGTGATTCTAGCTTTGGATTACAGCACATATTAGAGAGACGAACTGAGGATTTTATAAATAAAGGTTTTAGCAAAGAGGAAGCGGAAAAAATGGCGTTAGATTTTATTGAAAATAAGATACCAGAGATTATAATAGATGGTAATATTGTGGAAAATTCAGGTGTATATACAATTATATTAAAACAAAATAATTCAGAATTTAGAGTCGGACTATCAAAAGGTTTTCATGGGAGAGGTGATAATGTGTTGATTATAACAAGCTACAAAAAAAAGACTAACACCCTTGCGCACAGAATTTCGACCAAGCTACGCATTCCTAAGAATTAGAGAATGGAAACAATCTATCTCTAAGGCATATAAGCATTATACCATAAACTTATGCTAGCATATTTTAAAGACAAAGCTCACGCTTTGCCTAGCCCCACCATGCCACCCTTTAGGAGATAGGATTCCAAACCCCCCTTATTAAACACGTAGATAAACACACTAAATACGTCTTTTTATTAATCATGAAAGTAGTGGAGCAAAGGCTGGACTATTTTTATTAAACGCGAAGGTAGAGATGGCAACGCCGAAGTTCCGTCCGCCGTCGGCGAATTTAATGAGTCGCGGGTCTCGACTCAACCACCAAAAAATTATAACATAAACCACATAGATTCTAAAAAAGATAAAGATTAATTTTTAATTTGTCTTTTTATGTGATAGTATTCAATACTCACCTTATTAAACACGCCAATAGCGGGGCAAAGGCTAGACTCTTTTAATTAAAACACAAATGTAGAGAGAACACTTCATGTTGAAAACAAAAGCGAAACATCTAAAATATTTATTCACCAAAACTAAAAATCTTCACCTATCCAAAATACGTCTATTATTTCTAATGTTTCCTTTTTATACATAACTTTTATATTCTTTGTTTTCATGTAAAATATTCCCGCGGTGTGTTCATATTCGTTGTCTAATATCTCTTTTGTCTGTAGTTTTATTCCTATACATATTCCACATAGCGGTTTTAAAAAAGCTTCCCTATGAGTATTAAAAAGCTGATTTATTCTTGCAATCATCAGGAAAGAAAAAATGTAAAAATAAATCTAGCGGCTTTTCAATCTTTGACATCTACATCTTCCTTAGAAGCTGGCACAATATCCTTTAAAAATATAGATTCTAAAGGTATTATTTGACCTTGCTCTATCTTTTCCCAAAGCTCATCATGAGTTTTTTTGATAAATATTTGGCACTTTTTTTATGTAGATTTAAAATAGAGCTATCTAAAATATGGATTTTTTGAGGGCTAAAATTATTTAAATCAGGTTCTTTTAAGCAAATAAAAGATGTTTGATTATAGCCATTACTAACCTCAAAAGTCTTTATGATTCCCTGCTCTTGCATAGAATCTAAAATAGAATCAATATTCTAAAAACAAAGATTTTTGATAATTTCAATCTTTTTCTATCAATTCTATTTCCTCATCTGTTAAGTTGTAGAGTTTATATACTAGAGAATCAATTTTAGATTCTAATGCTTTTTTGAAATCATTAGTTTGTAGAGATTCTTTATTGTGATTTAGAGATTCTTCGCTGTGCTCAGAATGACGGAAGAAATTGTCAGAATGACGGGGGACGTCATGTTGAGGGCGAATGCCCGAAACATCTCTAGATTCCAAAACACTAGATTCCAAAAACTTAGAATCTCCTCTAACATTAGAGAGTATCTCTACTAGCTCTATAATCTTATATGCTATGCCTTTATTTTCTTGCGTGATTTGTGGAATGGGGAGTTTTTCTATATTATTCGTTTTAAACTCGCCCTCAATGCCACCGCCCATGTAGAATTTCCTTGCGAAAAAATACACAAATTTAGAATTTAGAAGTCCTGTTAGATACTTCATGATACTCTGGCTACCTGTAATGATATTTGCAGGAGCGGGGGCGTAGAATCCTCTTTCCTCATATACAAAGCAGGGCTCCTTTGCCTGAATGCAGGGAAAGATAATCTTCCCCTCAAAGCTAGATTCTCTTACTAAACGATAAAGATTATCAATTATCGCTAGTCTCTCTCTCTCTCTCTCTCTTTGGAGTTAAACTCAGATTCTATTAACGCTATTTCCTCACCACTTAGCCCATAAAGCTCATAGATTAGGGAATCTAACTCTTTTTCTAGTTGACTTGTTTGCTGGGATTGCAATACTACTCCCCCTAGCCTTGCGGGTGAGGGGGGAGTTTGTGAGGATTCTTCGCTACGCTCAGAATGACAGTGTATGTCAGAATGACAAAGTGGATTGTCAGAATGACCATGTTTGTCATATTTAGTGGTAGCGAAATATCTTGTGTGCATTGGTGCTAAACATCTTTTAGATTCTAGAATCTGTGTGGCTAAGTTTTCAATCTTTTTTATAAGATTAAAGTCTGCCTTCTCCCTTTCTATCACGGGAAGTTTTTCTACAAAGATTTTACTCATCTCATAGCCACTAGCACCTAGAGTTGCTCCTATTTGTTTAAAAGACCAAAAATTCGTTTTTGAATTTAAAATGGCAGTTAGATACAGAATCCTTTCTTTGCTTTGCTTATTATCACTTAGGATAAAGCACTTTTGATTTGTAAAAAATCCATGTGTGTCAAGATATGCGATAAATTCCTTTGCCATGTTTGGATAAATAATTTTCCCCTCAAATTCATTTTTTGCCACACTCGGCATTGCTAGATTCTCACAGAATCTAAATGCCTCTTTTAGTGTGTCTTGATAGTTTTCACATAGCAGCTCTACTAGCTCTTTACTCTTATTCTCTATTGCCGCTATTAGTAATAGTGCTATTGCATATATATATATATATATGCTCTATCTCATCTTGTGTTAGATTGTAGAGTTTAAAGACCATGTCATCTAGCTTTGCCTCTAGTGCTTTTATTTTTTCTGCAATGGAATCTGTGTCATTGTGTTTTTTAGATTCTGTGTTGTGTTTTAGAGATTCTTCGGCTAACGCCTCAGAATGACGAGAGGAATACTCAGAATGACGGTGGACGTCAAAATGACGAGGGTCATTAGCATGACTAGGGAATGACTCGCAATGACGTAAATTGTCAGAATAACATGCCTTACCGTTATGTTGAGTCTTTGCTCCTACGTCATGTTGAGGCGTAGCCGAAACATCTTTATGATTATTAGAAAGTAGCCCTTTTAGCTCTATAATCTCTTTTACAATGTCTATAAATGCTCTCTCTTGTTTAGCACTAATCTTAGGAATGGGGAGTTTTTCTATTTTATCTTTTGCGCCATAGGCATATTGCCCTGTTTGGATTAAATTCGTTATTTGCGTAATAATCCATTTGTAAAGCGTAGAGTTCATAAGTCCTAAGATGTAAAGGAGGGTAGAATCTTTGGAATCTATGTTATGTTTAGACTTAGCTATTTTGCCATGTTGATGCTTTTTTGCTACGTCATGTTGCGTCTTTGCTCCTGCGTCATGTTGAGGGCGAATGCCCGAAACATCTCTTTTGTCATGTTGAGCGTTTAGCGAAACATCTCTTAGAGATTCTTCGCTACGCTCAGAATGACGAATGAAAGACTCAGAATGACGAGGGACGTCAAAATGACGAGAGGGGTGGTCGGAATGACTAGGGTGGTTAGAATGACGTTGTGTAATCATAAAAAGCGAATTATTAAAATACATCAACTCTTTTATATGAGTAAAAAAGTATTCACCACTTACAGGATTCCATACAATTTTGGGTTTGGCAAATTCTTGTAGATATGCACAATTTCTAAGGTTATACGGTGTTTTTCCCTTATCATCTCTATCATAAAATCCCTTACCTTTACCTTTTTTGCCCTCATTTGCGACTTTATCAAAGTATGTTTTTAGGCTGGGATATTCCTCTATGTCAATGGGCGGTATTTTTTCATTATTGGAATCTGTGTAGCCATTGTGCGTATTTATCACCCACAATCCTGCCCATTCATAGCTATATCGCTTTATATCTCGTCCGCGTAAAATTGGCTTTATAAGCTGCTCTGTGCGTTCTCTCTCTGTGAGATAGATGATTCCATTTTTGTAGTCGATTTTGCGGTGTTTGGATTCTGTGGTTTGTTGAGATTCTTCGCTTCGCTCAGAATGACAAGAGGGAATGTCAGAATGACGAATGGATTCTTCGCTATGCTCAGAATGACGGTGGACGTCATGTTGAGGGCGAATGCCCGAAACATCTCTTTTGTCATGTTGAGACGTTTCCACTACGTCATGTTGAGAATCCATTCCACCGTCATGTTGAGCGTTTAGCGAAACATCTCTTAGAGATGACTCATAATGAGAATACAAGCCTAAAGGATAGGGCAGGAGACTATCATCACTATCATCACACATTGCTAGAATCTCATCGCGCTTTTTGCTATCGATGATAAATGCCTCGTTGTAGCCTGTTTTGATTCCACAATTTATAGAAATATCCCAGTCCTTTAGCGGTGTGCCTATCTTTTCTATCTTTGCCTTTAGTGCGGCTGCCCTCTCATCGCTAAAGATGAAGCCATCGCTACTTAGGCTATCCTGCCTTAGTGTGCCATAGCTCATAGGCGCATTTGATTCTAGCTTTTCTTTATTTCCCTTTATGTAGCGGAATGTAGAATCTTTATGTGCCACTATCTTTTGAAAGCTAAGAATGCTTGTATCCACAGTTGCTTTCTCAAAGACTTTTATGCCATTTAGTTCCGTGTAGCTTAGAATCTTTACATGCTTTAGTAGGAATGCCCTAAGCGGCTCGCCATATCCTGCGCGCGTCCATTTATTGCTCGTAATCATGGAGAGAATTCCATTCTCTTTTAAGAGATTGTAGCCTTGCTCAAAAAAGTAGGTGTAAATATCGCTCGTGCCTTTGTAGATGCTAAATTTCTTTTGCAAATCTGTCTTTAGATGCTTTATCTCCTCCTGTCGTATGTAGGGCGGATTCCCTACTATGAGGTCAAAGCCTTTGAAGTCTCCCTTGCTATCTAGCACTTCGGGGAATTGGAAACGCCACTCGAATGTGCGTTCTCTTGTTTCATCTTTTAGATTCTCATATTCCTCCATTTTTTTAATGAGAGTTTCTAGTTCTTTTTCATCATATCTATCAGAATCTTCATTTATAAGACCTTTTATTTTATGGAAATTAAAATTGATAGTGTACTCATTGAGTTTTTTTATTGTGGAATCCTCTATTGGTGCATTATCGATTCCATAATATCCGTATGTTTTCAAATAAAATGAAAGTTTTTCTTTAAAGGTTTGGTATTTCGGATTTATTGTTTGGAATATATCAAGAATGAATTGTCTGGAATCATTTATAACGTTTTTTAGTATGTCCCTAAGGTCTCTGTTTTTTTCTCTTTTATACTCGTTTGTAGCATTTTTATATTTCGTGATTGTTTCAGGTAGCTTGTTTTGTATGTTGTTAATACTTGTTTGTAATTCTCTATCGTAATTTAAATCTAATTTACCCTCATCTAAGTTTTTCTTTAAAATATCCAACATTTTGTCTCTATCCATATCAAGAGGAATATTATTAAAAAGTGAATTTCCTTTTCTCATCATAATATCAACATTTGGCAGTGTTTGTAGTTTATGGATTTTTGTGGATTCTAAAACCCCTCCCTCTGTCCTTGCGGGGTAGGGGGGAGTTTGTGAGGATTTCTCGCTACGTTTTTTGGATTTTTTGCTTTGTTTTTTAGATTCTTCGGCTAACGCCTCAGAATGACGAGGGTCGTTAGAATGACTAGGGAATAACTCGCAATGACGTGCTTTACCGTCATGTTGATGGCTTGCCACTGCGTTATGTTGAGCGTTAAGCGAAACATCTCTGTTAGAATCTGTCAAAAAGGATTCTAAGAGTTCTCCTTGAGATTTTGCATGGTAGGGTGGATTTGACTGCTTATCGCTAGTAGAATCTCCTGCTACCACATCTATATAATAACTATGCTTTAAAAGCTCTATCCATAGACGCAGACGGGCTATTTCGCTGGAGTTATTATTTATATCCACGCCAAAGAGGCAGGATTCTATAATTTGCGTTTTGGCATTAAAGACTGCCTTTTGGATAATGTGCTTTTTTAGCACTTCATTGTCATGTTTGCCATGATGTAGCAGGGGTCTTTTATATTCTATTACATAGTTTTTTTCTGGATTATATATCTCTAGCTCATCGCTATCTAGTCTTAGTGAAAAGACTATGTCATCTAGGTTTTGATTTAGCGTTATGCTTTCTATCTCTTTTGTGTTTTTCTTTTTCTCTAGCTCTTTTACTCTTAGCTTCTCATCTATGAGGAATAGATTTAGCCTATCAAAGAGTAGTAAAAGCACATTGAGACTTGAGATTAGGAAGTATCCGCTACCAACGGCTGGGTCGCAGATTCTAATATCTAGTATCATATCTTTTATAGATTTTAGAAAATCTAGCTCCTCAGTGCTGCCCCTCTCATAGCTCCTTCTTTTACGTCTTATATCCTCTGCCACCTCGTCTATGTCTCTGGCGTTGCTTTCAAAGTCCTTATTGAATCTATCTACTACAATCCTGTGTATAGAATCTCTGCATATATAGTTTGTGATAAAGCTAGGGGTATAAAAGCTACCTTCCTTATAGCCATTTAGCCGCTCAAAGACACTGCCTAGCACACTTGCCCTTATAAGTCTCCTGCTATCTACCTCCCCTCTCTCTTTGATTCCAAAGTCATAAGCACTTAGAAAGTCGAATAGATAGGTTAGGAATCTAACCCCGCCCTCCTTGCGTTTTTCTCTCTCCATTAGCACAGTGGCATTGTAGTAGCTAATCTGCATGTCGCTATCTAGCTCATTTATTTCTAAAAATTTTTCTAACTCACTTTTTGCAAAAAGGCTAGAGTTTAGATATGGCAGATGTGAGAAAGTAGAATCTGCTTCTTCTCTTTCATGATAATTCTTAGCTAAAACTTCGAAGAATAGATTCTGTAATCTATTAAAGCTAGAAATCTTAGATGAGGTAAGGAATGCTAGATTGCCATCGTCATTAAAGCTTAGTAGTCTTGATTCTAGCAGTTTTAAAAAGAGGATTCTATTTAGCCATGTGATGATTAGCCCCATGACATCATCAAAGTCATGCTTACCCTTGTCTTTTAGTTTTTTCTCTATTTCTAGTGCAAAGCCATCTGTGTTATCGCGATTGATAATAATCTTTCTATTCTCAATCTCGCTAAGACCTAGTATGTGTAGTAGCTCTTTGTAAAATGGCTCGCTTAGGGCATTTGGGTCTAAATACTCGCCCAAAAAGGCATTGCTAAAGATATATGCTAACTGATTTGGCGGGGTAGATTCTATACTTACATGTATATAGTGTAGGGTTGTGTCGGATTTATATAGCAGGGGGTTTTATATCTTTATAGAATTGCTCGTTTGTGGCGTTTTTGTAGGGTCCTTTTTTTCACTAAAAGCTTTAAAAAACTTATAAAATTCTTTGTCATTTTTGAGTTTCTCAAACTCGCTACTCTCAAATATGTAAAAGTTATAAAAATCGCTAATGATGATATAACGTAGGGAAAAATTCCCCTTTTGTCGCTCCCTCATATAGTAGAGTATGCACTCATGCAATGCCTTGCAGTTTGTATTATCTACGCTAAACATCTCAGTGCTATTCCATTTTTTGCACTCAATAATGCTCTCTACTTCTGAGTCTATATTTAATATTGCTAAATCGATTTCGCTATTTCCCTTTAGTTTGCGTCCGATATTAGCATCAAAGCCTAGAGATTTGAAAAATGGTAACATAGCGTTAGCAACTATGCTTGGTTCATTCTCATTTCTATTTTTCTCTAATCTCTGTTTGTAGCCCTCTAGTATATTGAGAAAATCATCTGGATTTTTATGATTTATCTCATCTATTTCTTTAAACTCCATTCGCTACCCTTATGCAAATTGAAAGTATATCAAATGCAACTTCATATATTAATCTTATAATATGCAAAGGTTATGCAGGATTTTGTCATGGAAGTTGTCATGGAAAATATTATTATAAACGGCAGCAATATCTCATTTACATACAATAGGGATAGAATCTTTGATTGCATTAATTTCTCTATCTTTGATAAGGAATTTTTGGGAATCATAGGACCCAATGGCGGTGGGAAGACGACTTTTATAAAAATACTGCTTGGGTTACTAAAATACACAGGAAAGATTGATTATCCAAATCCGCATTTATTTCGCGATAGAAAAGATATAGGCTATGTTCCGCAGAATACGCAGATTAATCTTAGCTTTCCTATCATGGCACTAGAGGTTGTAGAGATGGGATTTATGCAGAAAAGCTTTTTTGGATTCCGCGTAAAAAAGGAGCAAAGACGCAAGGCTTTAGAGACATTAGAGAATCTAAACATAGCACATCTTGCATATCGGAAAATAGGGCAGTTAAGCGGCGGGGAGCTTCAAAGGGTGCTTATCGCACGTGCAATAATTAGCAATCCAAAGTTATTAATTTTAGATGAGCCAACCTCAAACATAGATGTAAAAACACAAGGTGAAATCTATAAGATTCTAAAATCAATTAACAAATTTCACACTATAATAACGATTAGTCACGATATACCTATAACATTAGAGTATGCAACGCGGATTTTACATATAAACCGAGCTATCCACGCTCATGAAGTCCCAAATGTTACTCTAAGTAAAGATGGACATGTATGCGAGATAGATATTTTTCAAAATTTTCAACAGCACTAGGAGTTTTTATATGAATGAGTTTGATGTTGTGATTGTTGGTGGCGGTGTGAGTGGTTGCTCTACTTTCTATACGCTAGCAGAATATAGTCAGGTAAAGAAAGTTGCGATTGTAGAGAAAGAGTCTAAACTAGCTCAGATTAGCTCCAATCATAAGGCAAATTCGCAGACAATACATGATGGTTCTATTGAGACAAACTACACGGCAAATAAAGCTAGAAGTGTCAAACTAGCCGCACAGAAAGTTCGCAATTTCTGCTTGAAAGAGAATCTGCAAGACAAAGTTATTTTTAATATGCAGAAACTAGCCATAGGCGTGGGCGATACAGAGTGTGATTATATGGTTCGTAGGCATGAGGAGTTTAAAGAGATTTTCCCGGGATTGCAGTTTTTTACAAAAGAGCAGTTAAAAACCCTTGAGCCAAAGATTATCGAGGGTAAAGATGGTGGGGATAGACCTGAAAATGTCGTAGGTTCTGGATTTGAATCTGAATGGTGTGCGGTGAATTTTGAGTTATTAAGTGAATATTTCGCTAGTAAGGCAAAGGAGAAAAATCCTAATAATGAGATTTTCCTAGACTTTAAAGTCGTAAAGATTAAACCAAAAAACACAGGCTATGCTGTCATTGCTAAGGACGGGCGAGAGATATATGCGAAATTCGTGTTAGTAGATTCTGGTTCATTTTCTCTGCCATTAGCCCAGAGTGTGGGGTATGGCATGGATTTGGGTTGTCTGCCTGTGGCGGGGAATTTCTACTTTGTGCCAAATATTTTACGCGGAAAAGTATATTGCGTTCAGAATCCAAAACTCCCATTTGCCGCACTGCATGGCGACCCCGATGTATTTGTCAAAGGGCAGACAAGGCTAGGACCTACCGCGCTTGCCATGCCAAAGCTAGAGAGAGGGAAACATTGGTTTGACAAACTCACACCTGATTTATTTAAGCTTGATATGCACAAAGAGATTTTCCAGATTAGCTATGACTTGCTAAGTGATTCTGAGATTCGCAACTATGTCATTAGGAATATTATGTTTGGTCTGCCATATTTTGGTAAGCGAATGTTTTTAAAAGATGCACAAAAAATTATTCCATCGCTAAAACTGCATGAAGTTAGCTTTGCAGAGGGCTATGGTGAAGTGCGACCGCAAGTGCTAGATAGAATCCAAAAAAAGCTCATCATGGGCGAAAAGCGAATTAGAACAGGCAAGGGCATGACTTTTAACATGACGCCCTCACCTGGGGCTACCTCATGTCTGCAAAACTCAATGGTAGATGTGCAAGAAATCGCAGAATACCTAGGCGTTAGCTTTGATAAAGAGAGATTTTTAAGGGATTTATCACCGGAGGAGTTGGCTTAGTTTTTACTATAAAAGACTTTTGTTTCAAAATTGTATTTAGGAATCTTTTTCCTCAAGGATTCTATACCACTCTTTTGCACTCTTTTGAGTGATTTTTGCTAATAGTTTTGATTTTTGTTTGTTGCTTATATCTAGTGATAAAATGTCATTTTCATCAAGATAAAGTATATTATTATTGCTTTCCCCTTTTTGTATAATGATGCAATACTCGCCTAATATTTCATCGCCTAATGCTGATAGCACTTCATGCCTATTTCCTATAAATTCCCTCTCGTAGAATTTTGTCATTTCCTTATAAATATAGAATCTAGCATTGCAAAAAACCTCTGCCATATCATTTATAGATTCTATAAGTCTATGCGGACTTTCATAATAGATAATGTGTAATTTATCATTCAAGCAAACATGCGATTTTAGCGTTTGTAATCTATCTTTTCTGCCGCTTGGCAAAAATCCCATAAAACAAAAAGCACCTTCTAAGCCACTTTTTATAAACGCATGGCTAAAGGCACAGCCACCCAGAAATACTTGATATTTTATATGATTGCTCCTAGCATAGTTGATTAATGCAGCACCAGGGTCGCTTATGCACGGACTCCCTGCATCTGTGCAAAATACTATATCTTTATCAAAAAAGTCATTCTTTATATTTGCTAGGAAATTTTCTTGATTATGAGAATGAAAACTAAAAAATGTTTTATGATGAAAAATATTGGGAAAATTCCTAGTAATCATATCATTGCGACCTAGCAGAGATATTAATTTCTTTGCAACTCTTGTATCCTCGCATAATATAATCTCGCAATTATTTAGTGCCTCTAGGGCATTTAATGTTATATCTGACATGTTTCCTATGGGGGTTGGGACAAATGAAAGCATGAAAAACCTTATGTGAAAAATAAAAGCTATCTTACAAAAATAATATTGATTTATGATTTGTAGATAGAATTATAAGTTTTTAGTGCATTTTTAGGAGGATTTTATGGAATCTAAAAGAGGGATTCATGTCGGGACTATTTTGGGATTTGGTTTTGGCATACTGATACTTTTTTCATGTATTATATCAACTATTAGTATTTTTAAGGTTGATTATATTACAAAACATTTAAATGAAATTAATGACATAAATGCACTAAAGCAAAGATATGCGATTAATTGGCGTGGAAGTGTGCATGATAGAGCAATAGCGATAAGAGATGTGATTTTGACAAATGATAGAGCAAAGATAGAGAATCTTGCAGGTGTTATACAGAATCTGCAAAATCAATATACAGAGTATGATAATCTCATGAAATCTGATTTTGTAAGTAAGGGAATGCTTGATTCAAGAGAGAGTGCAATTTATAGTGAAATAGAATCCTCTAGGTCTTCTGTTTTGCCGCTTATTGATAGCATTATCAATAAAAAGAGAAATGGTGAGGATGCAATTAGTGATTTAGAGGTAGTGGGACCTTTGTTTGTTACATGGCTTAGCAGAATCAATAATATGATTGACTTAGAGGAGAATAAAAATCATGCTCTAACAAAGGAATTGCGAGAACTTGTATATGGCTTTAAGATTATTTTGATTATTCTAACTTCTCTTAGTGTTATATTCGGCATATTGGTAGCATTTTTTATTATTAGAACATTATTTGGTTCGCTTGGTGGTGAGCCACGTATGGCATCTTTGGCGGTATCTAGGATTGCAAATGGGAATCTGCAGGGGAAAGTCATCTTTAAAGGCGAAAAAAGTATGTTAGCCTCTATAAATACTATGCAGACAAAGCTAAAAGATATTATAAAATCCACAATAACGTTGTCAAATGAAATTAGCGATGCTACAAACAGAGTGATAGCCGCATCGCATGAGGCACAGGAGGCTTCTAATAAACAGACAGAAAATTCATCGCTAATAGTAGATAAAATCAAAGATGTAAATGGGGCAATATCTGGAATCTCTAGTGCAGCAAAGCTATCTGAGGATAATGCACTAAAAAGTGTGGAACTATCATCTAAGGGCGTTGAGGTTATCAATTCTACCGCCGAGGAGATAGGGAGAATAAAGGAGCTAATCAACTCATCAGCACAAAATATTCGGGGATTAAAGCAGCAATCCCTTGAGATAAGCAATAGTGCAGATTTGATAGCAGAGATAGCAGACCAGACGAATTTACTAGCACTCAATGCGGCAATAGAGGCAGCCCGGGCAGGGGAACATGGACGTGGATTCTCTGTTGTGGCAGAGGAAGTAAGGAAACTTGCGGAGAAGACCGCACAAAGCACCAATGAAATTTCACGAATAATCCAGCTAATACAGGATAATATAGAAACTTCTGTGGATTCTATGGAGATTGTTTTACCAAAAATACAAAGCGGACAAGAGCTAATATCAAACTCTGTAAGCATACTTCACGATATACAGGGGCAGGCAAAAGATTCCCTAGAAAAGGCAAAAGATGTAACAAACTCATCTAGCAAACAAGAAGAAATGATGCAAAATATTAGTACATACATAAATGGCATTGCAGAGTTATCCATAAGCACAAAAGAGCTATTACAAAAAACCAATGAGAATATTACTTCACTGCATGATGTATCGGATTCTTTAAAGAAAAATATGGATTATTTCAAGGTTTAGGAATACTATTAGCTTTGTTATTTAAAAAGGGTTTTGAATGAAAAAGATTGCGTTATTATCCATGGTTTTATGCGTGTTTGCATTGAGTGCATGCTCTAAAAAACCAAAAAATAATTTTGTAAGTAAAGAATGCACCATTGTCTGCAATAATGGAAAGTGTAAGCAAAAATGCACGACAATAAAGGGAACTATTGATTTTTAGAATTGGTAGTGTTATATCTAATTCTTTTTAAGAATCCTAAGTGCTTCTTCGCGTATTTGCGGCGGTATAAAATCTTTTAGCATCTCTAAATTAGCCATAATATCGCTAGATGATATGTTATATGAAAAGTCTCTATAATGTAGTTTTATATTGTGTGTTTTAGCAAAGTTTTCATACCACTTTGTGTTTTGTGAATTTAGAGAATCTTGATTCTGTAAAGATGTTTTAGACGTTACATTCAATGAGTTGAGATGAGATGTTTTATCTAACATCTCAATATGATTCAATCCGCTATGTTGCCCTTGAATAAGGTTGTCATTCTGAGGTTGTAGCGAAAAATTTATATTGTTTGTGGAGGAATTTATATCGTCATTCTGAGCCAAAGGCGAAGAATCTCTATTTTTAGAATCTTGATTATACACATCAAAATGAGGCATAGAATCTAGATTCTCAGTCATTGTGAACGAAGAATCTAGATTCCTAGCTAAGGCTATAAAATCCGTGATTTTTTTAAATATTTCAAAGCCTCCCCATGTGGGTAGCTTTTCTAAATTATCCTCTCCTATGATGAAGTATAGCTTTTCTGGATTGTAGAGTTTATGGAAATGCAAAATAGAATCAACGCTTTCTACTGCTCTATCTTGCGATATTTCATAATCGCTACATACTACATTTTTATAATCCTCTGTGAGTATTTGCATAAATCTCAATCTAGTATTTGCATCTAGCCTTACTTTTGATTTAAATGGATTCCGATAAGCCACTAAAATAATTAGCATATCAATATCAAAATGCTCTAGCACAAAATCTATAATGCTTAAATGTCCTAAATGCGGAGGGTCAAAACTCCCGCCAAATATTGCTATATTTTTCTTTCTCATCATTTAGATTTTTTTGATAGATACAAAAATAGACAAAATGATATTGATAGCACAACGATAATCGTGCTAAAAGCCTCAAAATATGAAAATGGAGCACTTAAATCAAAAACCCTATGTCCGAAAATCTCAAATCCCATTTAGCTAACCTTTTTTGCTTCTTTATTAACAAACAATAGCATTATAAATCCAACAAGTATCATAATAAGACTTAGAATCTGCCCCATGCTAAGATGCAGAAAATAATATCCCATCTGAGAATCTGCTTCCCTTGTATATTCCGCTAAGAATCTAGCAATGCCATAGCAGAACGCGTAAACTACAATTAGCATACCTTTTTTACTAGAAATCTTTGAGGCAAAGTACACAATGAAAAATGCGACAATTCCCTCCAAAAAAGCTTCAATAAGCTGACTTGGATAACGCAGTGCATTTTCTACATAGATTCCGATAAATTTCAAAGACTCATTTTCTATGACTCTCCCATAAAGCTCTTTGTTTAAAAAATTCCCAATTCTACCAAAAGTATAGGCAAGTGGGACGCTTATAGCAACCAAATCAAGCAATACAAAAATATCCACTTTCTTTACATAGCTAAATAGAAATGATGCGATGATAATGCCAATTACTGCGCCATGAAAACTCATGCCAGCTATTCCTACAAATTCACCATCTACATAAGGATTAAATGCCTGCCATGGATGCGTGAGATAATATATCTGAGAATCTGTATAGATAAAAAGATAGCCAAATCTAGCGCCAAGCAAAACGCCGACTTCTGCCCATATAAAATAGCTATCTAGCATTTTTTGGTTTATGCCTTTGAATCTATCCATGTTTTTAGAAAAGAATTTTGCAATAAATAATGCCGATAAAAGTGCGGTTACATAGGCTATGCCATACCAATGGACATTGAATCCGAATATGCTAAATGCTATGGGACTAAAATGAGAGTAAATTTCATTCCAAAAATTCATAAACTAACCTATGATAGAGCTTGATAGAGCTACAAAATAAGATTTGTGATTATACAAAAATCCAGCTTACAATTTTAAAATGATTTGTTTCCTTAAAATATGATAAAATATATGTTTTTCATGTCTAGGAGTGTCTATGGATTCAAATTCTTTAAATTCTTTGCTTTCATTCTTACCTATTATTATTCTTGTGGTGGTGTTTTATTTCCTTGTGTTTAGACCGCAGCAGCAGCAAAGAAAGCGACATGCAGAAATGGTAACAAGTCTCAAACGGGGGGATAAAATCGTAACAAACGGGGGATTTGTATGCGAGGTGATGAAGCAAGAGGATAAATTCATTAGTGTTAGACTAGGGGATAGTGTCGTGCGTTTATCTAAGGACTATGTAGCCTATAAGGTTGATGATGTAGCAGAAGAGCAAGAAGCGACAAATGAGGTAACAGAGGGAGAAGAACAATCGCGTAAAGGCAAAAAATCAAAACAAGAGAATAAATAAGGCATTAAAGACAAAAAATGGCAAAGATTCAGAATATACAAAAACCTTTTAATTACAGACTTCTAACACTCATCATAGCTAGTTGCTTTGGCATTATTTTTAGCATTCCATCATTTTTTCAAGATTCTAAGGCATTTGCCAATATGAAAAAGATTACTCTAGGTCTTGACTTGCAGGGTGGCATTAGTCTCTTATTAGACATTGACATGCAGGTAGCGATGAATAATAAATACACATCTCTGCTAAGTGAGATAAAGTTCCAAACAGATAAAAGCAAGATTTTTATTAATGGCTTAAGAGTGCAAGATATTGCTAACTCTGAGTATAAAAAAATTGTTTTTACTCTTTTAGATTCTAAAGCGCAAGATAGCCTAGATAAGATTCTAGCAAACATAGATGGCATAGAGATAGCGAAACATACTCTTAATTATGAAATTGTTTTAAGTGAAAAGGAAATTAGGGAGTTTAAAAAATATGCACTTGAGCAGTCTGTGAATACCATACGGGATAGATTAGATAAATTTGGATTATCTGAGCCTAGCGTTTTGCGCGAGGGTGAGAATCAGATTCGCGTAGAAATGCCAGGCGTAAAGACTCAAGAGGAGCAGAAACGTCTAATAGACCTTGTATCTCAAAGTGCAAAACTAGAATTTATGGCAGTAGATGAGGTGTTGGCACAGAGAATGGCTAGTGGTGAGGAGATTACAGATAGCGAGGCGGCTAAGTATAATTCTGTTTTACTGCCATATCAAGAGGGAGGAGAGGGTGCTAGGATTCCTCTAAAATCTGTGCCGATTTTGGAGGGTAGCTCTATTGTGGATTCTGGCACGACTCTTGAAAATGGATTTCCAGCCGTTACCTTTCGATTAGATTCTAAGGGTGCAGATATTTTTGGCGACTTCACGGGTAAAAATATTAATAAAAGACTTGCAATCGTGCTAGATAGAAAGGTGTTATCTGCACCTAATATTAGAGGTAGAATAGGTGGAGGAAATGGTTCTATTACAGGTAATTTTACAAATGAAAGTGCTAGATTATTATCCATAGCACTTCGTTCAGGAGCACTTCTTGCCCCCGCACATGTGATAGAGAAAAGGAGTGTCGGACCAAGTCTTGGGGCAGATTCCATAAAAGCATCTTTAATAGCACTTGTTAGTGGATTTATTTTAGTCGTTGGTTTTATGATTCTATATTATGCAGTTGCTGGAGTATTTGCCGTAATTGCTTTGGTTATCAACCTTTTCTTAATCATCGCTATCATGGCATTATTTGAGGCTACTTTGACACTGCCCGGCATGGCTGGAATTGTCTTAACCGTTGGTATAGCAGTCGATGCAAATATTATTATTAATGAGAGAATAAGGGAGGCATTAAGGCAGGGAATGGGCGTTGTCAAATCTCTGCAGGTAGGATATGAGAATGCTTCAAGGGCAATTTTTGATGCGAATATCACCTCACTGATTGCCTCCGCACTGCTATATGTATATGGTACGGGGGTTATAAAGGGTTTTGCGATTACGACAGGCATTGGTATTTTAGCCTCGATAATTACCGCTATCATCGGCACACATGGGATTTATATGTGGCTTGGACCTAGAATAGAGAAAAGTAAGAATATACCACTATGGTTTGGTATTAAATTGTAAATGCAGATTTTGCGAGGAAAATAATGGAAATCTTTAAGAAAAATAGAATCTATAATTTTGTAGAATGGAGTAAGTATGGTTTAGCACTTTCTATTTTACTTACCATTGTATCTGTTATTTTATTTTTTAAGCCCGGATTTACTCTAGGAATTGATTTTGCAGGGGGGAGTAGCGTTCAGATTCAATACAAAAATCAACAGGCAGATATAGATAAAATACGTCTTGCATTATCTAAAGATGATAGATTGTTAAATTCTGTGGTTACTAAGTTCGGTTCAGATGATGAGATTTTAATTAAGATTCCATTTCATGAGAATCTAAACTCAACAGAGCTAGATTCTACACTTAATAATCTACTAAAATACACAGGCGATTTTGATATAAGAAAGCTAGATACGGTTGGACCAAAGGTTGGCGATGAGCTTGTGAGAAGTGCTATTTTATCGCTTGTTGTAGCAACTATTATGATGATGGTTTATGTTAGCTTTCGATATGAGTGGCGTTTTGCGTTTGCCTCTATTGTAACGCTTGTGCATGATGTTATTATCACTGCTGCTAGTGTTATTATTTTTCAAATAGACCTTAATCTTGAAGTTGTAGCTGCACTTCTAACATTGCTGGGGTATTCAATCAATGACACAATCATCGTGTTTGATAGAATCAGGGAAAAAATGCTAGAGGGCAAGAGAATAAGTATTAATGAGATTATCAATGAGGCAATTTCACGTACGCTTTCACGTACGCTTTTAACCTCCCTTACGATGTTCTTTGTGGTTTTGACACTTTATATTTTCGGGGGGCAAATCATTGTTGGATTCTCGCTGCCATTACTTATAGGCGTTGTATTTGGGACTTATAGCTCTATGTTTGTGGCGCCACGTCTTGCTATTATATTTGGCTTTTCTGTGGAGAAATATTATGCAAAAGAAGCCGCTAAGGCTAAAAAGGCAGAGGAAAAAAGACGCAATAGAGAGTTATATGAGGGTGGACGCGTTTAGTGAATCTTTTTATTTAATTGTTTGATTTTTTTATAGGCATCTGTGATTTCATGGAATCTTACTAGCTCATATGATATGTCGTGATTCTCATCATTGTAGAAATTATCGGGGTGATATTCTTTTGCAAGTTTTAGATAACGTCTTTTTACTATCTCAAATTCATCGCCAAACTGAGAATCTAATATAGCATAGCAACGTCTTAAATTCCTCTCCTCATGCGTTAGGAATGTAAATTCATCTACATTAAAGTCATTGTATTCAAAGTTTAGTGCTATGTTATGTATGACTTTATTTCCCAAAAATTCCAATACCTGCTCCCAGAAAATATTGTCATTAAATTGCAGATATATTTCATTTTGGCTAATGCCTATATAGTTTTTTCCAAATGTATTTTTTATATATCGCTCGGCAATTCTATTTCTCTTACTAAGTGTTAGTATGATTCTGGAGGCGCCTAGTGTTTGCACTCTTACATTGATTTTTTCTAGCAAATCTGTGGGTTTTACCATTTTTATACGTATGGGTAAATGACTATTTGCAAGTGCAATCTCTAATTCCTCTTTTGCGGTCATACTTTCAGAATAATTGATTGCATGATGACACCAATTAATGAGATAGTTTTTTTTCGCATTTTTGCCATCATCTAGGATTAGAATGGAGCTAGATAGTTTGAAGTTATTGCTAAAATGCTTGTCTGTGTAGGCAATGACTTTGGATAGAATCTTACTATTTTGTATAAGTTTTATTTGAACATACTTATCACAATAAGAAATCATCGCTAAACCCCGAAACAAGTAGCCAAAGAATTGACTAGATTATATCAAAATTTCTTTTTTATTTAGCATTGTTGGCATCGTTTATCACTTTATTGATATTTTGGATAAATTCCTCATCGCACCATTCTCTTGGATTTGCAAACACGCCTTGTATGAGAATGGATAGACTAAGACCGTTAGCTTGGGCTAATCCGCTATTGCCTGTAAAGCCTATGCTATCTAAATGTTTGATTTCCCCAGATACTGTGGGAATCTTATCTAAATATCCATAAAGAGCGGTGATTCCAAGATTATAGCTAATCATAGCGACATTGCCATAAGATCCTATTTTTCCGCGAAATGCTACAAATCCGTCATTTTTATTAATTACCTCCTGTCTAGCACTTATTAAATCCGCACCAAGACGTCGGTAACTGCCCATATTTTCTGATTTATATCTAAAAATATATTCATCGCCAAATATGCCAGAGGTTCTATAATTAGATATAGGCATGAATGAATTAAAGTCTTTTATATTAGAATCTCGCTTTTTTATAGACATGGCTATGTTTCTTATTCTATTATTATCCATTTCTCTTATGAAACGATTAAAGAACTTGAATTTTTCCTCATCTAAATCTAACCCTTTTTGATTCTCAAATAAATAGCTATCTATGCGAGATACACTATCGCGTAATCTATCATTACTCATATTAATTTCTAGCTTTCTGTGTCCATGCGGTAGGCTTGTATTCCATGAAATATCTAGTGTGCTTTCATTTGCTGCTTTATCTACAACATGTATTTTTGGGTCAAAATAATTATTAAAAATAGGCCAAGCCACAATGGATATATAGACTAGATTCCCATATTTATTAATAAATGGATATGCCCTAAACTTATTAAAACCATTGCTAATAAAAACCTCATCGATGACATTAGAGTTTTCCTTGTCTAAATTACCAATTCCAAATGCGACAATCGCAGAGCCGCCATATTTTATACCGCTAGATTTTGATATGATTCTTATGTCATCTTGTGCTTTATTTTTTACAATGACTTGTTTTGTTATAGATGAGACATTTCCACGAAAGAAATTTGAATTACTCCAATCCCTTGCCTTTACATGATATGTGATAATCTCACCGTCCTCTAGCTCGGGCAACTTTGGCATGGTAATTTCTACTTTTTTATTCTTTTTTAATAAAATTTCCTCTTTTTGTGCCAAGATATTATCATGTCTATCTGTAATCTTTACCTCATAGCTAAGTAATCCGCTAGAATCAAATGCCTCTAACTTTACTTCATTATTTGTATTTAAAAAGCCAGAATCAAGCTCTATCTCTAGCTTTTTGTCTTTTATTATCCATAGTTTTAGCATAGGGTTAATGGACTCGAAACTATCGGAATTTATCACATGATAAGACCAGCCCATAGTAACCGCGGCAATCAGTGCCCAAAATATTCTAATCATATTCAATCACTAATTTTTGTAGCAGATATGCCCTCTATTTCTAACAACTTTAGCTTTAAATCCAATCCACATGAATATCCTACTAATTTTCCATTGCTCCCGATGACTCTATGGCATGGAATAAAGATAATGATAGGATTCCTATGATTTGCCATGCCAACCGCCCTAGAACCTCGCGGTGAATTAATATTTTGCGCTATTTGTTTATAGCTCCTTGTCTGTCCATATGGAATCCTTTGCAACTCTCTCCAAACTTTTTGTGCAAAATCACCACCTTTTGGCATAAGTGGTAAGTCAAAATATCTCTGCTTTCCTAGAAAGTAATTATCAAGACTATCAAATACTTTTTTTGTCAAAACATTATGCTTTAGGGTATAGAAAATATCTTTATGCTTGTCATCATTCCCTAAAAACTTCACTTCTAATACGACTTCTTTATTATTCATCACACCAAGAGAGCCTAGCCTCCCATCATACACGCCACCATATAAATCATGCATTTTAATTCCTAAAAATAGCAGTGAAAATATTTGCCATTTTAATATAATTGTTTAAGGATTTCAATATTTTTTACAAAAACTCATTATACGCATCACAGGCATCAGAATTACCTAAATCGCAGGATTTGCTATATAATTCTTTTGCTTTTTTGAGGTTTAATTCTGCGCCTATGCCATTTCTATAATACCCAGCGAGTTGATAACATGCGTCTGCATTTTTAAAATCACATGATTTTGTAAGCAGTCCAAAGCCCTGTTTTGGATTTTTCTTAATACCCTTGCCACTCTCATATAGTTTCCATGCCTCAAAACATGCGGTAGCGTTGTCTCCATTGCATGCTATCTGTCGTGCATTGAGTGCTTTTTGTCGTTGATTATGAATGAGAAATATACTTGCATACGCCCTGCATACCTCCGTGCTATTAAGATTGCATTGCGTTGAGTTTTTATCGGCAAAGGCTAGGGCACTACTACATGCGGATTTATCCCCGCTTATACATTGCGTTAGCATCGATTTGAAATTATCATCTATGCTATATGCTGTTTGGGTGCTTTTCCTTCTTATTAGCTCATCATCGGCACTTTTTGGCTCCTGCACATCTTTAATCTCATCTACATCTAGCTCATCTAGCTTATCCCAAGTCTTTTTCTTTTTTTGCTCTCCTGTGTGGATTTGATTGTCCGGACCTATGCGTATGACTTCTGGCTCTTGTGCAAATAGAAATGATGCTAATGCAAATAATATAATATATCTCATCGCTACCCTTTCAAAAACGCACATTATAGCAAATTATGCGTTTGGCTTATAGACGATTTTTGTCCCTGATATTATCTCATGCAGGGATTTTTTATCTTTCCTGAGAAACATGAGAATCCATAGGAAAAATGATAGCTCCACAATCCATACGAATAAATATATGAGAATCTGAGATATACATAATCTCCTGCCATCTGTGCTACATAGCATGATTTGGGCGTATTTAAAGCCCGGTGTTTGCCCCTTTACATAAAAAAAGATTCCAAGAATAAGGCAGTATAAAAGTGTGCAGGTAAAAATGACGAATTGATTGTGCAAGAAATCCTCTTTACCCTTTAAGAACACGTATGTGGCGATGTATAATATCGGCATGTTGATGAGGAACATGTCTGTTAGAAAGGCTTTTAATCGTGCTAGTAGAAAGTTTGTTTTTGAAATGCGTTTTTCTATGTCTGCATTTTCTCTTATATTTTTATTACTCTCTTTTGGGGTGGCTTTGATTTGCTCTTGTTGTAATTTATTTTTCTTTTTTTTCTTTGCCTTTCCCATTAGACCTTTCTGTCTCCTAGTTTATTTGTGGATTCAAGACTCCTTGCTAAATCTAGGGCATCTTTGAAATTCCCATTGGCATTAGCTTTTCTAATATTTCTATCAAAATATGAAAATGTAGTGGCCCCAAGAGAGATAGCTATCCAGTCCTGCCTCCAGCCATAATTATTCACAAAAGATTTATAGATATTTGGCGAACCAAAGATAAAAATGCTGTTTTTTTCTGCGTTTTTTACAAGGTCTTCTACCCCCTCATAATTATTTTTCTCATAGCTTTCATACACGGATATATCGATGACATTGCAGATTCCACTAAGTAGCTTTGCAAAGTCTGTTAGCCTATCCCTTGCACACGGATACAATACTTTATTTCCCTTAAGCTCTTTGCTCCTAAATTTCTTTAGCATTTGTGCGAGTTTTCTTCCATTGCATGATATTCTTGGACAAAATAGAATCTCCCCTCCAGCCTCCATCCATTCATTTGCGGTAGCGCTACCTATTGCTATCGCCTTTTTTTGTAGAAATGAATTGGCATCACTGTTTCTCAAGATGGATTTTACCGAGTTCTTAGAAGTCAAAATAATGTATTTAGAATCAGCTAATAACTTTTCATCAACACTAAAATCAAGTAACTTGATTCCAAGTAAATTTAAAAACATCACGTTATCCAAACATTCATCAGGCAAGATATTCTTGCTAGTAGATAATATGTAAATCATCACTCATCTCTCTAAATGTCGTATAAAAACTGCTAATTATATCAAAACACAAGCGTATTTAACGCTTATTAGATAGAATCATAAAAATTAAAATATAGGACTAGCATGAAAAACGCAATTTTAGATTCTCTAAGGCATGTAATCTATGGGAATTTTGATAAAGATATAGTTAGCTATGGTTTTGTAACAGATATAGAAGTCAAGCGAGATTACGCACTCATAAAGCTAACCGTGCCAACTAGCAATGATGAGATAGTGGCTAAAATCCACAATGACATTTTAGAGAAAACAAGCCATTTGGGATTAAAAATAGACATAGATATAAAGACACCAAATGTAGCCAAGAAAGAAAGTCAGCAAAGCATTCGCAATATCGCTCCATCAATAAAGCATTTCGTCATGGTAAGCAGCGGCAAGGGTGGCGTTGGCAAATCGACTACAAGTGTGAATCTTGCCATTTCTCTTGCTAAAAGTGGCAAAAGGGTAGGGTTGCTAGATGCAGATATTTATGGTCCAAATGTGCCTAGAATGCTTGGCATAGATTCCATGAAGCCCGAAGTTAGCGATAATAATAAAGTAATTCCCATTGAGCAATATGGCGTAAAAATCATTAGCATAGGATTGCTATATGATAAAACTCAAAGCCTTGTGTGGCGAGGTCCCATTGTCATGAGAGCTATATCGCAGCTATTATCCGATGTAGAGTGGGGCGACCTTGATATTATGGTAATAGACATGCCACCAGGCACAGGAGATGCGCAGCTAACCATCGCCCAAAGTGTGCCAATCGGAGCGGGGATAAATGTAACAACCCCTCAAGCCGTAGCACTAGATGATAGTTACAGAGGTCTTGATATGTTTGTAAAATGTGCCATTCCAATCTTTGGAATCATAGAAAATATGAGTGGCTTTAAATGTCCAGACTGCAATAAAGTCTATGATATTTTTGGCGGAAATGGCAATAGTGCTGAATTGGCAAAGCAGTTTAATACAGGAATCATTGCTAAGATTCCACTTGAGCCAAATGTCGTAAAGGCTAGTGATAGTGGCAAACCATTTAGCTTTTTCCAGCCAGACATTGAGGTTAGCCAAACATACATGAACATCGCCTCAAGATTAATCGACTTTTTAGAATCTAATGTAGCTGATAATAGTAGCATACAGCCTGTGCATTAGACTATTTATCTGCATTTGCCCATGCTTTTATGTTTTTTATCCTCTCTATCTCGTTGTCATTCAAGAATATGATAAATGAGTATAGATTCTCTATCTCATTTTGACGTATTAAAAAGAATATTCTAAGTTTATATGACATAGCCATAGGGCTTAGAGGCTCTACTTGATAAGTAGAAAATGTGCTTCTAGTAGTATTTAGCATGATTCTACCCACCTTTCTAGCCATTTTTGTATTATACATAGTCAAGTCATAATCATGAAAATCTGAATACACGCCCAATACATGTTGATTAGCGGAATCAAGAAATGAGAAATATAGATTAGATTGCATTCTATGTAGCTTTTTTGATATGTCTTTTGCAACCTCTAGTTTTAATCCATATACTTCATCGAGATAAAATTTTTTGATTCCATACCAACCCTCCCTCTCTATGTATTCTAAATCAAAATCACCAAAAACCGCACAACCCATATCGAATCTACGCAAATCTTTAATATCAAAAATCACCTTACTTGTATGAGATGAGCCTGCTTTATAAAACATCTGTTTTAGATTCTGTATGAAATTATGCTCATATCTAAACTCAAACTCCACTACATAAGGCTTAAATGCAATGCTATACTCATTCTTATATCCCTTTTGTATATTTACATGTAGCCCACTTTCATGATACCTTTTTCTAATAGGAGTCTCCTCTAGCGGCATGAAACTCTTAATCTCTACATGGTAAGCACTGCCAGACATAAGAGGCTGCATAAAAAACTTCTCAAAATCTGGCATAAAGTCATATTCATCTTCTATATGCTTTACATCGCCTACCCCTGCCTCATTAGGACTCCCAGAAAGTGAATGATTAGATATTGCCATAGTTTCTCCATTATGTTTTAATATGAAAATTTGAAAAGCAAAATTCTTACCAAATTATAATCTAAATCCCCATTCCTCTTTTAACTTATCTAAATCATCTTTTCTAATCTCAACGCAGAGCATACTTTCCTTAGAATCCAACTCATCTATGCAGTCTTGACCCAAAAAGACAAAGCTTTTACCATAGAAATCCCACTCATATCCATCGGCAGCGATATGTTTTCCGATTCTATTTGCCCTAAATACATAGCATGAATTAGTAAAGGCATGGGTGGAAAATAAATTGCGCCATCGTATATGAGATGAAAAAGTACTAGCACTAGAGGCTAGAATCACATCTACATCTGCCTTTTTAAACTCTGTCCAAAATTCATCAAAATGTGCCTCAAATCCAAATAAAACTCCAAATCTAATATTATTTGCGATAAAAGTAAGTGGCAGTTTTATAAGCTTAGATACATCATTTGAGAAAAACTCAGCTTCATTCCAGTGTGTGAAATTAATTAGTCTTTGTTGTTGATAGCTATGAAGTTTTCCCTGCGTTATGACTGCCATGTTTTTATAGTAGCTTTTATTTTTACATTGAATAAATGGTGCTACTATCGTGTGTTTATAATCCTTAGAAATTGCCTTTAATATTTCTAGGTTTTCTTTGGAATCTTTGCTTATATTTGCGATGCTATTAGCATTTCCTATGAAATCATTGATTACATATTCCCCCAAAAGTATAATGCTACCATCTTGTAGAGACTTTAGATAAGTGTTGATTCTATCCATGTCTTTTAGATTTGTTAGCTGAAATATACATACTTGATTATTAAAATCTTTGATTATTAGCTCTCTCACTATTTATCCAATCATTTTTTCTACAAGATTTTTTACAAAATTTGCCGAAATTTTGGCACTTGATTCTAAAAATTCATCAAAGCTTATATGTGCTTCTCCATCTGCATTATCACTTATACTCCTAAAAATGCAGTATGGAATCTTAAAATTATCACACACACATGCCACACTAGCGCCCTCCATCTCTACGGCTATGGCGCCAAACTCCTTTGCTATGAAATCCTTTATTTTCTTATCTGCGATAAAGGAATCGCCACTTGCTATAATGCCCTCCAAAATATTGATATTCATATCTTTTGCTACTTCCCTTGCAAGAGAGCATAATTTCCTATCGCTTTCATAGAATAATTTACCCTCAGGGATAAATCCTGGTGGATGTCCAAAGGCACTAATATCTACATCATGTTGGCATAGCTTTGTGGCAAGGAGTAAATCCCCTACATTTAGGCTAGAGCTAATCCCCCCAGCCACGCCGCTAAAAATAATGCTTTCACATTCAAATTTAGTAATCATGCTAGTAGCACTAATTGCAGAATGAACCTTGCCTATTTTGCTATATGCTATAAATATTTGGGAATCTTTATATGATATTTTATAGTAAGTATTATTTCCAAATTCTATACTTTCATATTTGCCATACATGTCTAGTAGAGGCACAATCTCCTCTCTCATTGCTCCGATGATGCCTATGTTCATACATATCCTTTTAACTTTGCAAATGTTATTCTATAATAATAATTTGGATTTTTATCTCTATAAGGCAAACGCATGCAGGACCAACGGCTATTAAATGAATTTGAGAGGGCGATACTATCAGAGATTTTGCTAAACCCTCTTACTTATGATGAGATATGTGATGATATAAATGCAAGTGATTTTTCATTTGAGTTACATGCACACATGTTTAGAGCCTTTGGTGCATTAAAGTTAAAAAATCTTTCCATAACGTCAGAGCTAGTATGTGAGGAAATGCAAAAAAGTCTGCCAAAAGTAACCATAGATGACATCACCCTTATTCAACGAAGTTTGCCCATAGGTAAAGTAGATGATTACATAAGGCAGGTAAAAGAGCATTCCATAAAGCAAAAGCTAATCATGCTATCCAACCACATCCGTGAGCAATCCATACGCGATGAGGTATATGCCGCACAGATATTAAGCGAAGCAGAGAAAAAAATCTATGAACTAGGTATGAATACCTATCAAGAGGATTTCAAGACCCTAGATATAGTAGCACAAAGCACAATGCAACTCATCATTGATAATAAAAGAAAAATGGGGGCAGTAAAGGGCATTGACACTGGCTTTAGAGAATTAAACATCGCTACCACAGGATTTAATGCTGGTGAGTTAGTCATTATAGGTGCGCGTCCTTCTATGGGAAAAACTGCTCTTATCTTAAGCATGGCATTAAAGGCGATTAGCGCTGAGAAGGGGGTAGCATTTTTCTCCCTTGAGATGCCAAGTGAGCAAATCATGCTGCGAATGATTTCTGCTAGGAGTAGAATCCCTCTGCAAGTTTTGCGTTCTGGGGATATGAGTGATAAAGAGATAGAGAATCTGCAAATGGCTATGAATGACATAGTGGAGCATAAGAATTTTTATATCGATGATAATCCGCATTTAACATTAAACGGACTTCGAAGTAAGCTAAGAAAGCTAAAAAATAAAGATAGTAGCATTAGCATTGTTTTTATCGATTATTTGCAGTTAATGAGTGAGGTAAAGGGCATGAGGGAGAGTGCTAGGCATGAGATAGTTTCAGAGATTAGCAGAGGACTAAAGCTTTTAGCAAGGGAGCTAGATATGCCAATCATCGCACTCTCACAGCTAAATCGTTCGCTAGATAGTCGTGATGATAAGCGACCCATACTATCAGACTTGCGAGAGAGCGGGGCAATAGAGCAGGACGCCGATATTATTTTATTCCTCTATCGTGATGAGGTTTATAAAGAGAGGGAATCTAAGCAAAGGATAGCAAGGGCTAGGAGTGCGAAAAATCGCGGGGACAATAATCAAGAGATAGAGGAGCCATATAAAGCCCCGCCAAAAGAGGAAGCCGAGCTAATCATAGCTAAGAATCGAAATGGCGAGACAAAGACGGTAAATGTGTATTTCAGCAAAAGATATACACTCTTTGAGGACAAAGACGAGGATAAAGATATGGCACGTGCCGAGAGTGTGCGATATGATGATGGTGCAATGCCTAATTTTTAAGTATAGTTTTTAAACATAAGGAGCGATGATGCTATCAGTTGTGATTCTAGCCGCAGGTATGGGGAGCAGAATGAAATCTAACATTCCTAAAGTTTTGCATCAGATATGTGATAAGAGCATGTTAGAGCATATTATAGATTCAGCACTTCTATTTAGCGATGATATAAATATCGTGCTATATCATGGCAGAGATGAGATTATAGAATATATAGAGAAAAACTATGATGATTCTATCCTTGATAAAATAACATTTCACACCCAGCACTATGAGCTATATCCGGGCACAGGCGGGGCATTAATGGATAGAGATAAGAATCTTATTTCTCTAAAGGGGGATAAAATCTTAATCCTAAATGGCGATACCCCTCTTTTCTCATCATCTAGTATGGAGACACTCATTAATGCAACCTCTAGCATTGCAGTAGCTGGCTTTGTAGCGAAAAATCCTAGTGGCTATGGGAGACTTATAGTAAAGGAGAAAAGTAGCAATATTTGCACTATAAATAATATAGTAGAGGAGAAAGACTGCAGTGAAGAGCAAAAAAGCATAGCAGAGGTAAATGGTGGAATCTACTGCATACAAAGGCATATTTTAGAGGAGAATCTAGGCAAACTTAGCAATGATAATGCACAAGGTGAGTATTATCTACCAGATATTATAAGAATGTGTGGCAAGCAGGATACAATAGCATGTATGTATGATGAAGATGAGCTAATGGGGGTAAACACAAAGTTACATCTAGCAAAGGCAGAATTTATCATGCTAGAGCGATTGCGAAATAAGGCTATGGAGAATGGTGTCATTATGCAGATTCCAGAGAGCATTTACATTAGCGCTAGGGCAAAGTTAGTAGGTGAGTGCAAACTAGAATCTGGCGTTAGAATCTTGGGGAAAAGCATAATAGAATCTAGCCATATAAAAGCAAATACGACCATAAGCGATAGTATCATAAATCATAGCGACATAGGACCAAATGCTCATATACGACCAAAATGTGCCATATCACACTCTCATATCGGGAATTTCGTGGAATGCAAGAGCGCGAATCTACTTAACATAAAGGCAGGGCATCTAAGCTATCTTGGCGACTGCGAGATTGGCAGTGGCACTAATGTAGGTGCAGGTGTGATTACCTGCAACTATGATGGCAAAACAAAGCACAAAACACGCATTGGTAAAAATGTCTTCATAGGAAGCGATACGCAAATTATCGCACCAGCAATCATAGAGGATAATAGCATTATCGCCGCAGGTAGCACTATTACCTCACGCGTAGAGAGTGGCAGCCTTGCTATCTCACGCATAAAGCAGGTAAATATAAAAGGCTGGTTTTATAAGTTTTTTGGGAAATAAGCGAGGATAAGGAATGGTAATTTTTGGTTTTGGTTACCATCGCAATTATTTTTTCATTAAGCAACATCTATTCAAATATAGAATCCACCATTCCATTGACATAATCATCTTGATTAAAATCAATGAGGTCTCCCTCTCTCTCGCCTACCCCAAGATATGCGATTGGGATTCTAAGCTCATGTATAATACTCATAATTGCACCTCCTTTGCTAGTGCCATCCATTTTTGATACCACGACTCCATCTAGTCCGATATTCTCACTAAAGATTCTAGCTTGATTGATAGCGGCACTGCCCTGTGTGCCATCTAGCACGAGGATTTTATGGAAATCCTCACTGCCTAGTGCCTTAGCGCATGTGCGACATATCTTATCTAGCTCTTTTGTGAGATTAGTCGCATTTGGCATTCTTCCAGCGGTATCAATGATAGCATATTCTATGCCCCTAGACTTTGCCGCGCTAATAGTATCAAAGGCAACGCTAGAGGGGTCATGTGCATATTGTGATAGCACAATCTCGCTTCCTATTCTCTTTGACCACATAGATAACTGCTCGATGGCTGCGGCGCGAAATGTATCTCCAGCGCCTAGAATCACTCTCTTGCCGTTATCTCTAAATCTTTTAGCAAGCTTTCCTATGGTAGTCGTTTTCCCTGCACCATTGACGCCAAACATCAAATACACAATAGGGTTTGCCTCTATCTCTTTGAATGCAACTCTATCATAATAACTCTCAGTGCGAAAGAATCTATCAATAGCCACTCTAAGCTCATCTCTGCTAATGCTACTACTTAGATTCTCAAACATCTTTTCGATAATATCATAGCTAACATCACATTCGATTAGAATATCCTCTAGTCTGTCTTTGTCTATCTTTGTCTGCTTTGTGCTACCTAGAAGTTTTGCTATATTTTCTTTTGTCTTTTTTAGGAATGAAAACATCTCTAACCCTTAAGATTAAACTCATTAATATCAATCTCTAAAATCTCCTCTATCACAGCACCCTCATAGCTTCGCAAAATAGTGCCACTACTATCTAGCAGTAATAATAGCGGCTCATCATAGTCGCGTATCTCTATATTTAAACTTCGCTTTATAGAATCAAGCATAAAAGATAGTGCGTTATCCATGCCTACAAGCTCCGTTATTTTTGCATTTTTTGGTATTAAAAAATTCTTTTTTAATGGAATCTCATCTCGCAAAATTAGGGCAGAGACATTGTCTAGTCTGCTCGTTAGATTTGCTATGTGTGGGAGTATATCATTACACATATTGCAGTCTTTTGAGAAAATAGCTATGATAGTCATGCCTTTTAATGCAGGAGTAGATTCTAGCTTTACTACACCATCATCTTTTATCTCAAAGGTATAGGTCTGCTTGGCATTATCGCTAAATGTGATTTGCTCTTTTTTCTCTACCTGTGTGCTACTCTCATTTTTATCATCACTGCAGCCAATAATAAGCATACAAAGCATGAGGGTATATATAATCAATCTCATCAATTATCCTAAAACGCATTTAGCGCATTATCTAATGCCTTCTTTAAATCCTCTGCGTCCTCTATGCCTATGCTTAGTCTAAGTAGATTCTTAGTAATATTCATTTTCTCTTTTACCTCAAGCGGCACACTACCATGACTCATAAAATAAGGCGCTCCATACAAGCTCTCAACGCCGCCTAAACTCTCTGCTAGGGTAAAAATATCAAGGCTTTTAGAAAAGACTTTCATCTGCTCATAATCTGCTTTTAGATAGACTGCTACCACGCCGCCAAAGCCATTTTTCATCTGTCTTTTGGCTAGGTCATGCTGTGGGAAAGACTTTAGCCCTGGATATAGCACTTTGCTTACCTTTTTGTGATTTTCTAAAAATTCCGCCACTTCCATAGCATTATCGCAGTGCCTTTGCATTCGCAATGCTAGGGTTTTAACCCCCCTTGCATTGAGATAGGAATCCATAGGCGATAGCACCATGCCCGTGCTATTACTTACAAATCTTAGCTTCTCTTGCAAAGAATCATCATTAAGGCATACCGCTCCAGAGATACTATCGCTGTGTCCATTAATATATTTTGTCATGCTATGCACCACTATATCTATGCCTAGCTCTAGGGGTCTTTGGATATATGGCGTAGCAAAAGTATTATCCACAACGCTTAAGATTCCCTTGCTCTTAGCAAAGGCAGCGATAGCCTCTATGTCGCATAGTGTCAAGAATGGATTGGTAGGTGTCTCTGTCCATATCATTTTCACACTTTTATCATAATGCTTTTCTAAATTGCTTAAATCTCTTAAATCTATAAAATGAGTTTTGATTCTAAAGCTCTCAAACACACCGCTTAGAAGTCGCCTCGTGCCGCCATATATGTCATCAAAGCAAAGTATGCTATCCCCAGACTTTAGAAAGCTAAGAATCGCTGCCACCTGTGCTGCCTGTCCGCTTGAGTAGCATATAGCATGTTTTGCATTCTCTAGTGATGCTATTTTGCTCTCCATTACTTCACGTGTGGGATTAGACAGCCTTGAGTATCCATGCCCTAGTATTGTCTCCTCATAGTTTGGCTTGGCGAATGTGCTGCTAAAATGAATGGGCACTACGACATCACTTGTTGTATTTCCGCTTAGATTCGGATTCTCACTTACATGCACCGCTCTTGTAGTAAAATTCTTATATTCATGCTTCATTACCTGCTCCTTGTAGTAGTTCTTTAGTACTTTGGCTAAGTATTGGTACTAGATTATTAGAATCTAGATTCTCATTTATAATATTAACAAAATGGCTTCCAACCACGACTCCATATACCTTTCCTAGCAGGGCAGATATTTGATTTTTATGATTTATCCCAAAGCCTACCATGATTTTCTTTCCCTCCATGGCACATATTTTTGAGACATTCTCTATATATGCTAATAATCCGTCATTAATCTCTGTGCTAGAGCCAGTCAGACCGCTACGTGCCACTACATACACAAAGGGGCTATTCGTATTTGAGGCTATCTCTTTAATGCGGGAATCTTTGCTAAAAGGTGCTATCAACTCTATGAAATAAATCTCATGTTTTAGGCATTCCTCTCGCAGTCCCAAGTCATTCTCACCATAGACAAAGTCAGGGGCGATTAGCCCGTATGCCCCGCTTTCTTTTAGCCTTTTGATGAAATCCTTGATTCCATACTTAAAGATAATATTAGCATACGTCATTGCTAGGATATGGCGTGAGGTATTCTCTGCTAGTTTCTCTATAATGGTAAAGCCCTGCTTTGTGGTAAAGCCGTGCTTGATACTATAATCACTTGCATCTTGTATGAGATTCCCGTCTGCATTACCGTCAGAGAAAGGGAACTGCACCTCTAGGAAATTTGCCCCGCCTTTTAGTATCCCAGAGCCTGCCTGCAAACATGCCTGAATGCTAGGATACCCCGCTATGATATGTCCCATTAACTCTATTTGTTTGGTTTTCATGATAGTCCTAGAATCTGAATGCTTGATTATATCCAAAACCTCGTTAAATATTAATCTCACACTTAGTTTCAATTTCATAATATAATTTGACAATTTCTATTGAGGTTTGCTATGAGATTGCCATTTAATCCACTGCTATTATTAGCATTGATGTCGGAGTGTTTTTTAATCTATGCTAGTGTGCTAGTGAAGGTTATAGAAATGCCGCCTATTAATATTGCTTTTTATAGAATCATCATAGCACTCCCATTTTTTTTAGTTATCGCAAATGCTAGTAAAAATGTATTTAGATTCCCTATTAAAGATATGTTTTTAATGATTTTTGCAGGCGTGTTTTTCTCCCTTGATTTATTATTTTTTAATATGGCATTGCGAAATACAAGTGTGGCAAATGTGAATCTCATGGGTTCTCTTGCATGTTTTATTTTAGTGCCGATTGGAATCATTTTTTTCAAAGAGAGTGTAAAAAAAAGTTTTTTTGTAGGTGCAGTAGTGGCGGCGTTTGGCGTTTTTACCCTTGTAAATGGTAGAGGGAGTGAGAGCGTGGCTAGTTTTTATGGAGATTTTCTAGCATTTCTTAGCGTTGTTTGCTATGCCTTTTTTCTTAGTATTGTATATGGGCTAAGAAAAAAATATAACACTATGGAGATTATGTTTTTTGCATGTATTGGCTCTAGCATTTCGCTTTATATCTTTGCGTATATCATCGAGGGGGTTGTATTGCCAAATGGTTTTAAGGAATGGCTGGTAGTCTGTGGCATATCATTTTTTGGGCAAATTGTGGGGCAGGGATTATTTAACTATGTCTTAGGCAAGGTAAATATACAAACATCATCTTTGTTATTATTATTTTCGCCTGTTATTGCTGCTATTATGGGGTTTTTTATACTAGGAGAGAAATTAGGCATTTTTGAGATTCTAGGAATCTTCATTATAATATTAGGCGTGTATTTCGCAAAAAGGGAATCACATTGAATACATTAGATTTTATTACACCATACAGGGATAAAGATAGTATAAAGGCACTTAGTGCAAAGATTAATCAATTATCGCATAAATTAGAATCTCCTCTATACATTATGGAGGTCTGCGGTGGACATACTCATACACTTATGAAATATGCACTTAAGAATCTCATAGATTCTACATTTATAAACTTTATACACGGTCCGGGCTGTCCTGTCTGCATTATGCCAAAATCCCGCATTACACAAGCATATCAATTAGCCATGTTAGAGAATGTGATTTTGGTAACACTTGGCGATATGATAAAAGTGCCGGGTGAATTTGGGAATCTAGCTAATGCACGTTCTAGGGGTGCTGATGTTAGATTCGTGTATTCGCCACTTGATTGTTTGCAGATAGCAAGAGAGAATCCGCATAAGAAAATTGTGTATTTTGCCATTGGCTTTGAGACGACTACGCCTATGAGTGCAGCTTTACTACAAAGGGTGATAGATGAGGGCATTACAAATTTATATTTCCATATCAATCATGTTTTAGTTCCCCCGCCTGTTAGAGAAATACTAAAGGATAGTAGGGCTAGAGTAAATGCACTAATAGCACCATCGCATGTTAGTGTTATTAGCGGTTCTAGGATTTATGAGAGTTTATGTGAGGATTTTAAGATTCCCATTGTGATTAGCGGATTTGAGCCTGTGGATATGCTAGATAGCATTCTTAGAATCATCTCCCAAAAGCTAGAAGCTAAATATTATGTTAGTACTCAGTATTCGCGCGTGGTAACAAAAGATGGCAATATAAAAGCACGCAATCTTATCAATAAATATTTTGAGATAGCACCTAGCTTTACATGGCGAGGGCTAGGCGACATTCCTAACTCATCTTTGAGATTAAAGGAGGAGTTTAGCAGGTATGACGCTAGTTTGCATTTTGAGATTCCATACATAGAATCAAAAGAGAATAAAAACTGCCTTTGTGGCGAAATTTTAAAGGGTCTAGCGCAACCTCGTGATTGCAGGGTTTTTGGCAAGGCATGCACACCGCAAAAGCCACTTGGTAGTTGTATGGTTAGCAGTGAGGGTGCCTGTGCTGCGTATTATAAATATGGCGCTTAAGTTAGAGTGCCTATTGATAGCGTGTAATGGATTTTTTTGCTCTTTAAAAAGCATACTAGTTTAAAGATACATCTTATCCTTTTTGTTATTTAACTTAGTTAGGAATATCTTTAATCAAGATTAATTTTTAAACTCTTAATTCATATACTCACTCTTTAAATGCTCTATACGTGCTATATTTGCTGCAATCTCATATCGTGCGGTTATTAATTGACTTTTTGCATTTGTGAGTAATAATTCTGCATTTAATAATTCTATGTAGTTTGCTATATTTTGCTGGTAGCGATTATTAACTATTCTATAATTTTCCTCAGCTTGGGTTAGTGCGAGTTTTGCTAGGTTTAGCTGCTCTTTTGAGACTTTCAGATTATTTAGGAGATTTTCTAACTGTGTATCTATGTCTTTTTGTAAATCACTCAACTCAGAGTTTAGCGAAAGGAATAATGCTCTTTTGCTTTGGGAATCAAAAAATGCTTTGTAGCCATTAAAAATATTCCAAGTAACATCAAAACGTATCTGTGATTGCAATCCTGTGTTGATAATGGAAGTATCCGCCCCAGTTACATACCAGAATTTCGAAGCACTTATATCTATGCTAGGATAGTAGAGAGAATTTGCTATTTTTCTATCAAGCGTATTTTTTGCTAATGATAATTTTATGGCTTGTATATTCAAATTATTATTATATATTTGATTTAATAACTGCATTTTATCAAAATTTATATCCTCATCTACTAGCACATCATCTAGCTCATCTGCATTAAAAAGCACTCCACTAAGCTTTTGCAAAATATCTAGGTTGTAGGCTAACTCTATCTGCACACGGCTAAGGTCTATTTTCGCATTTGCCAGATTTACCTCCACACTTAGCACAGCACTTTTATCACTTATGCCATGCACATAAAACTGCGTTGCTTGTGCTTGCTGGATTTCTAGCAGTTTTATGGAATCTTTTGCAATTTTTAGAGATTCTTTATTTTCTAGTATTTTTATATATGTTAGTTTTGTGCTTAGGGCTATGTCATTTTTACTTATGTTTAAATCATTTTTGGCAACATCTACATCTAATTTTAGTTTTTTATAGCTATTAAAATCCGATAGTCCCCGAAAGAGATTTAGATTTCCTGTTACATTAAATGTATTTGATGAAAATGATGGACTATTCTGTGGCGAACGATAATTATATGTGTATCCAACAGTTGCACTAGGAGCAAAGAGATAATATCCCCCCCTTTTATTTGCAATGGCAGATTCTACAATATGTCTTTTGCTTTCTAGCTGATAAGTGTTATTTAAAGATAGTTTAACGACATCATTAATGCCAATGGCAAAAAGTGTATGAAATAAACAGCATGTAAGAATTAGAAATCTCATTGTGTGCTTTGTTGATTAAATTTTCCCTCTTCTCTTTTTATCAATCTTTTAATATTATCTAAATGTGTATTGATGATAATAATAGCTATGATGATAAGAGGGGAGTGGGAATCTATCTGAGATATTATATTTATGGATTCTGGTAGTGGAGCGATATTTGGTACAATAAAGGTTAGAATAATCCCGCTTAATACGCCAAGCAATGACGATAGCGATGAGATGTTAAACACCCTGCCAACTACATACCATACCAAAAGACCAAGACAGCATTCAATGGGTATTAATAATATAACGCTTCCCATAGCGGTAGATACACCCTTGCCACCTTGAAATCCCAAAAACGGACTATAACAATGCCCTATGATAGATAAAATCGCGATGAGATATTGCGTCTCAAAGGATAATCCTGCAAATTTTGCTACTAGCACTACAAATAACCCCTTTAGTGCATCAAGCACTAGGGTAGATATAGCAAAGAATTTAGCCTTTTTCTCATCTATATCTTTGAATGCACGATATACATTTGTTGCACCTGTGCTACCAGAGCCTAGCTTCATAATATTTTTATTTGCAAAAATCTTTACTATCAATGCACCAAAGGGGATTGCCCCAACAAGATATGCTATTATGTAAAAAATGACATTGATATTTGACAAAATCTCAGCGATGATATTCAATATGATTCTCCATAGAAAATATATCTTTGTATTATAATTGATGAATTTAAATAGCGAGGGATATAGATGGATTCAATGATAGAGAATGCTAGGATACGTACGTATAATAGTGGCGAGATTGTTTTCATGGAGGGCGAGATTCCAACGCATTTTTTCTTTCTGTTAGAGGGAAATGTGCGTGTCTATACAAATGGCAATAATTTTGAGGAAAAGACTATACATGTTTTTACGCAAAGCGGATTCATCGCAGAAATGCCGACTTTAAAGCAGATTCCATATCCTGCTAGTGCGATATGTCAAGAGAGAAGCAAAATCGCATCTGTGGAATATAGCCATTTCAAGGAAAACTTAGTTAATACAGAGTTCTGTCTATCGCTTATTGAATCATTGTTAAATAAAATTACAATTTTAGAGAATTATATAAAGAAAATGGAGCAACCATTAGAGACTAGATTCCTAAACTTCTTACAAAACAACAAACATATACTACATAATTTAACGCAAAGAGAGATTGCAAAAACACTAAACACAACGCCAGAATCTATATCTAGGATTCTAAAGAAACTAAAGCAAAAGGGCAGGGTAGAGGTCAAAATGGGTAAGATTATTATGAAATAACATTCTTTTTGTAACTATGAATCTTTCATATATGATTTAATATGTGTAATATTTTTACATAATGAAAAATAACTTTATACAATCACCAAATTATCATATTCTATATTTTTATTTATAATTATTTGGATTCAAAACATGTGTTTTACATTCCTGCATAAAAAATATGTAAGAATTGCATTTTATATCATAAATATATGGAATCAATCCACAGAGGTTATACACGATATGTAACAAGTTTTTAAAAATTTGCTTTATAAAATGTGAATTTTTGATATTTCTTATATATTGCAGATTATACTACTACTTTAAACTTTATGATTTTGACTATTTAATGTTAGGCATTTTTATGCTACGTGGTTTTCACAGGAGGAAATTATGAAAGAATTTTTAGGTTTTGGTGTTGCGGGTAATTTTGCAAACCACTTAGAACAAGCTGGTGAAGCTAATGATTTTGCCAACGTAGCAAGCGATGAGGAAGGTGCGCCAAAGGGTATTTTCCCTTTTTATATTCCAAAAGATAATACATTTCTTGGCAGATATTGTTTTGATAATAAGAAAATTATTCTGCCCGATGATACTTCTCTAAAGGCACAAGCAGAGCCAGAGATTGGTCTTGAGTGCGAAGTTGTCTATGAGAATAATCTTGTAAAAGATTTGATTCCGAAGTTTTTTATGGCATTTGATGATGCTTCTATACGGAATGATAAAAGTGCGGTTAAGCTAAGTCAGAAGAAAAACTTTTCATGTGCTTCTAAGGGTTGTGGATTTAAGATTGCGATAGATAAATTCGAGCATGGTGGCATTTGCGATAATTATTCCCTAACATCTTTTCTTTTGGTAGATGGCAAGGCATATCAATATGGTGATAACGCCAAACTAACAAATTATAGTTATTTTTATGGAAAGCTAATAAATTGGCTTATCAAAAAGCTAAATACACAAGAAGACCATGCGGTGCTAGAGAATATAGGAGATATTCTTAAGAGGGCTAACTATCCTAAAAATATCATTGTAGCCATAGGTGCTACGAGTTATACAGAGTTTGCAGAAAGCAGATTCTTGCAAGAAGGAGATGAGGTTTGCGTTGTTACATATAATCACAATATATATAGCAATGAGCAGATAAAATCTTTGCTAGAGCAGGGTGTGGTGGGAATCAAGGAGGGTTCTATCATAAGACAGGAAGTGATTAGAATCTAAAAATTAATTTCCTTGTGTTTTATGAACGCTAACACACAAAATCCTCTATCATCTTACTTAAGTGAGGAATGTTTGAATCTAGATTCTATAAATTTTCGTCATTCTGAGACGAAGTCGAAGAATCTATATTCCAAAAAGATGTCTGTGGTTTACGTCCTCAACATGACATTTGTGCCATGTCTTACCGCATGTGAAGAATCTAGATTCCACGTAGATATTTCGTTGCCACTCAACATGACTAAGTATATGTTTTAGATTCCTATGTCATGTTGAGTGAGTTTAAAGAATCTTTGCCATGCGTCATTCTGAGCCAAAGGCGAAGAATGACGGAAATACATGTCATGTTGAGCGTTTAGCGAAACATCTCTTAGAGATTCTTCGGCTAACACCTCAGAATGACGGCTTATAGATTCTTCGCTACGCTCAGAATGACTGAGAATCTGGATTCTATAAATTTTCGTCATTCTGAGACGAAGTCCAAGAATCTATATTCCAAAAAGATGTTTCGCTTTCGCTCAACATGACATTTGCGTCATGTCTTACCGCATGTGAAGAATCTAGATTCTTATCATTCTAAATGAATATCTTTAGAATCTAAGAATTTCATAAAGATGTTTTTACTACGCTTTGACATGATGTTTTATATTATTCTTAGCATTAGGCGAAAAATCTTTTTTGAAATCTATGATTCTTTGTTATTCTGAGTGTAGCGAATAATCCATTATTGATTTCTTTTAAAAGATTTTAGTTTAGGGCAGTGTTTTATCTTGCTAATCGTTAAAAAATTATTTAGTTATGTTATAATTACGATTTTTTAGAATCTAAAATAGGAAGTATATATGGCAACGGTTATAAGATTAACTAGAATGGGTAGAAAGAAAAAGCCTTTTTATAGAGTTGTAGTAACTGATTCAAGAAAGAAAAGAGACGGTGGCTGGATAGAATCCATAGGATACTACAATCCTGTTGCAAATCCCCCGGCAGTTAAAATAGACATGGATAGGCTAAATTATTGGAAAGGCGTGGGTGCTAAAATGAGTGAGAGGGTTGCTGCATTAAGTAAGCAGTAGTTATCATAGGTATATGGCATGGTAGATGATAGACTTGAGATTCAAGATTTTTTAGAGCTATATATTAAAAAGATAGTAAAAAATCCAGATTACCTCCGCACTTCTGTGAGTGTAGGAGATAAAAGCGACTATGTTATATCCATCGGTGTTCTTAGCGATGATGTGGGTCGTGTGATAGGCAGAGATGGAAAAATGGTTAGTGCTTTGAAAAATATTCTCTCTGCACATAAGGCTAAAAATGGCTTGTCCTACGAGCTTTTTGTGTCTGCGATAGATAAATAATTCATTTCATGGATTTATTACACATATCTAGTAGTGATGTTGTTGCGGTTGGCTCATTTGGTAAAAGCGTGGGGCTACATGGTGGAATCAAGATTTTTTTGCTAACAGATTTTCATGAGGTTTTATCACAGGGTGCAAGATTCTATTTAAAATATCATTCCTCTCTTCATGACATTTTCCATATCTCTAGTAATGTAGAATCTGTTAGAGATATGTTTATACCATTTAGTTTGCGTTCATATAATCCACATTCATCTGTTGTTTATATAAATGAAATAACCCGCAGGGAGCATTCTGATTTAATGCGAAATATGAAATTTTATAGCACCATAGAGGAGAGTAGAAATCTTTGTGAATTGCAAAAAGATGAGTTTTTCTTTTTTGACATTGTCGGTATGTCTGTGGTAGATGATGGAGAGATGATTGGAAATGTGAAAGATATTATGCAGATTGGAAATGTTTATTATTTCATTCTTAGCGATAATTTTTACGTGCCGTATATAGATGAGTATGTTAGAAATATAGACTTGGATAGTAAGACAATCTTTACTACCAACGCTATTTTGCTAAAAACCTAAGCCTTCATCTCCAAAAACTCCTGTTTATGCAACCCTAGCTTTGCAAATAAATTATCATCTCGGCTTGGCTTAATGTTATTTGTAGTTAGCAGTTTGTTACCATAGAATACAGAGTTTGCCCCCGCAAAGAAGCATAGTGCCTGTAATTCATCACTCATAGATGTTCTCCCTGCAGATAGTCTAATGTAGGATTTTGGCATTAAGATTCTAGCTAGGGCTATTGTGCGGACAAAGTCAAAACTATCTACATCTTCTCCTTCTTGCAGAGGGGTGCCGGGGATTCTTACTAGCTGATTGATTGGCACAGATTCTGGTGGCGTCTCCATATTTGCTAATAGCACTAGCATGCTAATCCTATCATCATTGCTTTCGCCTAGCCCTAGTATCCCGCCTACGCATATCTTTAGTCCCGCATCTCTTACATTCTTAATAGTATCTAGTCTATCCTCAAACGTCCTTGTGGTAATAACATTTGAGTAATACTCCCTTGATGTGTCTATATTGTGATTATAGAAATCAAGACCAGAATCTTTTAGCTTCTTTGCTTGATTTTCATTTAATAATCCAAGTGTAACGCAGGTCTCCATGCCTAGCTTTTTGACTTCCTTTATAGTATTACATATAGATTCCAACTCGCTATCGCTAGGACTCCTCCCAGATGCTCCCATGCAGAATCTCGAGCTACCTAGCTCTTTTGCATTCTTTGCATACTCGATGATTCTATCAGAATCTAGCATATTCTCCTTTTGTGTGCCTGTCTTGTAGTGAGATGACTGTGCGCAATATGAGCAGTTCTCTGAGCATGCCCCAGTTTTTACACTCATGAGGGTGCTTGTCTGCATGGTGTTTGGATTGAAGTTCTCTCTATGCACACTATGTGCTTTAAATAGTAACTCCATGAATGGCAGAGTAAAGATTTCTTTTGCGTATTCAAATGTCATTTCATTCTCCTCTTGTAAGCTTTGTTACATTCTATCAAAAAATTTTACTCTATTGTGGATTCTGTATTTCATTTTGGAATCTTTTTGCTTTTTTATCACTTTAAGTTATTTTTAATATTTAAAATGATATAATTTCGGTTTTTCAAGGACAGGTGGGTGAGTTGGCTGAAACCACATCCCTGCTAAGGATGCGTAGTCGCAAGATTACCGAGGGTTCGAATCCCTCCCTGTCCGCCATTTACTGTTATCAGCATACGAAACTTATAAAAACTCTTTAATATCAACGCTTTGGTTACCCCAAGCCTTTGCGTTGTGATTCTGACTTTCACTTTCTCTAAGAAATATTGTAACAAATCAATGTTTTTCACATTTTTGATACATTTTGTGATAAAAATCCATAAAAAAATAATATAATCAAATTTACTCAAAACTATATACAAGGATTTTGTAATGAAAAAGACTTTATCATTGATTGCGTTTTTAGGTTTAGGTGCATTTGCATTTGCGGCAAGCGACCCTGCGGCGATAGTTGCAAAGCAGTGTAAGACATGTCATGGTGCAAAAATGGAAAAATCCTATTTGAATAAGACCAAGATAGTTAATACATTAGATTCTAAAGAAATCGAAGAGGATTTAAAGGGCTATAAAGCTGGCACGTTAAACAGACATGGACAAGGCAAGATTATGCAAGGTCAGGCTAAGAGATTAAGCGATGAGGATATTGAGGCATTGGCTAAATATATTCCAACTCTTAAATAATCCCCCTTTTTTAAACCTTTATAATCACCGCTTTTTTAAAAGCGGTGATTGCATTAATGCAAATCACTATTTAACACTATCTCTTTTTTACTTCTAAAAGCGATTAAGTGAGAATCTTGTGATTTGATTCTAAAGTGGATTCCATGCAGTCCGCTAAGTGCCACCCCTTTATACAAACAATCCTCCTTTATCTCAAATTCTTTATTTACCTCTTTGATTTTTTGTGCTTCATCTTTGCTAATTTTCACTACGCTACCTGCAAGTATGCTAATGCCCGCATCTACAATGCAGCCATCGCCTAGGCTAATGCCTGTTACTGAGTTTGCCCCTAAAAGGCAGTTTTTCCCTATGCTTATGGGCGTTGTATTCCCACCGCTAAGAACGCCTAGTATGCTAGCCCCGCCACCTATATCTGTGCCTTCTCCTACGATGACAGATGAGCTTATGCGACCCTCATTCATACATGCCCCAAGGGCTCCTGCGTTAAAATTCACATAACTAGCACCCGGCATTTGCGTATAGCCCGCACCAAGGAATGCACCAAAACGAGTCTTAGAGCTATCTAGGATTCTAATATTATCTGCCTGTGGCAATACCTGCATTAAATATCGCGGGAATTTATCGATAAAATCGATGTTAGGAAATGCACCATCCATTTTTAGCGAAATCTCATTATCACGCAAATATTCTAATTCATAAGCCTTATTTCCACTCCATGCAAGATTTGGAAACAATGCAAAGATTCCATCTAAATTTAGACTACGAAGCGGGGCATATCCCATAGATAGTGCATGTAGCTTTGCATAAGCCACTTGCAAGGAGTTTGTCTTACTATCCTCAAAGAAGGCTACTAGCTGGAACTTATAGGAATCATTATCATCTCTGTAAATCTCGCTAATATGACGCAATAGTTCGAATACGATTTGGATATTCTTATGATGCTTGCCGATATGCTTATGCACGAGACTATTTGAGAAAAGAATATCTGCCCGCTTTATAGAGTGAGGGTCTGTCTTGAATTTATTGCATAGATTCTTAAAATCTGATAATACCGTGTCATAATCGCTAGAGCTTTTGCTAAACTCCTCTAGTGATTCTATAATAAATGGATAAAACATACAAAGCGCCCGAAAGACAAAGGGTGCATCAATATCTACTATGACTTCATTTTCGCTAAAAGATTCTATCCTAGCCGCATAGGCAAAGACTGCGAAGCTGCCGTAATTATTTTCAAAATTTAGCATAGGGAAATTAAGAGTAATCACCCTGCTACTATCAATGTGGGATAGCTCGGAACGTGAGATTCCAAAGCATTTTGGTTTTTTATGTTCGGAGTAAAAATTATCTACGAATGTTTTAAAATCATCTTTTGTAAGAATATTTGGAATAGCTGGAATATTTTGTGTCATATCATCTCCTTTAGATTTTGTTGAATGCTAACATATTGTTTTGAATCTTTGGTTTTTAAAATTTGGAATCTTTGCAAATCATGATAGAATCATATCAAACTCATTTACTTAGGATTGCAATGTTTAAAAGCAGGAAGGTATGGATTTATTTTGAAAATGATGTTTTCATAGAGGCAAAAAGCTTTGGCACAGAGAGCGATTGCATTGTGGGGGAGGCGGTGTTTAATACTTCCCTTAGCGGTTATCAAGAGATTCTAAGCGACCCTAGCTATGCTGGGCAGTTTATAGTATTTTGTATGCCAGAGATTGGCATTGTGGGCTGTAATGATAATGATATGGAATCTACAATGGCATTTGCAAAGGGTGCTTTTATACGAAATATTAATCAGTCCAAATCAAATTTTAGGGCAACTTCTAATTTGATAGATTTTTTTGAAAAGCAGGGATTGATAGGTATCTTTGACGTAGATACTCGCGGCATTGTAAAAATGCTAAGAGATAGCGGGGCGCTAAATCTCGTCGCCTCAACTAGCATTAATGATAAAGAGAAATTGAGAAAGATATTATTAGATTCTAAAAAAATTAATGAGATAGATTATATAAAGGAAGTTAGCACAAAAGAGGGATATATTCATGACAAATCTATTTTTGATTTTGGCACCTTTGATTTTTCACCCGCTATGAAACATGCAAAAAAGATTGTAGCCATAGATTTTGGAGTAAAGAAAAGTATTTTAAATGAACTAAGCAATGCGGGATTTATAGTAGAAGTAATCTCTTCTAGTTTCTGTGCTAATGACATTGTGGATAGATATAGAAATGGCGAGATTGTAGGGGTATTTTTGAGTAATGGACCTGGCGACCCTAGCTTTTTGACTAATCAAATAGAGAAAATAAAGATTCTAATAGAGGCTAGAATCCCCATGTTTGCTATATGCCTTGGACATCAATTAATTAGTAATGCCTTTGGCTATAACACTTATAAGTTAAAATTTGGGCAGCACGGGGCAAATCACCCTGTGAAAAATCTGCAAACACAACAACTAGAAATTACCTCGCAAAATCATAATTACAACGTCCCAGAATCTATACAAGAAATAGCGATAGTTACGCACAGAAATTTATTTGATAACACAATAGAGGGTCTTAGATATAAGCATTATCCGATTTTATCTATTCAGCATCACCCAGAGGCTAGTCCGGGTCCAAAAGATTCTAATTATATATTTAAGGCTTTTAGCGATATGATAGAGCAGGAGATTGCCAATGGGTAGAAAGTTTAATGCTTCTCTGCATAGAATCATAACATTAGTCTGTATATTATTTTGTTCCTCTATGCTTTTCTTTCAGTTTAGTTTTAGTTTTCAAGATATAGGATTAGAGTTTCAAAAAATTTTGCAGAAAGCACAGAAAGCTGCTTTAGCACCAATGCCAGATGATGTTTTACCTATTCAAAAAGCCATGTTTAACAAGCTAGAGACAACAATGAGTGAAGAGCAAATATTGCTAGGAAAGATTCTATATTTTGACCCACGTCTTAGCAGGAATAAAAATTTATCATGCAATTCATGTCATAATGTCTCTTTGCAAGGTAGCAGTTTGCTTAAAGATAGCAGAGGTGTTTATCCTCCTAGTTTGTATAACATGCTTTTTAATGACGTAGCATATCTTGATGGTAGCATAAGTGCGCAAGATAGGGCAGATAAGAATAACACGATTTTTCAGGCTAAAAATATCATTGCAAGGTCTGTTTTAAAAGCCCTAGTGGCAGAGAATGAGATGAATTCAGATATGAGTGATGTTATTTTATCTATTAAAAACTCTCAGGAATATATGGCATATTTCAAACGTGCTTATGGTTCAAAGGTAAATGTTACATCTAATATAATCGCACAGGCAATAGCTGCATTTATCATGACGCTTAATACTCAGAGTAGATATGATGACTTTATAGCAGGAAATATAAAGGCTATGAGTATTAAAGAGGCAAGGGGGCTAGAAGTATTTATAGATAAGGGCTGCGTGGCATGTCATACGGGTGTGAATCTTGGTGGCACATTGCAGCCTTTTGGCGTTATGAAAGATTATAAATTTGCAAAAAATAATGCTCTAGTCATGAGAGAGGATAAAATGCTAAAGACACCATCGCTTAGAAATGTTGCTCTTAAATCTTTTTACTTTCATGATGGCGGTTTTACTAGCCTAGCTGATGCCATAAGAGAAATGGGAAGTATCCAGCTAGGCATAAGGCTATCTAGCACAGAGATAAGTCAAATCATGGACTTCCTAGAAACACTAAATGGCAAGGTAGATTCCATTAGTCTGCCGATTTTACCAAAAATGTAGCATGAGGATAGAGAATGATTGCAACGATATATGAGGATTTTTATAAAAGTGCCATGTTGGCACCAAAGAATGCAAAACTTGTTTTAAGGCACTCTATAAGAGACAAAATACCCGATGGTAGCAATGGATTAGATATATTGCTAACACCAGAGGGTAAGAAAATGGCAGAGCATTTTGGTAGATTCTGTAATTTTGACTTAGATAGAATCTATTCTAGCACCGTTGAGAGATGTTTGCAGAGTGCAAGACTTATTTCTAGTGGCTATGAGAAAACACATGGCAGAAGTATTTCTGTATTGCCAACGGATATATTATTTAATTCATATATCTATGATGAAATCCTTGCAGATGAGCTTTTTATCAAATATCCGCCGCAGTGGATTATAGAGCAGTTTTTGAGTGCTAAGAATCTCTCTGGCATGAAGCCTTTACATGAGTGCATGAGAATCTTATTTTCTTTCATTTTTGCAAATGACACGGATAAAATGGAAATATTTGTAACGCATGATACGTTTGTTAATTCCTTAGTGTGCTTCTGTCATGGCATTTCACCATCGTTGTGCCATTCTATGTGGCCATATATGCTAGAGGGGGCATTTTTTTATAGGGAGAAAGATAGGATTCACTGCATTTTTAGGGGTGTGGATAAATATGTAGTTTTTGATTTAAAGAGTTAGATATGAGCGATGATATAGATAAAAATAAGATGGGTAAATTAGGCAATATCGGTAAGCAGGTTAGCAATCTCTCACTTGGAATCTCTATGGTCGTTGCTACGTTGTCTGGGTTTGGCATTGGATATTTATTGTATAAATTGCTAGGTTATTATTGGCTTATATGGGTTGGGCTATTTTATGGCGTTGCTGCGGCGGTTTTGAATGTTTTTAAGGCTTACAGAAGTCTTAAAAAAGAATTAGACGAAATACAGAGCGATGAAAAATACATCTATGAGCAGAAGTTACGCAAAGATGATAAAAAGAGAACATAAATATAGCTTTAGAATCTCACAGGGCATCTACAAGGGACTTTCACTAGAGGCTTCAAAAGATTCTAACACAAGACCCACAAAATCGCTAGTGAAAAAATCCTTTTTTGATACCGTAAGATTTAGTATGCGAGGGTGTATTTTCATTGAATGCTTTGCAGGGAGTGGGCAGATGGGATTTGAGGCATTGTCCCTTGGAGCAGATAGAGTAATATTTTTTGAAAAACACAAAGAAGTTTTTTTAAGATTAGAAAAAAACATTGCCACTTTTAAATCTAGGGCTAATGATATTCATATAGATTCTTATAATATGGATTTTTTGTTAAGTAGAAATATCCTAGCAAATCAAATTCTTAGAGAATCTATTTTGAAAAATGATATAATCACTAGCGATTTATCCTACATTGATACGGATATGACTGGTCGTGTCATCATGTATATTGACCCGCCTTTTAGTTGTAGAGATGGATTCCAAAATATTTATATGGATATAAAGATTTTTTTGGAGTCTTTGGAATCTTTGCTTGAATGCGTTGGTTTAATAGTCATTGAGATGATGAGTGATGTTGAGATATTCGATAGTTTTGGTATGTTTAGACTATGCAAGATTTCTAAGTTTGGCAAAACGAGTTTAGCTTATTTTAATAGGAGAGTTTAGATGGCAGAAGAAGAAGCAAAAGCACCTGAGCAGAAAAAGGGAAAGGGACTTTTATTTGTAATAATAGGAGTCGTTGTAGTCATACTTTTATTAGGTGGTGTCGTGGCTTTCCTATTTATGGGTGGTGGCGATGAGGAGGGGCATGATTCTGGTGGCGGTGCTTCTATTGCCCCTCAGATTGCAAATCTCTCGCCAGAGCAGCAGGCTTTAGTGCAGAATGAGGCGTTTAAAAATCCTGTTGAGATAATTCCTTTAGAGAAGGAATTTATTGTTAATTTTAAACCACAGAATCCAGATAGCCCCAGGACGGCAGGTTTTGCTAAGTTTAACCTAACACTCCTAGCTGCAAATAAGGGTGTATCAAAAGAGGTAGATGTCAAGCTGGATACAATAAGAAGCCTTGTTAATGACATAGTGAGTGGATTCTATGCTAATGAAGTGCAGAGTGCACAGGGCAGGGCGAAGCTTAGAGCGGCATTAACAAGCGGCATAAATGGCGTTTTAACAGATGGCAGTGTATCTACCGTTGTTTTCCCAAATTTCCTCATTCAGCCATAGGTATTTAGTATGCGTTATTTAATCTTTATTTTCTCTCTTTTAGCTAGTGCAACTAGCACAGAATACAAAAAATCATGGATACATGGAATCCTTAAGTGGCAATTTCTCTTTTTATGAGTTAAAAGAGCCATTTGAGATTGCATTGCAACCTTCATTTACTTTTAAATATTCAAATGCTATTTTTTCTAATCCTGTGTTTAATCTTCATGCTCCATCAAGTGGTGTAGCTAAATTTAATGTCATCTTGATAATGTCTGATAAAAATGGTAGATATGAAGCATCAAATCATGTAACACAGATACGAGAGATTATCTCATCTGTAGCATCGCAGATGAATTCTAGTGAGTTAGATAGTATTAGCGATAGATTGAAACTATCCAATGCAATAGCGGATAAGTTAAATGGCATATTAGATTCTAAGGTTAGCTCTGTGATATTCCCGAGCTTTAAAATATTGCGGGTTGATAGTAATGGAGCATATACAGGTTCTAACACTATCAGTGTGCCTAAGGAATTTAGGATTAAGTTAGACAATCAACTTGCATCTTTTGAGATAATTTTTAAATTAAACAATCCAGATTCTGCTTTCAGGCTAAATGAAAACATGCCTAAAATACAGGAGGCAGTATATAATGAAATAAGGGAAATTATAACAAGAGAGCCAAATTATTTCACAGAGCAGTTGGCATATAATATCAAGTACGTGGTGAATGATATTATTCAAAGCGATGATATAGATATTGTCATGTCTGACAGCCTTTATATATTTTCTTATGATGATGACGATGAACATTTAAATGTTGTTAGTCTGCTAGGGGTAAGTATGGTAGTTTGTGATGTAGCATGTGCTAGTGGCGATGAGTATAATACAACCTATACTTTCGTTGATTTTGGAAACATATATGACGAACTTTGTTTAAAAGATGATACGGGATGGGTGGGATTTTTTGTCGTTGGATTTGGTATTCCAAATAGCTCGGATTATAATTTAAAAGCCATTAAGGAACAGATTTATGCAAAACGTTATGACATATCAGATAGTGCAGTGAATGTAATTAAATCTTATGAAATATATCAGCTGTTAAAACAAGAGGGAAGAGATGAAATGAATAAACGTCTTGAAGAAACTTTAAGAAAAGCAATATACGCACTACCTGTAGCATTACCACAAGATATTGATATTATATATTTTATGTTGGAGATATTGGCTCTACTGTTCCGGGTCTTAAGTTTGAGTAGTTGTTTATACTTTGTTTTGGAGTAAAGATTAAAACTAATATTTTTGATTCTAAACAAAGCATAGTTTTTTACTTCTAAATAAGTTTAATCCCTCCTACACATGCACCCTCTCCACTAGCGTTAAATTAAATCCACTAAGACCTGAGTATTCATCTAATTTTAGCTTAGAGGTGATAAGTCTAAATCTCTCTATGCCTAGCAGTCTTAGAATCTGTGCGCCTATGCCATAATTCCTTGTATCCACATCTCTGCTAATCTCATTATTTAGCCCTATCAAATATCCGCCACTCTCTTTTAGTTTATTAATACTAGCTATCAAGTCTCTAAACTCATCATTATTCTGCATTAGCTCTATGCTACTTCTAGCGGAGTGGAATTTCACCAGCACCCCATCATTGCAGACATTGCCAAATTTAAAGCACACATGTTTCTGCCCCAAATGGTCGCTAAATATGATTTTCTCACAGGCATTATCTAGCAGATTTGTCTGCTCTCTTGAGAGTTCATGCACTAATTTTTCAAAATTCAAGCGATACTGAATAATATCAGATACATAAAGTATCTTTAGATTATGCTCCTTTGCAAAGTCAAGCAGGAATTTATCCCCCCTCCTAGCCATTGAGCCATCTTTTTTCATAATCTCACAAATTACGCTAATAGGCGCAAGACCCGCTAGTCTGCAAATATCCACGCTAGCCTCTGTGTGTCCAGTCCTAATAAGCACGCCACCTTCCTTTGCTATTAGTGGGAATATATGCCCAGGTCTTACAAAGTCGCTAGGTCGTGCATTCCTATCGCACATAAGACGTATCGTTAAATCCCTTTCAAACGCAGAGATTCCCGTCCTAGCCTCCTTTGCGTCAATGGATATGGTAAATGCGGTCTCGTGATTACTATTATTATTTGACACCATGGGGGGTAGGTCTAGCTTCCTTGCTATGTCCTCTGTGATGGATACGCATATTAGCCCTCGTGCCTCTTGTGCTAGGAAATTAATCTTCTCTGGTGTAGAAAAGATTCCTGCAAAAACTAAATCCCCCTCATTTTCCCTATCCTCATCGTCCATAATGATAATTATCTCTCCATTTTTTATTGCCTCTACTGCTTCTTTCACCCGAATTTTATACATTTTTTAAAATCCTAAAATTTTTGTAAAATTATACTCTAAGTATTTGACTTTTTAATCTTAATTATGTATAATGTCGTCTTTGTGTTTGGGGTATCGCCAAGCGGTAAGGCAGCAGGTTTTGGTCCTGCCATTCCGAGGTTCGAATCCTTGTACCCCAGCCATTAGCATAATAGAATCTTCGTAATAACGCGGGGTAGAGCAGTCTGGTAGCTCGTTGGGCTCATAACCCAAAGGTCGGAGGTTCAAATCCTTCTCCCGCCACCATATCTTATAATCACAATTTATAATCAATTTTTCATTATAATTATGAGGACAAAAATATCAAGGTTTTTTCTACATGACAAAATATATCTTTGTAACAGGCGGGGTATTAAGCTCTCTTGGCAAGGGAATCTCATCTTCCTCCATAGGCACTCTGCTAAAACATGCAAATTTATCAGTTTCGATTCTAAAGATTGACCCCTATATTAACGTAGACCCTGGCACTATGAGTCCCCTAGAGCATGGCGAAGTATTTGTAACAAAAGATGGTGCAGAGACTGACTTAGACATAGGGCATTATGAGAGATTCTTAAATAAAAGTCTCTCAAAGGAGAATAATTTCACCACAGGGCAGGTTTATAAATCTGTGATAGAGCGGGAGCGAAAGGGTGAGTATCTAGGCAAGACTATACAAATCGTGCCGCATATCACAGATGAGATAAAATCGCGTATCAAAAGGGCAGGTGATGGCTATGAGATTCTCATCGTAGAGTTAGGTGGCACTGTGGGAGATATAGAGGGTATGCCATACCTAGAGGCTATACGACAGATGCGCCACGAGCTAGGTAGCCACAACGTGCTAAATATCCATGTAACACTCGTGCCTTACATTAATATCATAGATGAGTTAAAAACAAAGCCAACTCAGCATAGCATTCAAGAGTTGCGCCGCATAGGCATAAGTCCGCAAATCATCATCGCTCGCTCTGAAATCCCTCTTAGCAAAGACATAAAGCATAAAATCGCACTCTCATGCGACGTGGAGTATGACTCCGTGATTAGCTCACAAAATGTAAATAGCATTTATAAATGTCCGATAAATTTCATGAGTGATGGAATCTTAGTGCCGATAGCCCGCACACTTCGATTAGAGAATCTAAATCCCAACATGCACGAGTGGGATATGCTAGTCAAAAAGATTCTATCCCCCACAAAGCAGGTGCATATAGGACTTGTCGGCAAATATCTCTCACTAAAAGAATCCTATAAATCCCTCATAGAGGCACTAATCCATGCAGGCGCACATCTTGATACAAAGGTAGATATACAATTTATAGATTCTGAGAATCTATCCATAGACAAGCTACACAGCCTAGATGGAATCCTAGTCCCCGGCGGCTTTGGCAAACGAGGTATAGAGGGCAAGATAGAGGCTATAAAATACGCCAGAGAGCATAATATCGCCTATCTTGGAATCTGTCTTGGCATGCAGTTAGCACTCATTGAATACGCTAGAAATGTCATCGGACTTAGCGGGTGCAATTCTACAGAGTTTGAGCCAGAGTGTGAGAATCCAATCATTTACATGATAGAGGATTTCATCGACAAAGAGGGGAATAAGCAGATACGAACGCATAATTCTCCCCTAGGCGGCACCATGAGACTAGGCGAGTATGAATGCGCCTTAAAAGTAGATTCTAAACTCAAGAGTGCCTATAACAATGCCTATCTCATAAAAGAGCGCCACAGACACAGATATGAGGCAAACCCAGCATACAAAGATATATTAACAGAGCATGGCATAGTCATTAGCGGTGAGTGTGATGGGCTAATAGAGGCAGTCGAGATTGCCTCTCATCCGTTTTTTGTGGGTGTGCAGTTTCACCCCGAATTTACCTCACGACTGCAGAATCCAAATCCAATCATACTAGAGTTTGTCAAGCAATCCTTGAATATGAAGCGACAATATGCCCTACATTAGCCTAGAGGATATGCCCTCAGATGTGCCACATTTTGATAGTCTTGATAGTATAGAATCTAGTCTTGAAAAGAGATTTAGCACTTTTGATATTAAGTCTATAAAGGATTTGCCGCACCCCCACTTGCTACATAATGTAAAGGAGGCTAGTAATCTTATCGTAGAGTGTATGCTAAGAGGAGAGCAAATTATCATCGTAGGAGATTATGACTGCGATGGAGTATGTGCGACTTGCATTATGCTTGATTTTTTCGAGGCACTAGGCTATGAAGTGGATTTTATCATTCCAAATCGCTTTTTGCACGGCTATGGTTTTAGTGTCAAGCTTTTTGATGAGATAATGCACCGCTTTGGAAATGTGGATTTAATCATCACTGTGGATAATGGAATCTCAAGCTTTGAAGCCGCAAAGCTATGCAAAGAAAGCGGCATAAAACTCATCATTACAGACCATCACACGTTAGATAAAGATAATGGGCTAGATAGGATTCCCACTTGTGATTATCTGATTAATCCAAAGCAAAGTGCCTGCACCTTTCCTTATGAAGACATCTGCGGCGCCCTTGTGGCGTGGTATCTTTGCAGTGGTATTAAGATTGCATTGCTAAATCTTGATGAAGATTCTTGTGGTGAGCTATGTAAAATAATTTATAATGTTGAGCGTAGTTTTTCTTCTATTGTGTTGAGCGATAGCGAAACATCTTTAAAGAATCTAGATTCAAAAGATTCTTCGCTACCGCTTAGAATGACGACTTTACGTCATGTTGAGGCTTTAGCCGAAACATCTCTTGATTCTAAACACAACAAACCTTTAGAATCTAATAAGGATTCAAAAGATTCTTCGTCTATGCCTCAGAATGACACAATATCACAGAATCCAGATTCTTCACATTCGTTCATAATGACGGATTTACATCATGTTAGAATGACAGATTCTCGTCATGTTGCAGATAATGCCACCACCGTCATGTTGAGCGATAGCGAAACATCTTTAAATTCTAAGCGGAATCCACCACCACAAATCACACAGGAGAAAAACATAGAACGCAGCATCCCGCAAAGCACAAAAAATATTTATACACAAAAAGTAACATATAATTTCATAAAAGAGTTAAAACGAAACATACAAAATCATCTTAACATGAAAGATTTATTAATACTCGCTGGACTTGCCACGCTCTCCGATGTGATGCCGCTAAATTCGCTAAATCACACGATTAGCAGATTTAGCATAAGTCAGATGAAATGGACAAATCGAGCCGCTTTTAGAATCTTTAGCGAGAGTAATTCCTATATTGATTCTCAGACTTTGGGTTTTCGACTCATTCCTCTCATTAACGCCGCTGGGAGAGTGGAGGAGGCTACCATTGCCTTGTATTTTCTAAGGTCAAAAAGTCTAATAGAAGCCAAAGAGAGCTTTACATATCTAAGAGATTTGAATGAAAAACGTAAGGAATTGCAGGATATTGTCGCTAGAGAGGCATTTGATAGTGTAGAGCAGTTTTTGCAAAATGATTCCATGATTTGCGTTGTGGGTGATGATTGGCATGAGGGTGTGCTTGGCATCGTGGCTGGTAGAATGGCTGATGAATTTAGGAAACCATGCTTTGTTTTGGTGCGTAAAAATGTTACATATAAGGGTAGCGGTCGTAGCTATGGAAATGTGGATTTGATAGCTAGTCTGCAGGGCTTAAGCGAGGTTTTGCGTGGCTATGGGGGGCATGTGGGTGCGGTCGGACTTGAGATTGAGTGTAATCGCATTAGCGATTTTATCAATGAATTTCGCCCTGTTTTTATTGATTCTACTAGCAGTAGTGATACATTTGGTAGCATTGATAGTAATTTACTAAGTGATGAATTGCTAGATATTTTGTATAGTTTTGAACCATACGGTAATGGCAATATGTTACCAAAATTCCTAGTAAAATTAGAGATTATGAAGTTTAGAAAAATGGCCAGTGGTTTTTTAGAGTTTTTTTTTCATATAAAAAATGGCATGATGAAAGGCTTTTATTTTAGTGATAAATGTGAGTTTGAATTTAGAGAGGCAGATGTGATAATGTGTAGCGCCTCTCTTAGTTTCTCTAGCTTTGAGAATAGAGTGATAATTATCGTGGATAGAATCTATGGGCTTTATAGAGACTAGACATTATGTGCCAGAGCGTATGAAAGCTACGAAATTCCTAAGAATTTTAGGATATAGTAATGCAAAAGTGCAGAAAATCCTAGATAGAAAGCGACTTTATCAAGGCTGTAAATTGGTGCGTAAGGGGGATATGCTAGATGTTGGCTTTGTTAGATTATATGACTTTGTGCCACTAGATTTAGGACTGTTGCCTGTGTGCCTCCTGTTTTATTACAAGGCATTAGATTCTAAGAATAAGGATTTTGTAATTAAAAAAATTTATAAAAAATCTAAATATTTTCATTATTTTTATGATGAATTAAATCATGATTTAATGGATAATTTTTCAGATTTTGCGGGTGAGATATTTGAATCTAAAAATTTACACAAAGATTCTTCGGGCTTACGCCCTCAGAATGACGACCTAATAAAAGATGTGCTGCGTCATGTTGAGCGAAGCGAAACATCTCTTATTTTTAAACACAACAAACTTTTAGAATCCAATAAAGATTCAAAAGATTCTTCACATTCGTTCAGAATGACGGATTTATATCGTGTTAGAATGACGACTTTACGTCATGTTGAGGACAATGTCCGCACTGTCATGTTGAGCGAGAGCGAAACATCTGTACAAAATCAACACTTCACAGATTCTTCGGGCTTACGCCCTCAGAATGACGTGAAATTACAGAATCTAGATTCTAAAAATACACAAATAAATTCCAAAAACACAAAAAGCACTTCTTCACACAGCATTCAGAAACAAGAAAATATGCAAAAAAGTTACGAAATTTATAAGGTATGTGTGTTTGATAAGCCGCCATTTCTGCTAACTCACCCCATATCTTTGAGTGATAAAAAGAGTTTGCTAGACCAAGTGAAGTTTAGCTTTGGGCAGGAGGCTAATGTCTGTCATAGGCTAGATTATGATACAAGTGGGCTTATTCTTTGCTCAATAGATAAAAAAAGTGAAATATTTTTCAAAAATCTTTTCATACAAAAAAAGATTTTTAAGGAATATATTGCACTGCTAAGAGGGGAGATAAAAGAATGCTTGTTGATAGAATCAGATATTACTCACAAGCCTAGATATTGCAATCTTTCTATCAAGGGAAGTAGCGAAAATGAGGAGATTTATCCTATTTATCCTAGCGATATTAGGCATATTTTAAAGCAGAAGCTACATCAGGGCAGGGCTACTAGCATACTCTATCCTTTGGGTGTTTATGATTCTATTTATGAATGCAATGAAGTTTTTGATATATTTGACTATAGAGATAGTGGGTGGATAAATGATTTAGATTCTATAAATTTTCATAGATTTTTTAGACGCGAAAAATTTAGCCTTGTGAAATTCATACCCATAAGTGGCAAGACGCATCAGCTAAGAATACATGCAAGAAGCATTGGTGCGCCGATATGTGGCGATATGTTGTATGGCGTGAATGATAGTCTTGCAAATTTCTTTTTTGATATAAATAAATGGAGAGAAAAAGCTTTTTATATCAATGCTTTTGAATCTCATAATGCCACAGAACTTGGAATCTTTAATGAATTTTTAAGCTTTTTTTATAAAGCATTGGATAAAAATGACAAGAAAATGCAAGATAAGATTCTAAAAAATATGAGATTATATTATACAGGCACAAAGAGGCTTATGCTACATGCTAGGAAAATGGGAATTACGGGTGTTAGTGTTTTTAGTCAAAAAAGCTATTTTGAATACAACTCTAGCAGTGATTGGTAATGCTCAATTCTCCTGTCTCTAAAGAAAGGCCAAATATTTCTAACCTCTCTTATTCTATTTTTATTTAATTTTACATATAAAATCTCTTCTTTATCGCTACTAGCCTTTGCTAGAATTTCTCCTTGCGGACCTGCTGCAAAGCTAGAGCCAAAGAATCTAATGCCTTTTGTGTTTGCATGTTCTGCATAATGCGGATTTCTCTCAAATCCCACTCGATTTATGCTAAAAAGTGGCAGTCCATTTGCTATCGCATGCCCCCTTTGCACCCCCTCCCATGCCATTAGCTGCCTTTGCCTTTCATCATCACAATCTTCATCAAACCACCCTATAGCTGTGGGATAGATAAGCATGTCTGCACCTTTTAGAGCCATGATTCTAGCTGCCTCAGGAAACCACTGGTCCCAGCATATTAGGATTCCTAGATTCCCCACACTCGTTTTTATGGGATTAAATCCCAAATCGCCCGGTGTGAAGTAAAATTTTTCGTAGAATTGAGGGTCCTCTGGTATGTGCATTTTTCTATATTTTCCCGCTATGCTGCCATCTTTTTCAAAGACAACTGCGGTATTGTGATATATTCCTGCTACCCTCTCCTCAAATAAAGAGCAGACAAGCACGATGTTACACTCTCTCGCAAGTGTTGAGAAAAATTCCACATGTTCGTCAAACTGCCTTGCAAATTCAAAGAATTTTGTCTCCTCGCTTTGACAGAAATATTGCGTTGTGTGTAATTCCTGAAGTAATACCAAATCTGCATTTGCACTTGCCTCTATGATTCTATTTTTTGTTTTCTCTAGCATTTTATTTGACATATCAAACTGCCAACTCTCAAGAATATTAGAATCCTCCTTTACGCAGTCATTGAATCCATCTGTGTAACTTTGCTGTATCATAGCTACATTCAATGTAGAATTTTTCATCATTATTCCTCATAGTCCATGTCTGGATTCTCATAATCATCGTCATCGTATTGATTGTGGTTTGAATAATCATCATAAAAATCCTCTGACTCCTCGTCCTCTATTGCATCTAGCATATCCTCATAGTCATCTTCTTCTGGTATGTCGTCATAGTCTTCATAATCTGACATGTATAATCCTTTGTCTAAAATTTAACGCTAAAATACCTAAAATTTGCTAATAAATGCAAATTGCTTTTTGATATAATTAATTTTACATTGTGCTATAAGGATTTTGCTATGGTGAATAATTATGCAAACACAGGAATCTATAAGGAGATTCAGCAGCATTTAGAGTTTGGCGGTATGACGAGATTCCTGCATTGGATACGTGGATTTATGATAATTTTCCTCATTGCAAGTGGCTTTTATATCGGCTATCCATTTTTGCAGCCTGATTATCATGGTGAGCCTGTTGTATTTTTGCAGGCATATAGTAGGGCATTTCACTGCATGGCCGGATTTGTTTTGATATGTGCTTCGATTTTTCGCGTGTATTTATTTTTCTTTGCAAAGTCTAGTAAGCCAGAGAGAATCTCTATAATCCAGCTTGTTAATCCTTTGGTATGGGTGCAAGTCATCGGTGCATATTTATTTGTAGCAAAGCATCCTCATATAAAGGGTGCTTATAATCCACTACAATTTACCACTTATTTCGCACTATCTATTATTACGTTAATTGTCTGTCTAACTGGCGTTGCATTGTATGCGAATGTATATCATGACGGTCTTGGTGGTCTTCTTGGCTCTATGTTTAAATGGGTTGAGGTCGTGTGCGGCGGATTGTCGAATGTAAGGGCTATTCATCATATCGTTACGTGGGTATTTATTATTTTTGTGCCTGTGCATGTGTATTTGGTTATATGGAATTCCGTTCGTTATCCAAATGGTGGGGCAGATGCTATGGTGAGTGGTTATAGATATTCTGAAGATCAGAGAGTGTGATATTGTCATAATGAGAGTGTTGGTCTTAGGCATTGGCAATATTTTATTTGGCGATGAGGGCGTTGGCGTCCATTTATGCAATTATTTAAAGCTTAATTTTGATTTCACTTCTAAAGATAATAGTGTAGAGTTTGTAGATGGTGGCACACTTGCAAATATGCTTATACCGTTGATTGCAGACTATGATGAGGTATTATTGCTAGACTGCGTTAGCGTTGGCGGTGCGAATGTTGGTGATGTTTATAGCTTTGATTTTGACAATATTCCGCAATCTATCACATGGACAGGGAGTGCCCATGAGGTAGAGATGTTACAGACATTAAATCTCATGCGTCTTATGGGGGATTTGCCACATGTGCATGTTATAGGAATCATTCCAGAGGTAATAGGCGAGGATACTGCTTTTACCCTAAGCGATTCTTTGTTAAATGGCTCTACTACCATGATAGATTCTGCCCTTTTGCATTTAGAGAATCTAGGTTTTAGTATTACAAGGAAGGATAATAAGGCATTGCAGGAAATCGCTAATCTATCCTATCGTGGATTTTAGGGAGTATGGATTTGGATTCTGAGGTTATATTCATTGGTGAGAATGCCATATCTGTATCAAAGAAGGAGCAAAACAGCGATGAGGATAGTAAGAGGATATTATCATGCGTATTTGTATTTGAGATAAAATCACTTGAGTTTGCTATCTTTTGTCTTGGAATCTTAGATGATTTAGTAGGTGAGGTGGAGCATCGTTTTGTTACTAATAGTAATGCTTTGATAGAGATATTAGATAGTTTGGAATCTACTCCTCCAAAAGATTGGATTAGCTATAAGGCAGTGTTTGAAAATATAGCGCATAGTAATGAAGTAGAGAATCTAAGATTATTTATCAGTTCTAATGCAAATGAGATTCTGCATATATCTGATAGCATTTCTGCAAATTTGCCATTTAGCTTTAATTTTATTTTTAAAGATTTTAGTTTATTAGATAAGGGCTTAGAGGATAGAATCTTTGATGGTGAGAATCATGACGATTTCATTAATCCGCGAGGCAAGATTCCGACAATGCCAAATATTTCTAATATTCATGATTGTAGAGATAATATTGCTCCCTTTGTAACTTTTCATAAAGATTTATATACTATAAAAAATCTAGCCTCAATGCTACTAGATAAAAAAAGCATTACACTAAGGCGAAATGGTGAGATTTTTACCCTAAGTATTTCTGCTTGTCAAATGGATTTAGATTCTCATGTAGTATTTTGCGACCTTTATAATGCACAAAGTTTTCTGCGATTAGATGATTCACAAAAAATTTCTTTAGCCTCACTTGAGAAGCCATTTGTCAGAGTGCAGAGTAAAGAGGTTTTTTCAAAGTATTTTCATGATAGCTCATGTGCGATTTTTGCCTCTCTTAGTAACGATTTGGTATTATTGTCATTGTTTCATTATTTAGCAGAGCATGAGATTGTATATCTTTTTTATTCTAAGAATCATGGCGAAATTTTGCTTGATTATCATGACTGCTATCCTAGTATTTGTGCTAGTAAGAATCGCTTTGTAACAACGCAGAGTGCTAATACGAGTATAGAGAGGCTTTCATTTGATAGAGAGGCTAAGAGTCTTTTTGATATTTTTATGATAAATAAGGCAGATAATGCACGTCTTTGCGTATATTTATCTAGCGTAAATAATTCATATTTTTTGATAGAGGAGATAGGTGAGGATAAATCTAGTTTTAAAGAAATTATAAATGTCCTGATACCAAATGATATTTTTTCATATTTAAATCGTATTTATAGCTATAAGAGTGGCGATAGATTGCTTAGGAATTTTGCTAAGGAAAATGAGGCTTTACTCTCATCGTGGAATCTTAGCCAAAAGCAGTTAGAGCAGTTGGGATTGCTAGAGTTTGGTGCTAGTTGTGGCGATGAGTTTTTGCCTAGTTCTTCTAAGAATCTGCTTGATATTTTTAGCGTTATTAAAAAGATTTTTGGCTTTGATGTGCTAGAGCTTGCAAATCGCTGTCTTAGAGATAGGGGACCTCGCATTGATTATAAACTTGTAAAGATAGACGATGAGATTCATATTGATGTGGCACGTATTATTAGAAGTCTTATGAGCTTTCATCTAGCAGGTGTTGAAAGAGAATTGTTGTGCTATGGAGTCTTAGATTCTATGGCAGATTTTATAGGGACTTTGTGTGCAGATATGCAGGTAAATTACGGTATTAACGAGGTTTTTGTCTGCGGAGATTTATTATTGCAAAAGCCATTTTTTGATAGGATTATGAGAGCTATTCCTAAAAATATTCATTTGACATTACCTGTGGAAGGCAGTGTAGATGTGATATGAATATTCTAGGCATAGACCCAGGAAGTAGGAATTGTGGATATGGAATCATCTCAGTGTTAGGTGGCAGACCCGCTTTAATAGATGCGGGCATTATCCGCATACAGACACGACATTTGCAAAGCCAGATTGTAGAATTTATAGAGGGCATAGATTTGATTTTTAAGGCAAATAGCATTCATCACGTAGCCATGGAGGACATTTTCTATGCCTATAATCCAAAAACAGTTATAAAACTAGCGCAATTTCGAGGGGCAATTAGCCTAAAGATTCTACAAGACATAGGGAATTTCGCAGAATACACGCCCCTGCAGGTAAAGAAATCTCTAACAGGCAATGGTAAGGCAGATAAAAAGCAGGTAGCATACATGGTAAAACTTCTTTTAGGATTAAAGGTAGATATAAAGCCGCTAGATATAAGTGATGCTCTAGCAGTAGCTATAGCACATGCACAGAGTTTAAGACTCATATAATCTTTGGAGACATTAATGAAAAAGCTAGTGAAAATAAAAATTCTTGATTGGAATAAAGAATACACGCAGGATAATTTTCATCATAATTTTTATGTGAATCTTATGTCAAAAAAATATGATTTTATATATTCAGATGAGCCAGATTTTGTTTTATTTGGACCCTTTGGCTTTGAGCATTTAAAGTATGACTGTGTTAGGATATTTATTACCCATGAGAATGTCAGGACAGATTGGAATCTTTCAGATTATGGAATCGACTTTGACTATATGGAGTTTGGCGACAGGCATTTACGTGTACCATATTTTTATTATCATTTGCTAGGCAGAGATGAGGAGATATTGAAGTCAAGGGAGATTTTAGAGAGAGAAAAATTCTGTGGAATCGCGATAAGCAATGGCGGTTATGGCGTTATGGATCTTGTTAGAAATGAGTTTTTCGACATTATATCTCGCTATAAAAAAATAGATTCTGGCGGTCGTTGGAATAACAACATAGGTGGCGCAGTAAAAGATAAAATAGAATGGCTAAGGGGATATAAATTTAATATTTGCTTTGAGAACTCTAGCTATCCGGGCTATTTGACAGAAAAACTATTTGATTCCTATATGGCAGGCTGCATTCCTGTGTATTGGGGAGATAGCAGTATTTGCAACGGGGGGGGGGGGGGGGTAGCATATATGCCAGAGCATTTAATGGAATATAGCATTAATCCAAAGGCATTTATTAATGCACATGATTTTGATAGTTTTCAGGATTTAGTAGATGAGATAATAAGGGTAGATAATGATAGAGATTTGTATTTATCTATGTTGCAAGAGCCACTATGGCTTAAGCCGTTTTATCCGAGTAAATATTATGGAGAGAAATTATTTAATTTCCTTGATTCTATTTTTTCTCAAGAGAGAGAACAGGCATACAGACGTGGCATGGGGCAGTTTTTACATGTCTTTGAGAGTAAAATGAAATATTTTTCCAAATATCCATCTGTATTTAAATATAAAAAAACTTCAATGCAATATGCCCTTTCTGTGTTGCAAGGTATTAGTGATATTTCACATTTTCCACGTAGCATTATGAGAAAATTAAAAAACAAATCATAGGACATATATGAGCGATATTGAACGCAACACAACATCATATAACTTTCATTTGCCCAAAGAGCTAATCGCCACAGAACCACTTTATCCAAAGGAAAATGCTAGATTGCTAGTCTATGAGAGAGAGAGGGGAAGTATTATTCATAGCACTTTTGGGAATCTTTTTGATTTTATACCCAGAGATTTTAGAATCATACTAAATGATACTAAGGTTATTAAAGCAAGATTTTATGCGTTTAGAATTGGCGGTGATTCTAAAAGAGAGTTTCTATATCATGAGGCACTAGATTCTAACACTCATTTAGTGCAGATAAAGGGGAGAAGCAGAATTGGAGATTGCTATGCCTTGATAGGAGATGAGAGTGTTTCACTAGAGATTCTGCATATACGCGATGATGGCCTGCGTTTAGTGCGATTTTGCAGAGACAATATCAATCTTAGCTATGGCGATTTGTTGTTAGTGTTGCAAAAATGTGGTGAGATTCCATTACCGCCATACATGAAACGCAAGGCAAATTCTAAAGATGAAATAGATTATCAAAGCATATTTGCAAGTAAGCAAGGTGCCCTAGCAGCACCAACGGCTAGTTTGCACTTCTCTCCTGCTATGTATGATTATATGAAAGCACATTTTAAACATGCCTTTGTAACTCTGCATGTAGGAGCAGGGACATTCAAAGGAGTTAGCACAGATGATATATTAGAGCATAAGATGCACAGTGAGCATTGCATTATTAGCAATAAGGCTAGTGAGATTATAAATAGTGGAGATAGGATTCTATGTGTCGGCACTACTGCAGCACGAAGTGTAGAGTGGTTTGCAGAGCATAAAAAAATGGAAGGCAAAAATGATATTTTTTTGAATCCATTTAACAGACCAAAACGTGTTAATGCACTTTTGACAAACTTTCATTTGCCTCAATCAAGCCTTATTATGTTGGTTTCTAGCATGATAGGACTAGAGGAGACTATACGTGTTTATAAGGAGGCAATAGAGCTTAGATATAGATTCTATTCTTACGGCGATGGTATGCTGATTTTATAGGGTTTTTCAATGCTTAAAAGATTCTGTTATTTGATGTTATGTGTTAGTTTTCTGCACAGCGAGGAGACAGATGAGGTAATGTATCATTACTTTATATTGCCACCTAGTTTTCAGAATATGATACAAGTTTTCGGTAGTGAGTATGGATATAATTTTATATCAAATCTTAGTGGTCCAAATCACATTGCCTTTGATATTGGATATTTAGGATTATCTTCTAGCAGACCTCATGCCTTTGGCACTAAGGCACGGTATGAATATGAGTATGGCAGGAATCATTTTCATAGATTTGGCATAGAGGCATATTATCACCCGTGGTTTTTACGCATTAATAATTTACAGACTATATCGCTATTTGCGGGTGTGGGTAGCAGAAGCGGGAATCTGCCCACAGGCACCTATCTTGATGCAGGAATTTTAATATTCCCGCATACTTTTGCGTATTTAAGTCTAAATTATCGTGTGGATTTTTTTGAAAATGCCCCTACTCAGCATTCTTTTAGATTATCATTACGTTTTCCTATGGGAATCTGGCTAGTGCCTGTGGTAGTTCCAGCTCTTAGCGTTGTGGGAGCATATAACTTATCTCATTAATATAAAGGATATATATGAAAAATATCATAAAGGCATTTTGGCATAATGCTAAAATATCTAATCCTTTGGTGCATAATATTACGAATTATGTAACGGTAAATGATTGTGCCAATGCCATTTTAGCAGTAGGTGGCTCACCCATTATGGCAGATGATAAAAATGAGGTCGCCTATGTAGCTAGCAGGTCTAATGCCCTCGTGCTAAATATTGGTACGATGAATGAACGCATTTTTGATTCCATGTTAAAGGCGGGGAAGAGTGCAAATAAGCACGGAGTCCCCGTGATTTTAGACCCCGTTGGAGCTGGTTTTACGTCTTTTAGAAATGAAGTTTTGCATAGTATTTTGCGTGATATAAAAATTAGCATTATAAGAGGCAATGGCTCGGAAATCTCATATCTCTCTGGCATAGAGGGGGGTGCTAGGGGGGTAGATTCTAGCCACTCAGACTGCGATATGAGTGATGTGGCGCTAGATGTGGCAAGGAAATATAACTGCGTATGCGGCATAACAGGCAAGATAGATGTGGTTAGCAATGGCACAAGGGTAGTTAGAATCCACAATGGAGTCCCAGAGCTATCAAAGATTACAGGCACAGGCTGCATGAGTAGTGCCATTTTGGGAGTCTTTGCTGCACTTAGTGGGATAAATAAAGAAATTAGAGACATGGGAGAGGACTCTGCGTTTTACGCCTGTGTTAGTGCAATCTGTGCTATGGGAGTAGCAGGCGAGACGTCCTTAGAGAAAAGCGTAGGACTAGGTAGCTTTAGAGTGGGAATCATGAATGCACTAGGAGAGCTTAATGAGTATATAGATAGGGTTAGAGTGGAGGGGTAGTGTTTTATGTTAAAGGATTCTATAAAGCTATTATTTCAGCTAGACACTAAAAACATTTCAAGCAAATATGGAATTTTTTAGAGAGATAGTAATTTTATATGTAGTAACGTAGTTTCAAACAATGGTGGGCTTAGGAGGACTTGAACCTCCGACCTCACCCTTATCAGGGGTGCGCTCTAACCACCTGAGCTATAAGCCCCTAATTAGTAATCTCTGGCAACTAAGCAAGAACTAGGCAGAACCTAGAATATATCTATTCTAATGACTAGCTAAAGATAAATGAATATCTTTAGTATTACTCTGTAAAGAAAGGAGGTGATCCAACCGCAGGTTCACCTACGGTTACCTTGTTACGACTTCACCCCAGTCGCTGCATCTGCCGTGGGCGGTAGCCAATTTAGCATTCCGACTTAAGGCAAATACAACTCCCATGGTGTGACGGGCGGTGAGTACAAGACCCGGGAACGTATTCACCGCAACATGGCTGATTTGCGATTACTAGCGATTCCAGCTTCATGTAGTCGAGTTGCAGACTA